>OZ253666.1:0-595000 GCA_965263305.1 Parvularculaceae bacterium
ATAAAGAAAACGCCCTGACATTCATCAGGGCGTTTATTCGTGAAAACGGAACCGGGCTAGATAGATTCTTTAAGATCTTTCGCAACCCGGAAAGCGACTTTTTTACTCGCTTTAATGCGGATTGACTCACCCGTCGCTGGGTTACGCCCCATACGGGCCGGGCGGTTGCGCACCTGGAGAATACCAAGGCCAGAGATCCGAATTTTTGACCTTTTCTGAGGTTATCACCAATGTGATCAACGAAATCCCCTAGGATTTCTTCCATCTGACGTTTTGACATTTCATGGTCTTCAGACATCGTCGCAGCAATATGCTTTAACGTCATCACGGCCGGCGCAGCCGCTTTTTTTCTTCGTTGCTTTCTTTTTCGCTGGCGCTTTTTTCTTTGCGACCGTCTTACGGGCAGTGGTCTTTTTTACAGCTTTTTTCTTGGTGGCCGTTTTACGGGCGGTCTTTTTTGCCGGAGCCATGATTTAATTCCTTTAAAATAGAGCGAATTGCGTAGCCGAGACCATCATGAGATTCGCGCAAACACAACATGAAATATGCTTTGTTTTAGGGTCTAAATGGGTAATTGCGCTCAAAAAAACACAAAAAGCCTTGTTTTGAGGGCATTTATCGCCGCGAAGATTGTATTTCAAAAATCAATCGGTAGCCGGTTTATTCTGCAGCAACGATGTCTTGTTGTACAAAAACCGGGCCTTTTTCGGCTCTGTAGGTGTTGATTCGCTCTTCAATCTCACCGCGGAAGTGGCGGATGAGACCTTGAATGGGCCATGCAGCCGCGTCTCCAAGAGCGCAGATCGTATGGCCTTCGACCTGACTTGCGACATCCAAAAGCTTATCGATCTCGGCAGTGGAGGAATCGCCAATCGCCATGCGTTCTAAGACACGCCACATCCAGCCCGTCCCTTCCCGGCATGGCGTGCACTGGCCGCAGCTTTCATGTTTATAGAAATAGGAGATGCGCGAGATGGCTTTTACCACATCCGTCGACTTATCCATGACGATGACCGCTGCGGTGCCAAGGCCGGACTTCACATCGCGCAGGGCATCAAAATCCATCAGGACATCATCACAAATCTCTTTCGGCAGCAGCGGCACGGACGACCCACCGGGAATCACCGCTTTTAGGTTCTCCCAACCGCCAACAACGCCACCGGCATGTCGTTCCAGAAGCGTCTTCAGCGGGATCGACATTTCCTCTTCGACGTTACACGGCCGGTTTACATGACCAGAAATGCAAAAAAGCTTTGTACCGGCATTGTTCGGACGACCCAGAGATTTAAACCAACCGGCGCCCCGGCGAATGATCGTAGGACAGACGGCGATTGACTCCACGTTATTCACCGTCGTCGGGCAGCCATATAACCCGGCGCCGGCAGGGAAAGGCGGTTTCAATCGTGGCTGGCCCTTCTTCCCTTCAAGGCTTTCCAAAAGCGCCGTTTCTTCGCCACAGATATACGCCCCGGCGCCGTGGTGAACATACAGATCAAAATCCCAACCAGAGCCTGCAGCGTTTTTGCCTAAAAGGCCGGCCGCATAGGCCTCATCCACCGCCGCCTGGAGGGTTTCGCGTTCATCGACATATTCGCCGCGCAAATAGACGTAACAAGCGTTCGCCTGCATGGCGAAAGACGCCACAAGACATCCTTCAATAAACAGGTGAGGATCATGGCGCATGATATCCCGGTCTTTACAGGTGCCGGGCTCAGATTCGTCCGCATTCACGACAAGATAATGGGGACGATCCTTTACTTCTTTGGGCATAAAGGACCATTTTAGCCCGGTAGGAAAACCGGCGCCGCCACGCCCGCGCAATCCGGATTCTTTGATCTGATCAATGATCCATGCCGATCCCATGCGGATAATATCGGCCGTCCCATTCCAGGCGCCGCGCTTTTTCGCTTCCTCTAGTCGCCAGTCGTGAAGACCATAAAGGTTTGTGAAAATTCGATCTTTATCTTGGAGCGTCATAAAAACAATCCGTACTTATTTTGGGTTTTCAGGTGAACCATAGAACGGTCAATGGCGAAAAGGTGATAAGAGAAGCGGCGAACAGCATATGCCATATCGGCCCTACCCCCGCAGCCAATGCGAATACGGCGAGGACGGAAAGAAGGCCACCGCCGCCAAAGGCGAGCCAATAGGTCTTTTGTCCCTTAGCGCGCGCGCGTTTCGGACTTGTCGGATCAAGCTCGGGGATATAATGGGGCGATCGATCCGTATTCTCTTCAAGATCCTCCCACGGATTTTCCGCTTTCGAGTCATCTTGTGACAGAAAATACGTTACGACCATCAACATCACACCGAACGAGCCAATAAACATCGCGCCAAGTTTGTTGCCGAAGACCCAATAAAGACAACATAGCAAAAACGTTGTCGAGAGTTGCGCCGCGGCCATAAACGCCTGGCGTATCATTAACTCCGTATCGGGTCCTTCGAACTCCTCTGCCATTGCTTTCCCTCGCCCTGGCGGCCAAAATGCCTACTCAGCCGCCGGCTTCGAATTCGGCAGTTCACGGATGGGCTTGGCGAGCGATCCGTCAAAAAGCGCCGGATCGGTCAGGGTGGTTAGATCACCTTCTGGGTTTGATGTATGGCGCTTATCGTTCGCGGTGCCGATCTTTACCTCTTCACCCTTGGCGAGTTTGCCGAGCAGCTCTTCAAAAACCCCCGGCGTCAAATCTTCGTAATAGTGATCGCCATCTTTCGTAGAAATCTGGATCATGGGGGCGTTGACGCAAGCGCCAAGGCATTCGACTTCCAGCCAGGAGAATTTCCCGTCGGCAGAGACGTCCCCCTGTTTGCCAATGACCTTCTCGCACACCGCATTCAAGTCCCGCGAGCCGCGTAGCATGCAGGGCGTCGTCCCACAGACCTGGATGAAATACTCACCAGCGGGTTCGAGGTTGAACATGGAGTAAAACGTCGCCACTTCGTAAACACGGATATAGGGCATCCCCAGCTGGCGGGCGATAACCTCCATCATCGCGATGGAAATCCACCCCTCCTGCTTTTGACCGCGCCAGAGAAACGGGATCACGCACGAGGCTTGCCGTCCTTCAGGGTACTTGGTCATTTGGGCGTCGCACCAAACCTGATTGGCGGGCGACCACTCAAAGGAGGCGGGTTGATCCTTGGCGGGTTTACGGACGGCCATAGCATTTTGCGCGGCTTTTTACGGCCGGCCCTCTTAATTCAAAATTCCGCCTCTCTTACAGGAAAGAGCAAAAGGCGCGAAAGAGCAAAAGCGCCGAAGAATCGACGCTTACACTCCGGTTTTTAGGGTGTTAGGCCCTTTCAACGCCATAGATCAAGCGGTCAAATCGCCTCCATTTCTGATCCTGGCGCTCCCTTATCAAGCCACATTGCCAAGCTTCCCCAAAATCGGCATGGTGTCAGGGACGATATGTCATCAGGGCCATGGGTTCTTCTGAAGAAGAATGTCGAGAAAGTTTCCAGGGGGGATTTATGAATAACAAATTTCTTAAACGCGGCGTATTGGGATTTGGGGCAGCATGCCTCCTGTCATTGGCGGCCTTCGCCCAATCTTATTCTCGCGAAGCGAACGGGGTGCCCGGCGTCTACTCTATGGAGAACGTCACAGATTGGGCGCTGGTCGAGCCCGTGGACACCACAACCCCTCTCTGGATGCGGGATACCTCCGCAAGCTTGCCCCTCTCCTGCACGGTTCATACGTCGCCGGTAAGCGCCTCCGACGCCGAAAAGCAGACCGCCCTGAATATTTTCACCTCTCTATCGGGCGACGCATATGTTGACTTTCTCCAAGCGGGCTTCCGGCAGGCCGGGCAGAATATAACCGTCAGCAATGGGGAAAACCCATATCGGATCAGTGTCGATGGCATTCCCGGCTTCGCAGCCGTTTACACTCTGACAGACTCAGCTACGCAGATACCTGTACGGACAATAACATACTCAATTTTCACGGATGGCGCGGTCGTGACCGTCGGGTGCGGCAGTCTTATCAACATATTTGAACAAAACAGAGCGCTGTTTGATCAGTTTGTGGACGGCATCACCTTCCAGTCTACGAGCAATACGCTCGCCGCCGTCCGCAATATTACGGAACGCAACGATCTAAGCGGCGTGACGGGGTTCGACAGACCACAAATCGTCTCCACCCACACGACGGTCGGCCTCCCACTGAGCGTGTCACGGCCGATCATGACCCAAGCGGTCGAAAATGCCCGCAGTACAATGTGGGCTCTGGAACAATAATCATTGTTGGACAAGTGACCGGCGAGCGTTGGAAACGCTCGCCCTCGTCACCGTAAGACAACGTGACCGTCGAACATAAACGATCGCCCTGGCTGACCGTCATCTGCGTCTCATCAGGGGTTTGGTTTTCTATCCCCACCCGGAATGGATGACCAAGCTCGATATATCGAGAAAACGCGGCCTTCCCCCCGCGGATGGTAAGCGAAAACCCTTCGCGACGGCGCGCCATATGCGCCGCTTGCCGGACAGCATCGAGGATATGGGGAGCATTTACGTGGTCGCCAGAGCCTGCATGGTACGGATGACCAGGCGCAAAACCATTTTCCGATGTAATAAGGGCGTCCGCCCAAAGTCCGCCCTGATCTGGCGTCCCCTCGCCCAACAAAGGACCCGATAGGCATTCGCTTTCGCTCGCGACACCCAGGTCGTCCGGCCCCGCATAAACAAAATTTTCACATGCGGGTAGAGCACTAATCGTTTGTCGGTTCTTTTCGCGCCACGCTTTAAAGTCTCGCGTCCGAAAGAAGACCCCTTCTCCGGTCATTCGGTACACGATGTCTCCTTGTTCATTGAAAAAGGTCGCCGCAAATGACGGAGAGTCCGGATCCGCGGACGGTTCAACCAAACCATGGCTCGCATGGGCGGCGCCCTCTCCCGTCGCCCGGCACTCCCAATGATGGGCGGTCAAAGCCGACCATTGGCTCGCCTCGAACGCATTTCGCGCGATCGCAGCCTCAACTGATGAAAAATAGGTCGCCATCTGAACAACGATGGGGTCTGACGGTGGCAACGCCAACCACGGCAGCGCCGCGGCATCTTGACGGCATTTAAACGCCACGGATTGATCGTCTAGAACGACGTGGTCGTAGGTATAGCGTTTATCTGGGTTGCTATTGGACATGACGGCCTTCTGAACTTCCTTGAACGCCGCCAGTCTGCCAGCCGTGGGTTTAGCGATCAATCTCGCCGAACACGATATCCAAAGACCCGAGAATGGCTGAAACATCCGCCAGCATGTGTCCACGGTTAATCCAATCCATGGCTTGCAGGTGCGGATACCCAGGGGCGCGGATTTTACAGCGATAGGGTTTATTTGTGCCGTCCGAAATCAGATACACGCCAAACTCACCCTTGGGCGCCTCGACGGCGACGTAGACTTCGCCGGCCGGAACGTGAAAGCCTTCTGTATACAGCTTGAAATGGTGGATCAGCGCTTCCATGGATTGCTTCATGTCGCCACGGCGCGGCGGCGCCACTTTGCCATCCGTCGTTAAGACAGGGCCCGGGCCCTCCTCACGGATTTTGGCGATGGCCTGCTTCATGATGGAAAGTGACTGACGCATCTCTTCGACGCGGCACAGATAGCGATCCCAACAATCGCCGTTTTTGCCGACGGGGATATCAAAATCATACTCGGCATAGGTTTCGTAAGGCTGGCTTTTGCGCAAGTCCCAGGCGACACCAGAACCGCGCACCATTACGCCGGTGAAACCCCACTCAAACGCCTGGTCGGCCGTCACAACACCGATATCAACATTGCGCTGCTTAAAGATCCGGTTCTCGGTGATGAGCGTTTCGATATCATCGAGTTTTTGCGGAAATTGATCGCACCATTCATCAAGATCATTTAGAAGAGCTTCCGGCAGATCCTGATGGACGCCGCCAACGCGGAAATATGCAGCATGCATACGGCTGCCCGACGCGCGCTCATAGAAAACCATCAGTTTTTCGCGCTCTTCGAAACCCCAAACCGGCGGGGTTAAGGCGCCGACATCCAATGCCTGCGTCGTGATATTCAGGATGTGGGATAATAGTCGCCCCACTTCACAGAATAAAACGCGAATATGTTGCGCACGACGCGGCGGGGTAATGCCGAGCAACTTCTCCGCCGCTAGGCAGAAGGCATGCTCCTGGTTCATCGGCGCGACATAATCCAGACGGTCAAAATATGGGATCGCTTGGAGGTAGGTTTTATACTCAATCAGTTTTTCCGTACCGCGATGGAGAAGGCCAATATGCGGGTCGACCCGTTCCACGACCTCCCCGTCCAACTCAAGGACAAGGCGTAAAACCCCGTGAGCGGCTGGGTGCTGAGGGCCGAAATTTATCGTAAAGTTCCGGTCCGACGACGAGTCAGACGCCGAATCTTCAACGACAACTGTACGTGTTCCATCTGCCATTTTAAGAAGCGCTTTCTCCGCTTGCGAACGCCGCCATTACCTCAGCGCCGGTCATTTTCTTTGTATCTTGGGAAAAACTGTAGAAGTCTGGTTTGTCGTCTGTAAAAATTTCGACGGTTAATTTTGCGTCGCTCAAATCGTCTAACGCGCCGGCATTCACCGTATAGAAGCCGCCATCCTTCATGCGGTAAAATAGGTTTGAACCGCATTTTCTGCAAAACACACGCTCGGCCCAGTCAGACGATTCATAAACCGACAACGCCGTCTCATCTTCTACAACAGGCGCTTCGGCCAATGTGACGCCCATCAATGGCCCGCCGATCGCCCGTCGGCACATGCCGCAATGGCAAGCGTCAACATGCATTCCATCCGTATGCGGTTTCGGGACACAGGTAAATTTAATGGCGCCGCATAGGCATTGACCTGACTTTATCGTCATTTAGAAACCTCCAAATGCGCCAAAGCTTTTTTATACGGATCGCTGATCAGCGTTGCGACAGCTTCACCGGCGTTGCCCGACGCACCAAGCTTTACCCGTTCGGCGTTGCATTTTAGCCCGTAAGCCGAAATGAAGAGCGCCATGTCATCACTCGAAGGCTCATCTCTGGTTTTTTGCAACGCTGCTTGAAATTTCGGGTCAGGATTTTTCTTGTATTTCTTCGACGTCGAAACAACCCTTTGCGCATTTCGATAGAGCGCAGCATAAATCATATTAATGCGGGTTTGATGCTGTGTTTTCGGCTGTTGTTGGCTGACCATCGACCCTTCTAATTGGCCATAGATTTCAAACGCCGCCGAACAATCCTCCCAATGCGCGGCCCCAAGTTTTGCCGCCGTTTTCAATTCCCGAGCGGACAAAACTGACAACAAATCGTCTTGTCGAGAAATGGCGATCTCTATCGCGGCTGCTAAATCAGCCTCACTGGCCCGTTGAATAGGCGTTTCACCCGCTGCGATCGCCGCTTTCTTTTTATCGATAAGGGCCTGTAGCTCCGGTGGAAGTTGGATCGCACCAGCTACGTCCGTGAACACCGCCATTGCAATGGCAAAGCAAAAAAAAGCAATTAGCCTCAGCGTTTGAAAAAATGTGGGCATCAATTTTCAGCCTTCTCATCCCCCGGCAGCGCATATTGCGCTCCTTCCCAAGGGCTTAAATAATCGAAATTTCTGAATTCTTGCACGAGCTTCACAGGCTCATAAACAACACGTTTTTCCTGGTCATCATAGCGCACTTCAGTATAGCCCGTCAGCGGGAAATCCTTTCGCAATGGATGCCCCTCAAACCCATAATCTGTCAGAATACGGCGCAAATCCGGATTGCCCGTAAAGACAATGCCGTACATATCAAACGCCTCGCGCTCGAACCAATCGGCGCAAGGATAGACGTTGCGGACCGTGGAGATCGTCTCATCCTCGCCAACTTGCGCCTTTACACGGATGCGCAAGTTATTGTGCAGGCTCAATAGATGATAAACGACGTCAAATCGTTGCGGGCGATCGGGGTAATCAACGCCGCAGATATCGATGAGCGTGATGAAATTGCACATCGAATCGTCACGGAGGAACTTCAGCACATGCTCAATTCGGTCGGCCCGCGCCGCAACCGTTAGCTCGCCGTAAGCGATAAAGGCGTCGCGAATATCCTCGTCAATCGACGCGGAAATATGCTCTGCCAATTCTTTAAGCTCTTCACTCACGATGATTTCCCAATTTCTGTGTCGTTTTCGTTAGGCCCGCCGCCCGCGGCGGAATAAATCGCCGACTTTATGCGCGTCCGCAGTTCCAGATAGGCTGTCACCACAACGCCGCCAATCGCGCCGCCAATGATCGCTCGTATGGCGACGTCATTCGTAAAGCCGCCTTCCCGAAGGATATTCGCCGCGAGCAACGCCCCGATAAAAAGCGCGCTGAACACCACAAAACGACGAAGACCACGCATCAGCATATCAATCGACCTTATCGAACGATGGAGCCTTCACGCCGGATTTTCTTCTGCAGTTGCAGGACGCCATACACCAACGCTTCCGCCGTCGGAGGGCACCCTGGAATGTAGATATCCACCGGCACAATACGGTCACAACCGCGCACCACGGCATAAGAATAATGGTAATAGCCGCCGCCATTCGCACATGAGCCCATGGAGATGACATAGCGCGGGTTCGGCATTTGATCGTAAACCTTGCGCAACGCCGGCGCCATTTTGTTGGTGAGGGTGCCCGCCACAATCATCACATCGGACTGACGCGGCGAGGCGCGCGGTGCAAAGCCAAAGCGCTCAAGATCATAGCGCGGCATCGCGGATTGCATCATCTCTACGGCACAACAGGCGAGGCCAAAGGTCATCCACATCAGTGAACCGGTGCGCGCCCAGTTGATCAGCGCATCCGCTGGCGCTGTGAAGAACCCCCGATCGGCGAGCTGGTCCGACAATTCGGTAAAGAACGGGTCTTCCGCCTCGGGATTATAGACTGGGCCGCCATCGTCGGCGATCCCTTGAAGCGCTTTGTTTTGGCGCGTCACCGAAGGGTTCGCAGCCGCATTTTTATCAGGACGGATTAGCGCCATTCCAGCGCTCCTTTCTTCCACTCATAGAGGAAACCGACGGCGAACACCGCCAAAAAGACAAACATCGACCAAAAGGCGAAAATCTGAAATCCACGATCAGCGCCCAATGTCGGGTTAAATAACGTTACCGCCCACGGAAAAAGAAACGCCACATCTAAATCGACGATAATAAAAAGGATGGCGACAATATAGAATTGCACATCAAACTTCATACGGGCGTCGTCAAAAGCGTTAAAGCCGCACTCATAGGTCGAGACTTTTTCGACATCGGGCTCGGCCGGTGCGATCAAAAGGGGAATAACAACGAACCCCACCCCGAGCACGGTTGCGATGCCGAGGAAAACCAGGATCGGAAGATAGTCTAGCAAAAAGGCGGGGGTCGCCATGGATCGCTCCTCTTAAGACTCACTGAATTTGCGCGGAAATTAGGCAGGTCGCGGCCGGAAAGCAATCGGTCGCTGCGCCGCAGAAGATCGAATATGGTAGGATGGTTTTTTCGTCGCCGAAGCGATCCTGTAAAAACGATCTGATGATTGATTTAGCCCCAAGTAGTGAGGCTTTATCATTCGCCTGTGATTGCGCCATGGGGTATGGCGTTTGATATGTCCTCCACTCCCCCCGTCGACACATCCCTAGGCAACCCGTCTGGTTCAGCGAGCCGCCGCGGCCTTTGGCAGACGCCCGTCCTCGGGCCGGCGCTTTTCGCCGCCTGGTGCGCCGACGCCCGGCGCAAAGCCGATTGGATGGCCCCGTTCATAACACAGGGTGATCGGTTGCTGGAGGTCGGATCCGGCCCGGGCAGCTTGTTGCGCACCTTGCGTGATCGCGGGTTTCAGACCGACGGGCTCGATGTTTCTGACACGGCCTATATCAGCGACCTCGCCCCGCTTTTATATGACGGCGATTCCCTGCCTTTCCGCGACGACGCCTATGATGCGGCCATTATCGCCACGGTCCTGCACCATGTTGAGGACCCGGAGACACTATTGAGAGAAACAGGGAGGATTGCGCCGAAACTCCTTGTTATTGAGGATATTTACCATTCCCCATTCCAGCGGCGCCTGACCAAGATCGCGGACAGCATCACCAATTTGGAGTTTATTGGGCACCCCCACAGTAACAAAGATGACGCCGGCTGGAGCGCCCTATTTGACAATTTAGGCTTCCGCCTTATTCACCAAAGCGAAAAACCCTATGCAGGCGCTTTTCTGCAGGCGCTTTACGTTCTCGAACGGCGTTGACGTCAACGCTCCCCTTGGAGGCTTCGCCGCCTTGCCCGAAGCCAAAATAAATCACTCCCAAGAGAACCGGTCGCAACGATCGGCCATTTCAGATGATACTCCTTTGGACAATGGTCCCGACAGCAGCGGCCCCAATGTCCGACCAAGCGTCGCCATCGTCACGCCGATCTTGAACGAGACGACCACCCTTGAGGCGCTCGCCCACTCCTTCACCGCTCTCGACCCGGCGCCAACAGAAATTACCATCGTTGACGGGGGATCAACGGACGGATCCGTTGATATGGCGCGCGCGCTTGGGTTTCGCGTCATCATCGCAACTCACCCAGGAAGGCCCGGTCAGATCAATGAGGGGGTCGCCGCCTCGACGGCGGACTATATCTGCGTGGTCCATGCCGATACCCACTTACCGACGGATGCGTTGAGCGTTGTCCAGAAAGCGTTGGCCGATCCGCGAGTCAGCCTAGCGAGCTTTACGCCCCTGATAGGGGACGGCGCAAAAACCCGTTGGGCGACAACACTCCATAACTGGTTGAAGACCTGGTACGTCCCGTTGTTTTTCAGGCCCCATCTCTTCGTCCGGGGCGGACGATTGTTGTTTGGCGACCACGCAATGTTTTTCAGACGCGACGACTTTCTTGCCGTCGAGGGCTTTGATCCGACGGTCACGGTGATGGAAGAAGCCGACCTCTGTTTAAAGCTCGCTCGCCGGGGGCGCATCCGCCTGATGCCCCGTTTCGTGCGCACCTCCGATCGCCGTCTCGCCCACTGGGGCGAGTTGAAAGCAAACTGGGTGTTTTTCAAAGTCGGCCTTCAATGGGCATTTGGGAAGAAACGCGGATTGGAAGAACAGTATCCAGATGTGCGGTAATCGCTAGAAATAGACCCGTCTTTTCGTTGACTTTTAATTTTCTATGGGGCTGTCCCAGATGTTTGAAACATCTAGGATGGCGGGATGCGGCTAAAGCATTCAAAACTAACGCATAATCAGACGAATAAGCTGCTCGAACACTTCGTTGCGGGTACGCCAGCCAGAACGGCTTGTTTGCTTGTCGGTGTGAATAAGGACACAGCAGCCACTTTCTATCATCGCTTGCGGATTGTTATTGCGGAAAAGCTGATCGAAGAAGCCTCCGAGTTGGCTGGCGAAGTAGAAGTTGATGAAAGCTATTTCGGCGGTGTTCGGAAGGGTAAGCGTGGACGCGGCGCAGCTGGAAAGATACCTGTCTTTGGACTGCTGAAACGCGGAGGACGCGTGTTCACCGTCGCTGTCAGCGATACCAAGGCTGACACGTTAATCCCTATTATTGCTTGCAAAGTACAGCCTGACAGCATTGTTTACACCGACAGTTATCGATCTTACGACACGCTCGACATCACTGATTTTCACCATATGCGGATCAACCATTCACAGCTTTTCGCTGATAGGCAAAACCACATAAACGGCATCGAAAACTTCTGGAACCAGGCAAAGCGGCACCTCAGGAAATACAATGGTATCCCCAAGCAAAACTTCCATCTTTATCTCAAGGAATGTGAGTGGCGCTTCAATTATGGAGCCGCCGATCAGCTCTTGAAAACACTCCGAGAATGGCTCAAACCATACTCAAGAAACTAAATCTTCTGGGACAGCCCCTTTTCTATTATTGCTGTAGCTTTGCGCAGTGATTTATGAAACCTGGGGGCGTCGCGTTATGAAATGTCATTTCTTTATCGGCTTATTGGCTGCGTTCATTTTTACGCCTGCATTGGCCGACTATCGAGAGGAATATCGCGCTTACCAAGCTGCCGTGGAAGCCGGTGATGTCGCAAAGGCTGAAAAACATGCGGAGAAGGCGTGGCGCGATGCAGAACAAGAATTGGGCGCATCAAGGCTGACCGCAATCCTCGCCTACAACTATGCCCAAACCGTCGCCGCCAGCGATCCCAACAAAGCGAAGGAAGCATTTGCTCGCGCTCTTGAACTCGCAGATTTGTCTGATGGCGCTTTAGACCCGGCAGACATTCGCCTGCGTCTGGCGTTATCTAATTTTGAAGCAGCGCCCGACGATCGCGACAAGGTTGCCGCTTTAAAAACAGAAATCAGAAGTTACACAAATCTCGGATCACCAGTTTCCGATGCGTCGGCCCGCGCATGGCTATACTTAGCGATCAACGAATTTCGAAACAAAAAGAAACCGAATTACTATCGCACCAGACAATACGCTGATACGAGCCTAGAACAAGCACGTGAAATCAAACCGACGAATACCGATTTATTGGTTGATGCGCTGCTATACTCATCAGTGGCAAGAATAGCTAATCCGAGTAGTACCGGAATTTTGCTGATAACGGCACTGGAAAGATTAAACGAAGCCATTCTGCTCTTTCCTGAACAGGATAGTATTGATACGTACAACCCAACGCTAGCACGCATTTGGGCCTGGCGTAACGCCATCGGCGTCTTGGGTGCGTCAAAAAATAATAGACGCGTCAAAGAGGCGTTTGCCGAATCAGACAATCGGCCTGATATAGAATCAATCGCGCTACTACCAAATGATATAAACCCCTCCTGTAAACTAAATTGGAAAAAGAGAGATGCTCCAAAATTCCCTCAAGACCAAGCAGATGATGGGCAAGTTAGCTCCGTATTCATCGGATATGATATTCTAGGAACGGGTATTGGGCGCAGTAAGGTGATTGCTGCAATAGGGGTCGAGGAATTTTCAGATCGCGCGCTCATTGCGATGGAAAAATGGGTCCTCACCGAAGAACCACCCCCAGAGTGTTTGAAAAACCGAACAATTGTTTTCAGCTATATACTGGAACGTTAGGATCAACCTCGCCAAACCTGTTCCCCACGCGCATTTGCCTCGGCGGTTGCGCGCGCCTTGCCGGCCACTAGCGCACGGCGCTGATAGGACTGGATGTAGTCACGTAGAGATGGATCATCAAGTTTCGGTTTTCGTTGCGCCATCGCCTTGAAATACCCCCATACGGTCATCAAACCACCAATGACATAGGGTTTATCCCGCATACGGAATACTGCCGTCGCCAAAAAGTAAAGCGGGTCAGACCCCATAAAATACTGACCATATCCATGGCGGGCGCGCCCCGTCAGGATACCCTTATGGCTGGACCCCATGGGCCGGAGATGCTCAAAGCGCAATTCCGGGTCGTCCCAGCTGACAGCGATCCACCCTTTTTGACGGCATTTATGGCAATCAATCCCATCCCACATAACTTCGCGTACGAAGCCGCCAATATCCTTAAAACAACTTGTACGGTAGAATTTCGTCATCCCGACTGACATTTCATCCCCGCGTCGTTCCGACCGCAATTCCCCATCATTCCCCCTGAAATATGGTTTGCCCGAGGAGGTCCCGATACGCGGGGTTTCCGCCATCCGGGCCATGAGAATCTCGAAATAACGCGGCGGCAGATCGAGGTCGAGATCGAGTTTCGTCAAGAACTCAAACTCATCCATATCAACCGTCTCAAGACCGAAATAAAAAGCCTCGATGACGCCCGGCCCCACGGCCCTGAACCCACGATCAGGCTTTTGCACAATGGTGACCCAATCATGTTGTTCAGCGAACGCCGCCAGGATCGACGGGGTCTCATCTGTAGAGCCATCGTCAACGATCACCCACCGCGCCGGCCGAACGGTTTGCGCCGCCATGCTTTCCAGGGTTTTGCGCATGTAATCCGCTTCATTGCGGCAGGGAGAAATAACAAGATAGCTCATGGCGTGTTTTTCCTTACCGCGTCGCGCATAATCGATTCTAGGCGATCCGTATTCACCTTTTCACCGAATTCTTCTTCAATGCGCTGTCGCGCGCCGTTGCTCAAGCGATTGTACAGCCCCTCGTCTTCAACACAGTGACGCAGCGCCGTTGCGAGCGCGTCATGATCTTCCGGCTCCACCAAGAGGCCGGCTGACCCGTCGACGATCAGTTCCGGCACGCCGGAAATCTTCGTCGAAATGACGGGTTTTCCTTTTGCCATCGCTTCCATTAACGCCACCGGAATACCGTCGACATCGCCGTTCTGATCCCGCCGACAGGCCAACACAAAAAGATCAAGACGATCCATCCACGCCATGACCGCTGAATTCGGCATAGCGCCCTTAAAGGAAATCTCGCTGCCCAGACCGAGGTCCGCCACCAGGGTTTCAAGCTCTTCCCTCAAGGGCCCATCGCCGACAATTTCAAGCTTTACCGGCACACCCTCAGCCTTCAGGGCGCCAACGGCGCGAATGGTCGTGTCCATTCCTTTTTTCGGCACTAACCGCCCGAGCGAGCCAACAACGAAATCGCCGCTGCTCCCCGGCCCTGCATCGCTAGACTCAAGGTCATCCGTTAACGAAACACCGCAACGCACGATGGGCATTTTTTTCAAGGCTACGCCCAATGAGGAAAGATACTGACGGTTATAATCCGAGATAGACACAAACGCCTCGGCGCGGCTTGCCTTTTCCGCCAACAGGACGCCATTTTCATAGATATCATTGGCATGGGCCATCACGGTAAAGGGTAGTCCAGCAAACCGCGCCGCGTACATGGCAATTTGGGTGGGGAAATGCGCGAAGTGGACGTGCACATGCTGAACGCGGCGCGCTTCTAGAAACTGCGCGAAATGAAACGCGACAAACCAATGCCATAAAAGCGCGGGGCTAAAACGCTTTTCGACAGCGCTCGCCGCAAGGTCTCCCACCGCCATCCCCGTCACGGCGCAAAACCGGAGCGGGCGCTTAAAGAACGCCTTTAAACAGGCGGCAAGAAACGTCATGAAAGACGCATCATAGAGCGTGAAGACATCACCCAACGTCGCCCCCACATCTGTCGCAGGGTTCTTTGGGCGCCGAACGCTCGCAACAGTGACCTCATGGCCTCTCTTCTTCAACGCGATGGCTTCGCGATACACAAAAGTCATGGATAGCGCCGGTGTTTCCGGGCCTAAATGACACAGCCGCAATGGCGTGTTCGGAGTTTGCTCGACCGTCATCTGATTATTTATACTCGATGAGGGCCGATTGACGCCCGGCAAGTTTTGATCGCCAAAACTTTGCAACGCCTAAGAACTCAGGGCCGCGACCAAAGACACAAGAAAGCGCATAGGCAAAGCGCCCCTCCGTCAGGTCAGCGCGTTGTCGATAAACCCGCGCCAATTGCACCCCATAGGCAGCGAACCCAAATAAAAACACAGGGTGCAGAACAAGAGCCCCGAAGAGGGAGCCGACGGGCAATAATCCGCCAAACGCCACCGCCCTCGCCACTTCACGTCGGCGGAACTTTTCCGGCGCGCCGCCATGGAGCGCGTGGCCGTTGGCGTAAGCGTATCCGGCCCGCATGGTGCGCTTCCACCATTGGCCAATCTTTGTCATCGCTGCATCGTGCAAGGTCATTTCCTCGTCGAGGCGCCAAATTTTCCAGCCCTCACGACGAAGGCGAAAACAAAGATCCGGTTCCTCACCGGCAATCAGAGCGGGGTTAAAACCGCCAACCGCCTCAAATGCTTCCCGGCGGACGAGAAAATCCCCGCCAGACGACATTGTCTCCCCAATAGGCGTCGCCCATTCGATATCGCAGAGCCGGTTGAAAATTGACGCCTCAGGCGCGCGTTCACGGCGCCGACCACAGACAAGGGCGACGTCCGGGTTATCGTCCAGAAAAGCGACGGCCTTCTCAATCCAGTCCGGCGCGATGGCGCAATCGCCGTCAACAAACTGAATATAGGTCAGATCATCACGAAGCGCGCGAAACCCTTCGTTGCGCGCCCGAGCCGCCGTGAAAGGGCGGCTCATATCCAGGGGGACAACACCCACACCACGGTCTTCAGCATTTTTAACGCTGCCATCGGTCGACCCAGAATCGACATAGATGATCGACCCGTGAGCAGCACTGGGAAGCGAGGATGCCAGCGAGCGAAGGCACGCCGTTAACCGCGCACCCTCATTACGGCCGATGGCGACGGCGCCAACCCGGTTACCAATCGCGTCACGCGAGATCGGCGCATCGCCCCCGTGCGCCTGCGTTTCCGGTGAGGACATTTCAATAGACATGCCGGGCGTTATAGCCGCGCTCGCTTTGGAAACAATGAACGCTCAATAAGATCGTGCAGGCGAAATTCCCGGATCTTTGAACAATGATCTCAATAGGCGACGAATGTTGGACGTTAAAAATGGTACCGCCTGCTGGTCTCGAACCAGCGACCTCTAGATCCACAATCTAGCGCTCTAACCAACTGAGCTAAGGCGGCCCACGGGAGTGGCTGTTCAAAGCCTCATCTTCGTTAGGAACGCGATTGCGGTCACGATCCCGTCGAAGGGGGTGTTCGATGCCATAACCTAACGTGGTTTTCTAGCCCACATCACGCAAAATGCCATGAAAAATGATCTTAGGGCGCGGATGCGATCGGGGTAGCCCCATTTACCGGGGCCGAGCGAACTCGATTACAGCCTTATAGGTTACCGCTCGCGGATCGGGGGCAATAGCTCAATCTCTCGCTCTAAGGCACGTAGCCGGGCGGTGTCAGCCGGGTGTGTTGAAAGCACTTCCGGCAATCGGTCAGCGCTGGCGGAGGCCATTTTCAACCAAAACTGCACCGCCTCATCCGGACTATATCCCGCCCGGTTCATATACCGCAGGCCAAATTTATCGGCTTCCAATTCATGCTTTCGCGAAAAGGGCAGATGATCCGCGCCATTAACACCAAGACCAAGAACCGCCTTAATCTCAGCGCTATCCGCCTCACAGTCCCTCAACACCTGGGCGATTGTCGATCCGGGTTTGGCAAGGGTCGTTTGACTAAATCGTTCGCCGGCATGGTTGTAGCGCACATGGGCGTATCCATGACCCAACAGGGCGGCGATCTGATCGTCGCTATCGACCAAATCGAGAATGCCGGAATAGACGCCGATTTTTCGGCCGGGCAAGGCAAAGGCGTTTAACTGATCGGATTGAAAAACCTTAACATCCCATCTGGCCGGGTCTTCCCCGCCAGCGGTGATGATTTTTTCCGCCACGCGCTGAACGCGATTGATGTCGCTCTGGTTCCGAGAGGCTGTTTCATGGCGCTTTACATCGTTCCAAGCCACTTGCGCCAATTGCGCCATCTGATCCGACGAGACAAAGAGAAGTTCCGAAGGGCCTAGGTCTTCATTATACGCACAGCCCGACGCCATGGCCGCAATGCCACAGCCACTGATGCCGCGAACAATATCCCGGCGGGATAGATCGGCGGCGCCGTCTTCATCTCGCGCGCCCTGCGGGTGTTCGTGACCGGCGCCCATGGCCCGCCTCCTACTCATCATTGGTAAAGCCATGTTAACCGAGAATACAACCGATTGTAAGAACGGTCTCACTGCAAGAATGGTTACAAGAGCATTCGCGTTTCTTTGCAACCTGGCGCGCCGACACTTGCATGATAGTGTAAACGAACTATGCGCTCGGCGATGAATGGCCCGCTAGAACAAAATTGCGTCCATACGAGATCCTGCTCAATCCACCTGATATTTAGAACCGCCGACAAGGCATAACGGCGAGGATCCGTATACACCGCTTATAATAGGCCGCCGAGCTTCCCTCCAGAACACTATTGATTCGAGGAAAGGGTAACGGCGGGCGCCGCTTAAGGCTCCAACTCGCTATCCCAATAAAGAAAGTCGTGCCAACTTTCGTGGAGATAGTTCGGCGGAAAACTGCGGCCGCGTTCGTTCAATTCAAACATGGTTGGCCGAACAGGGGTCCGCGCCGGCGCCATCCGCGCGTCACGAGGCATCCGCCCGCCCTTGCGTAGGTTACAGGGGCTGCATGCCGTGACGATATTCTCCCAAGTCGTACGACCACCGCGGGAGCGCGGGATGACATGGTCAAATGTCAGAAGATCCCGATCTGTATTCCCACAATATTGACAGGTGAAGCTGTCGCGTAAAAAGACGTTGAATCGTGTGAACGCCGGCGCGCGGGCGTGATTGACAAATGTCTTTAGGGAAACGACCGACGGCAACCGCATTTCGAATGACGGACTGCGGACGACGCGTTCATATTCGGCGACAACCTCCACCCGATCAAGAAAGACCGCTTTGAGGGCGTCCTGCCAACACCAGAGCGATAACGGGAAATAACTCAGAGGTCGGAAGTCTGCATTCAAAACGAGAGCGGGACAGCCTTCCGGTGAATGCTGCGCTATATGCATGGCGCTTCCTCCCAATTCGGCATGGCGACGTTAGAAGTCACCATCAGGGAACAAGCAAAAACGGGCGGGTTATATGTGTAAAACAGCCAAGTGAACGCGCCATCTCCTCATCGTCGGAACTCTTTCCGCGAGAGACCAGGGGCGGTCAAGCGATCCTGTCTCTTTCGGAAACTCGATCAGCTGTGATCATACATAGCTGATTCCCCATGACAAACTTTTGACAGTTTAGAAGATAATCGTTGATTTTCTGCCATTAAATTGGCTCTCGCCCTTTGAGATGGGCGTAGTATGTCCACAAAATGTGCGCGGCGAGCCCCCGATAGGGCGCCCATTCGATGGCCCCCTCATCCAGCTCGACCTGGCTTAATTCCTTGTTTGCCGCGGCGTTGAAAGCCGCTTTCAACGCCACATCGCGCGCCGGCCAGATATCACACCGCCCTTCACAAAACAGAAGGTAAATGGCCGATGTCCAAGGACCGACGCCTTTTATCGATTGGAGCATGGCGTCCGCCCCCGCATCATCGAGGGATGAAATCGCGTCAAAGGAGAAATCGCCGTCCAAAATTCGCCCGGCGAGCCCGATAACATATCGCGCTTTTGGCGTTGAAATGCCGAACCCTCTTAGCCCATCGACATCAAGGGCGCAGACGGCATGAATATCCTCAACATCGACGCCTGCCGTCGTGCGCCCCCAAATGGCCTGGGCGCTCGCGACCGAAACTTGTTGCTCGACGATGATGCGGAACAGCCCGGCAAAGCCACCGTCCCGACGGCGAATATGGGGATTGCCGATCGCGGACAACGCTGTTTTCAGCGCCTTTTCTCGGCGGGCAAGAGAGCGACAAGGCTTTTCAACATCACCGAAGGGATCAAGGCGATCAGTATGCCCTATAATGTTCAGAAGGAATGCTCCTCAAGGAGTTTACGAGCATCGCCTTGTTGCTCAATCAAGAAACGGTGAGCCATATAATCACCAACGGTAACGCCGCTTTGCGCAATCGCTTCTAGGGGCTCAAGAAAATGGGTTTCATCCTTTTCCTGGCTGCCGGGTTGTCCCCGCCGCGCTAACCCTTCACGGGATATGGCGAGCAAATCGCGCGCAATCTCCGCAATGGTCCGTCCCCCAATCACTGCTTTCATCCCTAAACGGGCCGCATCAATACGGGCGCGCTCGCGCGTTTCTTTGTCCCAATGCTTCACCAAATCCCAGGCAGCCTCTAGCGAGGCGTCATCATATAGGATCCCGACCCAAAACGCCGGCAGTGCGCAAATACGCCCCCAAGGCCCAGAGTCAGCGCCACGCATTTCTAGAAAACGTTTCAGGCGCACTTCGGGAAAAGCCGTCGACAAATGGTCTTCCCAATCGTCAATCGTGGGCGTCTCCCCCGGCAGGGCCGACAATTCGCCCTTTAAAAAGTCGCGGAAGGAAAGACCAGCGACATCGAGATATCCCCCATCACGACGCAGGAAATACATCGGCACGTCGAGCATATATTCCGTATACCGTTCGTATCCAAAATCTTCATCAAAGACAAAATCGAGAAGCCCCGTACGATCAGGGTCGGTATCGGTCCAAATTTGCGCGCGCCAGGAGGCCCATCCGGTCGCCTTTCCTTCCTTAATGGACGAAGCCGCAAAGAGCGCCGTTGCGATCGGCTGCAATGCGAGAGAGGTGCGGAATTTCCGAGCCATATCGCGCTCGTCCGCAAAATCTAAATTGACCTGCACGGTGCAGGTGCGGTGCATCATATCGAGCCCTTGGGTCCCCACCTTGGGCATGTAAGCCCGCATGATGTTGTAACGGTCTTTCGGCATATGCGGCATCTCTTCACGGGTCCAGATGGGGGCAAAACCCATCCCCAAAAAGCTAATCCCCATCGGGTCCGCGATCGCCTTTACGGCGTCCAGGTGTTCGTGAACCTCTGTGCACGTTTGATTGACATTCTTAAGGGGCGCGCCTGACAACTCAACCTGGCCGCCTGGCTCTAGCGAAACAGAAGCGCCATCCCCTTTCAGGCCAATCGGCAACCCTTGCTCTGCAATGATCGACCAGCCTGTGCGTTGTGCTAACGCCTCCAACACGGCGCGAATGCCTTTTTCCCCTTCATAGGGAACGGGCTTTAGGGTGTCGCGACAATAGATAAATTTTTCATGCTCGGTGCCGATCCGCCAATCGCTTTTCGGCTTCTCACCAGCGACGAGGAATGCGGTCAGGTCATCTTTAGAAGAAACGCGTGGGGCGTCTTGAACGAGGGGGGGCAATTTTTTCTCCTATCGCGCATCATCGACATCCTCCTTGGCGGCCAGCAACCGTATCGATGATATCGGCTACCGATTCACGGGGGGTTCGCCAACGCTCTATCCGTCTCGTCGGCGTAGGCCAAGCCCTTTATCCTCACAGGCCCGATAGGTGGCCCGATAGGTGGTTCGATCGGTGAGATGAACACCGCCCCGGATGCGGCGGCCCGTTCGTTGTATCGTCGACGGTTTCACCCGCGCCAGTCGCCTAAGGAGGCCTGCCACAGGGTCAACGCCGCAATCGCGGCTGTATCGGCTCGCAAAATGCGGGGGCCGAGGGAGACCGGGCGCACAAACGCTAACCCTCGAAGGGCCGCGCGCTCATCCGGCGTAAACCCACCCTCCGGTCCGATGAGGACACCGCCGGTGTTTTGGCCATTCGCAGTATCGGGCTGCCGCTCCCTACCCGCAAGAATCGGCGCCGCGCGACCGGTATCGCCGCCCCACGGGGCTTCTGGGTCATCGCCAGCTTCGTCACAAAAAATAAGGGCGTCCGACGGCGACCATTCGGACAACGCCGTCATTAACTTCACCGGTTCCGCAACCGTCGGCGCGTTCAGCCGCCCGCTCTGCTCGGCGGCCTCGATGGCAATCGCCTGCAAACGGTCAACTTTCAATCGATCGCTGTTCGTCCTGGCGGTCAGAACGGGCATAAAACGCGCAACGCCAAGCTCCGTTCCTTTCTCGATAATATATTCCGTTGGCGTTCTTTTGATGGGGGCGAAAAGAAGGGAGACCTCTGGTTCTTGTTTCGGCGCGCGGGTTTGTTCGTCGAGGATCGCCATCCCCGCTTTTTTACCAATCTGCGATAGCTGAGCGGCATACTCCCCATCGCGCTCATTAAAGAGACGTAACGCCGCCCCCTCCTCCCGCCGGAGCACGTTACGGAGATAATGCACCTGCGCCGCCTCCAACGGTATTTCAGCGCCTGGCGATAAAGGCGTGGTCACGTAAAGCCTGGGAATCACGGGGCGCTGATCTCTTCAATAGGCGTATACGGCATATCGAAGCCGAAATTGCGCGGCGCCACCACCTCCAACGCCCGGGGGGTTCGCATCAGCGCCGGCGCGCCAACCCCCAATACCGTCACGCGTTGCCCATATCTTAGGGTTTCCGCCGTGATCGCGCGCCCGGTTTCATGGTCAAGAAGGCTAATCAAATCAGGCGTCATCGCGGCGGGACGTCGGTCCTTCCCTTTCTCGCTCATGGCGAGGAGATATTCATTCTTGATGGAGATCACCATGTGATGGTCCGGATCATCAAAAGACGTCAATCGCGCTTCGCCGACATCATAACCGCCAACGACGCGGCGGGCCATATCGACAACTTTTCCAGTGAAGAGTGTTCGCACGGCCCCATAATGGGTTGGCGCCAATAATACCGCGAGCGCCTCAGTAAAAGCTTCAATATGGTTCCCATGGGCCTCTAACAAGGCGCCAATATCGCGGCAAAGAGAAATCGTATTGGGAATTGAGACGCGCCGCGCGGTCATTCCATCCATGACATGTTCAGCGCTGACACAACCGCCGCCACCCGCGACAATTCCGAAATGGCGCACGAGCTTTTCAGCCGTCGCAGAATCCCGAGCATGTTCAATGAGCACGCGGTCGCCCAGTTCCGCCGCCATAACGAGGGGCGTCGCCGAGACACCGTAAATAGAGAACGACTCCATCTGCAATTCAGGGAATGCGCGCCCCATACCATCCGCATCAAGAACAGGCAGATCACGAGGCGCCGCAGCACAGAAAGGCATCAAGGCGTTCACGCCGCCCGCTTCAAATGAAATCAACGCATCGGCTTTTCGCCCTAAATGGGTCTCAAGGAGGTCAAGGGCCCATCCTGCCTCCTCTCCGTTAGAGGGTTTTTCTTGCATGATGGTTGGCGCGCCCGACGAGCCGATGGCGACGACAAGGGCGTCGTCCGCCAATTGATCAAGAGGCATCACACTCACCGGCCCGAAGGCGTCAAGCGCCGTCTCGGCCATAATCTCCCCAAGGAGCGTATCGCCGCCGCCGCCCGTCGCGAGAAACGCCCCGCCGAGCGCGATGAGCCCGACATCTGATGCGGTGACCTGTGTCAACGCGCTCATCTTACGCCCCCTTGGCGCGAAAGATCGACATCCCCAATCGCTTTAACGCGCAGCACGGCGCCAGGTTCATCCATGTAGCTCATCGGTTGTTCATCAACTTCTGCAATTTCCACGGTGTCGCTCGCGGCGCCCGCTTCTACGGCTTTGCGCTTAGCCTCGGCGGTCGCCTCTGCCAGGGCCTCTTCCCGGGGACGACGACTTTGGGAGTAGACCGTTTCCGCCTCCCCGCCAATTTGGGCGAAGGCCGCGCCGATCGCGTTGGCGACGCCGCCATTCTCTGGACGGATGACCTCGCTGACGCCCGGCAAATCATCTGGCGCGAGGAACCCACCGCCGCCGACAACGATCAGCGGCATCGCCGCTGCGCTCGTCTTCATTTTATCGATATTTTGCGCGAGGCGATCTTTCATCAGCGAAAGACTGTTTGCAATCACCTCCTCAGACAGACCACTTACCCCCTGCCCGTCGCCAATATCCGCGCGCCCCGCCGCGACAGCGATATCGGTTGCGGTTAGTTCGTTTCCGCCAAAAACCCGCGCCTTTTCACGAAGGGCGCGACCAACCGATTGCGGCCCAACGGCGCCCCCATCTGCCCCCACAATGGAACCACCGCCAAGGGCGACCGCCAAAACATCCGGCATTCGAAAATTTGTCAGGACCCCCCCAATGGATACCGCACTGCCCGAGGGGCGCGGAAACCCCTCCACTAACATTCCGATATCGGAGGTGGTGCCGCCGATATCGACGACCATAGCGTTTTTCTGACCGCTCAGAAAAGCAGCGCCGCGCATGGAGTTCGTCGGCCCGGAGGAAAACGTGAAAACCGGAAAATGTTTCGCAAAGGACGCCGCCATCAACGTGCCGTCATTCTGACTAATGAATAATGGGCAGGAAAAGGAAAGGGCCTTGAACGCGTCGTCAAAAGCCTTGATGACCTGATCGGCAAGCTCGAGGAGCGCCGCGTTCAACAAGGTCGCGTTTTCTCGCTGATAAACGCCAATCCGCCCTAGCTCGTGGGAACACGCCACCGGTAACGCCGGCGCGCGTCCGCGCAACATGGACCGGGCGCGACGCTCATGTTCATTGTTCGCTGTTGAGAATAATCCCGTCAGCGCGACGGCCTCCACCTCCCCCGTTTTGTAGGCGTTTAAGATCTGCTCAATCTCTGCGCCAAGCGCTTTTTCATCAAGCGAGACGATCTCCTCGCCGTTATATTCATGACCGCCATTGATCATGGCCCTGTTCCCAATCGCGACGGCGCTTAAATCTTCCGGCCACTTCGCGCCAATAGGCAACGCGGCGGAAGATTGAGCGCCAATCCGCAACGCCGCAACGCGGGCGAGACGGCGACGCTCCACCACCGCGTTGGTGAATTGGGTCGTGCCCAAGGTCATCATTCTGATTTCTCTGGGCGCGCATCCGGCTTGGGCAAGCACCTCCTTCACGGCGTCGAGAACACCGCTGGCGATATCGGTTGTCGTCAGAGTCTTGGTCGCCGCGACGAGGTTTTGATCATCAAGAACGACAGCGTCCGTGTGGGTGCCGCCGACGTCTACGCCCAACCGCATTGTCAGCGCCCCTCCGTCGTAAGATCAAGATTGGCCGCCGCCTTGACGCTGCCAGGGTCAGCGCGACCGCGTAATACAGCGTAAACCAACGCACCGACAATCGCCCCATCAAGATTGGAAACCGTCGTCAGGGTGATGACACCCTGATAGGTCGCCGCCGCCACCGCAGCCCCGGCCGCCCAAGCGATAAAGGACGGCCAGATGATCCCAGGCGCGCCATCCAGGTCATCAAGATGATACACGCCGCGTCGCACAATGAAGAAATCAACAACATAAACACCGAGGACGGAGGAAAAAATCACACTCTGCCAAACGAGGAAATCGATAAAGACCTCGTCAATGTTCAGGATCGCCAGGACTGTCCCAAAAACGCCCGTCATGACGACAAACCGCCATGCCGGAATTTTGGGGAATATTGAGGTCATCGCAAGGCCGGTCCCGTAAAGATTGACAGCGTTCGTCGATACACTCGCCATCACTAAAAAGAAAAAAGAGTACGCGCCAAAGCCAAGCGCCAGCAAAATCGCAAGAGGGTCGGTCTCTTGAAGGAGGATTGCAGCACCAGACGACGCGAAATGCACGACGGGCTCTATGATCGCAAGGGCGATCACGACCGCGATTAATACATCAATAGGCCCGCGGGCATACCGCGTTAAATCCGGGACGAGCAGCACCCCAACGATAATACCGCCGGCAAGAACCGTTACCGCCTGACCCATGGTCATCCCACCCGCGCCCGCGATGGACAACAGACCGGGCGCATTATCGAGGCCGAAACTGCGCGCCACCATAAAGGCTAGGGTTGTCGCCATGACGGGAAACACAAAGAGGGCTAGTTTATCGAGCGCCTTGAACCCGAAAATCGTCGCCGCCGTCATTAAAACACCACCAGCAATGATGTAGATATAAGATGGCCAATCTAGGCCAAGAGCGCCCTGCCCCACACTCTCAGCGGCCTGACCAAAAAAGTAAGCATTGACGCCGAACCAACCAAATTGCGCCACCGCGAACGACAAATTGACAAACCGCGCGCCAACCACCCCAAAGGCGAAACGCAAGATCATATAGGTCGATAACCGGGACCTCATCCCCACCCAGCCGGTCACCACGGCGAGGCCCGCCACGATTACCCCCGCCAGCACAAACGCAATGGCGCTATCTCGATAACCAAGGGCAAGCCCGACCTCAGCCCCGGAGAGGAGCCCCGGCAGCGCCACGCCAATGCCACCTAAGACAAAGCCAATTCTAGCCCCGCCATAGGTTGCGCTCTCGGGGACCGGCTTCGTCGCGTAATCTTCTAGAAGAGAATCAATATCCGCCATCAGCGCAGCCTATAGAGCTGATTATCAACGGTAAACTCCTTTTGCCTCTAGCAAGAGCCGCGCGTCGGCGCGTCTCCTGGCTACCCCGAAAATATGGAAGACATTTAGGAGTTGGGGCCGGCGTTTGTCGCATCACCCTTAAATTTCAGAAGGCGGATTTTTTTTAATACCTCGAGTGCGAACAAGAAACAAAGGGTGTTTCGCCTAGCCCACCACGAGGGCAGTTCCACAATAGATGTAGACTGATTATTTCAGCACCAAAAAGGCCAAGGCCCGAACGATCAGGCGCTCCACCGCGTCGTCACAAAAACCAAACATAATTGTCAAGAAATTCTCACAAAACTCCCATATCGGCGTTCGAATGAGCAAAATTGACGTTCCGTTTCCTTTGCCCCCCAAGCATGCGTCAGCGGGAAATGAGCCTGCTTCCGCAGGGAAGAAATATCGAACACTCTTTATCTCTGACGTCCACCTTGGCTCCAAAGGCAGTCAGGCGGACGCGCTTTGCGATTTTTTAAAGCATAACACGGCTGACCAGTTATACCTTGTCGGCGATATCATCGATGGATGGCGGTTAAAGAAGAAATGGTATTTCCCTCAGTCCCATAGCAACGTCATCCGGCGTATCCTCACGGCGGCGAAGCGCGGCACAAAAGTCACTTATATCATCGGTAATCATGATGAGTTTTTGCGCGCGTTTCTGCAGTTCAACGTCAGTTTTGGCGAGATCGCCATTCGCAATCGGGCGATCCACCACGGCGAGGATGGCAAGCGGTACCTCGTGGTCCATGGTGATATGTTTGATGGGCTAATGAGGCCGAGCCGGAAATGGCTCATGTTTTTTGGCGATCATCTTTACGCCTTGTTGATCGGCGCCAATACGCGCCTCAACGCCCTGCGCCGTTGGTTGGGCATGCCCTATTGGTCGCTTTCGAAGGCGCTAAAAACCCGCACCAAACGGGCGATGAACTACATCTTAAATTTTGAAGAAGAAGTCGCCGCTTATTGTCGTCGCAAGGATCTCGATGGCGCCATTTGCGGCCATATCCATGTCGCGGAAATGCGCACCATTAACGGCATCACCTATATGAATGATGGCGATTGGGTCGAAAGCTGCACCGCCCTTGCGGAACATCATGACGGCCGGTGGGAGCTGATTGAATACCACAACTCAAAAGAAATGGCCCTCGCCCCATCCAAGGCGTCCGCCCCGCGTTTTGAAGCGCCGGGAGCGCGCCGCCCTTCATTAACGCCAGCGGAATAGGTGATGGTTGCCGTGCAGACATGACAGCGAAGGCCTTCGCTGCGCCAGGGTGATCCATTGGTTTTGCACTGGTGATGGATTAAGCCATGGGCGATGAAGGATACGTTTTCAACATCTGGAACGCGGGCGACATCGGATAACGGGCCCACCGATGCGCCCCCCGATAACTGGGTCGATCGGTTTGCCCCCGCGGTAACGCGGCCCTATCTCCGCCTAATGCGCGCCGATCGCCCGATCGGGACATGGCTCTTGTTGATCCCTTGTTTGTGGGGCGCGGGGCTCGCGCTGGCCGAGGGTGTTTCAACGTGGGCAACGTTTCTTTTTCACGCCGCCCTTTTCGCTCTCGGATCATTTGTGATGCGCGGGGCGGGATGCGCCTACAACGATATTGTCGATAAAGATTTTGACGCCAAGGTCGCGCGCACCGCGCTCAGGCCAATTCCAGCTGGTCAAATATCGCTCCGCCAAGCCTGGGGGTTTTTATTCCTTCTATGCCTTGTGGGCCTACTGGTGCTCCTTCAACTTAATCTGTTTACGATACTATTGGGGATCGGCTCCCTCGCGCTCGTCGCCGCCTATCCATTCATGAAGCGCATCACCTGGTGGCCTCAAGCGTGGCTTGGCCTCACCTTTAACTGGGGGGCATTGGTGGGATACGCGGCGGCCGCGGGCGGGCTCTCGTTGAGCGCAGTCCTGGTTTACTTCGCGGGGATCGCTTGGACCCTCGGATATGACACGATTTACGCCCATCAGGACAAAGAAGATGACGCCCTCATTGGGGTAAAATCCTCAGCCCGCGCCTTGGGCGCTCGCACCGGCCCGGCGCTAATCGTCTTTTTTGGCCTGACCCTCGTCTTGTTCGCCGCTGCCATTGTCATCAGCACAGTCCCAAATTGGGCGGTTGTCCTCATCGTGGGGGCCGGCGCTCATTTTTTGTGGCAAATCAAAAACCTGCAAATTGACGACACCGCCGCCTGTTTGAGCCTTTTTAAGGCGAATCGCGATGCGGGCCTGCTCCTGCTCGCGCCTTTGTTATTCGCAGCGATGGCGTTAGGCGCCTAAATCAGCGTAAAACCAAGAAATGAAGTCATGCGTAATAAGGGCATCAATATCATGACGAAGAGAAGAACGTTCATACTCAGCGCCGCCGCGCTCGCCGCCTGTTCTCGCACGCCGACAACGGCCGCCGCTGTTCAGACCGAAGATGTTCCTGCGGAGGATGATGTGAAGAACCCAGCGCCATCGACCATTCCTGACTACGACAAATGGCAGTTATCCGAAGCGGAATGGAAGGAACGGCTAACACCTCAACAATTCGCGGTTCTACGGCGCGAAGCGACTGAGCGCGCGTTTACCAGCGATCTCAACGACGAGAAACGCGAGGGTGTCTACGCCTGCGCTGGCTGCGGCTTCGACCTTTTCCGCTCTTCTGAGAAATATGAATCCGGCACCGGATGGCCATCGTTTTTTGATGTTATTCCCAACGCCATTGGTACGAAGACCGATTACAAAATTCTCTACCCGCGCACAGAGTATCATTGCGCGCGATGTGGCGGGCACCAAGGCCACGTCTTCAAAGACGGCCCCGCCCCAACCGGATTGCGGTATTGCAACAATGGGGTCGCCCTCGTTTTTAAGCCATCTGAGAACGCCTAAGCGAAACCGTAAGGCGTAAGCGCCGGCGTTGGCGGGGCGTTACGCTCCGCCTAGTAAAATCGACGTCTCGATTGGCCTAATCGTTACAACCTTGCGCTATCGCCCCGTGGTGAGACTAACCGCGACCGCCAGCGTTTTGGCAATGTCTTAGGTTGAAATCAGTGACGGCTTCTCGACGAAAATGGACGTCTGCTAGTCTGAACTTGAAGGCAATAGTTCGGCACGATCATCTAAAATAGATGGTCGCGGCACATCGCCCAGCTTTGGCAATGGTTGGCCAATCTTCTTTGCGGCCGCGCATGCTTCTCGCCATTTCATGTCCCATAAGTATAGTTCGGCCGTGAAAATTTGTTCGAGCAGCAATGAAAAACTCCAAGCAAACCCGCAATAAACAATAACCGTGACCCACACATCGTCACTAACGACAACGTCGGTATTGTCGGCGATTGCAAATACTATCGCCGGCGGGATGAAAACGATTGCCGCCGCAATTTCGGTAAGAACAAAACCAGAAGCGAACTCGGTTTTATGAGAACGTGCGACACCCAATCCGCGCCGAATAGGCCGCTTTTCCTGTTCCCACGCGATAGCCGGAAATATTAAAAATGCGATCATTCGAACGCCCTTTTTCAGTGCATCAAAGAACGCGCCCGAAATTGAAAATGCCCCATCACCGCCGAGCGTACGAGCGATACCCTCAGGAGTAGCTTGTTGGTCATTTCCTGAATCCTTTGGTCGGATCATCATCTCTGCGACTGTGATTAAGAACCACATACTTGCCCAAGCTAGCGTTATTGGAAGGGCCCTACCGACATTCTTTGTCGCCACAACAACTGGGAGGAGTAGTTTCGCTTTCTGACCGGTCTCAATGAGCCGTATTTGCTCCAACAATATAAAACACGACCAAGAAAGGAGAACAGAAATAGCAAAAATCGATCCAAACCCAGCACCTATCGCGCTAAATGTCGAAGCGTTACCCCAATCAAAATAGAAATAGAGGTAGATAACAAGCGGAGCATATACAGACCAAACCAAGAGCAGTGGAATAATCAGCACAGGGTGCTTGGTCGCTACCTCTAGGACGGCGCCAAACAGCGCCCCACCATTCTTAATTCCCTCAAACATTCCAAAATGATAGCTGAATACAGATCGCCATAAAAGCAGAGGCTTTAGAAGCTTCTAGATAGGGTCTGCCGGCACCACCACTATCTTTGAAAACACCCTGTGAATTTCCACGACTGATTGGACCCAATTCCAGTCAATCGTCATGAACCCGGGGAACCATCAGCAGTTTTCATCACATGAAAGCGCCGCCGAATCGCCGGATAGAGCGATGCGCGCGCGAGCGCCCGCCATCAATATTCGCTCAGATAACCTGTTGGGGTCCCGACGATGCAAGACACTTCCCTTCCTGCCCTGCCGCAAGACGCCGCCGACGCTGGCGCTTTTCTGAGCAACATGGTCGAAATCCTCACACCATTCGCCTTTAAAGCGGCTGGCGCCCTCGCCGTTCTCATCATCGGTTTGTGGCTTGCCGGGCGTTTGAAGTCTTTCGTTAAGCGCCTCTTCGCCCGATCGAACCAGATCGATGAAACCTTAGAGAGCTTTCTCGCCAGTCTGATTTACTACGCCGCCTTGGCGCTTGTCGTGATCACGACCCTCGGCGTTTTCGGCGTGCCGACAACCAGTTTTGCGGCCATCATTGGCGCCGCCGGTCTGGCGATTGGCCTCGCGCTGCAAGGCACCCTCGGCCACATCGCCTCTGGCGTCATGCTGCTGGCGTTCCGGCCATTTAAGATTGGGGATTACGTTGATGTCGCCGGTCACGAAGGCTCGGTGCGCGAAATGACCCTCTTCACCACGATTATCGCCACGGTCGATAACAAGAAGATTATCATTCCGAATGGCGAGGTTTGGGCGGGCTCCGTGGTCAATTTTTCCGCCTACGATCAAAGGCGCGTAGATTTGGTGTTTGGAGTTTCTTATGATGACGACCTCAATAAATCGGTGACCGTCATTCGCGACGCCGTTAGCGCGGACGCACGGATCAAATCAACACCTGAGCCCGTCATTGCTGTTGACAATTTGGGCGATAGTTCCGTGGATATCATTTGCCGCGTCTGGGTGGAAAGCGGCGACTATTTCCCCGTGAAATGGGCGCTGACCAAAGATGTGAAAGAACGCTTCGATGCGGCCGGGATCACCATTCCCTATCCGACGCAAACGGTTATTCGTCCGGCGGAACAGGCAGCCTGATAAACGGCCACGGGACCCATTAGGCTAGGTCGCCCTTTCTCTAACGCTTTGAGCGACCTACCCGCACCCGCCTTAACGGACCCAGCACAATACCAATAAAGAATTTACCGAATCACGCAGAGATGGCCGTTTCATACCCTATCGGCGATGATCAGACCTCGTGCTCAAATTCTTTCAAACCCTGCTGTTTATCGTCCTCGCCTTTATCGCGCCGTTTGACGCGATGCCCGCCGCTGTCTTTTTGACGACCCTCATTACATTGCTGTTGCTCTCGCGATGGCGCCCGACGGTTCTCTTGGCGGCGACCTGTCTTTGGGGCGGGTTGGCGAGCAACCTTGGCTACCCGTTGGGCCCCGCTATCGCGGCGATCTCGGGCGGCGCCCTTGCCATGATCCTCGCCATACAATGGGTGAGACGCCTCACGGCCAAAGCGGGGCGGGTCTATATTCTGCGGTGCCCCGCCCATGACGAAGATATTTATAAAATCGGGTACACTACGCGAACCGCGGCTTTACGCGCGCGGGAACTTTCGAACACATCAGCACCGGAAGATTTTGTGGTGATCAAAGAATATCGCGTCTTAAACGCCGAAGGCGTCGAAAAACGCATTCATGACGCCCTCGATAAATATCGCATCAATAAATCACGTGAGTATTTTCGCGCGCCGTTAAAACGCATCAAGAGAGAAATAAGACGGATCGTCTAACGCCTACGATCCCATCCGAATACAAAACACCCGCATGACGGTAAAGCGTCAATTCCCCTCAAATTACGAGGCTATTGCGATCCACCAGCGGCGACTTGATTGAGAAGCTCCAGTTCATCAAATGCACTCTGATTAAAGGGGGCTGGCGAGTCGGTTGCCTCAGTGGGCGCCGCTCGTTCGTTGGAAGCGTCTGGCTCGGTCGGTGAAGGCGTTAATGTCTGCGGCGCCTCGGTCGCGTCTGCTACGTCATTCACTTGGTCTGCAGACGAATTTTGAGAGGAAGGGTTACGCAACGCCGCCTGGGCCGACAGGTTCAATGCCTCGGTCGACGTCAATTCAGGTGATTTGTCGCCGGGCGCATCAGTTATCTCTTTAACGGAAGCGGGGTCAATCGGCGTTTCAACTGACAATGCATCGGGATTAAACGGCAAACGATCCCATTTGAGAGAGGGCGACCTTGGCAAAAAGCTAGAAATTATTTGCCTAGACGTATCGCGCTCAGACGTATTTTGCGTTGACGGTACCGCCGGCGATGACAATTCAACCAAGGTCTCAACAGCCCGCGGCGTGATCTCTGCCGGGACTGTCATGGCGGTCGCCGAAGGAACGGCGCTGACGCGCGCGTCAGCCGCTAGACCGGTCGTTTCAATGGATGCTGACGTATCCGCAATTGGATCGGTGCGCTCGCCCGAAAATTCCTGGGGTGCGCCCGGCAGAGCCTTTAGCGGCGCCGCGTTCGCGAGCGGGTCGGCGTTTGGTTTTCCAACTATCGGCGCTGAAGCTGATTTAATCAGCGAAGCCGATAGGACGTCGTTTTTAAAAGATGGCGTCGCCTCCGCTAACGTTAAAGCCGCCGGCGCCGCTTCCGGCTGATTGAAAGCCAAGCCGATGGGAAGGTCTCCAGAAGAACTGACATCCTTAGCGGCCGCAGCCCGCGTGTATGCGCCGGCTTGTCCGAGCGGGATCGATTTCACCGCTAAGGTGTTCAGTACAGCCCCAGTCGCCATATCATAAACAGTAATCGCTGATTCACCGCCCTTTTCTGTTAGGACGGCGACGCGATCACCATCAATCCCGATGGCCATGGCGGCCTCTAACAGGGCTTCACCGCCAACTTTCAAAGCAGCATCCGCCTCAGCCGCCATCTGTTCAGCGGTTTTCACCGCTTCATCAGTAAACATCGCAGCCCCTTCTTCGCCAAAGGTCGTTAGTTGTGACATCGGCGTGGAGACAGCTCTTTGAAGTGATGCAGCCGCGTCAGGCAATTGCGAGGGAACTCGGTTGGGCAATGTATCGGGCGGCCCTAAGAACACGACGGCGACCGCCACCATCACGAGAAACGCGATCGGCAAGGCCGCTGCTGCTGCTAAAACGCTTTTCATCGTCTCACCACGCCCCATAAAACCTCCGGGGCCTGGCTCGCGATAAGCCGCCAAAGGGCGCATCGGCGCATCATCGTAGGCGCCATTGTAAGCGCCGGCGCTCATGATCGTCCTCGGATCAGAACGACGGCTCAACTCGCTATGGGTTCGTCGGGCATACCGGCGAATCGGGCTCTCTTCTACCCGGTCCTCCGCGCCCAACTGAATGTCGTCATCGGTTCTCGCCATTTGACAGACCCTTATCGCTCGTGACATCGCGGTGGCGACATGGCGCACCACAACGATCCAACAGCAAAACCTCCCCGTCCTTCCGGCGATCCTCTCGGATCCGCCGCAGTCGAACGCCCGATCGAAAAGGCGCAAAATGATGAATCATTCATCTCCGCCAACGCCCCAAACGCGCCGGAGGCCTTAAAGTTTTCCCCACATCCTCCTTTTGACACGATTGTTACGGATAAGGAAAGAGGGGAAAGGCTCGATCGATGGCTATGCGAGCAAATTTCAGGCCTAACGCGCTCAAGAACCAAATCGTTAATAGAATCAGGGGCGCTAAAGCGCGATGGTGAGGTATTTACTGACCCTTCTTGGCGGCTCAAAGAGGGAGAATCCTACCACTTTGAGATGCCCGATTTGGCGCCCGCAACCCCTGAGGGTGAGGCGATCGCCCTAGATGTCCAATATGAAGACAACGATATCATCGTGGTGAATAAACCTGCCGGGATGGTGGTGCATCCTGCGGCCGGTAACTGGACCGGCACCCTCGTTAATGCGTTGATCGCCCATTGCGGCGACAGCCTTTCCGGGATTGGCGGGGTCGCCCGGCCTGGCATTGTTCACCGGCTCGACAAAGAAACATCGGGTCTTATCGTTGTCGCCAAACATGACGCCGCCCATCTCAAACTGACGCAAGCCTGGGCGGTTCACGACATTGATCGGGCTTATGACGCCCTCGCGCTCGGCGCGCCAAGGCCGTCGGTCGGCGTCGTGGATGCAGCGCTCGTTCGCGCAGATGGCGACCGAAAAAGAATGATGGTGGTCGAAGGCAAGAACGCTTTCGCCGATGACGGGAGTTATAAACCAGGCGTTCGCCATGCTGTTACGCACTATAATGTCACGGCCCATTACGGGCGTGGGCGAGCGAAACTCGCCGGCGACAGCCTCGCCTGCCATCTTGTGTGCCGATTAGAGACAGGTCGCACCCACCAAATCCGCGCCCACATGACCCATATTGGGCACCCATTGATCGGCGATCCGGTCTACGGGCGGGGCCCGGGTGTCGCGGGCCTGAAACCAGGCGACCGTGATGCGGATAAGGCGCTGCACATTATCAAGAAATTTCGCCGCCAAGCCCTTCATGCCCGTATCTTGGGATTTGAGCATCCCATTACCGGCGAAGCCCTGCACTTCGAGCAGGAGCCGCCCGATGACTTCAAAACGCTGCAGGCCGCGCTGGAACAGCTGTGAACGAGTTAGGGGCGGTCAACTCACCTCACAAACAAGGGAAATACCCGTTTTCGCCCTAATTTCGCGACGAATGGCTCTTATCTTTAGACAACCAGAAGCGCCGGTCACCAATATTGGCGTTGAAAAATCGCCTAACCATCACCACTTATAATTGAGAATGGTGATGGGAGGGCAAGAAATGCTACGCCCATCAAGGGGTAAGAGAGACGAATATGGCTAAAAATGTTGTTCCAGCGCCAGCTCTAACGCCGGAAGGCTCGCTGTCGCGGTATCTATCAGAAATCCGCAAGTTTCCCATGCTGCAAAAGGATGAGGAATACATGCTCGCGAAACGCTTTTCGGAGCATGGCGATCCGGACGCGGCGCAAAAGCTCATCACCAGCCATTTGCGCCTCGTGGCGAAAATCGCCATGGGCTATCGCGGCTACGGCCTGCCGATCGGTGAAGTCGTCTCTGAGGGCAATGTCGGGCTTATGCAGGCGGTCAAACGCTTCGACCCAGAAAAAGGCTTCCGCCTGGCGACGTATGCCATGTGGTGGATCCGCGCGTCCATTCAAGAATATATACTGCGCTCGTGGAGCCTCGTAAAAATCGGCACCACGGCCGCGCAGAAGAAGCTTTTCTTCAACCTTCGGAAAATGAAAAGCCAGATCGATGCGGTTGATGATGGCGATCTGCACCCTGATCAAGTGGAGCATATCGCCACCAAGCTCGGCGTCACCCATGAGGATGTCGTCTCTATGAACCGGCGCATGTCGGGGGGCGAAGCTTCCCTCAATGCGCCGCTTGGGAAAGACGCGGATGGCGGCGGCGAATGGCAGGATTGGTTGGTGGACGACAACGCCGTCGACGCCGAAAAGAAACTCGTTGTGGAAGACGAGTATGAAACCCGCATGTCTCTCCTTCAGGAAGCGCTGCAAACCCTGAACGAGCGCGAACAACATGTGCTGACGGAGCGCCGTCTGAAGGATAACCCATCCACACTAGAAGAATTGTCGCAAGAGTACGGCGTCAGCCGGGAGCGCATTCGCCAGATCGAGGTGCGCGCCTTTGAAAAACTCCAAAAGGCGATGAAACGCATGGACAAGGATATGCGACGCACGACCTTGGATAACGCGGCGGACGCCCACCCGGCATAATCTCCGGATGACACGCGTGATGACGTACGGAAAAAGAGGGGCCGCCTATATTGGGGCGGCCCTTTTTCTTTTTCTGACCGAAGTTCTCATCGCCATTTTCATCAGTACAGGCTTTATCCGACACACCCTCGGCGATGTCCTCGCAACGGCATTCCTTTACGCCGTGGCTCGTATCGCTAACATTCGCCCAGGCCTGGCCGCCATTGTGGCCTTTGGTGTTTCCCTCGCCGTCGAGGTCGCCCAAGGGTTCGAACTCCTAAGACGTTTAGGATTACAGGATAATTCGATCGCTCGGATCGTTCTCGGCGCGACGTTCAGTTACTACGATATTATCGCTTATGCCGCTGGTGCATTTTTGGCGATGACGTTAGACCGGCGCTTGATTTTATCCATGCCAGGGATCCGTAGGTGAGCAGTGTTCTCGAATGGGGGAGCGGATTCGCCTCCCCAACCCCGCCCTACAAAGCCGGCGGAGATTCTCCGGTCGCACAATTTTGCACAAATTTCGATACGGTTGGCCTTTCCCTCACCGCCGACTTCGCGTAGTGCAGCGGCTTAGCCGGAAAATTAATTGATTAGCCACGCAGAGCCTCACTCCGCGCGGCCGTAAACGCGCGCGGTAAGCGCTGTGAAAGAGCTCGTGAATGCCAAGACGTACTGACATCTCTTCTATTCTCATTATTGGCGCTGGCCCCATTGTCATCGGTCAGGCCTGCGAGTTTGACTATTCCGGGGTCCAGTCGATCAAGGCGCTGAAGGAGGAAGGGTATCGCGTCATTCTGGTGAACTCCAATCCAGCGACGATCATGACCGATCCGGAGCTTGCCAACGCCACCTATATTGAGCCCATCACGCCGGCCTTTGTGGAGAAGGTCATCATCAAAGAAAAACCCGATGCCCTCCTGCCCACCATGGGCGGGCAGACCGCGTTAAACTGCGCCCTCGACCTTTTCCATGCCGGCATTCTTGAAAAGCATGGGGTCGAGATGATCGGCGCGCGCGCCGACGTCATCGAAAAAGCGGAGGACCGGGCCCTTTTTCGCGAAGCCATGGACAAGATCGGCCTTGAAAGCCCGCGCTCCTATATCGCTTCATCGCCGGAGATAAAGGGCGAAGATGGCCAGATCGTCGGTTATGACCGCGCCGCTGGCTTCGCCAACGCCCTAAAAGCGCTCGAGGAGATCGGCCTGCCCGCCATTATTCGTCCGGCCTTTACCCTCGGCGGCACCGGCGGCGGGGTCGCTTACAACCGCGAAGAATTTGAACATATCGCGCGGGCCGGTATCGACGCCTCCCCCGTTGGGCAAGTGCTGGTCGATGAAAGCCTCCTCGGATGGAAGGAATTCGAGATGGAGGTGGTCCGCGATAAGGCGGATAACTGCGTGATCATCTGCTCCATCGAAAACGTTGACCCGATGGGTGTGCATACCGGTGATTCCATCACCGTCGCGCCGTCGCTGACCCTGACCGATAAAGAGTTCCAGATCATGCGCAACGCCTCCATCGCAGTGATGCGCGAGATTGGGGTGGAAACCGGCGGCTCTAACGTGCAGTTCGCGGTGAACCCCGAAAACGGTCGCCTCGTCGTCATCGAGATGAACCCCCGGGTGTCGCGCTCATCCGCCCTCGCCTCAAAAGCAACCGGTTTCCCCATCGCCCGTGTCGCCGCCAAACTCGCGGTAGGGTACACCCTTGATGAAATTGACAACGATATCACCGGCGCAACACCCGCCGCCTTCGAACCGACGATCGACTATGTCGTCACGAAAATCCCGCGCTTTACCTTCGAGAAATTTCCAGGCTCCGAGCCCATCCTCACCACCGCGATGAAATCCGTTGGCGAAGCGATGGCCATCGGCCGAAATTTTCAGGAGTCCATGCAAAAAGCCTTCCGATCATTGGAAACGGGACTCACGGGGATCGATCCCATTGACGTGCCAGGCCTTGGAGAAGGCGATGATTTGAACGCCTTACGCGCCGCCCTCGCCGCCCCAACCCCCGACCGCTTGCGCGTCGCGGCTGAAGCCCTGCGCAAAGGCGTTCCCTTGGAAACCGTCCGTATCATTACACAATATGATCCATGGTTCCTGGAACAGATTGACGGGATCGTCGCCGCCGAAAAGGAAGTCGAGCGAGATGGCCTGCCAACGGATGCCGCTCGATTGGCTGACCTAAAATCCATTGGCTTTTCAGATCGACGCCTGGCGAGCCTTGCTGAGGCGAGTGAAGCGGAAGTACGCGCGTTCCGTCAAGCGCGCGGCGTGCGGCCCGTCTACAAGCGGATCGACACCTGCGCCGCGGAATTCCCTGCGAAAACGCCCTATATGTATTCCGCTTACGAACCGCCGTTCGGCGATACGCCAATCTGCGAAGCGGCCGTCAGTGACCGCAAAAAGGTCATTATCCTTGGGGGCGGCCCGAATCGCATCGGCCAGGGGATTGAGTTTGATTATTGCTGCTGCCATGCGGCCTTCGCCCTCAATGATCTCGGCGTTGAATCGATCATGGTGAACTGTAATCCGGAAACGGTGTCGACGGATTATGATACATCGGATCGGCTTTACTTCGAACCATTGACGGCGGAAGACGTTCTAGAAATTATCGACAAAGAAAAGCAAAGCGGCGAGCTCCTCGGCGTTATCGTGCAGTATGGCGGGCAAACGCCGCTAAAACTCGCCAGTGTCCTTGATGAAGCGGGCGCGCCCCTCCTCGGCACGTCGTTCGATGCGATTGATCGCGCTGAAGACCGGGAACGTTTCCAGAAATTCGCCGCTGAACTTGGCCTCGTGCAACCGCGCAACGCCACCGCGCCTTCGAAAGAGGCGGCCAGCAAGATTGCCGACGAGGTTGGCTTCCCCTTGGTCACCCGCCCCTCCTTCGTGCTTGGCGGGCGCAATATGGAAATCGTTCGGGACGAAGCCGGATTGCAGCGATATCTCGCCAACCCCACCCTTGAAATCTCCGAGGACGAACCGCTCCTACTCGATCACTACCTGCAGGACGCAGTAGAAGTTGATGTCGACGCAATATGCGATGGCGAAACCGTATTTGTAGCGGGCGTCATGGAACATATCGAAGAAGCCGGCATTCATTCCGGCGATAGCGCCTGTTCCCTGCCGCCCTATACGTTATCAGATGCGATCATTACGGAACTCGAAGAGACAACTGAACGCATCGCCCTAAAGCTTGGCGTCGTCGGGTTGATGAATGTACAGTACGCGATCAAAGATGATACGGTTTACATTATTGAAGTGAACCCACGCGCCTCGCGCACCGCGCCTTTCGTCGCTAAGACCATCGGACTGCCGATTGCACGCATTGGGGCCAAAGTCATGGCAGGGACCAAAATCGCCTCATTGAATTTGAACGCGCCCAATCCGCCTCATACCGCTGTGAAAGAAGTTGTCTTTCCATTTGCGCGCTTCCCGGGCGTTGACACGGTGCTTGGTCCAGAAATGCGTTCCACCGGCGAAGTCATGGGGATTGATGTCAACTTCGATAAAGCGCGCGCGAAAAGCCTAATGGCGGTCGGCGCCCGCATCCCGTTAGAAGGATGCGTTTTCATCTCCTTAAAGGACTCCGATAAACCTTTGATGTTGAACGCCTGCCGTAAGCTGATCAATATGGGGTACAAGGTCATTGCTACCGGTGGTACCGCGACCTATTTCCAGTCTCAAGGACTTGATGTTGATAAGGTCAATAAGGTCCTGGAAGGACGCCCCCATATTGTCGATGCGCTGAAGAACGGCGACGTTCAAATGGTCTTCAACACGACAGAAGGCGCCCAATCCGTAAAGGATTCCCGCTCCATCCGCACGACCGCGCTTACAAGCAAAATTCCCTGCATCACCACCGCCGCAGGCGCTCGCGCCGTCGTGCGTGCTATTGAAGCCATGCGCGTAGGCGACCTAGAGGCCAAACCTCTCCAAGCGTATTTCGCATAAATCATTGAACTGGTACGTTTTTCGACTTTCTCGATGTTACGTAATTTTTATTGCGTTGTTGCGACTGATTGTCGTTTTGGTGCGTTAAAACGCCTTTTTTGCGGGGGAGACACAGTTTATTGTCACGTCGATTTGGATGGTGCGACATCCAAAAAATGGAATAGGGGCCATCATGCAAAAAATAACTTTGAAATCAGGCACGGGCATTGTCGCCCTAGCGATGAGTATCGCGATCACGGGCTGCGCCGTCACGCCCCCCGCTGATAACGCCAGAACCGCCTCGTCCGCCGCCCGAAGCGGCCCTGAGATTGGTGAGTTCGGTCTCGATCTCGCCCAGCGCAAACTGTCGGTGAAACCGGGGGATGATTTTTTCGCCTACGCAAACGGCCTGTGGTTAGACAATTTTGAAATCCCGGCCGACCTATCGCGATATGGCATGTTCGATGAATTACGTCTTGGTGCTGAAGAAGATATTCGCGCCATTGTGGAATCAGTCTCATCGGGTAATCCAAAAGAAGGATCTCTCGAGCGCAAGGTCGCCAACTACTACAATTCCTGGATGGACGAAGAACATCTGAACGCGCTTGGCGCAGCGCCCTTAAAACCCCATCTCGATGCCATTTACGCAATTTCCGATAATGCAGACCTCATGAAGGCATATGCCAATCTCCATGGCGATGCGCCCTTTGGCATGGGCATTATTCCGGACCCAGCTGATACAACCAAGTATATCGCCTTCCTTGGTCAATCAGGTCTCGGCATGCCGGATCGCGACTATTACTTAAAAGACGACGAGCGGTTTGAAGAATATCGCACCGCTTACAAAGTTTATATTACCCAGCTGTTCACCCTCGCCGGGCTAGATAATCCAGAACAACGCGCCGCCGATGGCTTTGAGCTTGAAATGAAGCTTGCGGAACTTCATTGGAGCGCAGCGGATTCCCGCGATATCCAAAAGATCTATAATCCAATGCCGCCATCCCAGTTGTCAGAATTGGCGCCGGAGATCGACTGGCCGACAATTATGGCCGAACTGAGTATCGACAGCATCGAAACGGTTCTGGTTGCCCAACCGTCGGCAATCGACAAATCAGCCGAGCTATTCCAGGCGACCCCGCTAGAGAAGGTGAAGAACTATCTCGCCTTGCACGTCATCGATCAACACGCTCAGGTTTTGTCGAGTGACTTCGACAACGCCGCGTTTGAATTCTATGGCAAGACCCTCCGCGGCGCCGAAGAACAACGCGAACGCTGGAAGCGCGGCGTTCAAAGGGTCAACGGCGGGCTGGGCGAAGCGGTCGGACAAATTTATGTGGAACGACATTTCCCGCCCGCCCACCGTCAAATGATGGAAGAGTTGGTTGGCAACCTAACGACCGCTTTCGAAGAGCGACTGAAACAAAACCCGTGGATGGACGAGGCGACCCGTGAGCAAGCAATTTTGAAGCTCTCCACATTTGAACCACGCATCGGGTATACGGATAAGTGGACGGACTACACGCCACTCGAAACAAAATCTGATGATCTCCTGGGCAACGTCATGGCCTTGCGTGAATTTCAGTGGGCGGAACAGGTGGGACGTCTGGGCGGGCCTGTCGATCGTCAGCAATGGCCCTACCCCCCGCAAACGGTGAACGCCTCTTACAACCCTCTTCTTAATCAGATCACGTTTCCCGCCGGCATTCTCCAACCGCCGTTTTTCGACCCGGCGGCGGACCCGGCGGTGAATTACGGCGCAATTGGCGCTGTTATCGGCCACGAGATTGGTCATGGTTTTGACGACCAAGGCCGCCGTTTCGACGAAAAAGGTCGTATTCGTGACTGGTGGTCCGAAGAGTCAAACAAGTTATTCCAAAAACGAACCGACGCTCTTGGCGCACAATATGACAGTTATGAGCCCCTTGAAGGTCTGAACGTCAACGGCCGCCTCACCATGGGCGAGAACATTGGCGATCTCGGCGGGCTCGAAATGTCTTACGCCGCGTACCAACGATATCTCGCGGCAACGTCAGATGGAGTCGCGCCCGTCATTGACGGTTTAACCGGCGACCAAAGGTTTTTCCTCGGATGGGCGCAGGTCTGGCGCACCAAGCTGCGCGAAGACGCCTTACGCAATCTAATCGTGACCGACCCGCATAGCCCACCCCAATACCGGGTAAACGGCGTCGTGCGGAACTTTGATGCATGGTATGAGGCTTTTGGCGTGACGGAAGACGACGCGCTCTATCTTGCGCCGGAAGATCGGGTGAAAATCTGGTAGGCGGGCTGATCCAAATTATCCAAGAATGTAAGGAAACAAGCCGTTTTCTTGCATTTCAAAGCCCACAATAGGACCGAAGTTTCCCCGACCATCTTGAAGTCCCACGGGCATTTCACTATGTTGCCTGTTTGCATCACACAGCCATCGGCCGCTCGTTTATCGGGCGGCCGACGCTTTTGTCAGCGCAGCACCAAAAAAGCCGTCAAAAGCGCGATCGAAACGTGATCGAACCATAGAAAGATAGACCCATGCAAAAGGTCCCGATGACCTCTGTCGGATACGACTCAATTGAGGAAGAACTACGCCGCTTGAAAAACGTGGAACGCCCGGCTGTGATCCAAGCTATTGCTGAGGCGCGCGCCCATGGCGATCTATCGGAGAACGCCGAATACCACGCAGCCAAAGAGCGCCAGAGCTGGATTGAAGGCCAGATTTTGGAGTTAGAGGACAAATATACCCGCGCCGAGGTAATCGATATCGCGAAAATGTCAGGCGACACGGTAAAATTCGGCGCGACCGTCACCATCATCGATGAAGACACTGAAGAAGAGAAAACCTGGCAGATCGTCGGCGACCATGAGGCCGATGTGAAGGCTGGGAAAATTTCCATCTCCTCGCCGATCGCCCGCGCCCTCATTAATAAAGAAACCGGGGACAGCGTGGAAGTGGCCGCACCCGGCGGGTCGCGCGTCTATGAAATCGCCAAGGTACAGTGGATCGCTGCCTAAACGCGGCGTCACAGCGCGCATTTGACGCCCATTAGGGCTGGTTTTCTATTGACACCAAGTTCGGGGCGGCTATTTTCCCGCTTCTGTTTTTATCAAGGTCAAACGCTTTTTTCGTTTGATCCTACCCGTTAAGGAGCGCTGGCGATGGCCAAGCCGACAACCGTCAAAATTCGTCTTAACTCCACCGCTGGCACCGGCTTTTTCTATGTGACGAAAAAGAACACCCGGACAATGACCGAAAAGCTCGTTCTGAAGAAGTACGATCCGGTCGCGCGCAAGCACGTTGAGTTTAAAGAAGGCAAAATCAAGTAACCATTGATCTTGCGTCACAAAAAAGCCGCCCGTTGCAGGGCGGCTTTTTTGTTGCCATCAGCGCGGTGGCGCTACGCCGCTTGAGGTTCGGCCTGGACCACCTGATTACGTCCCGTCGTCTTTGCTTCATAGAGCGCTTCATCGGCGCGCTTTACCAGACGCTGGGCGGTATCATCCCGCGGGCCATCCTCTGAAGACGCAATTCCAATAGAGACCGTCACCGATATTTCATCACGGCCGCCATTCAGGAGTATCTTCTGAGTAGCGACTTCCTGGCGAAGGCGTTCGGCCACGACGCTTGCGAACTTTTTGTCCGTATCCGGCATGGCGATGAGGAATTCCTCCCCGCCATATCGGCAGGCCAAATCAATACCGCGCACTGAATTTCTAATTTTGTCGGCAAACTCTTGTAGCACCTTATCGCCAGCATCATGGCCATGGGTGTCGTTGATGCCTTTAAAGTGATCAAGATCAAGGATCATGATGGACAGAGGCCGCCCCGTCCAAAATGCCCGATCAAACATCGCCGAGAGATGGCTCGCCAAATATCGGCGGTTATAAAGCCCGGTTAATTGATCCGTCACCGCCATTTCCAGGCTAGCCTCAAACGAATAACGCAACCTGTCGATATAGCGCTTACGACGCACCTGTGTCGAAATCCGCGCTAAAAGTTCATGCTTGGCGACCGGGCGGGTAAGGTAGTCATTCACGCCCATATCGAGGGCGCGGACAAGTTTGCGCGTATCGCCCTGGCGCACGATCGCGATGATGGGCGTCATCCGCGTCTCTTCAAAGGACCGCATCGATGAGCACAGGCGCAAAGGATCGGTGCTTTCGAGCGCCATATTGACGATCACAATATCGAAGTCACCGGTTTTTACCCGACTAAGGGCGATATCCGGCTCGCGTTCGTAAGCGCACTCAAACCCGTCACCCAGGTTTTCTTTTAATCTATCAGCATGTTCCAGCTGGTCATCGATGATCAAAACGCGCGCAGGAACGTTGTCGTCCTCATCGCTGATCAACTCGATCTGCTCTACAACGCCAAGGTTTTTTCCCGTGGCGTATCGCATCCGCAGCTCATCCGTCATCATCTTTAGGCGAGTCAGGCTTCGCACGCGGGCAAACAACGCGACATCCTCAACCGGCTTCGTCAGAAAATCATCCGCGCCCGCCGATAGGCCAGCGACACGATCACCCTGCTGATCAAGCGCGGTCACCATGACAACCGGTATATGAGATGTTTCAGGCGTTGATTTTAGAATGCGGCAGGCTTCAAAGCCATCCATTCCTGGCATCATCACATCTAAAAGGATAATGTCTGGCTGTTCATTCGTCGCCTTTTCGATCGCTTCCTTTCCAGAAAGCGCCGTTAAAACGTCAAAATATTCAGCCCGTAATTTGGCTTCGAGCAACTTAACATTAGGCTCGAGGTCGTCGACGACCAATACGCGCGCCGTCATGGAACCTCCGTTAGAAAGGGCGAAAATCGCGGCATTGGATCAACCCTAATCCAAATACCTTTTCACTTTCTCAAGAAAATCGACAACCGAGATAGGTTTCGCAATATAATCGCGACATCCGCCTTCACGAATGCGTTCTTCATCGCCCTTCATTGCAAACGCCGTGACCGCAACAACCGGGATTTCCTTGAGATCAGGATCCTTAATAATTTCTTGCGTGACCTGCAGCCCGGAAATTTCCGGCAACTGAATATCCATCAGAATAAGATCAGGCGTATGCTCGCGAGCAATATCGAGGGCGTCAGCGCCATTGCGCGCTTCGAGGACGCCGTAACCATGCGCCTCCAACAAATCGTGGAAGAGTTTCATGTTCAGCTCGTTGTCCTCAACAATCAGGACTGTTTTTGGGCGAGCCGACACGTCAAATTGTTCCATTACCGCCATAGGGAGCCTTGTGGCGCTTATCGCCTTACGTTCCTGTATTGGTCCGAAATTGGTAAGCGTTATTCTGCCAGTTTGACCCTAAGGTATTAATTGATTGTTTATTCTGCCCCAAAGGGGTCCTAACTCGGCACGGGTCTGTCAAGCATGAGCGGTAAATGACTGAAAAAAAAGATATTTTCAGCGTATGCCTTGATTGCGCAACAGCGTTAGATGAGCCCGAAAACACATCTTTGCCGTCATGTCCCACCTGTGGCGGGACCCGAATCAGCCGCCACCGGGAGTTGCCAAACCTCGTAATTGCCCATGTTGATTGTGACGCTTTCTATGCCGCCATTGAAAAACGCGATCGGCCAGACCTCGCCGATAGGCCCGTTATCATTGGCGGTGGCAAGCGCGGCGTCGTCAGCACGGCCTGCTATATCGCTAGAACCTATGGCGTTCATTCGGCGATGCCGATGTTCAAGGCATTACAAGCATGTCCCGACGCTGTCGTCGTGAAACCTGATTTTGAAAAGTACCAGACAGCGAGCCGTCATATTCGAGAGATGATGGGCGCGTTAACCCCATTGGTTGAACCCCTTTCCATTGACGAGGCGTTTCTAGATCTCACCGGTTGCGAAAGCGTTTTAAACGCGTCGGCGGCGCAAGCTCTCGTGCGCCTTCAGATCAGAGTAAAGGAAGAAGTCGGCGTTTCAGTATCGGTAGGCCTTAGTTGGAATAAATTCCTGGCGAAACTGGCCTCAGATCTCGACAAGCCCAACGGCTTTACCGTGATCGGCCGGGCGGAAACGGCCGCCGTTCTGGCCCCGCTGCCCATCACCAAAATGTGGGGCGTGGGCAAAGCGACCGCGAAAAAACTTGAAAAAGACGGTATTCGACAGTTTCGCGATCTTCAAAAACTAAATGAAGAAACATGCCGTCGGCGCTATGGCGACCACGGCGTTCATTTCAAGAACCTGTCCATTGGGCGCGACGAACGCCAGGTCAAGGTGACGCGAGAGACAAAAAGCCTATCGGCCGAAACAACATTTGACGAGGATATCAGCGATTTTGATACGCTTGACGCCAAACTCTGGCGGCTTTGCGAAAAAGTCTCTCGGCGGTTGAAAGAAAAAAGCCTCACTGGGCGCACCGTGACGTTGAAACTCAGATACGCGAATTTCAAATCCATCACCCGGCAAGCTGGCCTTTCGCGGCCCACAAACCTGGCGCGCGCCATCTATCACATCGCCCGGCCGTTGCTTGAAGCAGAATGCCCATCAAGAGGCCCCCGGCGCCATCAATATCGATTGATCGGCGTCGGCCTGTCTGATTTCGGCGATGATAGCGTAACCCAGCAAGAGGACTTTTTCGATGAGACGCCAAAACATTGGGTTGATCAGGAAGACGCCGTCGATGCCATTCGGGCGAAATTTGGAGACAGCGCCATCATCAGCGGGCGCGCCCTTAAAGACGGGCGACGGCCAAACGCCAAAAAGCAACAGGGAAATTGACGGTCCTCAGCAAATTGCACGGGGGGAGAAGATGGTGTAGCGCATCAATAAGAAACCCCACCAATTCAGTTGTGATTTTCGCGATTAAGGATCCATCGCCATGACCTCTCCAGAAAGTCGGCTAACAGAGCTTTCTATCACCCTGCCAACGCCGGCGGCGCCCGTTGCGAATTATGTTCCATTCGTGATCAGCGCCAACCTTGTTTATGTGTCCGGCCAGGTCTCCTTTGCCGATGGCGGTTTGATCACCGGCAAATTGGGTGCCGATATGGAGGTTGAGGCGGGGGTTCAGGCCGCGCGGGCTTGCGCCATCAACTTAATCAGTCAGCTGAAGGTTGCATGTGAGGGCGATCTCTCCCGTCTTGAACGGGTTGTTAAGTTGACCGGGTTTGTAAATTCCACCCCCGACTTCACCGACCAACCCAAAGTGATAAACGGCGCGTCGGATTTAATGGTCGATGTTTTCGGCGACGCCGGGCGCCACGCCAGAGCGGCGGTGAGCGCGCCCAGCCTCCCCTTAGGCGCCGCGGTCGAAGTCGACGCCGTTTTCCAAATCCGGCCATAAGCGAAACACCATGGCGGACGGCGGCAGCGAGACTTCTCTTTCCTTAGAAACCGTTGATGCTGTCTCGACGGTAGACCCGGCGACATGGGATGCCCTCGCCTTTCCGGGGGCGACACCCTACAACCCCTTCGTCAGCCACGCGTTTTTGTCGGCGCTTGAACAATCCGGTTCCGTCGGCGAGGAGACGGGCTGGCTTCCCCGACCGGCATTGCTAAAGCGCGGCAAGGAAATCCTTGCCGCCGCGCCCCTCTACCTGAAATTTCATTCCTATGGGGAATATGTATTCGACCATCATTGGGCGGATGCTTATGAACGCGCCGGCGGACGGTATTATCCAAAACTTCTTTGCGCCGCCCCATTCACCCCGGCGGCGGGGCCCCGCCTTCTCGCCCAGGATAACGAAACCCGCCTCATCCTCGCCAACGCCCTTGGCGATATGGCCAAACGCCTTGGCGTTTCCACTCTCCACATAAATTTTGTGGAGGACATCGACCGTCATGCCGCCCTCCAAACTCAGTATCTCTTGCGCGCCGGCGTTCAATATCATTGGTTCAATCGCGGTTATAAGTGCTTTGACGATTTTTTGGCGACGTTGACGTCGCGCAAACGAAAGGCCGTGAAACGCGAACGGCGCGAAGCGGCCAACACCGATCTTGTTATTCGCCGGCTGCGCGGTAACGAGATCGAGCCCCGCCATTGGGATGCGTTCTGGATCTTCTATCAAGACACGGGCGCGCGAAAATGGGGCAGCCCCTATTTGACCCGCGCTTTCTTTGATATCATCGCCGACAGCATGACGGATAACCTTCTCATGATCGTCGCAGAACGAGATGGCGCCCCCATCGCTGGCGCGTTGAATTTCATCGGCGGGGAAGCTCTTTACGGCCGTTATTGGGGCTGTACGGAGCACCATCCATTTTTGCATTTCGAACTTTGCTACCATCAAGCGGTGGATTTTGCGATCGAGCACGGCCTTGCCCGCGTTGAAGCAGGCGCCCAAGGGGAACACAAGATCGCAAGAGGATATGAACCGATGGAGACAACCTCCCTCCACTGGATCGCCGATACAGGCTTTCGTGAAGCGATCGGTGATTATTTACGCCGCGAGCGGGAGCAGAATTCGGCGGAGATTGAATATCTTGGCATGCACACGCCTTTTAGAAAAACGAGCGAACCCGAATGATTGTTATCCACCGGACCTACGACATTCAGCACGCGCGTATTCTTGTCAGCTTTCTACAAGCGAACGGCGTTGACGCCATCTTGCTCGATGATGCGACCGCCTCCGTCATGCCGTTTGTTACAAAAGGGGTCAGGATCGCGGTCGAAGAAGGCATGGAAGACCAGGCCCTAAGACTCATTGAAGAACAAGGCGTTGACGTAAAAGATGTGTAAAGACGCCGCCAACCGAACCAAAGAGAGCACAACACGAGAGCCCATAAGCCCATGAGCCTAACAACCCCCTATGACCCGAACAACATCTTCGCCAAGATGATCAAAGGCGAAATCCCGTGTGTCAAAATCTATGAAGATGATGATATTTTATCGTTCATGGATATCTTTCCGCAAACGGAAGGCCACAGTCTTGTCATCCCGAAAAATGCCGAGGCGACAAATCTCTTTGAGATTGACGCCGAGCCCTTAACAACGCTGGTGCACGGCGTTCAAAAAGTCGCCCGCGCTGTGCGCACCGGCCTGGAAGCCGATGGCGTGCGCATCGCCCAATTCAATGGCGCGCCGGCGGGACAAACGGTGTTTCATATTCATTTCCACATTATCCCGGTCTATGAGGGCGACGCGTTGCGCGCCCATGGCGCCGGTGAACAAGCTGATCCAGCGGCGTTAGAAGAAATTGCAAGCCGCATTCGCTCGGCGTTTTGATCCGTCAAAGCGCCGTCTTTATTGGTCCGTCAGGCGCCCATAAAGATCCGGCCGCCGATCACGGAAAAACCCAAAGGCCGCCCGTGCTTTTGCGATGTCGGCAAAATCAAACGACGCGGCCAGAACGCCCTCTTCCATGCGATCAAATTCGGTAATGATCTCGCCGCGATGATCGGCGATAAACGAGGTGCCATAAAAAACCTGGCCATCCTCATCGCCAACGCGATTAGCGGCGATGACAGGCGCAACGTTCGAGACCGCATGCCCCAGCATCGCTCGACGCCATGGCGCCGCGGTATCTAGCTCAGGCTCTTCCGGTTCGGCCCCAATAGCCGTCGGATAGAGAAGAATGTCCGCGCCCATAAGCATCATGGCCCGCGCCGCTTCAGGGAACCATTGATCCCAACAAATCCCCACACCGACGGCGCCAAAGCGCGTCGACCAGACTTTAAAACCGGTATTGCCAGGCCGGAAATAGAATTTCTCTTCATAGCCCGGCCCGTCAGGAATATGGGTTTTGCGATAAATCCCCATCAGTGATCCATCAGCATCAACCATAACGAGGGTATTGTAGTAATGGGGTCCGTCTTTTTCAAAAATTGACAGGGGCAGCACAACACCCAATTCGCCGGCGAGGGGGGCGAGCGTTGTCACGACCGGGTGTTCCCGCCAGGGATAGGCGGTGGCGAAGAACTCGTCTTTTTCTTCCTTACAGAAATAATGTCCTTGAAACAATTCGGGCGGCAGGATGATCTGCGCGCCCTGTTTCGCCGCATCACGGATCATCGTCCCCATTTGAACGATGTTCTGGGTCATATCTTTGGTGAAGGATGATTGGATCGCCGCAACCCTAGTTAAAGGCATCTTGTTACTCCCCGGTGGGCGCCAAGGATGGCTGTTGCTGGGTAATGCAATGAAACGACCCGCCGCCGGTCAACAAATGACGCGCGTCAATGGCGTAAACATGGGGGCGATCAAAACAATCGGCAAGGGTTTCCATAGCAAGCTCCGCCGCTGCTTCCTGTTCATCATTGCGGGCATAGATCGGCGCAATGAGGGAATGGTTCGCGACATAGAAATTCATATGGCTTGCGGGAACGGGCGCGCCCTCCTCATCGGTGACAAGGCCCGGGGACGGCGCCTCGATAATCTCTAACGGGCGCCCGCCCGCATCGGTTTGCCCATGGAGGGTACGCAGGATATCGGCGTAAATTTCCTTATTCGGGTCGTCATCCCCTGTTGGGCGCATACAGACGACTTTTCCCGGCGCAACAAAGCGGGCGATGTTATCGATATGACCGTCAGTGTGGTCATTCGTCAGCCCTTCATCCAGCCAGATGATTTTTTCAACGCCGAGGGCGGTTCTCAACGCCGCTTCAACCTCCTCCTCCGACAATCCCGGATTGCGGTTCGGATTGAGAAGGCATTGGCGCGTCGTCAGCAGAGCGCCTTCACCATCGGTGTCGATGGCGCCGCCTTCCAAAACGAGGGGAGACATCGCGACATTCACACCGAGATGATCACAAATGATCTCTCTGATTTTCTCATCCGATGGTAAGACAAACCGTCCGCCCCAGCCGTTGAATTGAAAGCGCGCGCCAAGCAGCGCGCCGTTTCTTTGCAGAAACACCGGCCCCGTATCGCGCAACCAAATGTCGCCGATGGGCGCCTCAATAATCTCGACATGCCCCGCTTTGATATCCGTATCAAAATGGCCCTCCGCCTGGAGCCGCGCCTCATCGCCGCGAAAGACAAGATGCACCCCCTCCCCTTTGAGGGACGGGTCCTCCGGATCAGGATGAATAATCGCGCGCACTAACGACGCCACTTCCTCTTGCGCCGGGGCAAGATCATCGAGCCATAAATCCGCCGCGCTTGGCCAACCAACCCAGACGGCGTCATGGGGCGCCCACTCGGCAGGGAAATAGGGTGATGACGTCATGATCGGCTCTCTCATGTGAGGGGAAAAAGAAACAACCCGCCGCTTAACGACCAAAGGGCGCCAACGCAAGCTGCTAAAGCTATTGTTGACGCCCTTTGTTGATAGGCGGTCAGGTTTGACGCCCGCTGGCGACTAAGATTTATCGACAAGCGCTGGCACGCCGTTGCCATTTCCGGCGTCGTCACCGCTTTCTGGCGCCGGATCCGGAATATACTCAAAAGTGAGTTTCTTCGGATCCTTCTTATCCACCGCGACCCTTACTACGCCGCCATGGCGCAAGGCGCCGAACAGAATCTCATCGGCGATGGGCTTCTTAATGTGCTCTTGGATGACGCGCCCCAAGGGCCGCGCGCCCATATCTTCGTCGAAGCCGCGCGCCGCAATCCAGCGCGTTGCTTCCTTATCAACCTCGAAGGTGATTTGACGATCCGCCAGCTGAATTTCCAGCTGGAGGATAAATTTCTCAACAACCTTGTCGATCGTATCGGCGCCAAGGCCCTTGAAGTTGATGATCGCGTCAAGACGGTTGCGGAATTCTGGCGTGAACATCCGCTGGATCGCCGCGTCCGTTTCCTCGTCGCGCTTGCCGCCGACAAAGCCAATTGCATTTTTCGCGGCATCTGAGGCGCCCGCATTCGTCGTCATAATGACGATGACATTGCGGAAGTCTATTTTCTTGCCGTTCGTATCCGTCAGCTGACCATTATCCATCACCTGCAGCAAGATATTGAAAATTTCCGGATGGGCTTTTTCAATTTCATCTAGCAACAAGACGCAATGGGGGTTTTGATCGATTGCATCCGTCAAAAGACCGCCCTGATCGTATCCGACATAGCCTGGCGGCGCCCCAATAAGGCGCGATACTGTATGGCGCTCCATATATTCCGACATATCAAAACGCACGAGTTCCACGCCCATAAGAGAGGCCAACTGGCGGGCGACCTCCGTCTTGCCGACGCCTGTTGGGCCAGCAAACAGATAATTGCCCACCGGCTTATTTGGCTCACGCAAGCCAGCGCGCGATAACTTAATCGCCGCCGCGACTTGGTCGATCGCCTCATCCTGGCCATAGACGACCCGGCGAAGATCCTGACCAAGATTGCGTAAGCGTTCGGTATCCGATTTGGAAACGGATTTCGGCGGAATGCGCGCCATCTTCGAGATGATCTCCTCGATCTCTTCGGTTCCGATAACTTTCTTGCGCTTATCTTCCGGGAAAAGCATTTGGCGCGCGCCAGCTTCATCGATCACGTCGATCGCTTTATCCGGCAATTTCCGGTCCGTCATATGCTTGGCCGACAAATCTACCGCGGCGCGGATCGCCTCATCAGTAAACTCAACGCTGTGGTGCTCTTCAAAAATGGCCTTCAGCCCCAGGAGGATTTTAACCGTGTCTTCGACAGAAGGCTCGGTCACATCAATCTTCTGGAACCGGCGGGCGAGCGCACGATCTTTTTCAAAATGCTGACGGTACTCTTTATAGGTCGTCGAGCCCATGCAGCGAAGGGCGCCAGATTGGAGCGCCGGCTTCAACAGGTTCGATGCATCCATCGCGCCGCCGGAGGTCGCGCCGGCGCCAATGACGGTATGAATTTCGTCAATGAACAGAACCGCATCTTCATGCTCTTCAAGTTCTTTCAAGACGGCCTTGATACGCTCTTCAAAATCGCCGCGATAGCGCGTCCCCGCGAGGAGCGCACCCATATCGAGGGAATAAATCGTGGAATCGCCGAGGACCTCTGGCACCTCTTCGTCGACAATGCGCCGCGCCAACCCTTCGGCGATGGCCGTCTTGCCGACACCTGGATCGCCGACCAGCAACGGGTTATTCTTACGCCGGCGGCATAACACCTGGATCGCCCGCTCAACTTCGGCGTCACGCCCAATAAGTGGGTCGATTTTACCTTTGCGGGCCTTTTCGTTCAGATCGACGCAATAAGAAGAGAGCGCGCTCTCATCCTGCTTGGCGCCCTCCCCGTCTTCAGAGGCGCCGCGCGGTGAACGCGCCGCGCCCTCGCCCGGGCGTTTAGCCAGACCGTGGGAAATGTAATTCACCGCATCAAAACGCGTCATATCCTGTAGCTGGAGGAAATGGGCCGCGTTCGATTCCCGTTCCGCAAAAAGCGCGACCAAGACATTCGCGCCTGTTACTTCTTCTCGGCCGGAGGATTGCACATGGATGACGGCGCGTTGGATAACGCGCTGAAAGCTCGCCGTTGGTTTTGCTTGTTCACCGGTTTCCAGTTTGAGGTTGGAAAGATCGTTTTCAATGAATTCGTAGAGTTGCCGGCGCAGCTCCTCTAGATCCACATTGCAGGCTCGCATCACGGCCGCCGCGTCCTGATCGGTCGTCAGCGCCAGGAGGAGATGTTCCAACGTCGCTAGTTCGTGCTGACGCTCCGTCGCAAAGCCAATAGCGCGGTGAAGGGTTTCATCAAGATTTCGACTGAAAGACGGCAAGATAATATTCCTTTAAACGATACTCATCCGGCGATTAAACCCGACCTGCGCCCCTATTCACGCTCCATCGTGCATTGCAAAGGGTGCTGATTGCGCCGGGAGATTTCCATCACCTGGGCAACCTTCGTTTCGGCAACCTCGTAGGTGTAGACGCCGCAAACGCCGACGCCATTTTGATGAACATGCTGCATAATCCGCACAGCGTCTTCGGAGTCCTTATGGAAAATGGCTTGCAACAACCACACGACGAATTCCTGTGGAGTGTAGTCGTCATTTAACAGGAGGACTTTATAGAGAGAGGGTCGTTTGGTTTTGGGCGCTGTCTTTGTAACAACGCTAATGCCGGGGGCGCCCTCTGATCCGTTATTATCTTCTTCTTCGCTCGACATCTGCACGCTAACCTGATGCTTCCGTATCTTCTGTTCTTTTCACGCCTTCGTCCCCAAGGGACGGCGCCGCTATCCGTTGATCGGCCGTTCCCTCAAGAATATCGAAAAACCGTTGAAAAGACGACAACGGCCGCAACATATTGGGAAAAGGCGCGACATTATTAAAATGTCGCCCGGTTAGAAGCCCGTTAAGCCTCGTGGGACGAGAGGGAGTAGATAGGCGCTATCGCCCAATAAAAAAGGCTCGAAGAACAGCCTTCGAGCCTTTTTCATCAAGAATTTTTAGAAAGCGGTTGTTATGGACGGTAGGTCTGCACGACCTCAACAAACTCGCCGTAACGCTTGGACAATGGGTCCGTTGCTTCGCGCGTCACGCCTGACCAGTGGTCAGCAATTTTCGTCGCGAATGACATGTTCTTTTCTAGCGCGCTCTGCGCATAGGCTGATTGAACTTCGAAGGCTTCCTGGACGCTTCCAGCGCTCGTTGCCGATTTAGCAGCGGAGACGCCATCTTCGTAGGCTTCCTTAACAAAGGCCGTCTGCTCGGAAGCAGCTTTTTCCAAACCGCGAGCATATGCGCCGGCGCATGCCATCACGGCTTCTAAAGAACCTTTTTGGAAATCGGCGAAGGCCGTTGCACTTTTCGCAAAGCGCTCATACCCGTCTTTGAACGCTTCTGGGTTCATCATCGAAAAAGCGTCAAACCCTTGGCCGTTGCTTTGTGCGGTTTTAGTCGTCTTTCCATTAGTGGTCATTTGTTGCTCCCTGTATAATCACTAACTTTTCGGCATGGCCAAGGCCATCCGCTAAATCCTGTTTGTGCAACGCAACATAGTTTGCTTTTTTTCAAGGTCAAGCAGTTTTTTGCGTTGCAACATCGCCTTTATGGCGAAAATTCAGAATTTTCTCCACCCGCATGGATCACGGATCAGGACATCCATCTGGCACTGAGGCCCAAATGCTTTTTCAGGCGCCCCTCCCGGCATCCCAAAAAGCGCTGACCGCAAACATCGCTAACAAAGAGTATCCAGAAATGGTCAACGATTGTTAACGATCCGTTTACATGCTCGCGCCATTCTAACGAGATCGGCACAGACCTTGCTCATCCTTTATGGATACAAAGACGTGTCGGCGGGGTCGGGGCGATTCCCCCTCAAAGACGAAAAATTAAGTCGCGATTGCCGCTAAGTTTAGCGGGATCGTTGAATTTTGATTTGCAATGAAGACGCATTTCGATGAGGCTGGAAACATGATGAAACGACTTAGTTGTGTTGGCGTGGCTCTTCTTATCGCCTCCTTCGTCATCATGGCGCCAACGGCGGCCGTGGCGAATTCTAAGTACGCCGCTTATGTGGTTCATGCGAATTCTGGCGATGTCTTATTCAGCCGATACGCCAATCATCGCCGCTATCCAGCGTCCCTTACCAAAATGATGACCCTCTATATGCTCTTCCAAGAGTTGGAGGCCGGTCGGTTAACGCTTGATTCAAAATTAAAGGTATCCGCCCGCGCCGCGGCGCAGCCTCCTTCGAAACTGGGGGTGAAGGCCGGCACAACGATTGATGTTGAAACCGCCATCGAGGCCCTCGTGGTGAAATCGGCGAACGATGTCGCGGTCGTCGTCGCCGAAGCGATTTCAGGATCGGAATGGAAGTTCGCCCGCGCCATGACCACCCGCGCTCGGGCCCTCGGCATGAGCCGCACGACCTTCCGAAACGCCTCCGGACTGCCCAACCGCAAGCAGGTGACCACCGCGCGGGATCTTGCGCGTCTTTCCCAGCGGCTCATCCATGATCACGCCGACTATTTCCACTATTTCAACAAAAAGAGCTTCACGTGGAATGGCCGTGTATACCGCACCCATAACGCACTCGTAAAAACTTATGACGGGGCTGATGGCCTCAAGACGGGATACACGCGCCTATCGGGCTACAACCTATCAACGACCGCGCAGCGAGATGGCAATCGATTGATCGGCATCGTCCTCGGCGGACGCTCGTCACGGACGCGCGACGCCCATATGCGGAAGATTTTGACTGAGAGTTTCGCGGCGATCAAAAAGAAGCCGACGTTGATCGCCGACCTGCATCGCAAGAAGCCAACGCCGAGCATTAAGCCAACGCGCCTCGCCGAATTGGAAGCCGCCCGCCAGGTCGCCGCTATTCCCACCCCAAGCATCGCGTTTAACAAAGCGCTTCAAAATGAGTTACTGGCGGCAACGGACACATTTGACGGCGCCGCAACGACGGCGCTTGTGCAAGGCAACGCGCGCGATCCTTTATCTTCTGATGCGATTAGCGCGCTGATCGCCGCGGCCGACAGCGATGATTTCAATGAGTTTGAGCGCATTCGCCTGGCCGCCGTCGGCGCGGAACTCGAGACATGGGCCGAAGGCGATTTTGATCCCCCAACGGATCTTAGCTGGACAGTGCAGATCGGCGCATACTCCGAAAAGGCCCTGGCCCAAGTAGAGCTAGAAACAGCCGCCGCCGCCGCCAACCTCACCAAGTTCCACCGCACTGTTGAACCTGTGGACGCGCCTGATGGCGTGCTCTACCGGGCCCGGTTCACGCACCTTAGTGAATTGGATGCCATTGACGCCTGCAAAACAATCCGCGCAGCGAACCTGAAATGCTTCGTGCTGAAAGACGGATCGCCGGCCGAAAACTAAAATTAGGCATTAATAAAAACAAAAGCAGCGCTTTCGCGAAGCGCTGCTTTTCTATTACGGGCCTCGGGCCAATCGAGATTTTTCTCGGGTCCCCGAGAGCGATGACGACGCGTATTCCAATGTGGGCGGCGTCACCGCCCCTCAGGCAACGATATCCGTAAACAGCTCCGATGGGTCCGGCTCGGGGCTTTCTAGTGAGAAATCCGCCGCTTCTTTCACGATCGCTTTTAGCTCTTTGTCTATTTCTTTCAACGCAGCCTCATCCGCAAAGCCACCATCGATGATGCGCTGTTCGCATTTCTTCAACGGATCAGAATGTTCGCGGATGTCATCGACTTCCTCGCGCGTGCGGTACTTCGCCGGGTCGGACATGGAGTGGCCGCGATAGCGGTAGGTTTTCATCTCCAGCACATAGGGCCCATCGCCCCGCCTTGCATGGGCAATGGCGTCGCGGGCGGCTTCGCGCACCGCAATGACATCCATGCCGTCAACTTCCATCCCTGGGATCCCGAAGGAGGCGCCGCGCCGGTATAGGTGGGTTTCCGAATGGGAGCGCTGAACGCTGGTGCCCATCGCGTACTGATTATTTTCGATAATAAATACGACCGGCAACTTCCAAAGCTGGGCCATATTCATGGCTTCAAAAACCTGGCCCTGGTTGGAGGCACCGTCGCCGAAGTAAGTAAGGCTCACGCTATCGTTGCCGCGATATCTGTTCGCGAGGGCAAGCCCGGCTCCGAGGGGAATTTGCGCGCCAACAATGCCGTGGCCGCCATAAAACTCTTCCTCTTTGGAGAACATGTGCATGGAGCCGCCCTTGCCCTTGGAGTAGCCCCCTTCCCGGCCGGTCAGCTCCGCCATCACGCCTTTCGGGTCCATTCCGCAGGCGAGCATATGCCCGTGATCGCGATAGCCGGTGATCACCTGATCGCCTTTTTGCTTCACGGCCTCGACGCCCACGACCACCGCTTCTTGCCCGATATAAAGGTGGCAGAACCCGCCAATATGACCCATGCCGTAGAGCTGGCCAGCGCGCTCTTCAAACCGGCGGATCAGCAGCATATCGCGGTAATATTTTAACAGCTCCTCCCCCGTCGCCGCCAAGTTAGAAGCGGGCTGTGAAGCAGGTTTCGACGCAGCGTTGTTAGCGGCCATAGCGGGCGCTCCTTTTCGTTCATCGCCTGTGGGATAAGGTTTACCAGACGTTGTCTCGTCGGTTCTAGGCGGTTGAGACCGCCCCCACAAGCGCCGCCCAATGAGTTTTGAGGCCAGCTTGGCCCCGCGCCTTGCGGCGAGGATCGCTTTTTGAACAGGGTTGTCCGACAAAATGCCCGCCTTTACCCCAACCATGTGAAAGCGGGGTTACCGTAACGTCCTAACAATTGCGACGGGTGTTTATAGAATTTCGGATCTACCGTGAACCCACACGGATGGGGTCACCGCGCCTCCGTGACGAGCGATTGAATAAGGCAGTGTTCGGTAGGCTTGGCTCTGCTCGGCGACACCGCGTCCAGTGGCGGTATGCCGGCAACACTGTCTGGCCGCATTACGCTCGCGGTGGAATGGCGCCCACAACCACGCCGGGAGACTTGGGTAAGTTAAACGCGCCGCCACGTTGAACGAATCAGTTCAACCGCCCGACAAGACAATATTACTGAGTAAATAGAGACTAGGACTCTTGTATTGAATTTTGTGACTCCAGGGCTAAAAACTAGTATTTTGGAATATAATGCTAATTCTGATTCAGATTATTAATCAAAAAGAGCATTTTGGTTAAGATTCTTAATTCCAATCCCCCTTTTCATCGACTATGCTAATGAAGTTGATTGAGTTCAACACAAGCTGGTTGTTATGAACAATAAATAACAACCAATAATATATAACATATAAATGGAATAAGTACACGAAATGAAAAAAGGAAATAACATCGAATTTAATTTCGAAATTCTCAGCATTGACGAACTACAACAGATTAACGGTGGTAATTCTATTTTTTTTGCTCCGCTTGACTGCGAATTTCGCCACCTCGACAGTGCTTCGCGCGATTTTTGCGCTAACCTTCGCCGCTATCGCCTTTATTGAGCAATAACCTCATGGTGCGTTCCACTTTGCGCAAGCGGAGACGCAATATAGGAATCTTATTCACGCTCCCATACTTTGGATCAAATTCATAAAAGAGAAGCACTCGATGCCGGCGAAGGCGATATTGTCCTCGGTGATTTGTCCAACGATGCCGTTGAACTGGCGCTCGTGGTCAGCATCGGATGTAACGATTGCAGTATCGCTATTAGGCATGCTGAGCGTATTCTCAGCGCAATGAACGGTGGCGTGCGCATAAGACTGCGTCTATTTGCCAAGAAGTTTAAATTTTACTACGAATTGACCGACGATATTCTATCGGCCAGCATTGAGGGACGCCATGAAGACGCTTTTGCACGCCTGCTGGAGAAAACAAAGCGCTCCCTCCATTTAACGCCCGAATTATCAATCCCGGCGAACCCGGCAGATTATTCAACCGCCCTCCAGGCTCAATTACAGTGGTATAATGATCAAGGTCTGAAGCACATCCCGGTTATCGCCTTTCAAGGGTATATCTATGCAGGCGTCCGGGTAGAGGATTTGCAAAGCTTGATCCAGAACGCTGCCGCACAGGTACGCGCCGCCCGCCGAAAAGCGGCCGCCTGAGATCTGACACCCTAGTGCAGGTTTGCGTCGGTCTTTTCGCGCGCGTCTGCCACGAGCGCCTCGAACTCCCGGCGGGGGATAATCCGCTCGCCCTCTTGGGCATAGCCTAAAACGGCCCGGATACGTTCATCGACGAGGTCGGGGTCGAGGGATTTTGGATTGAGCTGGCGCGCCCGCGCCTCTAGATCGTCGCGCATGGCAATCAGCTCATCGAGGGTGCGCTGGTCTTCCGCCGCTTTACGGCTGAGCGCCTTCATCGCGCTATAGCCCGACGGCCCCAGCAACGCGCTGTAGGCCTCAATGGAAATCCAAAAGACGCAGGCCGCTGGCATGGCGGCCTCCAACAGAAAACGCAAAATAAAACGCACGAACCAATCCCCTTTGCGACTCAGCTGAATCGATCAGGGTTAATGAAGGGTTAAAAACGAATTATTCCGGCGCGAAAGACGAAAAAGAGTTATCCGAGCAATGTGGCAAACGCCCCTTTTCCGGCGTATACGGCATATTCATCAAGCTCTTCTTCAATGCGAAGAAGTTGATTGTATTTCGCCGTGCGGTCGGACCGGGCGAGCGAGCCCGTTTTAATCTGGCCGCAATTTGTCGCCACCGCGAGGTCAGCGATGGTTGCATCTTCGGTCTCCCCGGACCGGTGAGACATGACGGCGCGATAGCCGGCGCGATGGGCCGTCTCAACCGCGGCCAAGGTTTCCGTTAAGGTGCCGATCTGATTGACTTTGACGAGAATGGAATTGGCGCAGGCCTTTTCAATGCCGTCTTTTAAGCGCGCTTCGTTGGTGACGAAAAGATCGTCCCCCACCAGCTGACAACGATCGCCAACGGCCACGGTCAGCGCATTCCACCCCGACCAATCGTCTTCGTCCATCCCGTCTTCTATGGAAATAATAGGATACTGATTAATCAGCGCCTTGTAGTAATCCACCATGCCGCCGGTATCGAGCACTTTGTCTTCGCCCGCCAGATGGTATTTGCCGTCTTTGTAAAATTCTGTCGACGCGGCGTCGAGCGCGATGAAGACATCTTCCCCCGGGCGGCGGCCCGTCGCCTCGATCGCTTTCAAAATGAAGTCGAGCGCTTCGGTCGACGAGCCGAGATTGGGCGCAAATCCGCCCTCATCGCCAACATTTGTGTTGTGCCCGGCCTCTTTCAGCTCTTTCTTCAAGGCGTGGAAAATCTCAGCGCCCCAGCGCAGCGCGTCGCGAAAGCTATCCGCGCCGAGGGGCATGATCATGAACTCTTGGATATCGATGGGATTGTCCGCATGGGCGCCGCCATTGATGATATTCATCATAGGCGCAGGAAGGACCCTGGCGGAGACGCCGCCGACATAGCGATAAAGCGGCAGGCCCGACGCCTCGGACGCCGCTTTCGCTACGGCGAGGGAGACGCCCAAGATGGCGTTCGCGCCAAGGCGGGATTTGTTTTCCGTCCCGTCAAGAGCAATCAACGTGTGGTCGATATCGACTTGTTCTTCAGCCTCGAGCCCGGAGAGCGCGTCTAGAATTTCCGCATTCACCGCATTCACGGCGTCACGCACGCCCTTCCCCCCATACCGATCGCCGCCGTCACGCCGCTCATGGGCTTCATGGGCGCCGGTGGACGCCCCTGACGGGACGCCAGCGCGGCCCATGGACCCGTCTTCGAGGACGACATCGACTTCTATCGTTGGGTTGCCCCGGCTATCTAAAATCTCACGGCCAATAATATCGACAATCGCCGTCATCGGGCATTCTCCAATTTCTATAAGCCGCTCATGCGGCGTTTCGTATTAAAGCACTCGTGATCGGTTGCTCGACCGCTCACTATTTCTTGTCAGAGCCATGGGCAATCGGCGCTGCCTCTGTGGCGTTGAAAACTTCCAAGGCGAATGCGTAGTAATCCGCATACTCCTTTAGACGTTCAAATCGCGCGGCGGCGCCGGCGTGACCGGCCTCCATATTTGTATGCAAAAAGAACGGGCCGCCCGTCGCCTCATCACGCAAGCGCGCCACCCATTTCGCAGGCTCCCAATAGGTCACCCGGTAATCGGCGAGCCCTGCGGTCGCGAGGATTGCCGGATACGCCTCTCCGCCTTTGATATTTTCATAGGGCGAATAGGCTTTGATCGTGTTGTACGCCGCCTCATCGCGGATCGGGTCGCCCCATTCCGACCATTCCGGCGGGGTCAATGGCAGGGTCTCATCGGAAATGGTGTTTAGAACATCCACAAAAGGCACCGCAGCGATAATGCCGGCAAATCGGGCGGGCTCTTTATTCACTGTGGCACCCACCAAAAGACCGCCCGCCGACCCGCCATAAATCACGGTCTTCTTCGGCGACGTCATGCCGGAGCTTTGAAGGGAGGCTGCGACCGTAATTAGATCGTTGAAGGTGTTTTCTTTCTTGTCCAGTTTCCCGTCGAGATACCATTGGCGCCCCCGATCAGCCCCGCCGCGCACATGGGCTTGGGCGAAAATCACGCCGCGATCGACGAGGGACAGAACATTTGTGTTGAAGTCCGCCCGAAGCGAGATGCCGTAGGACCCATACCCATAAAGCAAAAGCGGCGTATCCGGGGTCGGCTTGGTGTCTTTCAAGCGAAGAATTGTCACCGGGATTGGGCGACGATCCTCGGTGTTGAAGTACCGCCGCTCTACAACATAAAGATCCTTATCGTGACCGCTTGGGACCTCTTCCGTCTTCAGAAGAACGCGCTCACCCGTCTCCATATCGTAGTCATAGATCTCTTGGGGCGTCGAGGGCGATTCATAGGCGAACCGAAGAGTGTTCGTATCGAACTCATACCCCGCCCTCAATGACGCATGGTACGCCGCTTCATCAAAGGTAATTTCTTCCTCTTTTACCAGTGACCAGTCGGAGACGACCAACCGGGGTAACGCCGCCCTCACTTCGACGCGCGCAACTTTATCCTTAAACGGAATGAAATAAGGCACATAAACGCCGCGACGCGCTTCCAGCCATTCTTTCCAACTTTTCCGGCCAGGAGAAGTGGTCGGCGTCCGCATCACCTTAAAATCAACGGCGCCATCGGCATTGGTATGGATATAGAAATGATCGCCCCGGTGCTCCGCCTCATAAAGAAGGCCTTCTTGGCGTTCTTCAATGAGAGCGGGCGCTGTGCCAGGCGCTGAATCAGCTTTGAAATATCTGACTTCACTCGTCGTCGATTTTGACGCGGTGATAAAGATGTACTCCCCGCTCTGGCTTTTATCGACGCTCAGAAAATAGGCGTCATCCGCTTCTTCGTAGAGAGTTTCATCGCCAGATGGATCCGCGCCCAAAACGTGGCGCTTGACCTTTTTCGGTCGCTGATTGGCGTCCCGCTCAATATAGAAAAACGAGGCGGAATCGGCCGCCCAGATAATCTCATCACCGGCGTTCGTAACCACATCCGCAAAGGTTTCGCCCGTCGCGATGTTGCGAACACGGATGGTAAAGTACTCCGATCCGACATTGTCCACCGCAAAGGCGATAAGCGTGTGGTTCGGGCTGTGGGCGACATTTGAGATATTGAAGAAGTCAAATCCAGCATCTTTGTTCGCCTTTGCTTCCGCATCGCCATCAAAAAGAATGGTTTCCGCACCGCCATCACGGGGGGTTCTAACGAAGATCGGATACTCCCCGCCTTGGCGATACCGCGCCCAATAGGCGTATTCACCATCAGGCGTCGGCACGGAAGCATCATCTTCTTTGAGACGGCCTTTCATCTCGGCGAACAAACGCTCTTTTAAAGAGGCGAGCGGCGCCATTGCTTTGGCATAATAGGCGTTCTCCGCATCCAAATGCTCGCGGATATCGTCCCGCAGCCCTGATGGATCCCGCAAGACGTCCTGCCAGTTTTCATCACGCATCCACGCATAATTATCGACGCGCGTTTCACCGAATTGTTCAATCTCAACGGGCCGCTTTTCCGCCATCGGCGGAGCAACATCGGCCACAGCGGCAAAGGTCTTGTCAGGTGATGGGGCGTTGCTCAACGGCGCGTTCTCCTCTGTTCCGGTTGGCGCGGGAGCCGACGCATCATCGGGCGCCGGTCCGCCGCAAGAAGCGAGAATTGTCGCCACGGCCAGTAAACCGCCGACGCGCATCATCCAAGGGGTGGTCAATCTAAACATAAACGTCCCGCCAAAGTTAAATTTCTGGCGGGACGTTTATCAGCGTTAATTTGTATCGTCGAGGGGCGAGCCGGTGATGGGTAAAATGCATCACCAAGCGTTGTTACGCCCGGCTATTCCTCCGACGTGGGCGCAAGATCGGAGGTTCTGCCGCCGCCGCCTCGAGGCGCGCGAAACGGCGTTGAGCTACGTCGCCGGTTCGGTGGGCGCGATTGCTGCGGTGGCCGACTTCTTGGCGACTGGCTCCTAGGTTGTTGACGACGGGGCGGTTGCGTCCGAGGCTGCTGGCCTCTTGGGCGCTGTCCCCTTGGACCTTGGCCTCTGGGCGCCTGACCTCTTGGCCCTTGTCCTCTTGGACGTTGCCCTCTTGGACCAGGACCTCTCGGGCCTTGCGCTCTGGGGCCACGGTTTCTTGGACGATCACCTCGCGGCCCGCGCGGGCCGCGCCCATCATAGCGACGATCTCGCCTTGGGGGTGCTGAGCGCCGGCCATCATAACGTCTTCGATCGTACCGTCTTCTATCGTACCGGCGCCCATCGTAACGGGGTCTGTTGTATCGCGGGTTACGACCGTAACGCGACCTTGGTGAACCATAGTAAGGGCGTCTATACCCATAGCGTGACCGGAAACCATAGGGATACGGCCGCACGCCATAAAAAGGCCGACGGTACCCATAGCGATTAAAAACAGAAACCGAGAAGGAATAGCCGTAGCTCGGATGCCAAGCGCCGTAGGGTCCCCACCATGGATTAGCAAAACTGAGCGCTACGCTCGTGCGCGCCTGCGCCGCTGAATACGCCCGATTAAAGCACTGGTTCACGCCTTCGGTGCATTGCGCCTGGCAGGTTTTGTACTGTTCTTCCCCTTGCAGGGGCTCACAGCTGCGGTAACAGGCCTCGGCGCTGTTATCGCAGGACAAAAATGCCTGTTCATATAACGACGTCGTTTCGCAGCCCGACAGCACAATCGCTGTGAGCGCTAAAGCGACTAATGAGATGAGTGATTTCATGACATCCCCTAAAAACAACCCCGTGGCGAAAAATTTGAACTCACTTCCCACCGACGCCCAGGTGAAACTCTACGCGAAACGGGCCCCCAAATGCAAACGCCGCCACAAGGGATGCGGCGGCGTTTACCAAAAAAGTTCAGAGGCGGCGTCTAGGAAGACGCCATGTCATCTCTAATCGTCTTGCGGTTCAAGCACCTGACGACCCCGATACTTACCGGTCTTTAGATCAATATGGTGCGGCCGACGCAGCTCACCAGAGTTTTTATCCTCAATGTAAGCGGTCGTGGAGATTCCATCATGGGCCCGGCGCATGCCGCGCTTAGACGGTGTAACTTTTCGCTTCGGAACAGCCATGAGTCTCGTCTTTCGATTTCTTCGTTACCTAGCGTCGGTCTGGTCGAGCCGACGGATTGGCGCGGATAGCCTATGCAATAGAAAAGCGCAACCCGCATAAGCTTAATTTGGCCAAAGGACGCTCAAAAAGCGTCATTTTCTTAAAACACGCAGCTGCCTTAGGCGGCGAGACCCAATTGGGCCCTCGCCTCAGCGGGGCTCGCGACCCCGCGCCCGGCATCGGCGGCTTTCTTCGCGAGCGCTTCAATCATCGGCCCATTGGATGAGGCTTTTTCTCCATCGGGTAGATAAAAACAATCCTCCAGCCCCGTGCGAAGATTGCCGCCAAGCTCCGCTGCGCGTTGATGGACGGCCCAAACATCTTGGCGGCCAATCACCGTCGCCTGCCATGGCATGCCGTCCCGCTTATACTTGACCAACAGCGGTAGGAGGTCCGGATCAGCCGGCATGCCGCTCGCCACGCCCATGACAAAGTTATAGTCAGCGTGATCCGTCATGCCATTTTCGATATAAAGGCCCACGGCCCGAACAATGCCAACGTCAAAGCACTCAAATTCTGGCGCCGCCCCGATCTCCTTCATGACATCAATATGGTCGCGGATTTTTTCGACCGGATTTTGGAACGTCATTGGCGGCCACGCCCAAGAACCGTCCCGCCGGGTTTTTAAGTAATTCAACGTGCCCGCGTTACAAGCCGCGATCTCGGGCTTACAAGCGCGCAGGTAATCGAGGACATAACCATATTCCGGGGTCACAACCCCCGTCGTCATATTAATGATCACACCGGGACAGGCCGCTCGGATCGCCTCATTAATCTCATGACATACCACGGGGTCCCAAGTCGGCATATGACCCTTACCTGGTGTTTGATCACGGTAGTGAACATGCATGATGGAAGCGCCAGCATCATAAGCGCGCTTAGCTTCGCTCGCCATTTGATCGGAGGTCACCGGCACCGGATGTTGTTCCGGGTTCGTCAGGACGCCGGTGAGCGCGCAGGTAATAATCGCTTTGTCCGACATGTTGCTATTCCCTTTCTAAACTGATGATCGTCGCGCGGATCGCGACCTGATCGCCGACAGCCGCCGGGATCTCTTCAATGACGCCGTCTCGCGGCGCTTTTAACTGATGTTCCATTTTCATCGCCTCAATCGCCGCCACGACCTCGCCTTTCGCGACGGATGCGCCGGGCGCCACATGGATCGCGGTGACAACACCCGCCATGGGCGCACGGATAATATCAGCCCCAGCGCCCGCCTCCGCTGCAGGCCGGAATGTGATGTCCGTCAGAAGGCGGGCATGCCCAGCGCCAAGCTTTAAAAAGACGTCATCGCCTCGCCTTAACGCCACCGCTCGCTTGGCCGTGTTATCGTGGCGATAGGTGACATCGACCCCATCGGCGCACACCCCTTCAAGCAACGCATTTGCATCGCCCAATTGAACCGAAACGTTGAAACCATCGCCCGCTCGCTCAAGGGAGGCGGTAGCAGTGAGGCGTTCCTCGTCATCGGCCAGTAAAACCGGAAACGAAGACCGACCACGTGAGGACCATCCGGCCAGTAACGCGTTTCCATCCGTTTCAGCGTGAACATCGCGAAGCGCGAAGGCGGCGATCGCCGCTTCTTCCGCTGAGACCGGTGCCTCCCCGCTCACAAAATTTGAAAGATGATCTTCGACATGGGTAATATCAGCCTCACCGGCAGCGAAGGCGTCATCCCGCAAGAGATTGACTAAAAACGCCGCATTCGTCTTAACGCCCAAAAGAGAGATGCGGGTCAGATACCCCGCAAGCCTTTCCCTTGCTTCATCTCGCGTTGCGCCCGCCGCTATCACCTTCGCGATCATTGGGTCGTAAAAGGCCGAAACCGCATCTCCCGTCTCGATGCCGGCGTCACATCTGACGGCGTCATCGGGTGGAAAGTCGGCTAAAGCGATATCGCCTGTTTGAGGTAAAAACCCTTGATCCGGATCTTCGGCGTAAAGCCGCGCTTCGATCGCCCATCCGATAGGCGTCAAATCTTCCTGGTAAAGATCGAGAGGTCTACCTTCAGCAACATCAAATTGCATTTCTACAAGGTCTACATCCATGACAATCTCGGTCACGGGATGCTCCACTTGGATGCGGGTGTTCATCTCAAGGAAATAAAACTCGCCGGTTTTTGGGTCAAGGAGGAACTCCACCGTACCGGCGCTTCGGTAGCTAACCGCGCGGGCCGCTGCGACCGCCGCCTCCCCCATGCGCTCACGCAGCTCAGGCGTCACCACTGGGGACGGCGCTTCTTCAATGACTTTTTGTCGGCGGCGCTGGAGGGAACAATCACGCTCCCCAAGATGGAACGTCCCCCCATGGGCGTCAGCGATGATCTGCACCTCGACGTGGCGCGCGCCGATCACCGCCTTTTCGATAATCATACGATCATCGCCAAAGGCGTTTTTCGCTTCGCGCCGCGCGGATGCTAAGGCTTCATTGAAGGCGCTCGCCTCTTCGACAATGCGTTGGCCGCGCCCGCCGCCACCGGCAGAGGCTTTCAACATCACCGGATAGCCAATTTCCGTCGCCGCCTTTTCCAAGACAGCGTCGGATTGATCCTCTCCCTGATAACCCGGAATGGTGGGAACGCCCGCCTCAATCATAAGGCGTTTGGAGGCAGCCTTATCGCCCATCGCCGCAATCGACGCGGCATCGGGCCCAATGAACGCAATCCCAGCATCTGCGCACGCCTCAGCAAAGTCAGCGCGTTCAGCTAAAAACCCATAGCCCGGATGAATTGCATCCACCGCCGTTTTCTTTGCAGCGTTTATAATCGCTTCGATGTTGAGATAGCTTTCAGCCGGCGCCGCTCCGCCAATACAAACAGCTTCATCCGCCATGCGAACATGGAGCGCATTGGCGTCGGCGTCGGAGTAAACGGCAACAGTGCGCAGCCCGCGCCCAACTGCTGAGCGCATCACGCGACAGGCGATTTCACCGCGATTGGCGATCAATACGGATCGTATCCCGCTCATGCTTCTTGGTGCTCCGTATAGGTTTCAACCCAGGGGGGCGATTTCTTCGCGGCGAACGCCATCGCGCCTTCTTTCCCAGCGCCACGCAGGCATTGGGTAAAGTCCGCCGCCGCCCGGTCGAGCAACGCTCCGTCGACAACGCCAAAGACATCGTTGAAAAGTCGTTTCGCCGCCGCATTCGCCGATGGCTCACAATGGCCAATGGCGCTCAATGTTTCTGCAAGCGCCCTCTCGATCGCACCTGGCCCCGCAAAATGGCTCACCAAGCCAACGCGCAGCGCCTCCGCCACGTCAAAACGCGCGCCCGTCAGGGTCAGGCGGCGCGCATTAAAGAGGCCGATCTTTCGCGCCACAAAGGGACCGATTTGCGCCGGGATAATTCCGAGCGTCGTCTCCGACAGAGAGAACTTCGCCCCCGACCCCGCGATGACGACATCGGCCACGGAAAGAAATCCCATGGCGCCGCCAAAAGCAGGCCCCTCCACCACACAGACAAACGCTTGGGGCAGCGCATCGAGGGCCAGCATTAAATCGCCAAAGACGCGGTTGCCCTTCGCCACTGGGTCTTCTTCGCCGGGCGCGGGCGGCGGCGCCATCAACTGCGCGCCGAAATCCTTAATGTCTCCCCCTGCACAGAAGGCGCTCCCGGCGCCCCGCAAGACCAATGTGCGGATATCGCGGGTGTCATTCAGATACGCACAAAGCTGCAACAATCCATCGACCATACCCGCGGTGAGGGCATTCTTCGCTTGCGGACGATTGAGTGTTGTTATTAACGTCGATTGACGTTTTTCAAGCAGGATATCATCCAGATCGGGCAAAGCGCTCATCAATTAAGCCCTGTTGGTTTTGCCGGGCAGGATGCCCATATATTTACAGATAATAGAGAGCATCACCTCGTCAGCGCCGCCGCCGATGGAGGCCAGACGGCCATCACGATAGGCGCGCGAAACGGGTGTTTCCTCCATATAGCCCATACCGCCCCAATATTGCAGGCAGGCATCATTTAGCTCCCGCACCAAACGACCTGCCTTCAATTTCGCCATAGAGGCCAACATCGTCGCATCCTCACCCGCCATCATCCGTTCAACCGCCTCCCATGTCATGGAGCGCAGCGCCTGCACTTCGGTGCGTAACTCCGCCATGCGGAAATGGACGACTTGGTTATCGAGGACGGATTTCCCGAACGCTTTTCGTTCGCTTGTGTACTGAATAGTCGCGTCGATTGTTTTATCCATCGCAACTAATCCAGAAAGTGCGCCCCATAGGCGTTCTTCCTGGAACTGCATCATTTGATACATGAAGCCCGCGCCCTCCTCGCCAATGCGATAGCGCTGAGGCACCCTTACATCTTCGAAGAAGAACTGCGCCGTATCGGATGACTTCATGCCCAATTTTTTCAGTTTACGCGCGATCTCAACGCCTTTGCGGTGTTTGCCGTTATCATCTTTCAAGGGCACGCAGATCAGAGTCTTGTTGCGGTGAACATGGTCATCGGAGGTATTTGCAAGAAGGCACATCCAATCAGCTTGCAGCCCATTGGTGGTCCACATTTTACCGCCATTAATGACGTAATCATCGCCATCCTTTACCGCCGTTGTTTTGATCGAGGCAACGTCAGAGCCCGCCCCGGCCTCTGAGACACCAAGGCAAGCGACATAATCGCCGCTGACAGAGGGTTTCAAAAAATCTTCCTTCGCCGCATCGGAACCGAACTTGCCAAGCGCAGGCGTCGCCATATCGGTTTGAACGCCGATCGCCATGGGGATAGCGCCGCAATCGATATGTCCCAGCGCTTCAGCAACGACAGCCCCATAGGACCAATCAAGCCCCATGCCGCCACATTCCGTCGGCTTCGTTACGCCGAGGAGCCCCAGCTCGCCTAAGCCTTTGAAAACATCATGGGCGGGGAAAATTTCCGCTTCCTCCCATTCATCAACATGGGGATTAATTTCAGTCTCGATGTACCGCTTTAGCGTTTGGCTGAGCTGTTCATGTTCGGCGGTTAACTGCATGGCGTTTTCCTTACATTCTACCGACGCCGAAAATATTCGGCTGCAGGGTTCTTTCTTGCGCCGCAGCAACTGTGTCTAGGCAGAACGCCAGCACCTTGCGGCTATCGCGGGGGTCAATCAGTCCGTCATCCCAAAGGCGCGCGGTGGCGAACAGCGCTTTGCTCTCATCATCATATTTATCGATGATTTGTTCGGCCATGGCGTCGAAATATTGTGTATTTGGCTCCTCACCGCGACGGGCGGCCGCTTCTTCGGCGACAATACGCATGGTCTTGGCCGCCTGCTCGCCGCCCATCACCGCGACGCGGTTATTCGGCCAAGCAAAGATGAAATCCGGCCCAAAGGCGCGCCCGCACATGCCGTAATTGCCCGCCCCAAAGGACGCGCCGATATGGAGGGTGATTTTCGGCACGGTCATATTCGTGACCGCTTGAATCATTTTGGACCCGTGCTTCACGATGCCGCGTTGCTCCGCATCCGTTCCAACAAGATAGCCGGTCGTATTCTGTAGGAAGATCACCGGCGTGTTCGCCTGACACATCAACTGAATGAACTGAGCCGCTTTTGTCGCGCCATCAGGATCGATGGGGCCGTTATTCGAAATAATGCCCACGGGATGCCCGGCGATCGCCGCTTGGGTGCACACAGTCTGCACGCCATAGCCATCTTTAAACCCCAAAAGATCTGACCCATCGACAAGGCGGGCGATCACTTCTCGTGAATCATAGGGTTGGCGGTAGTCAGGCGGGACAACACCGAGGAGTTCCTCCGCGTCATAAATCGGTTCTTGAAAGGATCGGTCGGGCGTCGCCTCGCGGTTCAATTTCAGCTTATTAACAATTTCCCGGCCAATCCGCAGACCGTCAGCGTCATTTTCCGCCATGTAGTCGGCGGTGCCCGCCGTATGCACATGCATCTCGGCGCCGCCTAGTTCTTCATCCGTCGCAATCTCGCCGGTTGCGGCTTTTAACAAAGGCGGCCCAGCGAGGAAGACTTTTGTTCGCCCCCGGACGGCGACAACGTAATCCGACAACCCAGTCTGATAAGCGCCGCCCGCCGTGGAGGAGCCATGGACCACGGAAATAACCGGGCATCCGGCCGCGGAAAGACGCGCAAGATTGGCGAAGGTTTGTCCACCCGGCACAAACATATCCGATTGACGGAAGAGGTTCGCGCCGGCGCTTTCGATCAATTGGACGTAGGGCAGTTTTTGCGCCAACGCCATTTCCTGGCTGCGCAGGGCCTTATGCACGCCCATGGGTGTCGCCGCCCCGCCCTTAATGCCGCTATCGGACGCGGAGACCATGCATCGAACGCCAGCGATGAACCCGATGCCGGAGATCCCTCCGCCGCCGAAGATGTTATGATCGCCATCATCATCATGCATTTTGTATCCGCAAAGCGTCGAGATTTCGAGAAAAGGCGCGCCGCGATCTAAGATCAGCGCCAACCGCTCACGCGGCAAAAGCTGGCCGCGTTTTTCGAATTTCGGTTTCGCCCGCGCTGACGTCGCGACGATTTTCTCTTCCAGCCCGCGAAATTCTTCGATCAATGCGAGATGACCGGCGCGGTTTTCTGCATAGCGCTCCGATGACGGATCGATCTCGGACGTAAAAACCGGCATAGGCGCTTTCCGCTCTGCTTCTCAGCGGCCAACTCCTCTGGGGGGCGAACGACCCGCTGAGCATTGTCAGCCAGTCCCTCCCCGTATGGGAATTGACAAAAGAGTATATTTGTACTGTTTTATTGATATGGCCAGAATTTCTAAAAATCAAGCGGTGATTGCAGAGCCCGCCTCACCCGCAAGCGCCTCGCCCCAGCCAACCGGCGCCGCCTCCCGCCAGGCGACGAAAAGCGCGGCCATGCGGCGGCGCCTATGCGAGGCGGCGACAGACTGTTTCGCCACCGGGGGCTATCACGGCACGAGCATCAAGGCGGTGGTCGACGCCTCCGGCGCAAGCCACGGCGCCCTGCAGCATCATTTTCCGACGAAGCTCGACCTAACAGCGGCGACGGCGGAATTTCTCCTCGGCAAATCCGTTCGCTGGTTCGCCGCCGTGAAACAACAACTCGCCGGCAGCCCCCAGGGCCTTGCCGAAGCGCTGCGCCGGTCATGGCGCGAACAATTTCGATCACCTGATTACGCCGCCCTTTTAGAGATCCTCATTGCCGCGCGTACTGATGATGATTTAAAAACCCGAGTGGCCCCAGCACTGGAAGCATGGCGTACGTCAATGGACGAAGAACTTGCCGCCCTTGACGCCAATGGCGAGGATGGTGACGCCATCTCGGTCCATCTTTCGACACGGCTCAAATCCCTCCTGACCATCGGTCGCGCCATGATGACGGGTCTCCTCGTCCATGACGCGCTTCTCGACGATGACCCTCAATTGGAGGCGACGTTGGAGGCGTGGTTGCAGCTGGCAACAGAGGCGCTTGAAAACGGTTAGCTTAACGAATGGCGCACCGTCGCCGCTGCGGATAACGAAAAAGGCCACCCGGAAAATCCAGGCGGCCTTTCATTATTAGTACCTAAATCACAAGGTATCGCAATTGCCTCGAGCCGGTGGGTCCTCAGGATCAGGATGATCCATCAACCGCCTACACTGAGGTAACGGATGACCAGCGTTAGCGCGCGCCCGAAGGCTGCTCCGATACGCCCGTCTTCCCTGTTTGGACAACCGGCTTCAAGAAATCACTCGACATCGGACCACCTCCTTTCTGAAAGTTATACCCCCCCTCAGACTGACCCGAACCGGCGCATTTGGCAAGGGTAACATCGTTAACGAACAGTTACTGGCGCCCTGACAGCGAGGGTCTCGAATTCAGTATTCATCAGGAAAAATATGCCCCCCATCCTCCCGCTCTTTTAGCTGCGCGACAGCGGTCGCGAGGGCGGTGTCCAACACATCATAGAGATGGGGAAACAGCGCCCCGCCCCGGGACGGCTCCCATTTCAACGGGTCGCCGAGGCGTTTTGTCTCAAACGTCACCAACAACAAATTTCGTTGGCCCTTGAAGTGTTTTTCGACGGTTTCTTCAACCTGATCAGCGGTTGAGAAATGGATGTAGCCATCGGCAAGGTCGATAGGCGCGCCTTTGAAAACGCCTTCCTTCATGGCGTCCCGCCATTCAGTTTCCGTGACAACCTTATAGATTTTCTCCGGATGCTCAGTCATCGTTCTAATCCAGTTACGAGCGCTTTTTGGGGTTATGCGTCACGACCATCAGCGCGGATAAACGCAGGACGCGCAGAGATGCGCGCCCACCAGGCGGCGACATTGGGCGTCATCGCCTCTTCCACTTGTAGAATTTTCGCGAAATAAGCCGCGAAGCCAACGCTAATATCAGCCATTGTGAAGCGATCCCCACAAAGATAATCGCGCCCCTCTAAGCCGCTTTCCACGCTGCGCCAACGCGCGAGGAACCATTTGCGATAATCCGCCGCCGCTTGCGGCAACCGACGCTCTTCCGGCTCCAACACGGTATAACGAAAGGCGATCGTTAAGGGGAAGGTTAGCGTTGCGTCGGATCGAAACAGCCAATTGATGTAGACGCCATATTCAGCCTCATCAGGCCTCACCGCTAATGGCGTCGGTCCGTAACGATCAGCGAGATATTGGCAAATACCGGAGCTTTCCGTCAGGATAACATCGCCATCAACGAGCGCCGGCACAGTGCCCAGCGGGTTCACCTCTTTATAGGTCTTCGCCAATACCCGCGGCGGAAACGGCAACGTCTCCACCTCGCAGTCAAGGCCCATTTCCTCAATCGCCCATAAACAACGCAAAGAGCGTGACCCTTTGCAGTGATAGAGTTTCATATTATTTCCCTAGACTGATTATTTTATAAAAAGCGCGAGTGCTCTTACAACTCCCGCAAGGTCGTTTTGAGCACCTTTCCGGAAGGATTGCGCGGTAACGCCTCGATAAAGTCAATTTCTCGCGGCAATTTAAAACTCGCGATCTGGTCTTTCAGATGAGCCGTCACCCCCTCCCCGTCGAGGGTTGCGCCCGGGCGTTTCACCACAAAGGCGCGCACGATCTCCCCCCATTTGGGGTCGGGTTTGCCGACAAACGCACATTCCAATACTTCCGGGTGTTTCGAGAGCACATTCTCTAACTCCGCTGGATAAATGTTTTCGCCGCCAGAGATGATCATGTCTTTGATGCGGTCAACCACATAGACAAAGCCGTCATCGTCCATCCGCCCGGCATCCCCGGTCCAATACCAACCGTCTTTTACCGCGCTTTGTGTGGCGTCGGGCTTGTTCCAATACTCCAGCATGACGAAATTCGACTTTGTAACAATCTCGCCAACCTCGCCGCTTGGGACCGATTGACCGGTTTCCGGGTCACAGATCTTTACCTCGCATCCTGGTAGCGGCTTGCCCGTCGCAGAGCGGGTGATCGGATTCTGGTGATCTTCATGCTGAAGGACGGTAAGCCCTCCCGTTGTTTCCGTCATGCCGTAGAATTGGTAGAACCGTGCGTTGGGCATCGCCGCCATCGCCGCTTCTTGCAAAGCAGACGGCATGGGCGCCGCGCCGTAGGAAATGTTTGAGACATTTTCCAGCGAAACACCCATTTTTTTCGCCGCTTCTAAAATCATCATGACCATCGCCGGCACCAGGAACATATTTAAATGTTTGCCCTCCTGTGCGGCTTTCACAATCGCCGCCGGGTCGAACTGACGGTGTTGGTACACGGGCATGGAACGCTGCCATGCCATCATCCCAAAATTGACGCCAGCGATGTGGAAATGGGGCAAGGCATGAATGGCGATTTCATCATCGGACTGCGGATTAATAACGCCGAGCCCCGCCCCCGCCTGACCGACACCGTCATAGCAACCGTTGGTGAGGACGACGCCCTTGGGCAGACCCGTTGTACCGCTGGTGTAGAGCTGCAAAACGGCATCATCTAAACTCGGTTCATAGCTTGGCTCGTTGGCGGACTGGGCGCTAATGAGCGCATCAAAACACGCCTTGCCGCCATCAGCGAGGGTGTAGATGCGATCCGGCGCCAGCACGTCTCCAAAATCGATTGCCTCCATAAACGCTTTCTCGACGATAAACAGGCTGGGCGCTGCATCACGCAAGATGCTGACAACCTCCGCCGGGGCGAGGCGCCAATTGATTGGCGTCAGCACTGCGCCAATTTTCGCGGCGCCGAAAATCGCATACCAAAAGGTGTCAATATTTTGCGCAAGCCACGCGACACGATCGCCACGACCAACGCCAAGGCTCAGCATGGCCGCCGCCGCTTGGTTAGCGCGCTCATTGAGCTGACCATAGGTCAAGCGTTTATCCTCAAACACGAGCGCCAGTTCGTCCGGTCGGTCGGCGGCTTGTTGATTGATTGTCTCGTGAATAAGCGCAGTCGATAAAAGACGCGGGGACGCTGTCATATCATTTCCTCACCGAATTCGTTTTTGCCGGCCGCTTATTGCGACGCTTTTACGCGAGCGAGAGCCCGCTGACGTCGAGTATGCCCGGCGGGGAGAAAAAGTCACGATTTGTTTGCAATGGGTTTGGGTAGGGAGGCGGGGTTGGCACATCGCTGCCTACCGCGCCCATATCAGCAAGGAGATCCGTATCGCCGGGTCGCATGAACGGAGGGCCAGTTTACGCGGAGAGGTTTTTCAGAAGACAGATTAATCGCAATGACGAGCGTCGCGGCGTTTTCGGTTTCTGGCCCGAATTTCCTCAGGAAATTTAAACAACTACCGCAAGATAAACATTGGTGCGGGCGGCCGGACTTGAACCGGCACGGCCTTGCGGCCGACGGATTTTAAGTCCGTTGCGTCTACCAATTCCGCCACGCCCGCATCCGAAGCGATGCGCTTTAGCATGGCTCGCACGCGCTGCCAACGCCGCGCGTGAAACAAGAAAGCCTATTTCGACAAGGCCCCCTTCACCGGCTCGTCTTTCTTATCAGACCCTTCTTCGCCTGTATATCGGATGGCCGATTTGTCTTCGATCAGACGGCCCCAATACCGGTTGTAGGGATGGACCGCGCGGGTGCTTGCGCCATCGCGCCAAAGTGTCCTGTCCTCATTGCGCCAGCGAAAAATCCCGCCTTCCAGGTTGTGGGCGTCCTCGACGCCTTCTTCGGCAAGACCGTCACGTACTTTGTTCAAAAACGCCGAAGAGCGCCGACCAACCGAGCAGTAGAAAACAGCCGTTTTTCCTTCCAGCATTTCGCCGTAGTTTTCCAAAAACGTGGCGGCGTCCATATTCGGATCGATCTGAACCGCGCCCTTTAAATGACTAACAGCGAACTCTTCTTTTCGGCGGACATCAAACAAGACTAAGTTGTCGGATTGTCGCCCGGCTAGCGCCTCCCCATCGATATGGGACAGATCTTCATAGCGCCGTTCCAGTTTCGACTGGATGGTCTCTAACCCCTTATTGGCCCAAACCGGGGGCGCGGCCAACAGAAGAGTGGCAAAAATGATCAGAGGGCGTTTGGTCTTCATCTCAACATTCCACCACATTAACCGCTAAACCGCCTTCGCTTGTTTCTTTGTATTTCCGGGACATATCAAGGCCCGTCTGGCGCATGGTCTCGATCACCTGATCAAGAGAGACTTTATGACTTTCCGCCGCGCGCAGGGCAAGGCGGGCGGCATTCACGGCTTTCACCGCGCCGATAGCGTTTCGTTCAATACACGGTATTTGCACCAATCCACCGACGGGATCGCAGGTAAGGCCGAGATTATGCTCCATGCCGATTTCCGCCGCCCGTTCAATCTGCGATGGCGTACCGCCCCAAACAGCCGCAAGCCCCGCCGCCGCCATGGAGCACGCAACGCCTACCTCCCCCTGGCATCCCATCTCGGCCCCTGAAATTGAGGCCCGTTGTTTGTAGAGCATGCCAATCCCCGCGGCGACGACAAGAAAACGGCGAATATGCGCCGTATTTTCCTCCCCGTCACAACAATAATGCTTGATCACGGAAGGGATGACGCCAGCGGCGCCGTTGGTCGGCGCTGTGACCACGCGGCCGCCGGCTGCATTTTCCTCATTCACGGCCATCGCATAAACGTTGAGCCAATCGAACAGCTGTTCTCGCTCATTCCCGTGCGGGGCATCCATGAGCTTTTGATAAAGGCCGGGCGCGCGGCGCACCACGGATAGACCGCCCGGCAGGACGCCGCTTGTCGTCAATCCGCGGGTGATGCAGGACGACATCGCGCGCCAAATGGCGTCTAAGCGGTCATAGGTCTCATCTCGCGGGCGCTGATCATCTTCATTTTGTAAGAGCAGCTCTTCGATGGAGAGACTATGATCACTGCATAATTCTAGTAACTCACGCGCCGATGAAAAACTAAACCGCGCAGGCCGTTTCAGATCGATAAGATCATCAACGGCCGGCGCGCTTAGTTGTTTAGCGCTAGCGATAAACCCACCGCCGACTGAATAATATGTTTGATCAAAAAGCACCTCGCCGTCGGCGCCTTTCAACATCAAATGAACGCCGTTTGGATGTAAATCCGGGATGATATCGCCACGAAAATCTAAATCACGCTGATATTGAAAATCGACTTCCGGCCCACCGAACAGTTGTAGGCGGTTACCTTTCTTGATCTGCTCGAACGATGCATCCGCCTCATCCGGATCAATGTCCTGCGGGTCAAACCCCAGCAGACCGAGAATAACCGCCTTATCGCAAGCATGCCCGATACCGGTCAACGCTAACGATCCCTGCAATTCGATATGCACCTGGTCCGTGGATTTAATTTTCCCCGCGTCAGCTGCCTCAAGAACAAACCGCCGCGCAATTCGCATAGGCCCCACCGTATGGGACGAAGACGGGCCGATACCAATTTTGAATATATCGAATACGCTTAGCATGCACCCAAACCATTTCTTGGCAACCACAACAAACACAGCACAACGTTGAACTCAAAACCAAGTTGATCATGCATTCTAGCGATGGAAAACCTAGCTCATCCGTAGCACAATCAGATCGGCGATAAAATAAGGCCCCTTGCCCCTCGGTCATAACGTCCCAGCCGCTAGGAATTCTCTTTCCGATCCCCGACGCTTGGGTCAGCGCCAAGGGCTCGCATAGCCGCCGTTACCGACGCAATCGCCGCTTCCGCTGTCGCCTCATCAGGGGACCGAGCAATCACGGTAACACCTTTTACATCTCCGTCGATGGGGTAGCTCCCGATGGCGACGCCTTTCAGCGCTGCCTGTATTTCCCGCAACTGATCAGCCAGACGCGATTCGGGTAAACCTTCGGCGGTTACGGCTTTGGCGTGAATATAGTCCCCGCGTTCAATCACAGTGTCGACAGCGCCCAACATCCCTTGAAAAATTGCCGGTACGCCCGCCATTACAAAGACATTTTCGATCTTTACCCCTGGCGCACCGGTGACGGGGTTTTTAATCAATTCGGCGCCGGCCGGCATGAGCGCCATGCGCCTGCGCGCCGGCGTCACTTCTTCGTTGCGGGCGCTATACCACGCTTGGATTAACGCGAGGGCTTCCGCATTTTCTTCTATTTCAACCTCAAAGGCCCCGGCGACAGAGTCATAGGTAATATCATCATGGGTCGGCCCGATGCCGCCAGAGGTGAAGACATAATCATAAGCCGTACGCAAAGCATTCAGCGCATCAATAATTTGACGGCTATCGTCCGCGACGACGCGCGCTTCGCGCAGCGCAACGGCCCGTTCCGTCAGCCACCCCGCCAAGACATGAATGTTCGCGTCCCGGGTCCTACCTGATAAAATTTCGTCGCCAATCGCCAGAATCGCCGCCGTTTTCTCCGCCATCGTCGTGCCTCGAATTCAGTTTTCTGAGATGGCGATAAACCTGCCTTGCGGGCCGGCGTCAAGATATGGGCCGCCAATCGTCAGATCATCGAAATAATCCCCGACGTAAGGACCGCCCCTTGTTCGCAGGCCTAAAACAAGGTTTGATGTGAGGATGGGAGAATTGGGGCGCACGAGCGCCAGGAATGGTCAACGCGCGCCGCATGGCGCAATAGACGCTGGCCGGGAGGTAAGAAAATGCTATTCAAATTCGCAAAAAACGCTGGTGAGAAAGTCACGGGCGCCTTGCAAGATTCGTTGCTGGGAGGACTGTTCAAACCAAAAGGCGGCGACAAAAAAGAAGACGCCGTCGATGCAAGCGGCGTCGGTGTCGCCCAAGAGGGTTCTCGCGTTGTGCTAACCGGCAAAGCAAAAACCCAAGCCGAAGCAGAGAAAATCATCATCGCCGCCGGCAATACCGCCGGCGTTGAGGAGGTGGAAAGCCAGATCGAAGTCGAGGAAGCAGCGCCAGAAGCGACGTTCTACGAAGTGAAGTCCGGGGACAGCTTATCGAAAATTGCGAAAGCCCACTATGGCGACGCCATGAAGTACCCCGCCATTTTTGAGGCGAACCGACCAATGCTTTCCGATCCGGACAAGATTTATCCTGGTCAGATGTTGCGCTTACCGCCTCTGGACTAGGTTCGAAAAACGCGAAGATTAAAGGCCGGCCTTCTTTGTCATCATTGGCAGGGGATGCCGGCCGAAAATCCAACGCGCAACGCGTTCACGTCGATCGCTCATGCGATCAGCTTTGTTGATAAACGCCTAGTCGCGCAAGACAATTTGACCGCCAACACCGGCGATACCACCCGGCACGGGCACATTGGTTGCGAGATAATCCGTGTTTAGCGTAAGATTTGTGTTCCCTGTAATCTCGATACGCTGCGCGATAATTGCGGTAAACGCTGATTCTTCTGCAATTTCCCCGGCGCCGCTTTGGACATCACCAAAAAAATTACCCGATGGCATGTAAATAACACCGACCAGTTCGTTGATATTTGGGCTTGCGATCCTGAGATTATTATTGCCGGTAGCATTAGTATCCCACCAAAACAGAATACCGGCTAATGGCCCTTCCTCGCGCGCCGACAAATTCACCTCTGATGCCCCATTCATGGTAATGTTCGGGCTATTGCCGTAAAGGAAAAAGCCGACATTCTGTCCAGTGATTGTGGCGTTGCCGTCGAATAGGATTTCTCCGTCTCCAAAGAAATAATCTCCAGGACTGAGGGTGACGACCGCGTCGTCCCGGATCGTGAGACCGGCGCAATATACACCCGGGTTCAACGTGACCTGGGAGGCGCCTGATATCTCGACAATCGAAGAATGGTCACAGTAGCTTGGCGTCGCCGGGGGTAGGCGATCCGTCAGCGGATCGTCGAATCCAGGACAATCTGAAATCGGTGTTGGATCGAAGTTATTGACGCCCCCATCATATCCCCCCGCGCTGCAGGTAATCGCTGACCTCAATTGCGCGTTTTGCGACGATGATATTGCTTTTGGATCGCCGGAATTAGCGAAGACGCCGCAAGACGGCGCGGAAATCGTCCCCATACCCGAAAGCTCGATAGCACGGTTACCATTCTCTTTTAAACTTAGAACACAAATATTCTGTCCACTAAGCGCTTCCGCACGAGAATAAACGGAAACCGACAATGGGTTTCTAATAAGAGAGGTAAAAAATGTCGGTCGCCATTCAAAGTCGAGGCTGATTTCGACGATAGAGTTCCTATCATCCGCACCGGTCGTGACCAGCGCGCCGACAATGCCAGCGTTTGCAAGCCCCACCTCAGCAGCGTTTTGCGCAACCGCTCTTGGCGTTTGAGATTCGACAGAAATAATGTATTGGCGCGCGCCAGTAATGGCGCTCGCATCGGCAATCTCTTGAAGGTCGGCCTGCAGGGCAAGATACCGCCCCACATCAATAGCAGCGCCTGAAAAACCAAGAATGATCGGCGCAAGCATAGCAAAAAGCACGGCCATATTGCCGCGAATCGACCGCCGGTATCGTCCGGCCGTCTTCAGAAAATTTACAGGCTTCAACATTGCAACACGGTCGCGGTATTTTGCGCTACCGGAGATATACCCACACACGACTTTCCAAATGTCTAAAAAAAATAAGGAGATCGTTAACGGCGACGGACGAGTTTAATGAGGTCCCTTACAGATTCGGAAGTAATTTTGGTTGGCGGAGACAGGCGGTATCTGGCTCATGACTTGACGGTGAATCAAGCGCAGGCCATCCATGGCCAATGGATTTTCCATCACCCCTAGAAACCGGTTACTTGGTTAAGCGTTATAAACGCTTTTTAGCCGACATCGCCCTCGATAGCGGCGATACCGTCACCGCCCACTGCCCCAATCCGGGCTCGATGATGGGGGTCGTCCAAGAAGGCGCCCGCGCCTATGTCTCGCGCAGCCCTAACAAAGCACGAAAACTGCCCCTAACACTCGAACTCCTTGAAATCGATGGCGGTCTCCTCGCCGTCAACACCCAGAACCCCAACAAAATTGCCGCCGAGGCCATCGACGCGGGCAGAATCAAAGAGCTTGTCGGCTACGATAACCTCTCGCGCGAGCGACCCTATGGTGAGGGCAGCCGGATCGATATTTTGTTGGAGGCGCCCGAGCGAGCGCCGGCCTATGTGGAAATCAAAAACGTCCACCTCCGGCGGCAGGGCGCGCTGGCTGAATTTCCGGATAGCGTGACGACAAGGGGCGCGAAGCATTTGCAGGAACTGATGGGTGTCGCGGCGCACGGCGCTAGAGCCGTGATGCTTTTTATCGTGCAACGCATGGATTGTGATCGTTTCGCTCCCGCGGCCGATCTAGACCCGGTCTATGCGAAGACACTAAAAGAGGCGGCGTCTGCCGGGGTGGAATTGTTGTGCTATGATTGTGAAATCACCCCCACCGCTGTTACGTTACGTCGTCCATTGCCCATAAGCCTCGCTTAAAGGGTATAGGATTAATGAAACTGAGATTGGGACCCACGAATCCCAACCGAAATAATGAGGGACCACCACGGGCATCCTGCAAACTGGTCCCGTGAATACGCCAAAAGGATGGATTCGACTGTGGAAGACATGCCCGTGAAAACCGGTGAGATCCGCCTCCATAAGCCGGAGGACTTCGAAGGCATGCGCCGGGCCGGCCGTCTTGCCGCTGAATGCCTCGACATGCTTGCGGCCCATGTGAAACCGGGCGTCCCGACGGAGCACCTCGATAGTCTTGTCCGTGAACACGTCCTTGATCGCGGCGCGGTCTCGGCGACGATTGGTTATCGCGGCTATCGTCACGCCACGTGTATCTCCCTCAACCACGTTATCTGTCATGGCATCCCCTCCCCCAAACCATTGAAAGACGGCGACATCCTCAATATCGACGTCACCGTGATCGTCGATGGATGGCACGGGGACACAAGCCGCATGTATTTCGCCGGCGAACCGAAGGTGAAAGCAAAACGCTTGGTCGACACAACCTATCAATGCCTGATGGCCGGTATTGCGGCGGTAAAACCCGGGGCGACATTAAGAGATATCGGCAAGGCGATCCAAACCCTTGCTGAAAAACAGAACTTTGCCGTGGTTCGAGATTTCTGTGGGCACGGCCTTGGACGCGTTTTCCACGATGCTCCTAACGTTGTTCACTATGCAGAATACCGGCATCGCCTTGCTGGCATCCAAAGAGCGCCTGACACGCCGCTAAAAGAAGGGATGTTTTTCACCATCGAGCCCATGATCAACGAGGGCAAGCCCGATGTGAAAATGCTGAAAGACGGGTGGACGGCGGTTACTCGTGATAAATCCCTGTCTGCACAATTTGAGCATTCTATCGGCGTCACTGCGACGGGGGCTGAAATTTTCACCGCCTCCCCCGCCGGTTTGGACAGGCCGCCCTATGGCGTTGTTTAAGTTTCTTTCCTCCCCGCCCGGCTGGCTTCGCAATCGAGCACAGTCGCTGGAGCTTTTCTTATTTGCCGCCCTTGCCTTGGCGGGTTGGGCCGCCGCGCCCATCCCGCGGTATCATCAATTGCAGTCAGATTTGACCGACGGGATCATTCTGTTTCTCGCGCCCGTCGGGCTGATCGCATTTATTTTGTTTCTGGTACGGGGCTTCGCTCGGGGATGGGTTTCCGGCTTGGCCATCGTTCTGATTGGCGCGCCCGTTTACCTCGCGATTTTATTCGGCGTGATTAGCCTCGCGATGGCCAACATATAGACGATAGCCCCCATGACAACGAATACGCCGCGAAAAAATAGTAGCGTCGATGACACCAACGGGGCCGAGGCGCCAGAAGTTTCCTCATCGCAATCTCACATGAGCGGTCATCGGGAACGGTTGCGCGAGCGTTTCCGGCGCGCGGGCGTTGACGGCCTGCAAGACTATGAACTTCTTGAACTCGTCCTCTTCCGGACGATTCCCCGACGCGATGTGAAACCCTTAGCGAAAACACTCATCGCCCGCTTTGGCGGGTTTGCCGAGGTGCTGGGTGCCGCGCCAGAGCGCCTAATGGATGTAAAAGGCGTTTCAGAGGCCGTTGCAACCGATCTACAAATTGTCCGTGCGGCCTCTGTTAAACTCGCCCAAGAAAGGGTGATGAACAGGCCTGTCATCTCCTCCTGGAAAGATCTAACCGCCTATTGCCGCGCGTCTATGGCTGATGAGAAAACCGAACAGTTTCGGATCCTCTTCCTTGATAAAAAGAACATCTTGATCGCCGATGAAATCCAACAACGCGGCACCGTCGACCACACCCCCGTCTATCCACGGGAGGTGGTCAAACGCGCGTTAGAGCTGGCCGCATCCGCGATTATCCTCGTCCATAACCATCCATCAGGAGATCCCACTCCCAGTCGCGCCGATATTCTGATGACAGAGGAAATTGTGAAGGCCGCCAAAGCCTTAAAGATAAGCGTGCATGATCACCTGATCATTGGCGCCAAGAAAGAAGCGAGTTTTAAAACCCTGGGTTTACTGTGACGATGATGCTCGCCTAGGCCTTCATTGAAACACTGAGAGAAAATTGCGCATGGCCCAAATGGCCATCGCGGTTTCCCTGAACAGCCGCAACTGCTATTAATACCCCCATGTCAACACTCATTATTGAGGTTCATCAATGACTAGAAACAATCACCTTCGCGCCCTATTTCGCACCTTGTGCATTTCCACGGGTATAGGATGCGCCGCCGGTGTTATTGCCCCCATTGCCGCTGAAGACCTGACCGTAGAGCGCCTCCATGATGACAAAGGCCTGAGCGGCCCCTCGCTGCGGAAGCCTCAATTTTCGCCTGACGGAACGCGTATTACGATCCTTCGCGGGCGTGAGGATGACGCCCGCACCCTCGACCTTTGGTCATATGATGCGCAAACCGGCGAGGCTTCCGTGCTTGTGCGATCGGATGACTTGTTTAAAGAACCGGCGGCGCTCTCCGAAGAGGAAAAGAACCGTCGCGAACGCCAACGGATCTATGATTCCGGCATCATCGATTATGCATGGGACAGCCAAGGCGCGTCCATCTTATTTCCTCTTGGTGGTGACGTTTTTCTTTATGACCTAGATAAAAAAACGCCCGTCAGAGTAACAGAGACCGAGGCGTTTGAAACGGATGCGAAAGTCTCCCCAAAGGGCGAGTATGTCTCTTACGTCCGCGATGATGATCTGTATATATACAAATTATCAGATAAGAAAGAAAGCCGAGTAACCCGCGGATCATCAGCCACCGTGCGCAACGCTGTCGCTGAATTCGTGGCGCAGGAAGAGTTGGATCGGGATACCGGATACTGGTGGTCCCCCAATGACGACATGATCGCTTATACAAGGATTGACGAGGCGCCCGTTGAAATTGTCGAACGTCTCGATTTCGGGAAATCAGGCGCAACGACCATCCGCCAACGCTATCCTTTCGCCGGCGCCAATAACGTGAAAATCAATCTCGCTGTCGCCTCGGTCGCGGGCGATGCACGACCAGTGTGGATCGATGTCGGAGACAACGCCGCCAACGGCGCCGACTTTTACATTGCCGATGTGTATTGGTCGGCCGATGGGACGAAACTCTATGTCGTGAAGTTGTCGCGCGATCAGAAAACCTTAGACTTCATAGAAGCGGATCCCAAATCCGGTGAAACACGCATCGTATTCAGCGAAAAATCGGATAGCTGGGTTAATCTCCTCGGCTCATTCCGCGCGCTAAGTGATGGTGGTTTTCTCTGGGGTTCTGAGCGCCACGGATTCCATCACATTTACCGCTATGGGGCTAACGGCGCGTTGCAAGGCGCCCTCACAAAAGGCGATTGGCCCGTTAGCGCTATCGAGTGCGTCGACGAGGCCAATGATCGCGTTTATTTTAGCGGCTGGACACAGAGCGCTTTAGAGACCCATCTTTACAGCGTTTCTTTGAAAGCTGGCGAGGAAACAAACACGCCGCCCCAACAAATCACCAAGACACAAGGCCGTCACGGCGCCTCATTCGCCGGGGACTGCGCGCGATATATCGGAACCAGCGCGTCCCCAAACCAACCGCCGCAGACCGCCGTTTTTGATAAATCCGGTGAACGACGGTTTTGGCTCAATGAAAACAAGCTCGATGAAAACCATCCTTACACTCCTCATCTCGCCTCTCACATAACACCTGAATATGGCGTCATCGAAACCAAAAGCGGACAAAAGCTCGACTATCAGCTCTTGAAACCAAGCGACCTAAAAACCGGCGAGAAACGCCCCGCGATCGTTTTGGTCTATGGGGGCCCACACGCCCAACTCGTTCATCGTGGCTGGGGGCGTGGCTTTGATCAATTGCTCGTTGATGAAGGCTATGTGGTTTTCCGGCTTGATAACCGCGGCGCGGCCAATCGAGGGAAAGCGTTTGAGGATCCGCTTTATCGGGCCATGGGGAAAGCCGAAGTCGAAGACCAAGCCACCGGCGCCCGCTGGCTCGCGTCACAGCCCTTTGTCGATCCTGAGCGCATTGGCGTTTATGGCTGGTCCTATGGCGGATACATGACGCTGATGATGCTATCCCAAACACCCGACCTATATACCGCCGGCGTTTCAGGCGCGCCAGTTACCGATTGGGCGCTGTATGACACAGCCTATACGGAACGGTATATGGGCCACCCGGAGCGCGATGCTAAGGCCTACGAACAAAGCTCTGTATTCGCTCATCTCGAAGGTCTTAATGACAACAGCCTCTTTCTGATCCACGGCATGGCCGACGACAATGTCAGCTTCCAAAATTCGATCAAACTGATGGATGCGCTGCACACCCAAGGAAAGTCATTTGAATTGATGACCTATCCAGGGGAGAAACATGGGTTCCGCGCCCGCAAAAATCGCGTGCACCGCGATAAAGCCATCTTGGACTTTTTCGATAGAAAATTAAAATCGCGGGCAACCGGATCAGAAAAGTAAGATCTGTCATCACGATCAAAAGAGCGCGACCGTTTGACGAGCCGCGCTCTTTTATGATGCGTCGTAAATGCAGACTTCCGTCACACCGTCCGTTACAAGATCAATTTGCTCAGCCGCCGCACGCGACAAGTCAATAATACGCCCTGGCGAAAACGGGCCGCGATCATTGATCGTCACCGTGACACTCGCCCTATTGTCAGTGCGTTGCACGTCTAGGATCGTGCCGATCGGTAACGTTTTATGGGCGGCGGTCAATTGACGGGGTTCGTAGGGCTCCCCGCTTGCGGTCGGCCTTCCAGCAAGGGAGTCCGCATAATACGACGCAGCGCCGCATTCGAGCGCCTCAACATTGTCGCCAACGGCGTTTTCTTGAGTTTCCTCAGGGGTGGACGCGTTAGCCGTCAGCGCCACGGGGCCCTCTTCGACCACCGGTGTTCCTGGCTCCTCTGGCGTCACCGCACAGCCAACCATGATAAAAGCAACCACTAAGCAATTGTATTTCATCATTATTCTCCCAATGAGGTCATCCCATTGCCATATCCTATGGCAAAAACCTTACGGGGAAGTTGGGGAATAGTCGATTCGAGGGGCCCGGATCGTCCGCCCTCCTCGTTCATGAACTGGTGATAGCGGCCGTAAAAAGGATTAACCCCGCATTTTTGACGCGACGTGATCAGCAAGCCGCAGCGACAGCTGAACGATGGAATAGGTTGGGTTCGCATGCCCACCATGGGGAAATACTGATGATCCCAACACGTATCCGTTGTCCATCCCGAATATTTTTAGATTTTTATCGACAATGCCATCTTTTGCGGATGCGGCCATTCTCGTCCCGCCCATATGATGATGGCCAGCCATCCAACCCTCTGCGGGATGATGTTCCTCACCAATAATATGGTCATAGACCCGTAGCACGCCGAGGCCATTGTCTTGGAGATAACGCCCCAGCAATTCCATCGAAACTTTCGCCGTTCTGTAATCAAGTTCGCTTTTCGCCCAATGCAGAACTGGACGCGGCACGCCAAACCCGTCTTTTTCGTCCGTTGAAAGCGCAATTCGGTTTCCCGCGCGCGGTTCCTGCTCCCAAACCAGCTCAACCGTGCTGCTGCAATTTAGCTCTTCGCCAAAACGCGACAGAATATTGGTGCTGAGGGGCCTTGTTGCGCATATCGCCGTGCGCGCTGCGCTTTTCAAGGTCGATTCACGACGATCATGAAGAACGCGCAGACAGGCGTTCAAAATGCCATACTCTTTCTGAGCCTGGCCCGTGGGAGAGAGAAACGCCATTCCCCAAGGGAATGAATAATCGAATTGAAGGTTTGATGCGACGACTTCCCCGGCGATGTTATGGGGATGTTCAAACCAATACTTACCAAGAACATCGGTATTTTGTACAATTGGTTCGGCCGATTGTTCGTTCGACCAAAGGAGTAGCCGAGAATTATCAATACCACCCGCGCATAAGACAACGAGGCCTGGCGTTAGCGTTAATTGCCCGCCATCAATATTGGCGATGTGAACTTTCGTAATCCTGCCATTGGCGGCCTCAAGGGAGAGGACCGGCGCGTTTAAGCATACATGGGCGTGGGATGATTTTTCAAAAAAGGCCCGGTATTGGTCATTGCCGAACCGCACCGGCGGGCTAAGGGCGAATTCAACCTCTTTAAGAGCCCCGCCCAATTCTCGGTCGCGTAAAACCGGCACTTGTAGGATACGACTTGCAGCCTCGCGATAGGGCTCAAGGTCGTCTTTCGAAATAGGCCAGCCGATATACCCGGGAACATCCGGACGCGCTTGAAAATCTTCAGCATCGAGATGGCGGCATACGCCCGTCCAATGGTTGCTCGTCCCACCGAAGTACTTCAGGCGGCTGAATTCTAGCTCCCAGTATTCATCGCCAATTACCTCTCCGCGGCATGTTTCCTGAACCCGGTCGGTTAGATCCAAGCCACCTGCTTCCAGAATTAAGCTCTTAACATTTTTATCAGAGAGCGCTTTGGCTAACGTTACGCCGGCGGGCCCCGAACCAATTATAACAACAGGTGGTGCCGTAGACGGATCAAATTCGGAAAAATCAATGATCATCAGTTTACTTTTAGAATATAGCCGTCTTTGTAGACGTAGCGTTCGCCATTAGGATCTGTCGCAAGTTTTTCGATCTTTCCCTTCGACGTCCCACTGGCAAGCTCGGCGATAGATAAGGCCCCAACCCCCGCTGCGCCGAGTAAGACGCGACGTTTAATGATGCCGCGCTTTAGAATTGTGTTTTTCATTTTCACCCCGGCCTTCGAGTTTTTATGTGCGTTGACGCCGTCGTTACCCCTATAGAAGAGTCTTGATCCCATAACAACGAGGCGAAGGAGGCCGATGGACCACCTCCACCCGCCGGTGCAAGAGTGTCAAGGTGACATGATTTAGACGTCGGGCGTCAACATTTTTTGAGCGCGCCATTGCTCAACAATACGGTGGATAAAGCCGTCATCGTCAACGCCAACAGACCATCCGTCAGAGAAGCTCGCCGTTAGGCTCCGCGGGATCGCAGAGCGCGGTAACGCGTCAAAACGAATACGGGTTGGTAGAGAGACCCCCTCCCCGACGGCGATTGCCTCGCCTAAACTCAAGGATGGCAGGCTCGCCAATAAACTGGTCGCCGCATCAGGCACCGCCGCCTTCAACGCTTCCTGGTCAGACTGGTTCGCCAACCGCATCGCAAAGATCGTGTTGCATTGTGAAAGGAGGGTGGGATCCACCTCCGTCGGTCGTTGGGAGATCGCGAAGAGTGCGACGCCAGTTTTTCGCCCCTCTTTAGCAATCCGAACAAGCGCCTTGCGGGTTGGGGCGAAACCTTCGTCTTCGCGGGCGGGCGCGTAGTGATGCGCATCTTCCAGAACAACAGCGATCGGCGTTGCCCCATGGCTCCACAATCCAAACTCAAAGGCCATACGCGCGACAACGGAAACAACTACCTGCGTTACTTCCACCGGAAGCCCACCGAGCTCAATAATACTAATGGGCGCATCATCAACAGGGATACGGAACAACTGAGCAAGAAATTCGACCATTGTGTCCTGCACCGTAAGGCTGCCGAACATAAAGGCGTATCGAGCATCAGACGATATCTGGGAAAGCCTTGCCCGTAACCTCTTATAAGGGCCTGTCGCCCTCGAATGCTCAAGGCCGCCCAACGCTCTGTCAATGAGGGTAAGGAGTTCGGCGACGCGATAAGGCGTAGGCGTATTAACGGTAATGGCGCTATGGTCTGCGCGCTTTTCCGAAATCAAAGTGGGGGCAACACCCGAATTCGATAAATTCAACTTGCGCGCCATGGGGATAAGTTCAGAGAGGATTTCAACCTCTTCGGCGCAATTTTTCTGACCAGGATAGAGAACCTCGATTAGCTCTTCGAAGGTCAATAACCAGAACGGCAACGTTAAGCTCGCAGGATCGAAAACAACGGCGCGATCGCCGAAGCATGATGCATATTCATTATGCGGATCTAGAATAACAACATGGCCGTGCGGGTACCGATCCAAGACGGAGGATAGTAACAGGGTCATCGCACAAGACTTGCCCGATCCGGTCGTGCCAAGGATCGCACAATGTCTAGAAAATAAATCGTTCACCGAAACCGTCGCCGGAATACTCGTGTCTTGGGTGACAACACCAATCCGAACGCTAGATGCGCCGTTGCTGGCAAAAAGCGCTGATAACTCCTCTCGCTTTGCGATACGGACAGAGTCGTGAAGTGTCGGGTATGAAGAGACCCCCCGCCGAAAACGAGCAGGGCTTTTCGCTGTGGGTTTGCTAAACTCCCCAATGAGTTCCAATTCGACCAAGCGGATGTCAATGATGTCTTCATCAAAACTTGGCGACGGTACATTCATCGCCGAAATGATACCGAAACTGATGGTGTCGCCGGCATCAATAGACAGAATAGCCCCCAACTGAGGCAACGCCTCGCGCGCTACCGCGAGATGTTCATCCAACATGACCAACGCATGACTGCCGGAAATTGAAACTACTTCCCCAATGCGCGCCCCATCGGTGTTTTTTTCTGGTGTGCAGTCTTCCGTATGCACCTCTCTTATCCGGGTGTCTTTCATCTTAACCTGGCGTTTGGGCTTTCTGCTTCGCCCTTCTAAATGAGATTGTGACATTCCGCTCGTCTCCGTTCGTCTTATTCTCTCTACCCTGCAAGGCGAGTTGTCTCGGCCTCACCGACGGGCGATTGGCAATCTTGCGTCGCTTTTTGTGTTGTTGCATCGGTGCGATTGGTTTGGCCTGCCGATGCAAGGCTGACCCGCACTAATGTTCCTTCTCCAAGGCGGCTTTTCATCGCGAAAGACCCACCTTGCAATTCAACAAAACTTTTCGCGATGGCGAGTTCGACGCCAGGACCAGCGAATGATTTATCTAATCCACGGAAAGCATTGTCGAATGCGTGCAAGGCACTTTCGACGCCCTCAACCGAGAACCCTTCGCCATAGTCACGAACGGCAATTTCGGGAAATCCTTCCGGCCCAATTGAAGCGCGCAAAATGATGGTACTTCCTTCTTTTGACATTCGAATACCGGTACGAATGATATGGTCCAACGCCTGCGCGAAGCGTTCTTCATCGCCCCAAGCTTGCACCGCAAGGCCGTCTTCAGTTTTGTTGTTGATCGTTATTTTCGCAGCATCCAACGCGGTTTTCGCCCTTTTGATGGCGCCATCCAGTGCGTCAGTGAGGTTAAATTGACCTTCATGAAGTTCGATTTGCCCGCCATCAAGCGCGGCCACTTCTAGAATGGTGTTGATATGGCCAAGTAATAGATCGGCGGATTGTAGGATATAATCTGTATAGGATTTTCTTTTTTCATCGGTGAGATTGTATTCATCTGCATTTTGCAGCATGGCGGCGAACCCAATAATGGCGTTCAGCGGGGTTCGTAGTTCATGGTTCATGTTCCCCAAAAGCTCAGAACGGGCTTTGATAAAATGGGCGGCATGGGCCTCAGCCTCGCGGGCCTGCTTGCGCGCGCGGCGCACGGCTGCAGTTTCCGCCATATTGGCGGAATAAACGGCAAGCGGCGTCTCATCGCTGGCGAGAAAAGGTTTAAGCGAACGCATCTCATAACTCCTACAAACGAGAGTTTATAGGCCGGAGAGCTAATGCGCCGTTAAGCGTTTTAATTGGAACCAGTCCATTAACTGATCGGTAAACAATCGGTCCGGTGAGACCGATTGCCCGGCGTTAGGCAGATGACCGCGATGGCGTATCGTCACCCTTTTTGCCATTAGCGGCGGGTTGTTCTCCTGCGTTGGCTTTCTGATCGCCGCTCCGCTCCGACGGCGGTTTCGGCGTGTAGGCGACCACCACATCACCAACCTCAGGCGTTAACGGAACCTCTTGGCTGTTTACCAAAATCGTGTCCCGACGCTTAAGGAAGACAATTTCAGCCTCCTTATCGAGGTCAGCCAAATACCGATCCGGAGGGTACTCCTCCGCGATCCGGGTTTTTTGGAACATCCACCCGGCGTAGTGGCGGCGCAGAAGAACATCTAGCGGTGTTCCTGAATTTAGAAATGTCCGCCCCTGTAGGGTGAAGGAAAGGGCCCGACGATCCTCCTCGTCCTTGCCCCTTGCGTTTACCTGATAAATCGCCGCTCGCCCCATCTCGGGCGCCAAATCGGTACAGACGAGCGCGTTGTGCGCTTCATTTCCGCTCAACGCCATAAGCACACCGTAACGGTTGAGATCGACATGGTGCTCCGTCACCTCGGAGAGCAGTTCACCGTAATATGTCGGAATATCCGCGAGGCGCGCAGGGCGCAGGCGGCGCCAACTGGCATCGGCGATCATTACCGAGATGTCCATTTCCTGAAATTTCTGGGCGAGAGAAACGGCGAACGGCGTCGCTCCGCTGATCAAAACGCCGGGCCGTTCTGTCGAGGCCAGTCCTAACGCCTTGGCGAGGGGCCCGATTGAAAAGCCGTGCAAGAGGACGGTGGCGAACACCATGGCGAAAGCGAGCGGAATGAGACGTTCCGCCGAGGCGATCTGGCGTTGCAGTTGATCGACATCCGCCCCCGGCGTCTCGAGCCCAGCCGAGTAAAGCGCAACCAACGACGCGCCGAAAAAGGAAGACACCGCCACCGCGACAATGCCCCGCGGCGCAATCCAGCCGATCAGCAATCGCTCGCGCCATGGCAACCCCGCCCCAATCGTCGAGAGAAACACGGTCATCGGCCGGATAACAAACAGCATCGCCCCCAAGAATAATAAGCTGCGGCCATCCAAAGACGCGAACGCATCCCAGGTGAGGTTCGCGGTGAGGATCACGAAAACACCCGAAACCAGGATGATGGCGACGTTCTCTTTGAACAGACGCAATTCGTTAATGCTGGCGAGGCGCGCATTCGCCATGGTGATGCCCATCACAGTGACAGACACGAGCCCCGCCTCCTCCTGCATGAGGTTCGCCACTTCAAAACAGAAAAGTACAAGCGCCAAAAGGGCCGGCGGTTTTAGGTATTCCGGCACCCAGCCTCGGCGAAAGGCGGTCACGGCGCCACGCCCCAAGGCGTATCCAAAACCTCCCGATAAAACCGACGCTGTTAGCCAGGTCATGAAATACTCGACCGGTCCACCCGCATGACCATGGGCGCCATGACCAACCTGAAGTGCGGCGATCTCAAACGCCAGCACCGCGAACAGAGCGCCGAGGGGGTCATTCACGATCCCCTCCCACTTTAGGAGGGCAGCCGGACGCGGCGATAATTTTGACTGGCGCAAAAGCGGAATAATGACGGTGGGCCCTGTCACCACCATGACGCCGGCAAACAAAATTGCCGACATCCAGGTAAGGCCCGCAATGTAATGCCCCGCGACCGCTGCAAGCGCCCACGCAATGAAAGCGCCCGGCACAACAAGGCGCATCACCCCGCGAGAGACGTCTTTAATTTCAGAGAATTTGAGGGTTAATCCGCCTTCGAACAATATGACGGCAACGGCGACGCCGATGATCGGTTGGTAGAATTGTCCAAAAAACGTCACCATGGGTGGGGCGACGGCCGTCGCTGGGTCATATCCAGCCGGCCACAACAACCCCGTAACAGGCCCGGCCAATAACCCGGCGATCGCCATCAGAACAATCGCTGGCAGGTTAAACCGCCATGCAAGCCATTGGGCGCCGACGCCAAGAACGCCGATAATCGTGAACGCGAGGACAAGATTGTCCATTAACGAGGACCGTTCTTGCTATCGGTGTTTAAACGTTGGTTTTCGCTTTTCAACAAACGCCGCCATTCCTTCTTTTTGATCTTCAAAGGAAAAGATCGAGTGGAAGACGCGACGCTCAAACCTGACGCCTTCCGACAACGTCGTTTCGAAAGAACGATCCACTGATTCTTTCGTCAGCATCACAATTGGACGGGAGAAACTCGCGATTTGCTTCGCGGTATTGACCGCATCCTCTTTTAGCTCCGCCGCCGGTACGATACGGCTCACAAGACCGCAACGCTCCGCCTCTTCTGCATCCATCATTCGGCCCGTTAAGCACATCTCCATCGCTTTTGCCTTGCCGATGGAGCGCGCCAAGCGCTGGGTGCCGCCGGCGCCAGGCATGGCGCCGATCGTAATTTCGGGCTGGCCGAATTTCGCGTTATCCGCCGCAATAATAAAATCGCACATGAGGGCAAGCTCGCAACCGCCCCCTAATGCATACCCAGCGACCGCCGCAATAATTGGGGTACGGGCTTTTGAGGCGGCTTCCCAATTCGCCGTGATGAAGTCTTCCATGAAGACATCGATATAGTTTTTCTCCGCCATCTCCTTGATATCAGCGCCGGCGGCAAAAGCTTTTTGCGACCCCGTGATAACGATGCACCCGATTTCAGGGTCAGCGTCATAGGCGTTCAGCGCTTCGGTCAGCTCATCCATGAGCTTGATGTTGAAGGCGTTCAACGCTTCCGGACGATTAAGAGTGACGATGCCGACCCCTTGGTCGACTTCGGTAAGGAGGCATTCATACGCCATGGAGAGATATTTCCTGTGACACGCCATCAGGCGCTAAAATCGGGCGGCGGAAACGCCTTTTACGCCCACCCTCCCGAAAACGGAAGGATTTTTCGAACCGAAACACCGCTGTGATAAAATCACTTTTTGGCGACATCGATCCTTCATTTCAAGGGGGCGCTGATTTCACAGGAACAGAGCCCTTTGTCCTCAGCGCCCTATGACTGGATTATCTATTTGCGATCGTTGTCACATCGCGCTGTGCTTCGCCGGTGTAGTTCGAAAGTGGGCGGATCAATTTGTTATTGCCAAGCTGTTCCATGACATGGGCGGTCCAGCCCGTGATGCGGCTGACAACGAAGATGGGCGTGAACATCGGAATCTCGAAGTTCATCAAATAGTAAGCAGGCCCGGCCGGGAAATCGAGGTTTGGATAAATCTTCTTCTGTTCCACCATCGTGTCATCTAAAATTCGGCTCATTTCCCAGTAGGATTTTGCTTCCTCTGAACCGATGACCTCCACCATTTTTTGGAACGCGTCCGTCATCGTCGGCACGCGACTATCGCCAGAACGATAAACTCGATGACCAAAGCCCATGATTTTCTTTTTCGTCGCCAACGCGTCCAACATCCAGGCGCGCGCATTATCGGGCGAGCCGACTTCTGTCAGCATATGCATGACGGCCTCATTGGCGCCGCCATGGAGCGGGCCTTTCAGCGATCCGATGGCGCCCGTCACGGCCGAATAAATATCCGATGTCGAAGAAGCGATGGTGCGCGCTGTAAACGTGGAGGCATTGAACGAATGCTCCGCATAGAGCGTCATTGACACGTCGAAACATTTAATGATCTCCGGCGCGGGAACCTCGCCGAAGCACATATGGAAGAAATTTTCAGAAAAGCCGAGATCATAGTCCGGCGCGATCGGGTCTTTGCCATTGCGCAAGCGAAAATCCGCCGCAACAATCTGCGGGATCTTGGTGTACATCCGTACAGCCTTGTCATAAAGACCGGCCTGCGATGAGTCATCGGTTGTATCATCCGCCTGCCCCAAAAAGGATACCGCTGTACGCAGTGTATCCATAGGGTGCGCGTTTTTATTGAACTTTCCCATCACGGCGAGAAGATCGTCAGAAAGGCCGCGCTCTTTCTTCTCAATGGCATTGAACGCACCAAGTTGCGAGGCTGTCGGCAACTCGCCATTCCATATCAAATAAGCAACCTCCTCGAAGCGGCATTGGCTCGCCAGGTCCTGGACTTTATAGCCGCGATAGGTAAGCGAATTAATTTCCGGCATTACCTTTGAAATCGCCGTATCATCCGCCATCACGCCGGCCAGGCCGTATTTTACTTCATCTGACATTGTCATCTCCGCTTCGTCCGTTTCCTCGTCTCGACATTGGCCGATTGGGCCGGTCGAACTCCATGAGTTTTTTACTTTGTTGTTTCCAACCTTAAAGGCTTATCGAATTGCCCCGCGCTTCATACCGTATTCTCTCTCGATCTTCGCAACGCGCACGGTATAGTTTTCATACCATTTATTTTTTCCATTCCGTTGCGCTTCCATATGCTCCGCTTGTTTTTTCCAATCGGCGATTGCGCTTTCATCGGTCCAGTAAGAAACGGTCACGCCTGACCCGTCTTTGTTATGGGCGCTTTCTATACCGAGGAACCCCGGCATCGATTTCGCTAACTCAATCATATGTTCAGCGGTTTGCGTATACTCTTCTGCATCGCGGCCGGTATTCAAACTCGTGAAAATCACCGCGTAGTAGGCCTTGTGATTTTTTTCACCCATCAGCCCTTCCTCATACACCGGGCCAATGCGGCCCTCACTCATTATAACCTAGTCGAGCGGCGTATCAGTGACCTGGAAATTGTAAATACTCTCGTCGAATTTATTATAGTCGTGATATCGCAAGGTCTCATAAAGATCCCGACGGTGCTGCATTTCATCGAGAATGCCGTTTTGGTCCCCATCGCGCAAAATCGCGTCTAAACCCCGGTCACAGGCGCCCATCGCAAGACGCAATGTGGTCACGGGGTAAATCACCAGATTAAACCCGAGATCTTCAAGTTCTTTTTTATTCAGTAGGCGGCTTTTTCCGAATTCAGTCATATTGGCGAGGATCGGCACATCAAGCGCTTCGCGCACCGCTTCGAATTCTTTCTCCGACTTCATTGCTTCGGGAAAAATCATGTCGGCCCCGGCATCGACATAGGCCTTCATCCGATCGATCGATTTATCAAGACCTTCGACGGCGCGCGCGTCTGAGCGGGCGATCACAATGAAATTTGGGTCGCGCTTTGCGTCAACGGCGGCTTTCACCCGCTGGATCATGACGTCAGTTTCAACGATTTCCTTACCGTCTAGATGGCCACAGCGCTTTGGCATGACCTGATCTTCGATATGGCATGCGGAGACCCCCGCCTCCTCCATCGATCTGACGGTGCGCGCCGCAGCCATCGGTTCGCCGAAACCCGTATCGATATCAATGATGGTGGGTAGATCGGTGACCCGCGCAATCTGTTGCCCGCGATCGGCAAACTCCGTCATGGTGGAAATGCCAATATCCGGCAGACAAAGATCCGCTGACATCACGGCGCCCGAGATATAGACGCCGTCGAAACCTTTTGTTTCTATCATCTGGGCGCTGAGCGGATTAAACGCGCCTGGGAACTGCAAGAGCTTACCGGATTTCAGTTTCTCGCGAAAATCGGCGCGCTTTTCAGCGGCATGTTTTTGAGTGAATAGCATTTACTTTTCCTGGCTGTCTTTTTCAGATTTCTGGGCTGTCGCCTGGCTAAAAAGAAGTGAAAACGATCCTGCAAAACACAACCCTAGTCCCAGCCCTATGATGGGGTCGCCTAATGCAACGCCGAGCGCTATGCCAAGACTGACCCCAACGGCGGTTCCTAGTGCAAGACCCTTTGCGTTCATATCGCCTCGCTTTTGTCCATTCTCGCTATCGGTTATTTGTGAGATGTCACTGTCGCCAACCATGTCGCCACCTGACGGCGCGCCTTCGTGATATTTTTCCTAGTCCGCTGAGGAACAAGGGCTGAAGATCCGTGCACCCCACCCTCAACAATCACGACCAATGTGCGTAACGGCGTTAGATAGCTGCGCAATGCTTTCGCTTGGTCGCTTTCACCGTCCGGCCACACCGCCAGAAAGGGCGGGTTTTCGCCGCGCTTAACGAGGTCTGGCATCACAGAGCGCGCACCGCAGCGGTTCAATTGCCCGCCCGTCGCGGTCGAAAACGCCGCAACGCCCGCGACTTTATCGCCATGATCCAACGCTGCGCGCCAAACAAGAGAGGCGGAATAACTGGAGCCCCAGATAATAAGCGGCGCGCCCGCCGCCGCCTCATGGGCGTAGGCGATCCCAGCTTCAATATCCGGATAGGCGTCGCAAAACCCTTTTCTACCCGAAGCCTCTTTCTCTGTGCGGTTCTCCATCCCGAAGCGTCCGCCGCCGGAGCGTTGATCCCAAGCGATGGCGCGATATCCCAGCCCATTCAACCAATCGATTAATGGTCCGTACTCACCACGCCCATTGGCGCCCGCTTGGTGGAAAAGAGAAATGAGCGGCGCGGTCTTTGGCAAATCGCCATAATAGGTCTCGCCATAAACCGTTGTCCCGTCTGCTGCGGTTGTCTGAATTGTTTCAGCAAACACGAAACCAGGAACCAACGCCCCTAGGAGAGCACATAGTCCAATCAGTAAACGACGCATAAATTTTCTCCCGCTAGCTTCCCATACAGAAGAAACACAATTTATTGCCGTCCTGATCGCGGATATAGCTGCAGCTGACTTTGCCATCGAGACGCGGGCCCGGTTCGCCCTCACAGGTCGCGCCTAAGGAGCGGGCTTTATCATAAAGCGCTTTGACTTGTTCAGGGCCGCTCGCGGCGATCGCCACCATATTGCCATTGCCCGCATCCGCCGCCTCGCCGTTCCACGGCTTGGCGATCCCGAACATCGGCCCGTTGCCACTGCTATAGGCGACAAAACCGCCATCCGGGCGCTCCATCACCGCTTTAGCGCCAACCTCGCCTAACAGCGCATCATAAAACTCGCGCGCCGCCGCCATGTCCTTTACCGGGATCGTTGAATAAGCAAGCATGATAAAACCCTTTCAAAACCAAATAGTAAAAGTCGTTATGAAGCAAAAATTCGCAAACGTCGCCTTGCTCGCAGAGAATTGTACGCAGCCAAGGCCAAAGGAGTTAGAAAATCCCCTTCGCCGGATTTTCAACCAGATACCCCGCTGGCGCGACGGGGTTTAGCGCTAATACATCAGCGGCGGATAATTCCGGCAAGCGCTGAACCAGATCTAGGAACCGGGCCGATTCCGCCGGGTCAAGAATATCGTCGGTGAGGATCTTGAACTTGTTGATATATTCCGGCCGCGTAAATGGGCGAGCGCCAAAGGGGTGCGCATTGGCGATGCCGAGTTCGTCTTCAATAACAGAGCCATCTTCCATTGTGATGACGACGCGGGCGCCAAAGGCTTTTTCATTCGGATCCGGCGAATGGTAACGGCGCGTCCATTCCGGGTCTTCAATCGTTGAAATCTTGTGCCAAAGGCGCACGGTGTCCTCGCGCTTCGCGCGTTCTGGCGCATAGGAGCGGACATGGTGCCATTCGCCATCCTGCAGGGCGACGGCGAAAATATACATAATCGAGTGATCAAGGGTTTCGCGTGAGGCGTTCGGGTCCATTTTCTGGGGGTCATTGGCTCCGGTGCCGATCACGTAATGAGTATGGTGAGAGGTATGCAGAACAATCGAAGACACCTTGTCGAAATCATCGATCTTTTGCCCCATGCGGAACGCCAAATCGATCAGCGCCTGGGATTGATATTCGGCTGAGTGTTCTTTGGTATAAGTCTCCAAAATAGCCCGTTTAGCCTCGCCCTTGCCCGGTAGCGGAACATGATAGGTCGGGCCAAACGGATCATCGCCCTTATCACGCGCGGTGCGTCCATTCAGGATAAAGGAGATCGGACCGTCCTCGCCTTCATAGGCCGGGCTCGGCGCACCCTCGCCGCGCATGCAGCGATCTACCGCTTCAATTGCTAATTTGCCGGCATAGGCCGGCGCAAACGCTTTCCATGTCGAGATCTCGCCCTTGCGCGACTGGCGCGTCGTAATCGTCGTATGCAAGCCTTGCTGCACGGATTGATAAATAATCTCCGTCGGCAGACCAAGAAGCGTTCCAACACCGGCCGAAGCCGACGGGCCAATATGGGCGATATGGTCGATTTTGTGCTCGTGCAGACAAATTGCCTTCACGAGGTTCACTTGGATCTCGTACCCAGTTGCAATCCCGCGCATGAGCGCTTTACCGTCTTTGCCGCATTGTTGGGCGACCGCCAGAACAGCGGGAATATTATCGCCGGGGTGAGAGTAGTCCGCCGCCAAAAACGTGTCGTGGTAATCAAGCTCGCGAACCGCGGTTCCGTTCGCCCAGGCGGCCCATTCCGCACAGACCGTTTCTCCAGCCGGCGCGCCGAACAACGTCGCCCCGCCCTGCCGCGCATGGGCCTTCGCCATCGCCCGCGCCGACTTAATCGGACCGCGATTCAATGAGGCGATCGCAACCGAGGCGTTATCAATGATGCGATTGATGATCATGTCCGTCGTGTCATCGTCGACCGCGACAGGGTCAGCAGCGACCTCCGCAATCTTCCAGGCGAGTTGATCCTCGCGGGGCAGGTTTTCTTTTGAACGATGGGCGCGAACGTCGTGGGTGATCATTTTTTGTCCTTGCGTTAAATCGCACTTAATGCCGATAAATCAATCAATTACTCGCCTTAATTCAGGTAATCGTCCAAAGCGATGAAAGATCACTCGGCTTTTCCTATTGGCGGTGACAGCGATACGCGCCTTATTGCGCCCTCTGCGACACCCTGTCAAAGCGCAAAGGCGGCAAATCCCCCTGTGGAAAAGCGGCATTTCGCCTCCGGAAAACTTTGTGTTGACTTCGCGCTCGACCCAATAGTCGGGCCCCTAAGAATTGGATTGAGCTGTGATCTTTGTCACTCTTTTCGCCACAAGAACGCTTGCATAGGGGAGCGTGAAAATGGCATTCACCAATTTCCAGGGTGAGACAAAAAAGGGGAATTTCATCGTGACATCGAAAATACTTCTGAGCTTGAGCGCGATCGCGGTTCTTGCGGGCGGCTCTATGGATACGGCGTCGGCGCAAAAGCGCGTTGATTACGAACGCGGCTCTACAAAAGATCTTGAACTGCCGAGATGCGCAGAGCCTATCGGCACCATGTCCATTGTGAATGGAACAGAATATCGCGGTTGGCGTTATTACCAATTGGGCGAACCGGAAAAGCTATTGAAGGTCTTTGTGCAGCGCTCTGGCTGCTTCAAGCTCGTGAACCGCGGCGCGGGCTTGCGCGCGACGCGCGCCGAAATCGGCCTTAGCGAAAGTGGTGACCTGCAGCGGCGTTCAAATGTCGGCGGCGGTCAGATCAAGGCGGCGGATTACACCCTGATTGCCGATATCGTCGGAACAGATTCAAACGCTGGAGGCTCAGGCGTCGTGACGGGTATTGCGGGACGCGCCATCGGCGGACGCCTCGGCGGTGTTATCGGCGGCATTCGCTCAAAGCGCGTCGAAGCGCAAACCGTTCTTGAGGTGATGAATACGCGCACCACGGAAGGTGTTGCATTTGCCGAAGGCACGGCCTCCAAAAAAGACCTGAGCTTTGGCGGTGGCGGCTTTTACGGCTTTGGCGGCACCGTCGGCGGCGGCTATGAAGACACCGAAGTCGGCAAGGTCGTCACCTACGCCTTTATGGACGCTTATCGCCAAATCGTTGGTCAGTTGGGCGGCCTGCCCCAAAACGCGGCGGAAGCAGCGCCGAAAGAAACATTTAAGGCCCGCAAAAATGGCGTGACGATGCACCGCTCGCCCGCCAACTCCTCCACGGTCATCCGTGAATTGGAGAAAAACGAATACGTCTACCCACTAGAGGGCCGCGAGGGCGCCTGGTGGGAAGTCGAAGACCAGAACGGCAATGTCGGTTGGATTGACAACACGAAACTGAAGCCTGCGAAGTAGGCTGAGCGTTATTATCGTATCTAATGAAATAGGCCCGCGCAGCAGCGACGGGCCTATTTTCATTTAACGTCCTTAAAAATTTGACGTGAGAACGCATCCATACTGGGAGCTGGGCGTTTATAGGGCCATCTGCTGGCGCCAACGTCTATTTCGCTGAGTGAATAGCGGCCTATCCGCCATAGGCTCGTAACGCCGCAATTCTCTTTTCGATCGGCGGATGGGTGGCGAAAACGCCGAGAAACGCGTGGTCATTATCCACCATCATCTGGCGCACATCGTCGGGCGCCTCGATCGCGGAGCGCCCTGAGATTTTTTCCAGCGCCCGAACCATGCCATCCGGGTTCCGCGTTAAATCAACGGCGCCCGCGTCCGCCAGGTATTCGCGTTTTTGCGACAGGGCGAAGCGAATGGCGATAGCGGTAAAATAAGCAATGGCGATCATGATAACAGCGGCGATGATTAAAATGCCACCGCCGCGGCTGTCTCCATTGCGAGACCTTGTGTGGCCGCCAATCCGCATCCCCGTGCGCAAGAAGCTGTGGTAGGCCAACTCTCCCACAAAGGCGAAGATGCCTACGAATATGACGGAGATAATCAGTAACCGCACATCCCGGTTGCGGATATGGGTCAGCTCATGGGCGAGAACAGCTTCCAGCTCTTCCTTATCAAGAGTTTCGATCAACCCTCGCGTGACGGCAATCGTATAACTCTTTTCATCGATGCCGCTGGCAAAGGCGTTCAACGCCGGTGTCTCCATGATCCGCAAGGCGGGGGTCGGCATTCCCTTGGAGATACAAAGGTTCTCGACCAGATTGTAAAGCTCAGGCGCTTCCTTGCGTGATAACCCTTTTGTTTTCGCCGCTGCGTTGATCATCTGCGTATGCATGAGCCATGCTATACAAAACCACAAAAAGGCGGCGAAAAAAGCGTAAGGCCATATTTGACCCATATACTCGCCCGCGACGCGAAAGCCTTCGCTCGGGACAGGATAAACCCCCGTCAATCCAACGACGATAAGGGTGACGCCATACAACAAAACCAACAAAAGCACCGGAAAACCCGCCAGCAAGGCGATTGATTTCAGATTGTTGTTCCAGATATGGGATTGCAGACCAAAAGACCCCATTCGTCACCCCCTGTCAGACGCAAAGGCGAAGTCATGGGCGGCACGGGCGTGAAGCGCCGTCGTGTCTAGCACCGGCAGATCACAGCAGGTCTCATCCAAAATCATGCATAATTCCGTACAGCCCAGAATAACGCCATCGGCGCCGCGCCCCTTTGCCTCATCCACAATCTGAAGAAGGGCCTCCCGGGAGGCGTCAAGGACAACGCCCTCGACCAGTTCATCAAAAATAATCCGGGATGTTTCAGCTTGTCCCTCTTCATCAGGCGTTAGGACAGTCCCGTCATAACGTTCCGTGAGCGCCGCCTGATAATATGGGCCCGTCATTGTAAAGGGCGTGCCTAAGAGAAGAGGCGCTGATACGTTGCGTCGGCGCATTTCTTCGGCCAGGGCGTCCAGTAAATGGATAAGGGGTAACCCCGAGGCCTCTTGGGCCGCATCCGCGGCGAGCTGCGTCGTGTTGGAGGTGATGACAATGGCAGCCGCCCCAGCATCCCGCAAAGAAACCGCCGCCTCAGCAACCCGTTTCTTGAACGCAACCCAATCGCCCCGATCGTAATAGTCGACCATTTCGCCATAGTTCAGGGCGGCCAGAAATATGTCTGCGGTGTGATGAACGCCAAGGCGCTCACGAGCCATGGCGTTCAACAAACGATAGTAGATCACCGTCGATTCCGCGCTCACACCGCCGATCAATCCAAGTCGCCTTGGTTTATCCGACCGTCCTGACATGACGCCTATCTCTTGTAATCACTAGAACGAAACATCCGGCGCGGCTTCCACCGCTTCGCGGGTCGCTTCAGGAATCTCGAAGAAGTCGCGTTCCTTAAAGTTCCCCATAGGGGCGATGAAGTTGCCGGGGATCTGCTGAATGATCGTGTTAAATTCCTGAATAGCGCTGTTAAAGAACCGTCGCGCCGCCGCAATCTTGTTTTCAACGTCGGCGAGCTCGCGTTGCAGCTCGAGGAAATTGGTATTGGCCTTCAGATCCGGATACGCCTCGGCGAGGGCGAACATTTTGCCAAGCGCTGCGCCCAACATGCCTTCCGCTTGCCCTTGCGCCTGGGGCCCGGTGGCGGAAACAGCCGTGTTACGGGCCTGAATAACCGCATCGAGGGTTTCTTTTTCGTGGGCGGCGTATCCCTTCACCGTCTCCACCAAATTCGGAATAAGATCATGGCGCTGCTTCAACTGAACATCGACATCAGCAAACGCCTGGTCCGCGCGCTGATTGAGCGCCACAATCCGGTTGTAGATGGTGATAACAAAGATAACGGCGGCAACAATGACGCCCAATACAATCCAAAATCCGCTCATGAACCTCTCCAGTCCCGTTTTATTTCAAATCCTTCTGGCATGGTTCTTAGGTTTCGCCAACTTTGCAAAAACCCTCTTTCACGCCCGCCCGAGGCGTAGTTCACCAAGGCAACATGAACCAAGACTTAACATGACACACCAATCGGGGCAGGATGTCGGTCAACTTTTGTTTTTGACGAAAAGGGGTCGTCCCGTGCGCCGCATTACAACATCCATCGCCAGTCTTACCATCAAAGCGTCGATCGCTTGCGGCCTGCTATCTGCGGCCGGTTGCGCCACCGCCTATTACTCCACATTGGAGCAGTTCGGCGTTGAAAAACGGGACGTTCTTGTCAATCGCGTGAAAGACGCCCGGGGCGAGCAAGCGCAAACACAAGAGGTTTTCGCCTCAGCTTTGGAGGAGTTCCGCTCCCTCGTCGATATCGACGGCGGCAATCTTGAACGCCAATACGACAAGATGTCTGCGTCCTACACCCGCGCGAATAAACAGGCGCAAGAAGTGCGCGGCCGAATCAAACAGGTCAACGATGTCGGCCGGCGCCTGTTCCGCGAATGGGAGCAGGAACTGACCCAATATGAAAGCGTTGATTTGCGCACGCGCTCAGAACGCCAGCTGACCCAGACCAAGTCCCAATTCGAAGATCTCATGTTCGCCATGAACCGCGCGGCGGACAAAATGGATCCAGTCTTAGCGCTCTATAACGATCAGGTTCTTTTCCTGAAACATAACCTCAACGCCCGGGCGATTACCTCTTTAGAGACGGAGCGCACAGAAATTGAATCGCGCGTCACAACGCTGATCGATGAGATGAACGCCGCGATTGCCGAGGCCGATAGCTTTATCGAAAGCATGAGCTGATCGGGCTGGTTGGCTGATAGAAGTAAGCCCGTCACCGCCATTAAGGCGGTCGGCGGGTTTTTATTTTGGGAGCTGCTTTTCGCCTGCGCGATCGACTGCCTCCGCCATAAAGGCGGCGAAGTCGGGATGACGGAAGTAACTGGTGTGAACCAGCTCTTCCCAGGTCATGATCTCATCGAGGTTAAGCCTTAAAAGATCCGTATCAGAATCAATCGTATCACGCACGAGACTGAGCGCACGCGCAGATGTTTCCTTCGACTTTTCATAGAGGTCGTCCGCCATCTGGGTCGGCAACGCGATGAGTGAGCGCTTTTCGTCGTCTTGCGCATCCGGGAAAAAACGCCGATCAAACCCAACCTTGAAATTCCCGTCGGCGCCAAAGGCCGACGAGCGCATGGCGCCTTGCACGACGCCGTTCGAGATAAAGCCATTGATCGGCCCAATCAAAAATCCGATCGCGCCGCGAAAAGCAGTCACAATAACAAGCAAGCCGAGTCCCGCGCCAAGGAGGAGCTTTTTGTCATCGTTCACCGCGTTTAATTTTTCATTTTCCGCAGGCGTCACCAAATCATCAGCGACCGCGATTTTTTCAAACGCCGTCGCATTTTGCGGAAAAAGCGCAACATCCAGGGCCCTAATTTGAACAACCAGATCATCCAGTCTCGCCGAGATCCTGCCGAAGTGACTCGCATCCATAAAGGCGGGCAGCTTTGCGAGGCGCGCAACGTATTCTTCATCGCTCATCGGGGATTGACGAATGAACTCGTAAAAGGCTTCGTCGCGCAAGATATCAAACAAGCAATCTTCTCTGATATCATCTGACCGAGCAATACAATCGTCGAGAGCGGCGATTTTCCGCTTCATATCGTCGAGTTGCCGCCTCGCACGCTTTGAGTCTTCGAGCGTGGCGTTTGTCAAATCGGTATCAATGCTCCCATCCCAATCGAACTTGAGACCGCCCCAATCAGCCCTTTCTCTTAGCTCTTTTTTATCCCGTTCAATAAATTTCTTGGCTAAATCGATTAGTTTTTCGTCATCTGTATTTGACGGATTAACATCGCCTCTGAGGAAGATATCGCGCCGCCACATGAGCCAGCCATTGAGGCTCAACTTTTCAGGGCTGTTGTAGCGGGAAGGATCTTCACGGACTAACCGGGAGACCGTCTCTGCAATGTAGGCAAGGCGGGCGCGCCGGTTTCTTTCTGCTAAAATCTCGAGATTTTCAGGTGACACATCAATTTCTTCCAGCCTCAAGCAGGTATTATCGATGCAAATTTGACCCGGAGTTTGCGCATATTGGCGGTTAAAAATAGCGACATCATCCGCGACGTTTTCTTTAGTGCGTCCAGCACATATTTTGAAATTCACAATACTCGAATAGGATGGCGCTATTTTGAAACTCGGATCGCCGAGTACCGTTTCTCGAAAGGAATCGTAGCCATCGCAGTCGATTTTTCCGCTATCAACGTAGTCAGACGCCATGCGACGCAATCGTTCCAGGTGATAGGTTGGCCCGTCCCATGAGATTCTGAAGCTAAAATCTATTTCTTGGGCAATATCTTTCGCATTGTTCGCCCAAAAATAGATTTTATCGCGGTTCTGATAAAGTGAGCGTTGGGTTAGCTCTTCAACACCATTCTCGCCGTTTACGAGAAGGCCGGTGGAATCCTCTAGGATTTCTAAATTTTCGCCCGCAACGCGCCAAGCTTCTACCTGCGGCGCAATAGCGAAAAGCCATAATGGAAAAAGCAATAGGTTCAGCAGAACCACCGCCGTCAGAGTGTTGGCCGAGGACCGCCGTGCCGCGCGCGGCGACAATGGTTTAATTTGCGATCGCTCCAAATTCGAAAGAAGCGTAATCGCTTCATCCTTCCCATGATTAATTTCATGGATAGGAAAGTTTTTGCGACGGCGTAAAAAACGCGGAACGCCTCGTCTTGCAGTGGCGACAAGAGCCACCATGGTCGCGACGATCGCAATGCTCGATTCTGGAAAATACTCGAACAAAATTCCGAATAATCCGCTATCGTTGACACCAACGCTCCAGATCAAAGCACCGATTGGTACGCCTATTAACAAAAAAGGCGCCAAGGCGAACCCAAGATAGTCCGCAATAGACGCCAGAGCGCCCGTCGCCGTAATACGTTTTTTGAGGACCGGCGTGCCGACGGTGAAAAATCGAATATTGTGTTTATTCGGTTTCAAATGACGGGAGCGGCGCAAAGCCTCGCGGACAATATTTCCGCCATGACTGTGAGCGATCACAATCACCTCGTCATATTTTCTAACCAGCCGGTTGAGATGAAACACCAACTTACGACCAGCACGCGTACGATCCTGATCGCTGTTTTCCGCCGACCAATGGAACGGGCGCCATTCGACCTCCCGAAACGTTTCATTTCCTGGATCACCGGAAGCGTTGACGGGTTTTTCCGAGAGAGATTTTAGAAAATTAGTTGAAAATTCGCTTTCCACCTGCCACCATTTCTCCCCGATATCCCCTTTTTCGCCATCAAACGTTCCGTGTATGGCGACAACAACACTTCGATACGCGCGAGCCACTGTTTATCCCCTGCCTTCACCTGTTGTGGATTACCACTATATCAAATCCTTGCGCTGATATGACGTTTGGCGACAACACTGGCGCCTTAAATTTGGAGATGGTTAATGATCGATGCGCGGAAAATCCTGGAAGAACTGCAAACACAAGCGACAACTCTGGCGCGTGATTTTGACGTTGAGACCAAGCTGGATGATGCGAAACGAGCGGCCGCCTCTGCAAGGGAGAAGATCGAAACTGATGAAGGCGCCCGCAACGCCGCTGTCGCGGCAGGCGGATTACTACTTGCGGGACTCCTAGGCACAAAAGGCGGTCGACGGATGATTGGCGGCGTTGCGAAAACTGGGCTCGTCGCCGGCCTTGGCGCCCTCGCCTACAAAGCCTGGCAGGATCATCAAACTGGCGACAGCGACGCGGCCTCATCCGAGGACAGAACGGCTGACAGCGCGATGCTACAGGGCGCAGGGTTCCCGATCACCCATGATGACCCGACCTTCGCCCTTGGCGTGCTCCATGCGATGATCGCCGCCGCCAACGCCGATGGCGTCATTACGGCGAGTGAAAGGGCCGCCCTTGATGGCGCCCTCGACCGGGCCGGCGCGACAGCAGAAGAGCGCCGCGCTCTATTAGATGATCAGGACCTCGACGCTTCTTTGGAGGTGATTGCTCGCGCCGCCACATCGTCCAACCACGCCGCAGAACTCTATGCCGCCGCCGCGGTTGTGGTCGCTGAGCCCAATTCGAAGGAAGCGGCGTTTCTGGCGCGCCTCGCAGACAGGCTGAATTTAGGTGGAGACCATGCCGCCGCGATCGGGCGTCGAGCAAGCCTTTAACTAGTCGCGCATCATCCTTTGGACGATCTCCGCCAATCCTACTTGGCGGCGACGCTTCAACCGCTCGGCGAATAGAATTGACCGTAACAGATCTTCAGACTGATCAAGATCATAATTGACGATGACGTAATCGTACTCCGCCCAATGGGACATCTCTGCGTCCGCCTTCGCCATCCTTGTGCGGACAACATCTTCAGGATCGGCGTTACGCGCGCGCAATCGCCTCTCCAACTCTTCGCGCGATGGTGGCAGGATAAAGACTTTCACGACATCGTCGCGGGCCACCTGATCCAGTTGTTGGGCGCCCTGCCAGTCAATATCGAAGAGGACGTCTTTGCCCTGGCGCAAGGTATCATCAACAATACCGCGCGGCGTTCCATAATAGTTGTTAAAAACCTTCGCAGATTCCAGGAACAGGCCTTTTTCCCGCATGCTGATAAATTCTTCTTCGGAAACAAAGAAGTAATCCTCCCCGTGAACTTCTCCTTCGCGGGCCGGCCGCGTTGTTGCGGAAATCGACAACACGATCTGATCGTCCTTTGCGAGCAGCCTGTCAGCGAGCGTCGTCTTGCCTGCGCCTGATGGACTTGAAAGAATGAACATCAGCCCATGTCGAGCAACCTTTAAATCACCGCCGATCATATGAAAGCGTCCCGCTCTTATGCGTTATAGTTATCGTCAATCGAGCATTCTATAGGCTGGCCGAAATCAGCATGCTCATTCAACATTCTGAACCTGTTCGCGAAGTTGATCCACCACGGTTTTCAGCGATAGGCCGATTTGTTTCAGACCGATGTCATTCGCTTTGGCGCAAAGAGTGTTTGCTTCGCGATTGAATTCTTGGGTCAAGAAATCGAGCCGACGCCCGACCGGTTTTGGGTCGGCTAACAAATCGCGGGCCGCTGAAATATGAGCATCTAATCGATCGAGCTCTTCTCGAACATCGGCCTTTACCGCCAACAGCGCTGCTTCCTGCGCAAGGCGATCTTCAGGCACGTTGTCGTTTAAAAGCTCCGCCAGCTGCGTTTCCAAGCGGGCGCGTATCAAATCCGGCGTGGTTGCCGCCGAGGCTTTCGCCTCCAACACCAGGGCGGCGATTTGATCGACTTGCGCATTCAAGACACCGCCAAGGGCGGCGCCTTCCGCGTCGCGGGCTTCCCGCAAGGCGACGAGCGCATCATCGAAGCTGTTCTGGAGCGCTTTATCCAAGGCGTCACGCGCATCAGGTGATATCGCCTGATCGTCCGCCTCCATCACCCCGCGCAACGCCAAGACACCCTCCGGCCGCGGATTATCGCAAGGGATCGCCGCCATCACGCCGCGCACGCCCTCTAACGCAGCGTCGAGCGCGGCCTTGTTGATTTTCACCCCCGCAACGCCAGTCTCCGAACGCAAGGTCAGACCGGCAGAGATATTTCCGCGGGAAAAAACGCCCGCGGCGGCTTTTTTCAATAAGGGCTCAAGCCGGTCGAAGCCTTGGGGCAACCGCAACCGGGTTTCTAATCCACGCCCGTTGACGCTTTTTAGTTCCCATGACCAGCGCCAGCCCTCGTCTTCGCATTCGACGCGGGCAAAACCGGTCATTGATGTGATGGCGATGGCATTATCCGTCGGCATACCCATATGAAATCAAACCCCTACAGCGTTCGAAGCGCCGACAAAAACCCGTTAGAACGCCGACCTATTGCGACGCATTTTGTTCCGCCGCTCGCCGCTGGCGTTCAACCTGGCGCCATTTCGCGACATTGCGGTTATGCTCTCGAAGGGTTTCAGCGAAGGCGTGTCCCCCCGTTCCATCAGCGACGAAGAACAAATCTTTGGTTTCCGCCGGATGAAGCACGGCGTAGATCGCTTCTTTTCCCGGATTTGCAATGGGCGTTGGCGGCAGCCCATTGATCACATAGGTGTTGTACGGCGTTTCTTTGCGCAACTCGCTCACCCGCAAACCGCGGCCAAGGGGCTCGCCGCCGGTTAAGCCGTAAATGATTGTGGGATCGGATTCTAAGCGCATGCTGCGCTTCAAGCGGTTCACAAAAACAGCGGCGATGCGCTCTCGCTCCGCCGACACGCCGGTCTCTTTTTCAACAATCGAAGCGAGGATCAGCGCTTCCTTCCGCGTCGAATAGGGCAGTTCCAACGCCCGATCATCCCATACTTCGTCGAGATATTTTTGCTGCGCTTCTTTCATGAGGCTGATCATTTGATCACGGGTCTGCCCCCGGGTGAAGGCATAGGTTTCGGGCAACAACTCCCCTTCTTTGGCCATCAAAGAAACATCGCCCACAAGGGTCTCGTTTGCTTTAATCGCCCGCAGAACTTGCGCCGTTGTCAACCCTTCTGCAGCGGTAAAGTAATGAAGAATGCTTTTGCCTTCGACAAGGAGATCGACCAGATCCCAAATGCTAATGCTGGCGGGGATCAGGTATTCACCGGCCTTTAATGTGCCGGAGACGCCTTTCACCTTCGCCGCCGCCACGAACAGGCGCGCATGGCGGATCACCCCTTCTTCTTGCAGGACGCCCGCGATCTGCCGATCCGACGCGCCATAGGGCAAGACGACCGTTGAATCAGCCGTGTGCGGCCCAGCCCGCGTCGCTTCTTTGTAGGCAAACGCGCCCGCTGCGCCGATGGCGAGGGCGGCGATCAGCCCAAGGAACACAATAAAAATAAGGATGGATTTCAGAGCGCCGCCGCGCTCATAGCCGCTTTTCGTCAAGGCGGTTCTCTCCCTTGCCATTCGTCAATGCCCCATCGCCTAACACCCGTCAAAGCCGATTGGGCGCTGCCACGCCAAAGGGCTCACAAGCGATTCGTTTCCATTAAGGGAGTTTAGCCGTCAAAGCGCTTAATCACCAGAGAGGCGTTCGTGCCACCAAATCCAAAAGAATTGGAAAGCGCAATATCAATGTTTTTCTTCACCGGTTCGTTGGGCGCGAGATTGATCGGCGTTTCAACCGACGGGTTATCCAGATTGATCGTTGCAGGGGCGATATTGTCCCGTATCGCCAGGGTAGAGAAAATCGCTTCGACGGCGCCAGCCGCCCCCAACAAATGCCCGATGGAAGACTTTGTTGACGACATTACGAGCCCTTCGGCGGCATCGCCAAACAAACGCTCCACCGCTCGCAGCTCGATCTCATCGCCTTTTGGCGTGGACGTACCATGGGCGTTGACATAATCGATATCCGATGGCGCAAGCCCCGCGCGCTTGAGGGCGGCTTTCATCGCGCGAAACGCGCCATCGCCATCTTCCGCCGGCGCGGTCACATGATAGGCGTCACCGGACAAACCGTACCCGATAATCTCGCCATAGATGGTGGCGCCCCGCGCTTTTGCGTGCTCCAACTCTTCCAAAATGACGATCCCGGCGCCCTCGCCCATCAAGAAGCCATCGCGGTCTTTGTCATAAGGTCGCGACGCCTTAGTTGGGTCGTCGTTGTAATTGGTGGTGAGCGCTTTGCACGATGCAAATCCTGCGACCCCCACAGGGCAAATCGCGGCTTCTGCGCCCCCCGCCACCATGATATCGGCGTCATCCAGCATGATCAGCCGCGCCGCATCGCCAATCGCGTGGGCGCCAGATGAACAGGCCGTGACGACGGCATGGTTCGGCCCCTTGAGGCCTAAGCGAATCGAGATTTGGCCCGAGGTCAGATTGATCAAGGAGCCGGTGATAAAAAACGGCGAAACCCGGCGCGGGCCCGATTTGTCGTTGACCAAGGACTGATCTTCGATGCCCGGAAGACCGCCGACCCCTGCGCCAATCATGACGCCGGCGCGTTCGCGCTCCTCATCGGATTTCAGTTCAAGACCCGCATGATCAAACGCCATATGCGCAGCGCTTATCGCATAAACGATGAAATCATCATTCCTGCGCTGATCTTTGGACGAGACCCATTTTTCGGCGTCGAAAACGTCGTCGCCGGCGCCAGCATCGATCATAGCTTGACCGCCGCCGCGCCCACATTTGCGGGGCACTTCCGCGGCGATAGTGCAAGCATAACCCGACGCATCAAAGCCGGTGATCGGCCCTGCGGCGGCTTCACCCGCCAGGAGCCGTCTCCACGTAGGCTCAAGCCCGCTCGCCAATGGCGACACGAGGCCCATGCCGGTAATGACCACCCGCCGCATGTTCACCTGTTGGGTTGCTGGCGCTTTCAGCGCTTAGCCCTTTTGATCTTGGATAAATTTGATCGCGTCGCCGACCGTCTGGATGGTTTCGGCCGCGTCATCGGGGATTTCCACGTCGAATTCTTCTTCAAACGCCATCACCAGCTCAACGATATCGAGGCTGTCCGCGCCAAGGTCGTCAATGAAGCTCGCCTTTGGCTCAACTTTCGCTGGGTCAACGTCGAGATGCTCAACAACGATTTTACTAACGCGTTCGGCAAGATCAGACATGTATTCACTCCTTATATCGACCCCGTTTCAAAAGCGACGCATCTGCAACGCCAACTTATTCGAAGAACTTAGCTTTCTGAAACGGATGAGGGCGCTTACGGCAAATTGCGGATTGTTGCAACGCTACACCGCAATCAACTTTAAGCCTGTTGAAAATAAAAGGGTTTTGCGACGCGCTTATGGCATGACGACATCGGTAAAACCAGTCAAAAGCGTTTCAATTAAGGTCTTGCGACGTCAAATCATCGCCATACCGCCGTTCAAATGCAGGGTTTGACCCGTCATATAGGCGGCTTCGTCGCTGGCGAGATAGAGGGCCGCCGCGGCGATATCAGCAGGCGCGCCCATCGCGGCGGCGGGGATTTTACTCAAAATCGCTTCCCGCTGCTGCTCGTTCAGCGCATCGGTCATGGCGGTGGCGATAAAACCCGGGGCGATACAATTCACAGTGACATTCCGCGAGGCGACTTCCGCAGCAAGCGATTTCGTCATGCCAATCATGCCAGCTTTCGACGCGGCGTAGTTCGCCTGCCCCGCATTCCCCGTGACGCCGACAACGGAGGTCACACCAATAATGCGCCCGAAACGTTGTTTGGTCATCGTGCGTAACGACGCTTTCGTCAGGCGGAAATACGCTGTCAGATTGATGCGCAATACATCATCCCACATATCGGGCTTCATCATCATCATCAGGGTGTCGCGGGTCACGCCAGCGTTGGAGACAACAATGTGCAATCCGCCCATCGCCTCGATCGCCTGTTTGGGCAGAGCGTCGACGGCGTCCAGATCAGAGAGGTTACAGGGCGTCGCAAAGGCGCGCTCGCCTAGGTCTTCAACAAGGCTGGCGAGTTTTTCTTCACGCGTGCCGGAGACCGCAACGCTTGCCCCTTGCGCATGGAGCGTGCGCGCAATCGCTTCACCAATCCCGCCCGTCGCGCCCGTGACGAGCGCGCATTTGCCTGTTAAATCAAACATGAAACATCCCTTTTAGTTCGTACACTAATTTTAAAATTTATCCGTCAGCTTTTCGCAAACGATTCGATATCCGCTGGCTCGCCAATGCTGCGGTTGGAGGCATCGGGCGCAATTCTTTTTACCAGGCCGGCCAAAACCTTACCGGTTCCGATTTCGACAAATTCATCCGCTCCTTCCCCCACCATGTACTGGACGCTTTGGGTCCAGCGGACGCGGCCCGTCACCTGCTTCACCAGTAGCGAGCGGATATCGCCGGGCGTCAGAACCGGCTGCGCTGTGATATTGGCGACAAGGGTTGTCGCCGGCGCATTGACCGTCGCTTTTTCAAGGGCGGCGGCCATTGCATCCGCCGCCGGCGCCATGAGCGAGCAATGAAACGGCGCGGACACCGGCAACAGCTTGGCCATTTTTGCGCCGTGGGATTTGGCCTCCGCGGCGAGGGTTTCAACCTGCGCCTTCGTCCCGGAAACGACCACCTGCCCCGGCGCATTATCGTTGGCGATTTCTAAGACGCCCGCATCAGGATTGGCCGCCAATATCGCAGCGACGGCTTTTTCCGCGCCATCAAGGTCCACACCAATAAGCGCCGCCATTGCGCCTTCGCCGGGCGGCACCGCCGCCTGCATCGCATCGCCCCGGATGCGCAACAGTTTCGCCGTTTGGGAAAGGCTTATCGCGCCGGCTGCGCAGAGCGCTGAATACTCTCCAAGAGAATGACCTGCGACGAACATCGCGTTTTCGCATTCCAGCCCTACCTCTTTTTGTAGGACCCGCAATACCGCCATGGAATGGGCCATTAACGCCGGTTGGGTGTTGGCGGTGAGATTTAGCGTCTCCTGCTCCCCCTCCCACATCAATCGCGATAGATGCTGATCGAGGGCGTCGTCGACCTCTTCAAAAACTTCACGTGCGACGGGAAACGCTTCGGCTAAGGCCTCTCCCATTCCAATCTTCTGGCTGCCTTGCCCTGGAAAAATCAATGCTTTGGCCATCATGCGCTCCTCGAAAGCTGATCCTTGTGACAGTCTGTATGACCTTTTGACTGGGGGGCATAGCGCGCGCCGTCATGGATTGCACGGCTTGTGATAGATGATTTTTACCGAGACAACACGGCGCTGGTCAAAACGTCCGTCATTGGCGGGATTGCCCGAAACGCGGCATAGCGGACGAAATTTTTGGAGTTATGGGCCATGTCCCAATCATCGCCGACATCGCTACCTTATCTAACTCATATCGATGGACTACGCGCCATCGCGGTCATGGCGGTTCTGCTCTTCCATGTCGATGTCGATGTCGATGTCGACGGCGATATCGCCATTTTCTCCGGCGGGTTTGTCGGCGTTGATGTGTTTTTCGTCATCAGCGGGTTCCTGATTACGCGGCTTATTTACAGCGCATTGGCGACAAACACTTTTTCTTTGTCTGGGTTTTACGCCCGCCGCGTACGAAGGCTTTTCCCGAGCCTCTTCACAACCATCGCAATTTCATTCCTCGCGGGCATTATCCTCTTCACGCCCGATGAGCTAGAACGCTTTGGCGGCGCGGTTTTGAACGCCGCCCTATCCCTCTCGAATTTATTCTTTTGGTTGGAAAGTGGGTATTTCGACGCCGCGTCGTCAACGAAGCCGTTGCTCCATACATGGTCCCTCGGAGTGGAAGAGCAATTCTACCTCCTCTGGCCATTTGCGCTGTTTCTATTTTTTCGCGTTTTAAATGGAAGATTTTTCCTTGCGTTTTTTTTGGTTCTGTTCGCCGCGGGCCTGAGCCTCGCGCATCTCACAGTTTCCCAATTGCCGTCAGCGGCATTTTTTCTGACACCGTTTCGCATTTTTGAGTTCGCCGCCGGCGCGATCGTCTTCAAGCTTTATGATAGACGCCCAACATCCGTCCTACTGTCGACAGGGCTTTCTATTATCGGCTTATCGTTGATCGGCTTCGCAATCATTCGATTCGACGCAGCAACGCCCCTGCCCGGTCTCAATGCAATGATTCCGGTGACTGGGGCGGCCCTCTTGATTTGGACGGGCGATAATGGCCCCAGCCGCACCGCCCTTAGCGCAAGGCCGATGAAATTTCTGGGAAAGATCAGCTACCCTCTCTATCTCGTCCATTGGCCGATCATTGTTTTCTACCCATACGTTTTTAGAGGCTCAATTTCCGATCTGGAAAAGGTGATTTTACTGGCGCTGTCCCTGATCGCAGCGACAGGCATGCATAAATGGATCGAGGAACCTTTGCGCGGGCCGAAGTCATCGCGCCGTCTCTCGGCGCCCGGCTTCGGCCTTGCTTGCGCCCTTTGTGCTGTCGCGATAGCCGCCCCCGCCGCGAGCGCTTGGGCCGCTAATGGATGGCCCTGGCGCTTTGGCCAACGCGCGGCCGTCGATCTAGATGAGTTACGCCGCGAGACGCTTGATATGGGTTTTGCGGAGACCGGCGTCATCGCTTTTGACGGACACCCAGATGCCGAAAAGATCCTGATCATTGGGGACAGCCATAGCATCGATGTCGCAAATGCTTTGCACATGACCTTGCCGCGCGAAGATTACGTTGTAAAATTTATACAGTATGATGATGAATGTTTGTTGATCCATCCCAAAGCGCCGAAACCGCCTTCGCGAGCGCTCAACAGTGTTAAACAGAAACAATGCAACCGACAGCTTCAGATCCTTAAAACATCGCCAAAAATTTGGTACGCGAACACCGTCATTCTCTCCAATCTCTGGAGTTTAGAGACGGCCAAACACATTGATATCTACAAATCCATCATCAGCGATCATAGCCAAACGACCAAAATCCGTTTTATCGTTTTGGGGGTCGGGGAGCGATATCCCACGTTCCTCAGCGAAGGTCTGCGTATGCTACGCGATGGCGACCCGCTCCAGCGGATTAACGCCGCTGCATATACCGGACGCTACACGCTCAATGACGAAATTGACGTCATTTTAGCCCGCCGCACGGCCTCAACGGAGATGGAATTCTTTCGAAAACACATGATTATGTGCGAAAACGCCAAATGCGATTTTGTGTTAAAAGACGGGCGACTAGCTTTCTACGATGAGTCCCATTGGACCCTCGACGGCGCCCGACATTTCGGAAAACGGCTCGCCCCTATGCTCTTCGACAAGTAAGCGGCCAAAATTAGGTGGCCTTAAGCGCCTCAATTCGCCCTTGCATCGCCTTGAGCCATCCGCTATTGCCCGTGCTCCGAAGCGATGGTCGATGTCGCTGGCGTCTGTTTGCGCCGGTTCGCGGGATGGTCCCGCCAGATTATTGATCCAAAGGCGCCTGAGATCGGTCTAGCTCCCGCTCTCCATCGCGTCTCCATCGCATAAGCAAGGAGCTGGCTTCATGCCGCTATACGAGCATATTTTTATTGCGCGTCAGGATATTTCTCCGGCGCAGGTCGAAGGGTTGACTGAAAGCCTTCAGCAAATCGTCACTGACCATGGCGGGAAAATCGCCAAATCAGAGTACTGGGGCCTTAGAACCCTACAGTATAAGATTAAGAAGAACCGCAAAGGCCATTACAGCCTTTTCAATATCGACGCTCCGGCGGCGGCGATCCAAGAACTTGAGCGCCAAGAGAAGATTAACGAAGATCTCCTGCGTTTTTTGACGATTAAAGTCGAAGAGCATGACACCAACCCATCCCCGGTCTTAAGCCGGCGGGATAGAGGCGACCGAGGCGAGCGCGGAGATCGTGATCGCGGCGACCGAGGTGGACGCGGGGATCGCGGTGATCGGGGCGACCGAGGTGACCGCGGCGGCGATCGGGCCGATCGCGGTGATCGACGCTAGGAAACGGGAAAAGGAATAGAAACAATGGCCAAACCATTCATGCGCCGGCGTAAGACCTGCCCGTTCTCGGGTGAAAATGCGCCAAAAATTGACTACAAAGATCCGAAGTTGTTGCAGCGGTATATTTCCGAACGCGGAAAAATTGTGCCGTCACGCATTTCAGCTGTCTCTGTGAAAAAACAACGCGAACTGGCGCGGGCGATTAAACGAGCTCGCTTCCTCGCGTTACTGCCTTACGTGGGAGAGTAATCCATGGAAATCATTCTCCTGGAGCGTGTCGAAAATCTCGGCCAGATGGGCGATGTCGTAAAAGTGCGCGCTGGCTATGCGCGGAACTATCTTCTCCCACAGAACAAAGCACTGCGCGCCAACGACGCCAATAAGGCGATATTCGAAACGCAAAAAGCAGACCTTGAAGCACGGAACCTTGAACGCCGTTCTGAGGCCGAGAAAGTCGCAGAGAAAATTGACGGTCGGGCTTTCGTTCTTATCCGTCAGGCATCTGACGCGGGACTTTTGTATGGTTCCGTTTCAACGCGCGATATCGCCGAAGCGGCGAGCGAAGACGGGCTTCACATTGAACGCGGTCAGGTACGGTTAAATAAACCATTGAAGAACCTTGGCATCTCCAAAGTGCGCATCGTCCTTCACCCAGAAGTTGACGCCCATGTTGAGATCAACGTGGCGCGATCTGAGGATGAAGCCGAACGCCAGGCGCGCGGTGAAAACGTTCTCATTCGCGAAGAAGACTTACCCCAGGATGATCAAGAGGATGGCGACGGCGCCGAATTCTTTGATCCAGAAGCGGCCGCGACGGAAACCGCTGACGGCGAAGCCCCTGAAAGCGAAGAAGGCGACTCTGCTTCGTAACGTTCTTCCAAGACGACGATTAAAACGCTCCCTATGGGGAGCGTTTTTTATGGCCGATGGTGACCCTGTCTTCGGCATTTGGCCGTTACCGCTAAATCTCGACGTTGAGGAATCGGACGGGGCGGCACATAGGCCAAGTTAAAAATGAATAATGTATGTGCGCTTGCAACATATTTTGACGTCAGGGAATCCCCATCGACAATCAACGCTAACTAACACCTTGTATTTACTGGGCGCACTGAGCGCGTTCGTACTTTCGTCGCCTAAACCACGTCGATGAACATAAAAACCCTAACAGCGCAGTGGAAAATTTTGTGAGTTTCCCAGTCGACGCCAAGAATTTTTTATGGTTCTTAAAAACATGGCTGATGACGGTTTCTTTCCTCCAAACAAGAATAATGCAAAAACGGGTGATACGGAGCAACGCATTCCGTACAGCCTTGAGGCGGAGCAGGCGATTTTGGGCGCAGTGCTCTATGACAACGAAGTCTATTATCGCATCAATACGTTTTTAAAGCTTGAGCATTTTTACGACCCAATCCATCGCCTCATTTATGACGCTTGTGCTATTTTGATTGATCAGGGCCGCCTTGCCTCTCCCTTAGCGATTGACGCTTATCTGAGCGCCAATAACGCCTATACCGAAAGCGGCGGACGGACCTATCTTGAACGCCTCGCCGCAAGCGTGCCGGCGACGGCAAGCGCCCATGATTACGCCAAGGTTGTTTTTGATCTCGCAACATGCCGCGGCCTGATGGAGGTCGGCGGTGAACTGATTGAACGCGGCCGCCGCGCCGCCATTGACGACCCGCCAGAACAACAACTGGAAGACGCCGAACGCCAGCTCTACACGCTGGCGGAAACGGGTAAATATGGCGGCGGGTTCAAAACGTTCCGCACCGCCATCGCAACCGCCATTGATATCGCTGACGCCGCCATCCAGCGCGGCGGTGGTTTATCGGGCGTTTCGACCGGGCTGAACGATATGGACGATATGATGGGGGGCCTTCATTCGTCGGATCTCCTCATCCTCGCCGGCCGTCCTTCCATGGGCAAGACGGCGCTCGCCACCAATATCGCCCTAAATGCGGCTCGGGCGTATAAAGAGGCGGCGGACGCCGGTAAGAAAGGCGCCGACAATAAAGGCGCCATCGTCGGCTTCTTTTCTCTCGAAATGTCGGCCGATCAAATCGCTATGCGGATTATCTCAGAGGTGGCGGAAGTGCCATCCCATGAGATCCGTCGCGGCACCATTGACCAACATCAGTTCGATAAAATCTATCATGCCGCCCGGGAGCTTGAATCCCTCCCCTTTTATATTGACGACACCGGCGGTCTTACCATCGCCCAGCTCGCTGCGCGGGCGCGCCGTTTAAAACGACAAAATGGGCTTGGCCTATTGGTCGTGGACTACCTACAGCTACTGGCCGGCTCCAAAGCCTCGAGCGCTGGTAATCGCGTGCAAGAAATCACTGAAATTTCTGTCGGTCTAAAATCCCTCGCCAAAGAACTCCAGGTGCCGGTGCTCGCCCTGTCGCAGCTATCGCGTCAGGTCGAGGCGCGTGATGACAAGCGCCCGCAACTGTCGGATTTGCGTGAATCAGGCTCCATCGAGCAAGACGCCGACGCGGTGCTTTTTGTGTACCGGGAAGAATATTACCATGATCGCGCCGAACCGACGGGCGACAGCGATAAGCACGCCCAATGGATCGCCCGCAAAGAAGAAATTCAAGGGATTGCCGAAGTCATCATCGGCAAGCAGCGCCATGGCCCGATTGGCACGGTGCGCCTTAAATTCGTGCCCAACTTTACGAAGTTCAGCAATCTCGATCATGGCTATTACGATAGCCATCGTTATGAGTGACACGCCGAAAATTCAACACACCGATAGATGCCAGGATAACCTGTCATGGCTTTAAAGCGCCCCTCCTTGCCGGTTGGCCAGAGAATTTACTAAGGTCTTCGTCTGTACGACGTCTTCGGGAACGAAACCGATAATGGCCTTTATTTCACGTGGGGTCGCCACGCTTTTTATCCTTTTGATTGCCGGGATTAGCGCTCTCGTCCTTTGGCACCAAGGGTTGGTGCATAAAGCCGCGACCCATTTTCCAGCGCCCGGGTTCTTTGTGAATGCGGGTGGTCATGACCTCCATGTCGTCTGTAAGGGTGCGCCTGTTGATGGAAGGCCGATCGTTCTGTTTGAATCAGGGTTGGGAACGGACGCATTCCTAGCCTGGGATCGTATCGCCACAACAATCTCTACCAAGACGAAGGCATGCTATTATGATCGCGCCGGCTATGGGTGGAGCGATACGGCAAGCGGCGTGCGAAATATCCCTGCGTTGTCCCGCGATATTGCGGCGGTTATTGATTTCCTGTCGCCGGAGGCGCCGGTTTTATTGGCAGGTCATTCCGTAGGCGGTGTTATTGTTCGCCACTACGCCAATCAACACCCTAACCGTATCGCCGCAATGATCTGGGTTGATTCCTCCCATGAGGAACAAAACGCCCGCGTTCCAGGGTTCGCGGCGTCGCCTCCGAATGACTGGCGCGAGCGATATGGCGCGTTTATTGGGCTCGCCCGCTTTAACGCCGAAAAACTGGTCCCCCCATTTCCTTGGCTTGCGGAGGATGATCGCGCTCGGCTTATTGAAACCGCTTCAACGGCGAAGTTTCACCGCGCGCGATTACGAGAGGGGGACGCCTGGCGCGCCATGACGCCGTTGCCCCTTTCTACTTATGATTATGATTTTGCCGATATCCCAATTCTGCTGCTCTCGCAGGATACAACAATAACCGACCAAGACGACGCCGCCGCGACGGCGCGAAAGAAAATCTGGGCCCAACTCCAAAGTGAGCTTGCCGCCCTTTCGGCTCATTCTTCCCTCACGATCGTCGAAAATACGGGCCACCATATTCCCATACTTGCGCCGAACGCCGTGACGAAGGCTGTCATCACCCTCATTGACGATAAGCCCGCCGAGCCAACAATATCAATCGAAGGCGCACAATGAAGGGACCTCAAAGCATCAGCGATCACCATACAGAGGAAACCTCGATCGAACCCCCAACAGATGATCGACCCATTGTCGATGTGAACTTGGCGGCGGTCTGCGCCAACTACCGCGCGATGCGCGACGCCGCAGCTGGCGCAACGGCTGCGGCTGTGGTGAAATGCAATGGATACGGCCTTGGCGCTATTCCCATCGCCCGCACACTCGTGAATAAAGAGGGGTGCACCGATTTTTATGTCGCCCACGCCCATGAGGGCGTCACGCTGCGCGACGGGTTACGTGACATTGCGCCGACGGCCACCATCAATATTCTCCATGGCCCGACACCGGGCACGATCGATCTCTACAAGCGTCACGCCCTAACGCCCGTATTGAATAGCGAGGCCCAATGCGCCCTTTGGCAGGCGTCGGCGGGCCCCACGGCGCCAGCAATTTTGCACGTTGATACGGGCATGAACCGTCTTGGCGCGCCGATCGTCTCACTTGCGGACATCGCCCAAATGGAGGGGCTTTCGATAAAGCGGCTCATATCTCATCTATCGGATTCAACAGAGCCAACATCCGACCATAGTCAAAACCAACATCGCCTTTTTCTTCAGCAAGCAGAAATTCTAAAAAAATATCACGACGACATCTCATTGGGACTCGCCTCATCGGGGGGGGCTCTGATGAATGCGGCGGCGCCCTTCGACCTTGCATTTGACGAGGTGCGCCTCGGCGTTGGTCTTTATGGCGTCAGTCCCCTGCCGACAAGGGATCCGCGCATCCGCCCGGCCGCAACCCTCACCGCGCCAATCCTGCAAGTGCAAACAATCCCAAAAGGCGCAAGCGTCGGCTATGGCGGCCTCTTTTGCGCGAACCGCGAGACAACCATCGCCACGATTGCTCTAGGATATGGCGATGGTTTTTTGCGATCGGCGGACAAAGAGACCAAAGCCTTTGTGGGCGGTGTTCTGTGTCCCATCGCTGGCCGGGTGTCGATGGATCTCATCACCCTCGATATTACCGAAGCAGTCGCACGGAGCGGCCCCCTCACCCCCGGCGACCGAGCCGAATTATTCGGCGAAAACCTCCCCATCGAAGACCAAGCCGCCGCCTGCGGCACCATCGGCTATGAACTCCTAACGGGCCTTGGCCCCCGCGTTTTGCGGCGACACAGCTGGGAAAAAAAGGGTGTTGATCCCTCTCTCCTTTCCGAAAACGACGAATGAGGGTTAAAAGGGACTTATCGTCATGGGATTGGGCGGTTCAGGGGTACGGGATAAAGGCGGGCAACGTCAGATGAGTGTGTTTTCCAGCATTGGCCGGTTGAGCCTTGGGGCCGTGCGCGAAACCGGCGCGATTGCTCTATTCGCCGAGCAGGCGGCCCTTGCCGCCGTCACTGGGCCTTATTACTGGCGCTCGTTCTGGTCTGCGGTGATGCGCATCGGATTTCACTCGCTGCCGGTGATCGGCCTTACCGCTGTTTTCACGGGCGCGGCCCTGGCGCTCAATATCTATGACGGGTCAGCGCGCTTTAACGCCGAGACTTTTCTGCCGCAGATCCTCTCCGTCTCCATTGTTCGCGAATTGGGCCCTGGTTTCGCAGCGCTCATGGTGGCGGGGCGCGCCTCCTCCGCCATGGCGGCGGAACTTGGCGCGATGCGCGTTTCTGATCAAATCGACGCCATGTCGACCCTTGCCGTTGATCCGTTTAAATATCTTGTCGCCCCGCGCATCCTTGCGACAACGTTGATGCTGCCGCTTCTCGTCCTCATCGCCGATATTATCGGCATCGCCGGGGGATGGTTGGTAGCGGTCAACGCCCTCAATTTTGAAGGTGCAACGTTCATCCGCAATATCGACTCATTTGTCACCACGGGCGACGTCCTCAGCGGGCTATTGAAGGCAGCTGTTTTCGGTTTCCTTATTTCGGTCATGGGCTGTTATTACGGCTATCGCAGCCGCGGCGGCGCAGCGGGCGTTGGGGGGGCGGTGCGCACGGCCGTCGTCGCCTCAGCTGTTGCGATCCTCGCTTCGAACTACATCATGACCTCTCTCTTTATACGGGTGTAATGAATGGCGTCACATCCGAAAATATCCGTCCGCAACTTAAAAAAACGATTTGGAAACAAAGAGGTTTTACGCGGCGTTGATCTGGACCTTAATGCTGGTCAGTCCCTGGTCATCATCGGTGGATCAGGGAGCGGAAAGTCCGTTTTGTTAAAATGCATTCTCGGCCTCATTCGTCCCGACGCCGGTGTGATAAAAATCGACGGCGTCGATGTCACCAAGCTTGATGATAAAAAACGCCAGGCCCATACCCGCCAAATCGGCATGCTGTTTCAGGGCGCCGCCCTTCTTGATAGTTTACGGGTCTGGGAGAATGTCGCCTTTCGTCTTCTGTATGCGGAACGACGACCGAAGCAGGAAGCCCGCGAAAAGGCGTTGCATTATCTAAACGCCGTTGGCCTTACCGACGATGTCGGCGACCTCTTTCCGGCCGAACTTTCAGGGGGCATGCAAAAGCGCGTTGGCCTTGCCCGCGCCATTGCGGCTGACCCTGCCATCCTGTTCTTCGATGAACCGACAACTGGGCTCGATCCGATTATGGCCGATGTCATCAATCGCCTCATCGTTGAGAGATTGAAAGCGTTATCGGCCGGGGCCATTTCCATCACCCATGATATGATCTCAGCGCGATTAATCGCCGATGACATTGCGATGCTCTATGAAGGCCGCATTATTTGGCGCGGGTCTCCAGACGCCCTGGAGCAGTCAGGCGATGAGCGTGTCGATCAGTTCATCCATGGTCGCGCAGACGGTCCAATCAAAATGGCGCTGCGGGCCGAAGAAAGCTGACGAGCCGAGAGTTGTTAATTTGACCGACATTAACCGCCGCTCGGCGCGAGGACGCTGACAACCCCGGTAATTGTCAGAGCGCCTAAAATGTTCACCCACAATCCAATGCGCGCCATACGCGCAATAGACATGCGGCCCGTGGCATAGGCAACGGCGTTTGGCCCCGTCGCCATGGGCAGCATAAACGCACAGCTAGCGGCCAACCCAACGGGTGCCGCTAACAAAAGAGGGTCAACGCCCTGCTGAATGGCGACCGCGCCGACAACGGGCATAATCGCAGAGGCCGTTGCAACATTACTGGTGACTTCCGTCAGCCCAAGGACGAGCACCGTCAACGCAAAAACCATCATGACAAGAGGAAGCTGGGTGAGCCCGCCCAACGCCGTGGCGATGTTCTCAGCGAGTCCGGATGTTGTCATCGCGCCAGCAAGGCTTAACCCACCGCCGAAGAGGAGCACCACGCCCCACGGAATTTGCTCCGCCGTTTTCCAATCCAAAAGGGGCGTGGAGCGCGCCGCGCCTTCTTTTTTTGAGGCGCCCGAGGGGACAATGAAAAACGCAATCGCGCCGGCGACGGCGATCAATGGATCGCTTAATCCCTCTAGGAATGAAACTTTCTGTAATTGACCACGTAACACCCAGGCGCTGGCGACCACCGCGAAGAGCCCGAGGGTGCGCCATTCCGGGGTTGACGTAGGGCCAAGCCGGTCGAGCGCCGCCCGGACGGCTTTTTTCGCCGCCGCCCCGGCCGACGGATTATAGGCGCCGCTGCGGGCGCCGAAAAAGCTGAGGACCATCCAGGCAAGCGGGCCTAGAATTAAAACAACCGGAAGGCCGAGGCGCATCCAATCCGAGAACGAAACCTCAATGCCCTGATCGGCGAGATACCCGATTACAATCAGGTTCGTGGGCGACCCCACAGGCGTTCCCAACCCGCCGATCGACGCTGAATAGGCGACCCCTAAAAGCAAAACCGCTGCAAATTTACGATCGACGGCGCCTTCGCGCTCCACCGCCGTCGCCACCGACAACGCAATGGGCGTCATCATGAGGGTCGTCGCGGTGTTTGAAATCCACATGGACAAAAACAGCGCCGCCGCCATAAATCCGCCAATAAGCGCCGTCGGTTGTGAGCCGACGCGATTGACTGTCATCAACGCTATTCGTTCGTGCAGTGACCATTTTTCGATGCCGCGCGCCAGGATGAACCCCGCCATAAGTAAGACGACGGTGGTATTCATGTAGGCCGCTGAGGCTTGTTTCAGCGGCATGATCCCCGCCATTGGCAAGACGACCAAGGGCAATAACGCGGTGCCGGCAATGGGGATCGCTTCGGTGACCCACCAAACGACCATAAGGCCCGCAAGCGCGGCAACGACCCAAGCGTGGGCGCTCACCCCATCCGGGGCCGGCGCCAGAAGAACGCCAACAAAAACGATGACCCCGCCAAATAGACCAATCAATTGGGTTATTGTCCGGCCCGCTGAAACAGGTCTTGCCGTTTCCGATGGCGGCGCGCTCTGTGGCGTCCGATCTCGATCACTCACGCATCACTCTCCCGCAGCGCAGCCCCAATGCGCCAAATCGCTCTTCGTATCGATGTCAATGAGCGCCCGTTTGTCCAGGGACGCAACGGCCATCGCCGCGCCCACCCGTTGAAGCGCTCGGGCGCCTTGGTCTCCCTTCAACCGCATCAAGTCGGGAAACAAGGTCTGGCGAAAGATCGCCGGCGGCCCCATCGGAGGTATCGGCGCGCCGTCGGCGGACACGGTCTGACCGGGATCATCGGCGGGCGTTGAAAAAACCATGCTGGCATCCCCCATCGCCCCAAAGAGACGGTCAAGATGAACCGGACGCACAAAGGGCATATCGGCAAGCAGCACGACAACGCCGTCGACCCGCATTTCCATGGAGACAAGAGCGCCTACCCCAGTCGCCAAGGAGCGGCCGAGGCCGCTTTTTTCTTCAGCTGTCACATCATTCGTTGAAACAGGAACAATAAACCGATCGGCTCCGTTAAAGGCGTCAGCGATCTTCGGTTGATCTGCCGGCACGGCGATCAAAACGCATTTCGCGTGAAGCGCAAGCGCTGTCTCAACAGCATGGGCGCCAAGAGGCCGCCCACCAAAATCAGCCAACAATTTATGATCATCGCCAAAGCGTTCAGAACGCCCGGCGGCAAGAATTAGAACGCCACAGTCGGCGAGCTTCATAGACCCACCTTGCGATCGGCGCTCGTGCGCTCACTGACGGTTTTTTTATAGAGATCAACAATCTGCGCCAGAACAGAAATACCAAGGGTCGTTGCATCGCGCGCAGAATGGATCAACCCTATTTGCCCCTTAACCCTTTGGACTTGTGCTGCGGGCACGCCCTCTTCGATAAGGTCGCCTAATCTCACCTCATGGGTGCGCCGACTGCCCATGGCGCCGATAAAGAAACAATCCGTTTCGACGGCAGTCTTCAGCAATGGCGTTTCCCATTCATGTTCGTGAAAGAGAAGCGTAATCGCCGTATAAGGATCATTTGGCCATGAAATAGCTTCGTCAGCGCGAATACGAAGCGCGTCGGCGTCATGAGATCGCGCCTTTGACAATACATCTTCATCTGGCGAATAGACAATTAGATCATAGGGCGCAGCCGCCGCCAACTGTATCAACGCCAAGGTCTCCGCTCCTCGCCCCGCTACGGCAAGACGCAATGTTGGGGCGTAAGTCTTTTGAAAAAGCGCGCCATCAGTCGTTGCCAATGACAATGCGCCTTCTTGCAAGACGGACAATGACACCTCTTCACGCGCCTTTAGGTGAGACGCCGCCGTCTTCACGACATGCCGATCCGGGTCAGGAAGAATGAGAAGTTCCAGCGCACCGCCGCAAGGCAATTTCAAATCCATATAGGGCGATCCCTCGCCATAGCGCACGCGGGTCATTTCCCCGGTCTGGATGGTTTGCACCGCATGCTGCGCAACGGCGGCGTCGATGCACCCATTGGAAACGTACCCCGCGTAAGCGCCCCTCGACGAGACCCCCATCATCGCGCCAATAGCGCGCGAAGACGGCCCCTCAACGGCTGCGACCAACGCCAACGCGCATGGCGCGCCGCTCGCCTGCTCTTGCGCCAAAAACCCAAGGATATCCCTTGGATGTTCACCGATATCTCGAAGAGGGATCATGGGGCGTATCTATACCCGGCGCTGCGTTTAGGCGCCAACTGACTCATCAGTTTGAAGCCCGCAACGCACCGAACGCAGGAGCGCCGAAGGCCCAAGGCTGACAAGGTCAGAGGCTTCATCGACGTCTTTAAGGCAGTCGATTTCCGCCACTCGAAAGGTCGACGGCAAAGAGGCTTTCGTATCCGCCAAAGCATGCGCCGTCGACCACCGCACATCACAAAACAGATTAGGCGCACCGCGCCGTCCAGCAAGACCGATCAACCAATAGCCGCCATCACTCGCCGGGCCGAATACAGCGTCGGCGCCGCGCAGTGCGTCGAACGCGCGTGCAATGTGAGCGGTTTGCAACTGGGGCGCGTCAGCGCCGATAATAACGATAGGCCCGCGTTCTTGAAAACGCCGCGCCCTGCCCTCAAATGCGCGCTTCATGCGCGCGCCGAGATCGCCGCGCCCCTGGGGCATACGGTCTAACGGCATCGGCCAAACATTATTAAAACCCGCAACAGCCGGCGTCGGGTCAACCGCGAGCACTGTTCGCCAATCGCCATTGCTCGCTTCAGCAATTGTCTTCTGCGTCATGACGCGAAATAACGCCGCGGCGCGGCCAAACCCTAGCTCTCGGGCGAGGCGTGTTTTCACCCGCCCGGCCACTGGCGCTTTAACAAATATAAAAAGCGTTCCTGACGTCACAATCGTTTCATTTACCCGTTGATTGAAGGATGGCTAACGTCACTCCGCACGCCCCTCATAAATTACCTTTATTTTCTCTGGCGCCACGCCAAATCGGTAAAGCATCAGACAATAGAAATTCCGCAAAACCCGCATGATGTATCCATGACGCTGATAGCGCGCGGCGGACGTTAACGCCCGTACAGGAGAAATCGTCAGTGCACGGCGGCCATAACGCGAGATAAAACGCTCAACAATATCGACATCTTCAAAAAGAGGCATCGGCGCATAACCACCGATCGATTGATACGTATCACGATGAATTAAGAGCCCTTGGTCGCCATAGGGCGCGCGAAATACCTTGCTGCGAACCACCGCCGCCCAGGCGACAATTGCTGGCGCCGGCCCCTCATCATCAAACGCCAAATGAAAAACGGCCGCGTGTCCGGCTCCTTTTTTCATCATTCGATGTACGGCGGTTGGCCAGCGCATTTCCAAACGGGTGTCTGCGTGCAGAAAAAGGAACCACTGGCCGCGAGCAACCGCCGCCCCGCGCGCCATTTGTTGGCCCCGCCCAGGCGAGCCGGTAACAACTGTCGCGCCAAATTCTTCGGCAATCGCCACGGTGTCATCGTTAGAGCCGCCATCGGAGACGATGACCTCGGACACAAGCCCGTCCATAGCCGCCGGCGCCAAAGACGACAAACAGGCGCGCAACGCGTCGCCAGCGTTCAACGTTGGAATAACAATGGAAAGCTTACCCTGGGACATCACCAACGAGACGCTAAGTAGATTTACAAAGGAACGTCTATAGCGCGCTAGTGCGGCCGGGGCGAGAACGAACGATCCCCGTTTTCGAAATGAAAATCACCACCAGAACTGAAACAACAATTGCCGGGGATAAATTGTTCTTGTTTTGTTCTTTTCTTTAGGTATGGTGTCGACATGCGCGCCGTGTCCCCACAGCCCCAGACGCCTGATGCGTCATCCGCCTCGACAAAGACGCCGTCTTCTGGTCGATCGTCCGCCCGCGATCGACAATCACGCCTCCGACAGAAGACCGCGTCATTGGGGGAAGAGGCTGAGATGTCGCCGCCTGATCAGGCGCGTAAAAACGGCCGTTTAAAGGGACGCGGCGCGCTGTCATGTGATGCAGGGCGTTTTGAGCCAACACGGCGAGAAGCAATGGACGATGGGTGGCGCCAAGACGACCCGGCGCCCCAGCCCAAAACAACGGTTACCCTGGAGCGCCCCCGCACCATCATCAATTATGTCGATAGCCCCTATGTCGGTTTTGATCGCTCCATCAATCCCTATCGAGGCTGCGAACATGGATGCATTTATTGCTTTGCCAGGCCAAGCCACGCCTATTACGGCTTATCATCGGGGTTAGATTTTGAAACCCAGCTGTTCGCGAAACCAAACGCGGTTCAGTTATTAGAAAAAGAACTGAGATCCAAAAAATACCAACCCCGCGCCATTGCCATCGGCACCAATACGGACCCTTATCAACCGGTTGAGCGTCAACATCGATTGATGCGCGGCATTCTTAGCGTGCTGGCGGCGTTCAAACACCCCGTCACGATACTGACAAAATCTGCATTGATTGAACGGGATCTTGATCTGCTTGCCCCCATGGCTGCCGCCGGCCTTTCCCGCGCCATGCTGTCGATCACGACATTAAACCCCGCCCTTGCCCGCACAATGGAACCACGGGCATCGACGCCAAGGCGTCGGTTCGATGCGGTGCGCAGGCTCGCCGAGGCTGGCGTGCCCGTCGGGGTGATGACGGCGCCAATGATCCCAGGGCTCAACGACCATGAAATGGAGGCGCTGTTGGCGGAAGCCAGAGATGCTGGCGCCCGCTTCGCTGGTTACACCATCATCAGGCTGCCCTTTGAGGTCTCCGATTTGTTCCGCGAATGGTTGGAAGCAGCCGAACCCGGCCGCGCGGACCGGGTGATGAGCCATATTCGCCAAATGAATGGCGGGCGCGATTACGATATCGAATGGAGCCGCGCCGCCAGGCCGCGAAGCCAATTCGCCCAGTTGATCGACAATCGCTTCAAAGCCGCCTGCCGCCGCCTCGGCCTTTCAACCGAGATTCCAAGGCTTTCCGCGGACGATTTCCGTCCCCCTGTGGAAAAAGACGACCAACTTTCCCTCTTTGATGAATCAGGGCTCGGCTCATGATAGTATTTTTTCTAATGTCAGCCATCGCGCGGTTTCTTGCCCATATCGCAAGAAGCAAACGGAAATCGTATTCGCAAGCGCCGCGTTGGAAGGAGCGTCCTTTTTCGTGGGTCCCATATCGCCCAATTTCGATATTGAAGATGGCTTCGACGGCCTGGTCGCCGGCGTGGATGAAGCCGGGCGCGGCCCCCTTGCCGGGCCGGTGGTCGCCGCCGCCGTCATCCTTAACCCGAACTGCACGCCATCGGGCCTCCGGGATTCTAAAACTCTCACGGAAAAACGTCGGCGCGACCTTGCGGCGGCGCTCTGGAAAACAGCGCGTATCGGCGTCGGGCTTTCCAATGTCGAAGAGATAGACCGTCTCAACATCCTGCGCGCCAGCCTTCTTGCCATGACGCGCGCGGTGGCCAATTTACCAGCAGCCCCGAGCATTTGCATTGTCGACGGCAATATGAAGCCGAAGCTTCCCTGCCCAGCCTATACGGTGGTCAAGGGCGACGCCAAATCCCTTTCCATCGCGGCAGCTTCCATCATCGCGAAGGTCACCCGCGATCGCATGATGAAAGAACTGGCGCGCGACTATCCCGTCTACGCCTGGGAGCGTAATAAAGGATATGGCGCACCGGCCCATAAAGCGGCGATCGAAAGCCATGGCGTGACGCCCCATCATCGCCGATCGTTCGCGCCAATTCACAATATGCTGCATGCGGACTCTAGGCGAGACCTGTTACCCTCCAACGGGTCAGATCGTTAATTCCGTTAACAATCAAGAACAAACAGAGTCCGGACGCCGATTTTTTCAAAAAAACGAGTCACCGACTCTTGACGAGTGATTCGCGGGGACTCACTATCCGCCTCCATTCTTCTGGAGGCGGATATGGCGACGAAGAAAATTAGACCCAGACCATCAGCGAAATCGGCGCCGCACGACGGCGCCGGCCTTGCCGAGGGTGATCTCGACAAGATCATGAGAGGCGATGCGATAGAGCAGCTAAAGAAACTGCCGGACGCCTCTGTTGATCTCGTATTTGCGGATCCGCCATATAACCTACAGCTCGGCGGAGACCTTACGCGCCCGGATAACTCCCGCGTCGACGGTGTTGATGATGAATGGGATAAATTCCAGTCTTTCGCCGACTATGATGCCTTTTGTCGGGCGTGGCTTTGTGAGGCGCGGCGCATTTTGAAACCCGACGGCGCCCTTTGGGTTATCGGCTCCTACCACAACATTTTCCGCCTCGGCGCCGCGATCCAGGATCTGGGTTTTTGGCTGTTAAATGATATCGTCTGGACAAAGACGAATCCAATGCCGAACTTTAGGGGTACCCGCTTTACCAACGCCCACGAGACCCTCATCTGGGCGGGTCGTTCAAAAGAGACAAAGCCGACGTTCAACTACAACGCCCTAAAGACGGCGAATGACGATCTACAGATGCGCTCCGATTGGCTGTTGCCAATTTGTACGGGGAATGAACGTCTGAAGGGCGCTGACGGCGTCAAAGCGCACCCCACGCAAAAGCCGGAGGCGCTGCTTTATCGCGTGATCCTCGCAACAACCAATCCCGGCGACATTATTGTTGATCCGTTTTTCGGCACCGGCACCACCGGCGCTGTCGCCAAGATGATGGGTCGGCGTTTCATCGGTATTGAACGAGACGATAGTTACATCTCAGCGGCCAGCAAGCGCCTCGCGGCGGTGACACCGGCGCAGGCGGAAGATCTCGCCGTCACACCATCGCGCCGTGCTGCGCCGCGTGTCCCATTCGGCGCCGTCGTCGAGCGAGGGCTATTGAAACCGGGGTCGCTGCTTTATGCACCGCGCAAAAAATACGCCGCCCGGGTTCGCGCAGATGGCTCGATAGAAGTGCAAGGCCCCGACGGCCAAACGGAAGGCTCCATCCATAAAATGGGCGCTCTTGTTCAGAAAGCAGAGGCGTGCAATGGATGGACGTACTGGCATTACGAGGAAAAAACCGGGTTAAAACCTATCGATTTCCTACGAGAAAAAATGCGCAAAGAGATGAAAGCGTAGACGGGCGACGGAACGCCCGTTCACCTGAAAACCCTGATGTCCTGGCAAAAAGAACTTGACGAATTGGCGCGCCGCCAAGCCCTCGCCGAAGAGATGGGCGGGGCCGACAAAGTCGCGCGCCAAAGGGCCAGAGGCAAACTAACCGCCCGCGAGCGCCTTTCGGCTCTGCTTGATCCCAATTCGTTTAGAGAGATCGGCAAAATCGCCGGACAGGGATCATACGATGACGCCGGTGGGTTGGCGCATTTCACCGCTTCCAATTTCATATTCGGCCGTGGGCGAATTAATAACCGGCCACTCGTCGCGAGCGCCGATGATTTCACCGTGCGCGGCGGCGCCGCTGACGCGGCCATCCATCGCAAATTCGTCCTCGCCGAACAAATGGCCCATGAATTACGCCTGCCAATCGTTCGCATGATTGATGGCACTGGCGGCGGCGGATCGGTCAAATCGCTGGAGGATATGGGCTTTACCTATGTTCCATTTGTACCGGGCTGGGAGCATGTTGTTGAAAATCTAGAGAGCGTCCCGGTTGTCGCCCTCGCCCTCGGCCCTTGCGCCGGGCTTGGCGCGGCGCGGCTCGTCGCCAGCCACTACTCAATAATGGTGCGCGGCGTCGCGCAAGTATTCACCGCCGGCCCCAAAGTCTCGGCCGCTATTGGCGATGGCGACCGTACGAATGAGGAACTAGGCGGTGCCGACATTCACGCCGCCAACGGGGTCGTCGACGATGAGGCGGAAAGCGAGGCCGAGGCATTCGCCCGCGCCCGCGCTTTCCTCTCATATCTGCCCCAATCGAAGGGAGCCTCCCTGCCGCGCACGGATAATACCGACCCGACTGATCGGGAAGAAGAAGCGCTTTTATCGATTGTACCAAAAGATAAACGCCAAGCCTACAACATGCGTAAAATCCTGACCGCTCTGAGCGATCAGGGTAGTGTCTTTGAAATTGGCGCCCGCTGGGGGCGCGGCGTCATTACGGCCCTTGCCCGCATGAATGGGTGGCCCGTCGCCATTCTCGCCAATGACCCGACCTATAAAGGCGGGTCGTGGACATCTGACGGGTCGGAAAAGGCAAAGCGCTTTGTTCAGCTTGCCGACCAATTTGGTCTTGCCGTTATTAATCTTGTCGATAATCCAGGTTTTATGATCGGCCTGGAAGCAGAAAAACAAGCCACTATCCGGCGCGGCGTCGAGGCGATGAACGCCGTTTACAAATCGACAACGCCTTGGTGCTCAATTATCATTCGTAAAGCTTATGGTGTCGCGGGCGCGGCCATGTCGAACCATACTCGCTTTCAATATCGCGCCGCCTGGCCGTCGGGCGACTGGGGCTCGCTTCCCATGGATGGCGGTGTCGAAGTCGCCTATCGCGCGGAATTGGAAAAAGCCGCCGACCCTCAGGCGACCCTCGACGCCATCAAAGCACGCCTTTTGGCCGTTTCATCACCTTTCCGCACCGCAGAAAAATTCGCCGTTGAGGACATCATTGACCCACGGAAAACTCGGGGCTTTCTGTGCGAATTTGTTGACCTTGCCTACGATCAGTAGACGCCTGTTCACGATGTTGGCGCGGTCGACCTTAGCCCAACATCCAACGCTTTTCGCATAACCGTCGGCAGCGAAGCATCCGCGGAACGCCGCCAAATTTCACCCGGCTTCGACCGGCGTTTTGTCTCTTTTACATAGACATCCATCACCAGATGAAAATGAGTGAATGTGTGGCGCGCTTCGCCCCCGAGGGCCCACCGGCCTTTTTCGGGCGCATCAGCGAGCACCGCCTCGCTATTGAGAGCCTTTCCACCAGATTCAACCCAAGCCCCGCCCGGCAGCCCGAGCATACCGCCGAGCAACCCCTTTTCCGGACGACATTCCAGCAAGACCTCTCCATCAGCATTGCAAAGAACAAACACCGCGCCATACCGTGTCGGTTTGATCTTTTTCGGTGCTTTGACCGGATAGGCGCCCGGCTTACCTTGCTTATAGGCGGTACAGTGATCACTGATCGGACATTGTTCGCAATTCGGCGTCTTTGGAGTGCAAACGGTTGCGCCAAGATCCATCATGGCCTGGGCGAAGTCACCAGAGGGCCCAGCCGGCCAATATTTCTCCGCACATTCTTTGATGAACGGTTTTGCCTCTTTGATAGGCTTTTCAATGGCGAACAATCGGGTCGTCACCCGCTCAATATTTCCATCGACCACCACAGCATGGCGATTAAAGGCAATGGCGGCGATCGCCGCGGCGGTATAAGCGCCAATCCCCGGTAACGCGCGCAACTCCTCCTCCGTATCCGGAAATATGCCGCCATATTCTTCGGCGACGACACGCGCACATTTATGGAGGTTTCGCGCGCGGGCGTAATAGCCGAGCCCCGCCCAGGCGCTCAGAACATCGTCAACGGGGCTCGCCGCCATATCCATGACAGTCGGCCATTGCGCCAAGAAAGCGCCGTAGCGCGGCGTCACCGTCGCGACCGTCGTTTGCTGCAACATGATTTCAGATAACCAGACGGCATAAGGATCCGGGTGCACGCCCTTCGCCCGCGCTTTTGGCCCCACCCGCCAGGGCAGAACTCGCGCATTGTCTTCATACCAATCGAGCAGCGCGCCGCCGATCGATCCGCGCGTACGCCGCCCGGCCCTAGCAACAGGGGGATTCTTTGCAACACTATCCTCTAACATGGGGCCCCTGAGTATGGTAAGTTGGCGGTGAAAGACAGCCAGAAAGTGATGGTATATCGGCCATGGCGACGACCGGCAGCACAAAAAGGGCGCGTCGCGCCGCGCCGCCCATTCGCGGATACGCGGGCGCTTGGATGGCCCGCCTGGCGCGGGCGACGCGATATGTTGATCCGAAACTGATCGAATTATGGCCGAGCCTTGTCGGGGAGGAAATGGCGAGCCTATGTCGCCCCGGCCGCGTCAGCGGCGGGCGACGGGAACGGACATTAGAGGTTTTCGTCACCAATGGCGCGGCTGCGGCGGCCGTTCGCTTTGAGGAAAGCCGCCTGATCCTGAAGATCAATGAGTATATGGGCGTCGGCGCCGTCGGCCGGTTGCTCATCCGTCAGTCAGGCGGTGCGCCAGAGACATCCCAGCCAGCCCTTCCTTCAGACCCGCCAACACAAAATAATGCCGGACCAAGCCGCGAAGCCCCTCGCCCCTCTGGCGGGTTGTCTCGGTTTCGCGCCCCAACCCCATCGCCGCCTAGAGGCCAGGATGATGACGATGTTCCGTTCTAACGTCGCCAAAAATCAACGGAGAACCAAGACGGCGGTCGAATTGTTGCGTTAGCCCCAAGCATCGCTATTCATATGGGGAATTCGACCGAATGGGTCATCTAACGGTCGCGCATAAGAAGGAAATTGAGTTCCGTGATCAATCGTTCAAGCCGCTCCACCGCCCTCTTGGCGCCCCTTGTCGCTAGCGTCGCTCTCGTTCTGGCCTCCTGCGGCGGCGGCGATGCACCGGGGGCGAGTACCCCATCACCAAACGAAGAGGCCGGCGAAGCGGCGTCGGAGACGCGCGCCGTCGATGAGGTATTGCCGAGCGATATCGTTCTTGGCGAGGCTGACGCCCCGGTGACGATTGTCGAATACGCCTCGACCACCTGCCCCGCCTGCGCGTCGTTCCATCGCGATGTGTTCCCCGCGCTTAACGAGAAGTTCGTCAAAACCGGCAAGGCGAAATTCATCTTCAGAGAATTCCCGACATCACCGGTGGAATTGTCATTGATCGGCTCAGTTTTTGCGCGCTGCACGGCGGAAGACGGCGGGCCGGATGTTTACTTCAACGTCCTGAAATCTCTCTTCAACGATCAACGCGACTGGATCTACGGCGATGACCCAAAGGCCTCGCTCCTGAAAATTGCCGCTCAGACCGGCATGGATGAAGCGGCATTCGACGCCTGCCTACGCGAGCAAAAATATGTCGACGTGGTCGAAGCGAACGTCGACGGCGGGCGCCGCCTCTACGCGGTGCGCAGCACACCAACGATTTTCATCAACGGTGAGAAGGCCCGCGACCGTAGCCCGGAAGCACTAGCGGCGGCGATCGAGGACGCGTTGGCCGCGGGGGATTAGCCCATTCTCATGCCGAGCGCATCAAGGGCGCGTGGCGGGCACATAACGGTTGTCAAGCTAAGTACCCCAGCATCTCTTCCCCGTCCTTGCTAATACCGCCGGGTTGCGCGAAATTACCCGGTAACAAAGGTGAAAAATTCCAGCAAGCCGATAAACTCGACTTGCTCCCGCTTTGAAAGGTTTTGTCATGCGTCTATTTTCTAGCCCCCTACCGATTGTCGCTGGTCTCGCGGCCGCTTCCCTATTAGCGGCGTGCAGCGGCGAAGCGTCCTCAAAGGAGACTGTCGCCGAAGAAGTCGCCGCGTCGAATACCAGCAATTCTAAAGCGAAAGCCGGAAACCCTGACGATCCAAGCCATGTGCAAGCCACGGACATGGTGCTCGGCGACGCAGATGCGCCGGTGACCGTGATCGAATACGCGTCGACCACCTGCCCCCATTGCGCGACCTTTCACAAACAGATCTTCCCGGAGATCAAAAAAGAGTTCGTCGACACGGGCAAAGTGAAATTCGTCTTTCGGGAGTTCCCAACATCGCCGGCGCGCCTTGCGATCGCGACCTCGGTTCTGGCGCGCTGCGCCGCCGATAAAGGGGGCTCGGATGCATACTTTCTGGTTCTGGGATCCCTCTTCAGCCAGCAAAAAGGCTGGTTGCTGGGCGATGACACCAAGGGCGAGCTTTTAAAAATTAGCGCCCAGGCTGGGATGGACGAGGCCGCTTTTGAAGCCTGTCTCCAGCGGCAAGAATTTATCGACCTCATCCAGGCCAATACCCAGACCGCTGTTGAAACCTTCAATATTTCAGGCACCCCGAGCTTCGTGGTTGATGGCGAAAAGGTTAGCGCCGGCAGCGCCGAGGATTTCTCTAAGAAACTTCAAGCTGCATATGAAAAAGCCACGTCTAGCGACTGATTTTTCTTCATTTTTAGTTTCAACGTAAAGAACCGTGGAAAACTTTGACCGCCGAGGGGCGGTGTGAAAATTGCTCGACCGCAAGAATCGCTTCGATTCTCTTTAACAAGCCGTAGGCGATGGCGCAGTCAACCTCGCGATGAAAGCATTCATCGCCAATCGACAAAGCGTCCTCTACATTATCGATCGTTGGCGTTTTTTGCGCCAACGATATCGCAACGCCCGCGACCGCGCCGAACATCGATGGCGCTGTCTGCGTTTAAATCGGGGCGTATTGGTCGGGATTTGAGACGTCGTGAAGTTCACCAATCTACGCCTTGTCGGGTTCAAGTCGTTTGTCGACACCACGGACTTTGATATCCGCGATGGTCTGACGGGCATTGTCGGCCCCAACGGTTGCGGTAAGTCGAACCTGTTGGAAGCCTTGCGTTGGGTGATGGGCGCGACGTCAGCAAAGGCATTGCGTGGCGGCGGCATGTCCGATGTCATTTTCGCCGGCACCTCCATGCGCCCGGCGCGAAACTGGGCCGAAGTCATCCTCACACTGGATAACGCCGATCGCACGGCGCCTGCAGAATATAACGAGGAAGAAACCCTCGAAGTATCTCGGCGCATCATCAAGAATGAAGACGGCGCACAATCGATCTACCGCATCAACAATAAAGAAGTACGCGCAAAGGATGTGCAGCTCCTTTTTGCTGACGCGGCGACGGGCGCAAATTCGCCGGCCCTTGTCCGCCAGGGACAAATCTCTGAACTGATCAACGCCAAACCCCAAAATCGTCGACGCCTTCTGGAAGAAGCCGCCGGTGTGACAGGGCTTCACTCACGCCGCCATGAGGCTGAACTGCGCTTGCGCGCGGCGGAGCAAAACCTGGAGCGCTTGACCGACGTCACCGGTGAGCTTGAAACCCAAAAAACCACCCTCGCCCGCCAAGCGCGCCAAGCAACGCGCTACCGTAACCTTTCGGGCGATATTCGGCGTACGGAAGCAACAGCCGCCTACCTGCGCTGGCAAGACGCCAACAATGCCCAGACAACGGCGCAAGAGGCGTTGCAGGAAATCGCCGGCGACATTGAAGAAACGGCCCGCGCCGCCGCATTGGCGGCAACCGCCCAAACCGACGCCCATGAAAAGCTGGACCCGTTACGCCAGAGCGAAGCCGAAGCAGCTGCGCGCCTTCAACGATTAACCGTCGCACGGGAAAACATCCAAGAAGAAGCGGCTCGCGCCGAAGCAGAGCTGCAACGCCTCACCGAGGAAGCGGCCCGCCTTGAAGGCGATCTCGCGCGGGAAAAAGAATTAGCGGCCGACGCCCTTGAAGCGTCCGAGGCGATTTTGCGGGAAGAAGAAGGCTTAAAATCCCGCGAAACGGCCGAGGCGACGCGCATCGAGGCCGCGCAATCGCGCCTTGACGAGACCACCCGATCGCTGACGGCCTTGGAAGAAACGTTCGAAGAGAAAAACCGCGAACACGCCGATATTGAAGCGCGGCGACGGGCGGCGGCGAACGCGGTTCAAACCTTGGAACAACGCCTTGCGCGGATTACGACCCAAATTGATAATCTGACGACGGAACGCGAAAAACTGGCGCCAACGCCAGAACAAGCGCAAATTTTGGATGAGGCAAATCAAGCCTTCACTATGGCGCAATCCGCCGCCGAAACCGCCGAGACGGTGCAGAAGCGCAACGACGAGACCGTCAGCGCGCTGGAGGCAAAAGAACGCGACTTAAGGGCCGTGCGAGATAATGCCGTTCGTACCGAGACGGAATTAAAAGCCGAATGTGACGCCATTCAAAAAGTCCTAGGCGCCGAGATTGATGGCGATTGGATGACGCTGATCGAAGCGGTGCGCGTCTCGCCGGGTTATGAAACGGCGCTTGCCGCCGCTCTGGGGGATGATCTCTCCGCAGCGCTTGATGATACGGCCCCAACCCATTGGGCGCTGCCCTATCAAGGCGCCGTCATATCGGGGGATGATCAGGTCGTTCCGGAATCCCCTCTACCCCTTGGCGCCCAGCCTTTGAGCGACGTCGTTGATGCGCCGGAAGAAGCGCGCCGCCGCCTCGCCATGATTGGCGTGGTCTCCGCTGAAGATGGCCGCCGCCTCGCCGCAGGGCTTTCCCCCGGCCAACGCCTCGTTTCCAAAGATGGTGATCTATGGCGGTGGGACGGGTTCGTTAAGCGCGCTGAAGCAAAGACCGCTGCTGCGATCCGCTTGGAACAACGCAATCGGCTGACGGCCCTGCAAGAAGATCTGAACGGCGCCATTAAGAAAGCAGAAGAAGGGCGCAGCGCCCATACTGCTGTCAACGAAGAGCTGAACGCCGCCCGCACGCAAGACCGTCAAGCCCGAACGCAGCTAAGCGACGCCCGCCGCTTGGTCGATAGCGCCCGTCAAAAATTAGCCTCTATTGAACGTGATCATCAACGCGCTTCGGCGCGCTTGCAGTCGATCGCTGAGGCCATTGATCATGCGCAAACGGATCAATCCGATGCCCAGCGACAGTTAACCGATCAGCAAGAAGAGGTCGCCGCCCTGCCCCAGGGCGACGCCCTCGCCGCGCAACTGGCACAAACGCGCGAGAATGTCGGCGAGGCGCGTCGCCTCGCGACGGAAGCACGCGCCGCCCATAACGACCTAGCGCGCGAAGCCGCCATGCGCCAACAGCGCCTTGAAGAACTCGCCCGCGAAAAAGGTGTCTGGGCGACACGCGGCGAGACAGCGCGCGGGCGCCTCACCAATCTTGAGACACGGCTTCAGGAAACCCAAGGCGCGCGCGAAGCCGCCGCCGACGCGCCCCAGGCCATTGAACAAAAGGCCATCGCCCTTGGCGAGCAAATCGCCGATGCCGAAACAAGCCGCCAAGAAGCCGCCGATACGCTGGCAAGCGCCGTCAACGAGGCGCAAAATTGCGACCGTCATGCGCGGGCCGCCGATAGCGCGGCGGCCGAAGCGCGGGAGTTACGCGCGAGGGTGGAGACCCAATTGGAAGCCGCCCTCGCCCGGGTGGAAGAGGCGACCGCCCTTGCCCAGGAAACCTGCAACGCCGCGCCGGACGCCCTTCTTGAGATTGCCGAAATCAAAGATGACGCCAACCTTCCGGCTCGCGAAGACATCGATCGTAAGCTTGAGCGATATAAGCGGGAACGGGAAAATCTCGGCGGCGTTAATCTGCGAGCGGATGAAGAACTTCAGGAAATCAATGAGCGCCTCGACGAGATCGCCGTTGAACAGGAAGACTGCGAAGCCGCCATTCGAAAGCTACGCGCCTCCATCGGCAGCCTGAACCGCGAGGCGCGCGAGCGCTTGCGCACGGCTTTTGAAACGGTGAACACGAACTTTTCGTCGCTCTTCACACGTCTTTTCAATGGCGGTCAGGCCGAACTGCGCATGATCGATTCAGAAGACGTGTTGGAAGCTGGCCTTGAAATTTTCGCCTCTCCGCCGGGTAAAAAACTTGCCTCCATGTCGCTCATGTCTGGCGGCGAACAAGCGCTGACGGCTACGGCCCTCATCTTTGCGGTCTTCATGTCCAACCCAGCGCCCGTCTGCGTCCTCGACGAGGTCGACGCGCCTCTTGATGACGCCAATACGGAACGCTTCTGTCATCTCCTGAATGAGATGACCAAAGAAACCGGCACGAGGTTCATCATCATCACCCACCATGCCCTCACCATGTCCCGCATGGACCGGCTGTTTGGCGTCACCATGATTGAGCGCGGCGTCTCCCAGCTTGTCTCCGTTGACCTCAACCATGCAGAGCAACTCGTCGCGGCCGAATAGCCATTCGCGATCAATTCTTCGATACTACTCGCTGAAAATCGCGTGATATCAGCGCTTTAGGGGTGGGCTCTGCGACCTCCACGGCGCAAGATGCGTCCCTAACCCTCGTCTGACGACTGTCCCCATCAGCGAAGGATCTGGTCAGCGCCCGCGTTTAGGGCGTTCGCCCCCCTCTGGCGGAGCGCTTTAAATTGTATCTTTGGTTTCACGCGCGGGAGGCTCGCCGATGGCTATTCGAATATGACCAATAAAATTTTGGGCGCCCTGCTTTTCATTTGCAGCAATCTCACGCTGATGGTGGCGCTAGGCCTCATTGGCGGAATAGGTGCGCCAAAGGAAACGGTATCAGCGGCCCTCGAAGTAAACGAAGTGGGCACAATCGATGATGACGCCGACCGTGCGATGACGGTGCTCGATCCTTTAGGCGACACCGCGTTCCTTAATAATTGTCATTTTCTAGCCGATCGTCACGAACGCATCGCGTTTTTGAGTAACGACAACGACCCCGTGGCTTGTAAATAAAGCCCGCCCTTTATCGCTCCGAAAAGCGCCGAAATTGACCTGACGAATCAATCGCTGCGCATAACCTGTTTTTGCGACGGCGCGGCGAGACGACGCGCCGTAATTCTTTATTGATTTTCAGCCCTTTAACAGGCCAAACACGCGCTTGACGCTGCATTGCGGCGCCTATATTGTCCGCGCCGATTCCTAAGGGTGACCGCGGTTTTGGTCGCCCCTTCACCAAGTCCAAAGGCCAAGACATCAGCCAGCCCTCAAAGCTGGCTTTCAGCGCAGGTAGAACGCATCCCCATAGGACATGCCTCCAGGCCGATTAGCCTACAGGTTTTCTTGTACCCGGGATGACAGAAACGCGGCTCACGTGAAAGGCGAAAGGCACCATGGCGCCAGACGTCGATGATCAGGACCCGCCCTCCCTCGAAGAGTTTTCGAGGCGTTTAGATCAAGCGCGCCAGGCTGGTACGACGGAGAACGTGGAAGCGACAGCGCGCGGCAAGGCAATGGGACAGGGGTTCCGTCTTGCCTCGGAGCTTATCGCCGCGATCATCGTTGGTCTGATCTTGGGGTTGGGCGCTGATGCGCTTTTGGGGATTTCGCCCTGGGGCTTGCTTGCAGGGTTGTTTCTTGGTTTTGGCGCCGGGGTGAACAATGTTTCCCGCGCGATGAAGCCAGAAACAGAACAAGATCAAGAGCCGGACAAAATGCCGGACGATAAGAACGAATAGAGTTAAACGGGGCGGGTTAGAGCAGCCCGCTGATAAAGGCGCAGAAGAATGATGACGTCGACCTTCGTAAAACCAACGGCCGCAGGGCCAATGGAACAGTTCGAAATTCATCCGTTTTTCCACCTGCCCTTTGGCGGCTTAGACGTCTCCTTCACAAACTCCAGCCTTTGGATGGTGATTAGCATCACGGTGGCCATTGTGTTTTTCGCTGTTGCGACCCGCTCGCGCGCGATGATCCCCAACCGCATGCAATCGATGGCGGAGCTTCTCTACGACTTTGTGGCCGACATGGTCCGTGGCGCGATCGGCCCTGAAGGCATGAAGTTTTTTCCATATGTCTTCACGCTGTTCATCTACATTCTGTTAGCGAACTTACTTGGGCTTCTGCCCGCCATCGGCGGCCTGCACCCATTCACGACGACGAGCCACATCGCCGTCACTTTTGGGCTCGCCCTGTTGTCGATCACGATCGTGATCATCTACGGCTTCATGAAGAATGGTCTTGGCTTTTTGAAACTCTTTGTTCCTTCCGGCGTCCCCCCATGGCTCTTGCCGTTGATTGTACTCATCGAGTTCGTTTCTTTCCTGTCGAGACCTCTTTCTCTCGCTATTCGTCTTTTCGCGAACATGCTGGCGGGCCACATTATCCTGAAGGTGTTCGCCGGGTTTATCATTTCACTGATCAGTGCGGGCGGTGTCGTCGGCGTGATTGCCATCTTCCCATTCTTGGGAACGGTCGCCATTACGCTGCTTGAGTTGCTTGTCGCTTTCTTGCAGGCCTATGTCTTCGCCATCCTGACCTGCATTTACCTGAATGACGCCGTCAATGTAGGGCATCACTAATCATCGTTTTCCGTCGCGGACCGGGGGCCGGGCCTCGACGACATCAAACTCAACGGCTCAAACAAATTAGGAGTTCTTAAAATGGACGCAGAAGCAGCAAAACTCATTGGCGCCGGCATCGCGGCTCTCCCCCTCGCAGGCGCGGGCGTTGGCCTCGGCATTATCTTCGGTAACTTCCTGTCTGGCGCGTTTCGCAATCCAGCGGCCGCCGCCCAGAACCAGCAGACCCTCCTCCTTGCCTTCGCACTGACGGAATTCACGGGCCTTTTGGGCTTCGTGGTGGCAATGCTTATTCTGTTCGTATTCTAAGCTCTTTTTGAGCTCTGGGCGTTTTTCCAACCCCCACACTTTGAACACGAAGAGAAAGGGCGGCTCCCATGGCTTTCATGGCGATGTTTGCAGCGGCGGCTGACGAAGCCGCTTCCCACGGCGGCGAAAGCGCCGGCGGTTTACCACAGATGGATTTCTCTACTTATCCGAGCCAGTTCTTCTGGCTCGCGATAAGTTTTGGCGTTCTCTACTGGGTAATGTCCGCTATCATTCTACCGCGCTTGGGCGGCGCCATCGAAGAGCGGCGCGATCGCATCGCTGATGATTTCGATCAAGCAGCCGAATTTCGTCGTCAGGCCGAAGAAGCGGAAGCTGAGTATAACCGGGCGCTTTCAGATGCCCGGGCGAAAGCACAAGCCATCGCTGCTGAGACGAGAAGCACCGTTGAGGCTGAAATCTCAGAAATGCAGGCCGACGCTGATGAAAAAGCCAATGCCGATATCGCGGCGGCTGAAGCGCGGCTTCATGACATGAGAGCCTCCGCCTCGGAGAAAGTGCGAGAGGCGGCGGGCGATGTCACGAAAGCCATTGTCGCGACGCTGATTGAAGAAACGCCGACGGATGACGCCGTGCGCGCCGCCGTCGACGGCATCGTCAAATAATCTGGGATTGGACGATTAAACGATGACAATTGCTCTTTTATCGACCGTTCTCGCCGCCGCTGAAGAGGCCGCCCATGCAGCTTCGGACACCGCCCATGGCGCTGCGGAAAGCGGCCACGCGTCGCTGCCGCTTTGGCAAGACACTTCCTTTTGGGTCAGTCTCGGCTTTGTCGTGGTGCTCGGTCTCTTCGCCTATATGGGCGTCCACAAGAAAATCGCATCGGCCCTTGATGCACGCGCGCAAAAAATCGCCGACGACCTCGATGAGGCGCGCCGGTTGCGCGAAGAAGCCCAAGAGCTTCTCGCTCAATACCAACGCCGTCAACGCGAAGCCGAAGAAGAAGCCCAAGGCATTATTGATCAGGCAAAGCGCGACGCCAAACGCATGGCGACGGAAATGCGCGATAAGCTGAATGAGCAAATTGCGCGACGGGCCAAAGCGGCCGAGGAAAAAATTACCCGCGCAGAAACGCAAGCCCTCGCCGATATCCGTAACGAGACCGTCAATGTCGCGGTTGACGCGGCACGGGATATTATCCGCTCCCGGATGGACCAAGGCGCCCAATCGGCTCTTGCGGAAAAGGCTGTCGACGAGTTGCGCGACCGCCTGCATTAATATGCGCCAGGGATGATGACCCCTTTACCTTCGCCCCCTCTTGCCCATCGGCAAAAGGCAGGAAACATTTCGCCAGAAGATGGGGCAGCGCTTGTTATCGGTTTTTGGTTTGATGACGCTGCGCGCAAAAACTGGTTCCGCAAAAGCGCGCATTTCGATGGCCATATCGCCGCCAATTTCGCCGGCGCCCATGAGGCCGCCATCGCGGGCGACTTAGATCATTGGATGACGAGCCCCACCAGCGCGCTCGCACTCGTGATCCTCTTAGATCAGTTTTCTCGGAACCTTCATCGCGATAGCGCCGTTGCCTTCGCCGCAGACCCTAAAGCGCGCATTGTCGCCAAAGCCGCAATTGACCAAGAGTTTGATCTCGGCATGAAGATACCGCAACGCGCCTTCCTTTATATGCCGTTCATGCATAGCGAAGAAGGCGACGATCAAAAGCGTTCCCTCGCGTTGTACGCCCCATTAGCGCCTGAATGGGATTTCGCCCATGCTGAGGTTCACGCTGACATTATCAACAAATTCGGACGATTTCCCCATCGCAACGACGTCCTTGGACGGCTTTCCACAGCTGCAGAGATAGAATTCTTACAGAATGGCGGGTTCAAAGGATAACGCTTCACGTTCTTAACGAACACGAAGAGAGTTATTGTCCCAAATGCCATCGCGATAAAGCCATCCTTAAAGACATATATTATATAAACCCTGGATGACCTCTCGCGTACTTCGCGCTTCTCTTAATGGGGATAGGAACAATATCATGAGTCAGGACGTCGACCGGGTCATTATCGCGCGCTATCCCGACGCCGGATTTGGTGATCACCTCTCCTGCCTTTTCGGCGCTTGGCACTACGCCAAAAGAACCAATCGTAAGTTGATCATTGACTGGCGCGGCTCACGTTATAACAGCGATAAAGCACGAAATTGTTTCCACGATTTCTTTTTGCCACGCGATAGCCTTTGCGGCGTGCCCGTCATTTCTGACGATACGGTCTCTGAATACGACCATCGCGCCCCATATTACCCATCCAAGTGGACCGCCGAAAATCTTCGCCAAACGGCTCATGTTCCTCATACCGCAGCCGAGATCAGCGCCTTCAACGAGCTAATTAAGACCGGGACAGACCGCCCCGAACCAACCATTATCATCAATCAACATGTTAATCCGAACCCACCCAAAGACGCGCTCCGTATGATACTCAAGGAGCTGCACTTTACTGATCGGATTGCCAAAGCGGCTGACAATTTTATTGGTCGCAATATGGACGGAGGCCCATTTATCGGCGCTCATATCCGTCATGGTAACGGCGAAAACATTGGCGGACGAGTGGTTTTCTGGCTCGACGGTCTGTCGCTTGTCACCCAACTGCGCCGCAATAAAAAGACCGACCATCACGCGGCGACGCCGGCGGCGGCCAAAAATCAACAAAACGCCTTTAAAGATAATATGGCGGATTCCCTTACAGCGCGCCCGCAGACATCGCGATCTGAAAAAACATTGTACGATGGTGTTGCAAAAATCGTGAACCAGCTGCGCCTAGAGACTGGGATCGAACTCCCTTTGTTCCTTTGCACCGACGCTGAGCGTGTCATCAACGGCCTAAAAGACCGCGTTTCCAAAGTGGTCACCTACCCCAAGACGATGATCGCAGAAGGCGGGGGACCTTTGCACCAAACGGCGTCCGAAGGGACGTCCGCCTCTTCTGGCGCTGTCGCTAACACTATTATCGATGATATGCTTATTGAAACGGAAATTCTTCGTCGGTGCAGTCATATCGTCTGTATACCAAGCCAATTTTCGCTTATCACCCGCACAGAGTTAGACAAAGAAGCGATCTTTGTCATTGAACCGCCGCTCGTCAATAAGGCGATTGCAAAGGTTTTTGGCTGATGTTGCCAGCGAAGAGCGGATAATTCCGCTAGGCGTGGTTTTCAAGAAACCATTGATATGCGTTCTTCACGCCGTCCTGCAGCGATATACTTGATTGCCAACCCAACGCCGATAATTTTGAAACATCGCTCATTTTACGGGGCGTGCCATTTGGTTTGTCCGTATCGAAAACAAACCCGCCATCATATCCAACTGTCGAGGCAATCAGCATGGCCAGTTCTTTGATGGAAATTTCAACGCCCGTGCCGGCATTGATCGGCCCTTCTTCATCATAGTGCTTAAACACATGAATAAGCGCGTCGGCTAAATCATCAACATGCATAAATTCGCGCAATGGCGAACCGTCGCCCCAGATTACAACCTCGTTGCGTCCTTCCTGCTTCGCCTCATGGATTTTGCGCATCAGCGCCGGCAGAACATGACTGGTCTCTAGGTCAAAGTTATCATGGGGACCATAAAGATTGGTCGGCATTGCAGAGACATATGAGCGCCCATATTGGCGCCGGTAAGCATCGCAGAGTTTGACGCCGGCAATTTTAGCAATCGCATACCATTCATTCGTCGGCTCCAAAGGGCCGGTAAGGAGCGACGTTTCTGCAATTGGTTGCTCTGCGAATTTTGGGTAGATGCACGTTGATCCTAAAAACAAAACTCGGTCGACGCCTGCGCGATGGGCCGCGTCAATAAGATTCGCTTCAATCATCAGGTTTTCATAGAGGAACTCGGCGGGGCGCGTATCGTTGGCCAAGATCCCGCCGACTTTAGCCGCGCAAATAATCACGGCGTCCGGGTTCGCCTCGCTCATAAAGGCTTCAACATCTTGTTGGCGGCATAAATCAGCCTGGCGACGATCCGCTGTGATCAGTGTACAATTCTCATCGCCCAAGCGTCGCATCACCGCCGCCCCGACCATGCCTTTGTGACCGGCAACAAAAATGCGTTTTCCTTCGGGGTTAAACAGCATTGGTAACCTCTTATAACAACGCCTTCGGGCGTCGTTAGTTTTCTTTCGTTAGGGCGGACGGCGTGAAACCATGGGCAAGCAAATGGGCGCGCTCTTGCGCGACGGCCAGATCGCTCTCCACCATTTCCCGGCACATTTCCCGCGCCGTGATATGGGGTTCCCATCCCAGTTTTTCTTTTGCTTTGGTTGGATTGCCAAGCAATGTGTCGACTTCTGTCGGACGGAAGTAGCGTGGATCAATCTCCACAAGAGTATCGCCCGGTTTCACTGCCGGGGCGTTATCGCCTTCGACGTTTTCAACAATGGCTTTTTCGCCCTCGTCTTTGCCTTCAAATCGCAACATTATGCCAAGATCTTCCGCCGCCCAGGAGATAAATTCGCGGACGGAGTATTGTTTACCCGTGGCGATGACAAAATCCTCGGGCTCTTCCTGTTGCAACATCATCCACTGCATTCGGACATAATCCTGGGCGTGACCCCAATCGCGTAATGCCGAAAGATTGCCCATATAGAGTTTCTTATCTAACCCTTGAGCGATGTTCGCGAGGCCGCGGGTGATTTTCCGAGTGACAAAGGTTTCGCCCCGTCGTGGCGATTCGTGGTTAAAAAGAATGCCGTTACACGCATAAATGCCATAGGCCTCACGATAGTTAATCGTAATCCAATAGGCGTATAATTTCGCCGCCGCGTACGGCGAGCGGGGATAAAATGGCGTTGTCTCGCTTTGCGGGGTTTCCTGGACCAGTCCATAGAGCTCAGACGTCGACGCCTGATAAAAGCGGGTTTTCTCTTCAAGGCCCAAAAATCGGATCGCTTCCAAGAGTCTTAGCGACCCAAGAGCATCCACATTTGCGGTGTACTCTGGTGTCTCAAAACTAACCGCGACATGGGATTGCGCGCCGAGGTTATAAATTTCGTCGGGCGCGATTTCTTTTACCAGACGGGTCAAGTTCGCACTATCGGTCAGATCGCCATAGTGAAGGTGAAAGGACGCATTTTCTTCGTGCAAGTCTTGGAAGATATGGTCGACCCGCTGCGTGTTAAACGAAGACGCGCGGCGCTTCACGCCGTGAACTTGGTAGCCCTTTTCGAGCAGAAATTCCGCGAGATAAGACCCGTCTTGGCCGGTGACCCCGGTGATGAGCGCTACTTTACCTGTCATAGGGAGTCCCCTTGAAATGAATGAAGCGTTAACGGATCGGTGAATGTCACTCACCGCTATCGCTTTTAGCGGCTCTTATACCCGCCAATTTGTTAATGAACAGAGATTCCCTGTTGCAATACTATGGCGACGGAGAGTTACTTCGCTGTTGATACGCCTCCCGCATCGGTCACCATGAGCCCTGAAGCACTCGGCAAAGAAATAAACTAGACGGCTTGGCGCCCTTCCCTCGACAGCCCCAGGCAATAGAATAGGCCGAAAACGCAATTCTATAAAACTGGTTTCTTCGGTGTTCGATCAACGGCGAGGGAAAAGACATCGCCGCGGGCGTAGTGGCCGACAACGTCGAAATCCATCTTCCCTCGGATAATGTCATCAAGGTCCAGTTGCGCGGTAAGAATGGCTTCCTCATCGTAGACAGGCCCTGCCAACACCTCCCCCAAAGGCGAATAAATGGCGCTGCCGCCGCGAATGAGCCGGGTTTCCGGCGCATCGCCCTGCACAGGGGAAAAGTCTTTGGGCGCATCGGCGCGGGTCATCATTTGACAGGCGGATAGAACGAAACAACGCCCCTCCAGGGCGATATGGCGAATGGTGCTTTGCCAGTTTTCCCGGTCGTCCACCGTAGGGGCGCAGTAGAACTGCACCCCTTGTGCGTATTGGCTCATGCGCAACATGGGCATGTAATTTTCCCAACAAATGACCGCCCCAATGCGCCCGGCCGCGCCATCCGCCGTTTCAATCGTTGCACCATCGCCAAAACCCCAAATCAATCGTTCGGCTGCGGTCGGCATCAGTTTACGGCGCTTACCGATTAAAACCCCGTCGGCGGAAAACATAAGCGCTGAACAATAAAGCGTGCCAGCGCCATCGTCTCGCGAGGATCTCTCGATCACGCCAACCACCATGTCCATAGAGAGTTCTTTGGCGAGCCCGGCCATCAACGCGACCTCCGGCCCGTCCATATCGATGGCGCTGTCAAAATAGCGCCGGAACAATTCACGCCCCTCAGGAGAGCGGGACCCGACTGGGGCGCCAAAATGAACGCCCTTCGGATATCCCCCGACGAAGGCTTCCGGGAAAACCGTCAGGGCAGCGTCCTTTTTGGCGGCGTCACGCGCCAGGCGCTCGAAATGCGCCATAGTGGCCGGCGTATCGAAGAGCGTTGAGCCAGCCTGAACGACAGCGGCAGTGATGATGTTTGACATAGAAGTCCTTGAGGTTGCATCCGGCAGGGATGAACGTTCGGCGCCGTCCCCTGTCTATTGGCAAAACCAACATTCTTCGCGGACACCATCGCTTGAATGACCCTTCAGCGAGACTCCGATCGTCCCGGTGCTGGCAGCGCCAATCGGGCTGCCCGGCGGCGTCTCTGGTTGGGGCGCGATGACGGGACGCTCCGGCGCAGGGCGCACAAGGTGAGCGTCTATGCGCGCTGCCAACCACTCACGAAAGGCGCGATCATCGGTGGCGGCAACCAAAAGCCCCGGATTCAATCGATTACGTAACGCCTTCAGATAGGCGTCCGTACGCGCTGCAATTTCTGGTTTCGCAGAAGGATCAGCCGCTAAATCGATCAGTGTCGAGACGTAGCGGCTCTGTACAATCCTGGCGATGCCTATTGTGCGCGCGTTCACCTGCGGCCCAAAAACCGTATCCTCAACGCCGCGCAACATCTCCTGATACCGCAAAGGCGCACCGCCCCGCCGCTCAATCTCGATGACACGAGCAACACGCGCGGGATGAAACAGAACCGACAGCGTCAGATCCGCCGCCGCATCGGCCGCCGCTGTTAAATCAAACATCGCGCCGGTCGTCCCGTCAAAATGTTCTTCCCCCTCGCCTTCTCCATCAAAGGCGTTCACAGAGGGCGAAAGGCGGTTCAGCACCCCATCGGGTAAATCAAGCCCAGACGGGTCGAGGGTCGATAAAATCGCCCCCAAGGCGAGACGTTGGCGCTCTGCGGGGACGGGAGCGCCGACAGCGTTCACATCGCCTTTTTCCGCGTGGCGAAAATCGATGCCGCCGATAAGCTTTACCGCGGCCGCGGTTTGATAGCGATGATAGAGATAGATCGGCGTAATCACCTGGCGAAGTCGCGAGATCGGCTCCCCCGTCTTCAAGGATCGTTCGCCAAAACCAGCGAGCGCCGTCGCTCTGACGCGCATGGTTTCTTCTAACGTCGCCACGGGGTCGGCGCCGTTGTCCCACACGGCGCCATAAGGATGGGCCGTCGCCGCTGATCGCGCCTGAGCATCGTCGACAAAGCGCAAGCCCGATGCATAGGCCTCGTCCACCATCTCTTCCAATTCCGCATCTTCATTGGCACCATCCGCAAACTGACGATATAGCCACCGCGTGGCAAAAACATCCCATGCGCCGACGCCCACGCCGTAGGCCTGACTGAAATCAAGACCGCCACTGCCATTTGGCCGAACATAGGGCGCCGGATAATCCATCACCGAGGCGCGATTGTTGGAACTGGCGGCGAAATTATGGGCGAAGCCTAGCGTATGACCAACCTCATGGGCGGATAGCTGACGAATTCGGGCGAGAGATAATTCTAGCGGATCATCAGGTTCACCGGAGCCGGTTTTTTCAACACCCGCCAAACCTTCAAAAATCATCCGGTCCTGGCGCACCCTTTGGCTGCCCAGAATGACCCGCGCTTTCAACATTTCACCCGTACGCGGATCATGGACGCCGCCGCCGTAAGACCAGCCCCGCGTCTGGCGATGAACCCATTGGATCGTGTTATAGCGCACATCCATCGGATGAACGCCTTCGGGCAGGACTTCCACGCGATACCCATCCTCAAAACCGGCGGCTTCGAACGCTTCCGCCCACCAAGACGCCCCTTCGATGAGCGCCGACCGGATGGGTTCCGGTGCGCCGCGATCGACATACATAATGATGGGCTTTTTCACCGGGCCTTTCTCTAAGGATGGGTCAACGCGTTCCAATCGGAAGCGCCGGGCGATGCCTTTAATGACTTGCTCGCCCAAAGGCGCGCTAAAGTCGTAATAGGAGACGCCGATGGCGCCGGTGCGCACATCAAACGCCCGGGATTGAAACCCTGGCTCTGGCAACCGCACAAAGGAATGATGCAAGGTCAGAGAAAACGCGAGTCCGTTGGCCGCAACAGCCGACACCTGTCCGCCGGCCTCCGCGCCGGCGAAGGTAATGCGGGCGTCAACTTCGATATTATCAGGAAACTGAAGAACGCCATCGGCGGGCACAAAGCTCCGCTTTGGATCAAATTTATAGGTTCCCTGGCCGCGCGCCTTTAACCGGCCAGCAACGTTCATCACATCCGAGGCGAGAAATTCCGACAAATCGACGGATACAAGCCCATCTTCTTCTTCATAAACGTCTCCCGCCCAGAGGATGGAGCTGGCGAATGAGTCCTGTACGGCTTGCTTCTCCTCTGGGTTGTCGGCCGTCGCCCTATAGGTCCAATTCTCTTGTTCGATGATAATTTTTTCACCGACGCGGCGGATGGCGATGATACGCCCTGCATCCCCGAGCCCGCGATCGAGCCCAACGGGATTGGAGCCAAGCCCAGCAGTCAATCCTGCCGAGTGGATGTAACGCCCTAACAGCCCGTCATCCCCTTCTTCAAATGCGGCGATCACCCCGCCCGCTTCGTCGACGTTGACCGCGAACAACGGCGTTTCATCGGCCTCTGCCTCTTGCGACGTTGTTTCGTCAGCGTTTCGGCCGGGCGCGTCTCCTTCGGAAGCCTCTTCTTGTGTGGCGCCGCCGCAGGCGGTCACAAACACCAGAGCGACGCACATAAAGAGACGCAGACAATGAAGAGATAAGCGAGGGGTCATAATGACATTCCTGATTTCTTTGTTATTTTTTCCGTTTGACGGCGACATTAACGGCTCTATCCATCAAAAGTCACCTGGGGCGAAAAGAGGCTGCGCTGCGTCATTGCGACGGTAAACCGTGCTTTCTATAGTCCGCCTTTGATTTTTGGAAAGAAGGCGATTGGTCAGGTGAATTTCGTAAACGCCCCTGGCAGAATCGCTCGGTAACAACGAGGCCTCTCCCATGACATTCAAGGGGACAAAAGACTATATCGCCACCGATGACCTAAAGGTGGCCGTGAACGCCGCCGTCACCCTTGAGCGGCCCCTTCTCGTCAAAGGCGAGCCTGGCACCGGTAAAACCGTTCTGGCTGAAGAAGTCGCCAAAGCGCTGGGCGCAGAGCTCATTGAATGGCACGTTAAGTCGACAACGAAGGCCCAACAGGGGCTCTACGAGTATGACGCTGTTGCCCGGTTACGCGATTCACAGCTTGGTGAAGAGAAGGCCAAAGACGTTCGCCACTACATCAAGCGTGGTAAACTGTGGGAAGCGTTCAAAGCCGAAAAACGCCCTATCCTGCTCATCGACGAAATCGACAAAGCAGACATCGAATTTCCAAACGACCTTCTCCAGGAACTCGATCGGATGGAGTTCTTTGTCTACGAAACGAATGAGACCGTGAAAGCGGTTCAACGCCCGATCGTCATCATCACATCGAACAACGAAAAAGAACTGCCCGACGCATTCCTGCGACGCTGCTTTTTTCATTACATCAAGTTTCCCGAAGCGGACACAATGAAGGAAATCATCGAGGTTCACTTCCCAGCGATCCAACAGCGCCTCGTTAGCGAGGCCTTGAAAATTTTCTACGAGCTGCGTGACGTGCCAGGACTTAAAAAGAAACCGTCGACATCCGAACTGTTAGATTGGTTAAAACTTCTGTTGGCGGAAGACCTGCCGGTCGAGATCCTTACTGAGCGGGACCCTCGCAAAATGATCCCTCCAATGCATGGCGCGCTTTTGAAGAACGAACAGGATGTTCACCTGTTTGAACGCCTCGCGTTCCTTTCTCGCCGGGAAGGCGCATAACGCCAATTTACAATGAAAAAATAGACAAATGATCACCGGGGGTAAGCCAGTCGCCGCGTCGCGATCGACCTATCTCACAGGGATCGCGTTGTCGGCGCTCGGCGCGTCGTTCTTTTCCTTAAAGGGCGTTTTGATGAAGCTCGCCTACGCCGAAGGCGGCGGCGTGGAACAGATGATGGCGCTGCGCATGGCATTTGCGGTGCCGATTTTTCTGGTCGTTGGTTGGATCACCGCTCGAAAAAAATTCGGCCCTACGCCCTGGCGGGCGATTGCCCCCCGGCGCGTTTTTTTCGCGATGATGATGGGCGTCCTAGCCTACAACATTTGCACCTGGCTCGACTTTCAAGGTCTTCAGTACATCTCCGCACAGCTTGAGCGGCTTATTCTGTTTATCTACCCAACATTCGTGGCGCTCCTTGCTTGGGGCCTGCATGGTGAGAAGATCACATGGCGTCACCTCATGGCGTTAGCCCTTTCCTATGGCGGCGTTAGCGTCCTGGCCCTTTCAGAGCTTCTGAGCGCCACCCCAAGTTCAGGCGCCGATCCGTTGTTAGGGGGCGGGCTTGTTCTTCTTTGTGCGGTTTTATTCGCGGTCTACGTCATATCGATCAAAGGCTCGATCAGCGAGCTTGGCGCACCGTTGTTTACAAGTATCTCTATGACGGCCGCCTCATTTGGAATTTTTGCATTCGTCGCTCTTTTACATATCGCCGGCGCGCCCATACCTCCAATGACCCCGAATATCCTTTTAATCGGGGCGGCGCTTGGTCTTGTTTGTACTGTCGCGCCCGGTTTTTTAGTTGCCGAAGCAATCTCCCGAATTGGACCGGGATTATCGAGCGCTGTCGGCGGCGTTGGACCGGCCGTCGCCGCCATCGCCGCTGTCATATTGCTCAACGAACCTTTTGGCTGGCCACAGGTTACGGCTCTTGCTCTATCCGTCACTGGCGTTTTGTTTCTTTCCGGGGCTAATCGGACAGAACGTTAGGCCGAAAAGACCTTCCAAACCGCCAAATGCAAAAAATTCATTCGGCCGCATAATGAATACCTTATTGGACCCGCGCGCCCTGTGCCCGTCAATCCAAAGAAAACAGGATTATTTTGCTTGGCCATGATATCTGGCCGGCTGGCTCAACCCTGAGCTCCGTTACTCTCGGATTGGGTCTTTTTTCAGGACGCTAACGCGAAAAACGTGGGGTCCTCACGCCCTCGTGAGATTGCACCACTTCGTCATCGGTGAGCGTTCTTTTAAGACGTCACCAATCAAGAGCGTTAACGCTCCAAGGTGGAATAAGGAAAACACTATGTTTCGTCAGTCTCTCCTCGCAAGCCTCGCCGTTATCGCCGTCATCAGCCACGGCTGCGCGGCAGAGAATTCAGGCACGGCAAAAACCGCCGACGCCGTGGTCGAGGACGCCAATCTTGCAGCGGTTCTTGTCTATGCAGATTGGTGTTCAAGCTGCAAAATCCTCGATCCTAAACTTACCGCTGCGCGGGAAAATGAAGAATTCCCAGGGGTCAGTTTTGTGACGATCGACTATACAGATCGCGATGTCGCCGGGCTGTTCGAACAAGCCGATGCGAAGGGGATTGGCCCTGCGATTCGGGCATATCTTGCCGACGAAGTGTTCACCGGCTGGCTCTTACTCGTGGACCTCGATGATAACCGGGTTGTTGGCCAAGTCGTTAAATCCATGGAGCCAGAAGAGATCGCTGGCGCCATCAAGGCGACGCAACTCGCCTCTTAAGCGACGGCGTTTCCAAACCGATAACCTAAGGGAGAAACCAAGGCTGTTTAAACGCCTTATTGCGGTATTATCTTGACCGCATATCGGAGCTTGCGCGTCGCCGCCTCCCGACGCGTTGCTATTGCGCAACCATCACGACGGATTTTGGCGCCAATGCAAACTACACGCTGGTTATAGCCTTAGCCCTGGTACAGTATGCTTCCAGCTGGCTTGAGGGAGACCTCTGAGCGGCGCCCTCCAAGACGCAAGCTGGCCTATTCCGGGGGGAACAGGTTAGCCGGGCTGACATTTTGATGTTTCATGATTGTCGCGCGCAGGAGGGCGCCGTTTCAGCCGGTAGCAGTTTTTCAGCTCGTCGATTCGATGCCTAAGTCTGTTGCATGCTTGCCATGGGCGCGCGCTTGGTTTGAATAGTCACAAAAACCTGTCGTAGAAGCGGCCTTCATGATGTTAAGCTGACGCGTCGGGTATCAAAGAGGGCGTAATAATGGATGGTTTTTGGGGCGCACTTCCCTTTCTTTTCTTCTTGATTGTATTCTTCATTTTGCCCGCGATGACGCGTCGCCGGATGGGAGAAGAGCTAGAGAAGGCTTTTTCCAAAATCCAGCGCAAGCGAAAAACAAGAATCATCGCCATTGTCCATCGTCAAGAATCTTTGGGCCTGCTTGGTATCCCGATCCTAAAATACATTGACCTCAATGATGCAGAGGATGTGCTGGAAGCCATTCGCACAACGCCGCCAAAACAACCCTTGGAGCTGGTGCTTCACACCCCAGGCGGCCTTGTTCTGCCCGCGTTGCAGATCGCGCGCGCAGTGAAGGCCCACCCCGGTAAGACGACCGTTTTCGTGCCCCATTACGCGATGTCCGGCGGCACCCTTATTGCGCTCGCCGCCGATGAAATCGTCTTAAACAAACATGCTGTCCTTGGCCCCATCGACCCGCAAATTGGCGGTTTGCCAGCCGCATCGATTTTGCGGGTCACAGAACAAAAGGACGCTAATGCAACGGAAGACCGGACGCTCGTTCTCGCAGATTTAGGTCGTATGGCGATCAATCAGTTAGAACGTGCGGCGCGTGAACTACTGACCGGCACGGTTTCGGAAAACGCCGCCGTCGCCGTCGCCGAACAGCTGTCGAGCGGACGTTGGACCCATGACTATCCGATTGAAGCGGCTGAAGCACGAGAGATCGGCCTAAACGTCACGACGGACATGCCGAACGACATCATGGAAATCATGCGGCTTTTCCCCGACAAGCTATCGAAAACCAGTGTGAAATTTTATGATCCGATCGCGGCCCGCCTATTTGGTCCGCGCACGCCATCGCGCCCAACAGGGCGCTCAATGGGCGCTGCCGCCACACCAAGCGTGGCGTCGAGCGAAACCCCTTTGTTAGATCGAACGCCCTTCACCGGTTACGAGCCGGGTCCGGGCTCGAGATCATTTTCCTACGGACCATGGGCGCCGAAGGATATCGCTGGCCAATTACCGCCGGGACCGTCCGCCTATGACGTTCGGGATCGGCGAGATAAAAAACCGTATCAAGAATAACCCGCAAATCGACTATTCTAAATTAGAAAAACACTACTGGGCGCGAACCCCAGTCTTTTCCGCAAAAAGAAAAAGCCGACCTCAAAAATCAAGGTCGGCTTTTTTCTATTGAATAACGAGTTATGTATGCTGCCGCCTTAGCCAGCGGAACGTCGGCGCAGCAACCCGCCGGCGGCAAGCGCGCCAGCAAACAGAAACGCCGCCGGCGGCAATGGCGTCTCGGTGATAGAATCTGTGACGGAGACCTGTAAAAGATCAGGCCCTAACGAGGTTTCGCTCCCTGGCGTATCATCGTCATCTGCGCCAAAGAGACTTTGGATAGACGGGCTAAAGCCGCCGCCAATTCCAGGGCCGCCAAATGAACCAGCCCCTGCAAAAACCGCAGGCGCCGTCGTTGATCCAACAATGCCTGCAATTGGATCAATCGATACCGAAAATCCAGATGAGCCGTTCGCGCCACTGCTGCGGTCAAAGAAGACAAAATCTTCACTGCGCGTGAACAATGCGGTTCGAGCGACAGGACCGCTCCTAAAAACACGCCCGAGCGAAAAACCGCCGCGAGATGCCCCAAAATCACTGACACCAAAAACGAATGCGCGCCGCGGTTGGTAGACGGCGACGCCCTCTTCATTCAATGAAAAAGAGGTGAACGCGGCAAATTCGCGGTCCGGGTTTTTCCCCGCGTTTTCGCCCGCGCCATCGACGAACAAGTCGCTATTCGCCAACAGATCGTCGGAAAGCTTTTCAGACAGGCTTCGTTTGTCACGCTCTGGCGACCAAGAAAAGCCATTGCCGACAATGGTCACACCAGAAAGCTCAGCGACGCCGAGGCTTGCCGCGCCTAACGCGGCGATGAATGGTAAAATGCGCATACCCACACCCAAAACTAATTATAGTATGTTTAACTAATTGATTCTGTAGAAGCAATCGAATTTATCTTTCGGATGTCAAAAGCAGCAAAATGCCCTGTTACGGTTAGTTTTACTCGTTAAACGAGAGGATGACTGCGTTCCACATTTATTCTTTGGCAGCCATAAATCCATCACTTCCCGTTATTAGGATACACGGTCCCGCGAACGGTTGATCAAAGCCCGCCGGCGGCGATTTCGATGCGCGCCGCTGCACCGAATATTACTTCTGACGTTGACTTCACGTTGGCAGGCGGCAACGCAGACGGCGCCGCCTGCAGCGCCTTAGCCGCTTCCGCTCGCGCTACCGCGATGGCATCGTTTTCTTCTTTGGTCTCACCCTTAAGTCCGCTGAGCATTGAGAGCGTTGCGGTCAAAAACCCGTAGGCGTCCTGATACTCGTGTACATTGACGATGCGGCCTTCTTTGACGCCGATATCGAACTCCTCCCCCGCAACGCTCAACGTCAACGCGGCCGCGAGCAATCGATCTTTCGCTGACGGCTCGCTGGCGACCGCTGCTGCGCCAATCGCCGTCTTCATAGCGTCGAACGCGGCGGCTACCTCATCGATAGACGCCCCGGCCGCCGTTTTTTCCGCAAGCGCCGTTAGCTCATCGGCAAATCCAGATGCGTTGTATGTGGCGAACACCGGAAGGAGATCGGCATACACCTCATCTTGCGGGTGCTTCATATGGGTCGCGGCCATTGCGTTATCGCCATCGGCGTAAAGGTCTGTCCCAGCGGTTAAATGGCCTTCGATAATCATCAGTTTTGACAAGAATGCCGGTTTCGATTTCGCGGCTGACTTGGCCCCCTCACCCTCGCTTTCGGCGCCTTCGCTTTCCGCGCCGCCGCTCTCGGCATGCACGCCATGTTCAGCGCCTTCGCCTTCGCCTTCCCCTTCCCCGCACCCGACAAGCGCGATCGCGCTCACGCCCGCAAGCGCTGTTAAACCGGTCAATACTTTAAGGCGTCGCGCCATCTAAATCTCCACCGTCTTTGCAGTTCAGAATGAATTTCAAGCGCTATACCTGAAGCGCCATCTCGCCGCTACCTTTGGCCACCATCTCAGGCCACCACTTTTGACCGGGAGCCCGTCGCATGAAATGGTCTGGGCCGAATTTTCTTTCCTTGGAAGAGCGCATTCATGCTGCTGCAAATCGCTGATATTCTCGACAAACCAACGCTTAGCGCCATCCGTGACGCCCTAGCACCAGAAACGCTTTGGGCCAAGGGCGCCACCACCGCGAGCGGACGGGCCAAAGCCGTTAAAAACAACCATCAAGCCCGCCCCGACGCCCCGGCGGTGAAGGGCGTTTTGGAGAAGGTCCGCAAAGCGCTTTTTGCCTCCCCGGTCTTCACGAGCGCCGCCCGCCCCGCGGAGATCGCACGTCTCATGATTAATCGATATGGAGACGGCATGGCCTATGGCCGCCACACCGATGCGCCTTATATCGACGATGTCCGCACGGATCTTTCGTTTACGCTTTTCCTGAACGACCCGCAGGATTATGGCGGCGGTGAATTGATCATAGACGCAGCGGGGGCGGAGGATGTGATTAAGCTACCGGCCGGCGCCATGGTCCTTTACCCCGCAACGAGCATCCATCGCGTAGAGGCCGTTACCCGAGGCACGCGCCTCGCCGCCATTGGCTGGATCAAAAGCCGCGTAAAATCCCCCGCCCATCGCGCCCTTCTCTTTGATCTTGACCGGGCCATGACGGCGCTTTCCGCCGCCCGCCATCGCGGAGCACCACCGGGCGATGACACCTTCGATCAGCTTCTCAACATCAAACATAATTTGCTGCGGGAATTCGGGGAGTAACCTGCCCTCTGCGAGAAAATTTTCTTTTTTTCCGCGCTGGTGTCGAATGAGCCCTGCCCCATCCGTCTTTAGATCAGGCGCTGCGATAGCGCACCGCCAATGGAATGAAAGGAGCACAACGATGCAAGTTATGATTGCCGCCTTAGAAAACACAGAGGACTTCGCCGATCGGCGACAAACCGGCGCCGCTTTCCAGGCCTATATGGCCCCGTGGTTCACCTTCACGGAGGCGCTCAGCAAAGGCGGCGTAATGCGAGGGGGTAACGCATTAGAGACGGCTGACACCGCTACCTGCCTACGCCTTCGCGACGGGAAACGGATTGTCGAAGACGGGCCTTATGCCGAGTCGAAAGAGCAACTGGGCGGTTATTTCATCGTTGAGGTGGAGGACTTGGCTGAAGCCGTCCAATGGGCCGCGCAATGCCCGTCAATGAAAAACGGCGCCGTTGCAGTGCTGCCCATCGCAAACTACGCCGCTGACGCCAGCCGTTAAACCAAACAACAAGGAGCAATATCATGCAATTCGCATTTCTTCTCTATGATGATGAAAACGCTATGGAATCCCTATCTGCGGCGGAATTTGAAACGCTTATTGGGAAATATATGGGCTACTCGAAAGAGATGCAGGACGCCGGCGTTATGGTGGCCGGAGAACCTCTAGAACACAGCCGGGGCGCCAAAAAATTACGCGGAAACCCCACTGCGCCCACTGTGGAGGACGGCCCCTTTACGGAGACAAAGGAACAACTGGGCGGTTTCTATATTGTCGATGTAAATGACCTTGACGCCGCGCTTGATTGGGCCGCTAAATGTCCGTCGGCGGAATCCGGTGTCGTTGAGGTGCGCCCTATTTGGAACCCCCAATAAGGCCGGCATGTCTGATCCATCCGTTTCAATTCCTCAGGAAAACGAGCGCTCTCAAGCAGCGCGCGCGGCCGAACTGGCCGCGCGCGCCAGCTATGGCCGATTGCTGAGTTTTCTGGCCAGCCGGACACGTGATATCGCCATCGCGGAAGACGCCCTCAGCGACGCTTTCGCCCAAGCCCTTATAACCTGGCCGAAATCCGGCGCGCCGACATCACCAGAAGCATGGCTTTTGACGACTGCCCGGCGGCGCTTGATCGACATGGCCCGGCGTGACGCCACCGCGGTAGAAGCGGTTCCAACGCTTCAGTTTGCCCTCGACGAGGCCATGGCTGAAACGCAACGCCAGTCGGAAACCGATCAGTTTACAGATGAGCGCCTGAAACTATTGTTCATCTGCGCTCACCCAGCCATTGATGCCTCAGTGCGGACGCCCTTAATGCTGCACACCACCTTAGGGCTTGATGCAAACCGCATCGCCAAAGCGTTTTTGACAACACCCGCAACGATGAGCCAGCGACTTGTAAGGGCGAAGCGCAAAATCGCGAAGGCGGGCATCCCTTTTGAGACGCCCGATGACGAGGCATTGCCGGAACGGTTTCCGCCCGTATTAGACGCCATTTATGCGACGTTTAACGCAGGATCTTTCGGCGGCGATGGCGATCTTGCCAAAGAGGGATTGTTTCTTGCCCGGTTATGCGCCTCGTTAGCGCCGACAATAGCAGAAGCCCACGGCCTCCACGCGTTGACAGCTTACATCGAGGCGCGCCGCTCAGCCCACGTGGCCAATGGCGCCTATACACCCCTCGATCATCAAGATACGGCCCTTTGGGATCAGGATTTACTGGAAGAAGCAGAAAGCGCCCTCACCCGGGCGGCCAGCCTTTATGCGCCTGGGCGCTTCCAACTCGAAGCAGCCATTCAGTCGGCGAACATTGCGCACCGCTTATCTGGTGAAGATACCGGGCAAGCCACTCTTGCGCTCTATGACAGGCTCATTGACATCGCGCCTTCGATCGGCGCGAAGATCGCCCGGGCCGGGGCCTTATTGCGCGCCGGAGATGTTGCAACAAGCTTAGCATCCCTGCGCGGATTGCCGGCGGAAAAGGTTCGCGATCACCAGCCCTATTGGGCCTGCCTCGCCCATGTCCTTGCAGCGAGCGGAGACGCCCCCGGCGCCGATGGAGCCTTTGATCGCGCCATAAAACTGTGCACGGATGATGCAACGCGAAAATATCTCATTCTTAGACAAACGACCTTGAGGACATCGTCAGCGTCGTAGCATCATGGGGTCGCGCGCAGGGTTATGACCCGATCCAATCAGCCGCCAATCTCCCCACCTCGGCGATCACGGCGTCATCTTCCTTACGGATATTTTCGAAAGCCTCTGACGCATCATAGTAGCAGGTCACAATCACTGGCGAGCGCCCCGGGGGCCAGGCAATCGCCACATCGTTGTGCTTGTTGACCATAACGGGCGCTTTTCCCGTACCGGTCTTGTCGCCGGCATTCCATTCGCTGGGCAGGCCCGCCCTTAATCGATGCAAGCCCGTTTTTGTCTGCCGCATCCAATCGATCAAACGATCCTGGGACGGTTCCGATAAGCCGTCACCCAAGAGGAAATGATCAAGAGACGCGGCCATGGCGCGCGGCGTCGTCGTATCGCGCACCTCCCCCAAGGGGACGAGGTTCATCTCAACCTCATAGCGATCTAGTCTTGTGACCTCATCGCCAGCGTCGCGCAAACGTTCCGTGAAACCTTGCGGTCCGTCGATCAGGCGCAGGAGCAAGTTCGCAGCGACATTATCGCTTGTCGTTTGGGCCGCCCGCGCAAGCGCTTCGACGGTCATGCCGCCATCGGATAAGTGCTCGCTCGTGATCGGAGCGTAAAAAATCATGTCATCTTCTGTATAGGGTACAAACTGATCAGGCTTGAGCGTTCCCTGTTCAATCTCCCGCAGAATTAACGCCGCCAACAACACCTTGAACGTCGAGCACATGCCAAACCGTTCATCGAGACGATTGCCCATGACCTGTTTCGTTCCGGTGTCCAGGATACAAACGCCAAGGCGTCCGCCGGCCCGGGCTTCAAGAGCGGCAAGCCTGTTTTCATTAAGGTCGCCACCCGATTGGTTTTGACATCCGGTTAAAATCGTTGACCCCAACAAGGCGCAAGTCGATGCAACGATGGCGCGGCGTCTGGTGAGCTCTTTGGCTTCATTTGGATTTTCATCACCACGGAAAGCCCCCGCATCACAGGTTGTCAGCAGATCAGCAATCTTCATACGAATTTATATTCCATTGATGACAAAGTTGTCTTTAACCGCAGTGGGCCCAGCGCCCGCTGACCCATGACGGACGGTTTCGCCGGCGCCAATCGAATAATACCCATTGATTTTGTCGGGTTCATGGCAAATCGCCGGTATCGTTTACGGGGTCAAGATCAAACGCCAGGCGGTCTTGTAAGCCGGGTTCTGTCCCTCGTGGCGCCCGTGACCGGACATAAAAGAGGGGACGACCATTCATCTGTGACGACGCTTACGCGCCGCCTCTAGCAACCAACCCGGACGACATCAGCGCGAAAGCCGCCTGCCCATCGCAAAACGATGAAAGCGCGTCGTCCCTATTCGGTCTTGCTCCCGGCGGGGCTTGCCATGCGCGATCCCTTGCGAGACCGCCGGTGCGCTCTTACCGCACCTTTTCACCCTTACCTCTAAAGAGAGGCGGTTCATTCTCTGTGGCGCTATCCCTCAACCCCTCCTGAGAGAGGCCGGCCGGCCGTTAGCCGGCGCCGTCCTTCCGTGGAGCCCGGACTTTCCTCAAGCTTGCGAAGAAGCCTGCAGCCGTCCCGACCGCCTGACGGGCAAGACTGTCGTCCCGACCGGCGGCAAGGTCAAGACCGAATTGGGGCGCAGAGGGGCGAAGGAGCTTCTTATCGCGCGATCACAACCGTTTGCGCGCCGGCGTGTAATTGGGCAGTGGGTCTGTTTGAAATCTGATGGCTACGTTTGGCCCAAGGGCGACATACGTGTTAGAAGCGGAAAGGCCGTAAATAGCCGGAAAATAAGGCTGAAGTTCTACATACATGTTCTGAAGCTTTACTTCGAACACAAAACCAGAAAACAAGATTGCATCAGCTGTTTCCATTCATTACAGTAGCATGATCGCAGTAATTCAAAAAAATCATGGGCCCTGAAAATTCGATCCGCAGTGTACTTAACTCTTTGGAGATTCGATATGAAAATTGTGAAATTCCTTATTAAAACTGTTGTGTTGATTTCCTGGACGGGTATAGCCCATAGTCAAACTGTATTTTTTGATGACTTTAATAGATCGGATGGCTCAATTGGGAACGGTTGGTTCGCGGCTGTCGATAATCCAAGCGCTGACCTGGCTATTTTTGATGGTACTGTTTCCACGCGAACTCAGGATGCGGAAGCGTCGTTTTTCCGCCAGGTCGACCACGGAGGTGCAATCAGCGTGTCTATGGATCTGACGCCGCATGACGGACGTTCTTTTCCCGGAAGGTTTCAAAATAGCATTTATTTTGGAAATAACGGCAGAAATCTTAATGGTTATGGGATAGCCGTGAGTAGGACCAGCGAAGGCTTTGATAATTCTCAAGTGGTTTTGGTTTTCGGCGATACAGCAATTGAGGCGCAAGCTTCATCATTTCAATATGTCGATAAAATTAGTGTTGAAGTAAATCTGAACTTTGATCGAAGCATTTCTGGCACGATATCCGATGAGGTAAATCGTTTCGATTTTTCTTTTTCGGCGCAAGAAGTTTCTCTCGATGGTGACAATGTCTCTATACGCCAGAATCGGATCAATTCGATCATTTCTAATCCGTCCTGGCCATCTATTGACAATGTACGTATCCAGACAACGCCGCCCGACCCTATCGATGAGCTCAATGATCTAATTTCTGTTATTGTTAATTTAAATCTTCGCCGAGGAATTTCGAACAGCCTGGATGCGAAACTCGATAGTGCGATTAGGGCTCTCGATGATCAAAATGCTCAAAACGATATCGCTGCTGTGAATTCACTACATGCTTTCATCAATGCTGTCGAGGCACAGCGGGACCGTCATATTTCGTCAGAAGATGCAGATCTCTTAACTCAAAAAGCGAATCAAATCATCGAATTGTTGCTCAGTTGATTAGCGTTAAACGAGTGACTCTGTGGTCGAATTAAAACATTGCAGAATCGGCCCTACAAAATACGCGCGTTCAGATAAAACCACCGTTTTGAACTTCGAACTCCGCTAGCATGAAGTCTTCTATCTAGCTACTTATTCCCAACGATCAAATTTGCCGAGCAACCGCCTTTAAATTCAATCTGACTCTCTACCTGGAAGTTCATTCTAATGAATAAACCCGGACGCGTCGTTTACTATAAAAGCGACTGGGGGCCGTAACCACGACAAAGACAATGATGATGAAAAAACCGCTTATTGCTGCCATGATCCTCTGCGTTGGCGTCACCGCTTGCGCCACGAACACCAATCGTTTGGTGATCGATCGCGCGACCTCCATCGATGGCGGGGTTAACCTCGCCGCCGATCGCGCCGATTGCGAGGACATCGCGTATGACGCCTTCCCCGAAGGATCGGGCGCTGAAAACGCCGCTGGCAACGCCCTTGGCGGCGCAGCGGCCGGAGCGGCGGTTGGCGCGCTTGTGGGGGCCATTTTCGGCTATCCAGGCGATTATGCGGCCGCCGGCGCCATCATCGGCGGCGCGAGCGGCGCGGCTGAGGGCGCTGGCGAGATTGACTACCGCCGGCGCGCGATCATCCGGAATTGCCTGCGCGGTCGTGGATACTCGGTCTTAAACGGCTGATACGATTTTCAAGCGGTCATCCCCGGCAAGTTGCCACAAATCAAACTGTAAGCCGCCCTCGCATTGAGAGCGCTAAACAGATAAGTTCGGCCCTATGTTTACAAGCTTTTTCCACGAACTGAAATCAGCGGGCGTGCCCGTTTCCCTACGCGAATACCTCACCTTGATGGAGGCGATGGATGCGGACCTGGCCAATCGCAAGGTAGAGGATTTTTACTACCTGTCGCGCGCCGCCCTCGTGAAAGACGAACGCCATCTCGATAAATTCGATCGGATCTTCGGCTCTGTCTTCAAGGGTGTTGAATCCGTCGCAGAAAGCGTCGAAGCGGAAGTGCCCGAGGAATGGTTGAAACTCCTTACACAGAAATATTTGACCGAAGAGGAAAAGGCCCAAATTGAGTCCATGGGCGGATGGGACAAACTGATGGAGACGCTGAAAAAACGTCTCGATGAACAGAAAAAACGCCACGAAGGGGGATCAAAATGGATCGGCACGGGCGGCACATCGCCCTATGGATCGGGCGGCTATAATCCCGAAGGCGTTCGCATCGGCAATCAGGGCGAGCGCCAGGGGCGCGCCGTCAAAGTTTGGGAAAAACGGGACTTTAAGAACCTTGATGGCGAGGTTGAACTCGGCACGCGCAATATCAAAGTCGCCTTGCGCCGATTACGTAAATTCGCCCGCGAAGGCGCGGCCGACGAATTTGACCTCGACAACACTATCGATGCGACAGCCCGCTCAGGATATCTCGATGTTGTGATGCGTCCGGAACGGCGCAACGCGGTCAAGGTTCTCATCTTTTTCGATGTAGGCGGATCAATGGACCCGTTTGTGAAAATCTGTGAGGAGTTATTCTCCGCCGCGCGCACAGAATTCAAACATATGGAATATTTCTACTTCCATAATTGCCTTTACGATTTCGTGTGGAAGGATAACAAACGGCGCTGGACGGAGAAAACACCAACATGGGATGTGCTCCACCGCTTCGCCCATGACTACAAAGTCATTTTCGTTGGGGACGCCTCAATGAGCCCCTATGAAGTCACGGTGCCCGGCGGGTCGGTCGAATATTTTAATGAAGAACCAGGCGCCGTTTGGATGCAACGCCTGTTGTCGATTTATGAGAGCGCAATTTGGCTGAACCCCATTCCAGAAGAACATTGGGACTATTCGGGCTCAATTCAATTGATCCGGGAATTGATGGGTGAACGGATGTACCCGCTCACCATCGAAGGGCTTGATAAAGCGATGGCGTCGCTGCGCCGGTGAGGCATATGCTCGACTAGCGTCCGTCCCTCGTGACCCTGGCGAATTCGATGGTCAGCGCCACGCTTTTGCGAATGTCTTGAATAAGCGCCAAGCGTTCATCAATGACGCCATCGCCACGCAGATGCTCCGCCCTTTCGGCAAGATCACCGACATGCCAAGCGCCAACGCCGCGCGCAGCGCCCTTGAGGGTATGACAGGCATTGTGCCAAACCTCATCTTCAAGATACGGCGCAAGCTTTGCCGTCCAGGCCTCAGCCTGTTCAACGAAAATTGTCAGGATTTCGTCCAAGAGTGCGGCATCACCCGCAACATACATATCCAGATGCTCGAGATCTATGGGTGGTTTTTCGTCCACAATTTTAGGCGCTGCTGACATATTATAAGCCTCATCGTCCTCTCTCGACCATCAGCTTATAAATAGCGCTCGTTATCATTTTGCTAAAATTCTTTGCACCATGGTTAAGCGCGATTAACCAACCTTCCTCGGCGGGCTGAATAAAAAACGCCGCCCCCGGAGGGACGACGCTTTTGTGGGATTAGCAGTAAATAGGTTCTGGAAGTTTGACTTAGTTTCCAGTTTCATCCGCCGCAGCTGCAGCAGCTTCTTCACCAGCTTCAACCGCTTCGTCAGCGGCCTCTGCGGCGTCACCCGTTAATCCGTTTAGCTTCTCACGACCCGCATCAACGACATCGCTCGCCGCGTCAGAAGCGGCATCGCTCGCCCGCTCGGTTAGGTCATCGGCAACTGCATCGATCGCAGAGCCTGCATCGCTCGCCGCATCACCGGCCGCCTCAATAGCATCGCCAGCAGCGTCCACTGCATCGCCAGCAACATCACTCGCAACATCACCAGCCGCGCCGGCGACGTCACCGGCCGCGCTAGCGGCGTCAGACGCTGCATCAACGGCGCCGTCAACAAGATTGCCTGCGCCCTCAGCCGCGTCGCCGGCCACATCAGCGGCAGCATCGCCAGCGGCGCTCGCTGCATCACCGGCCGCGTCAACGGCGTCACCAGCAACATCCGCCGTCGCTTCAGCAGCGCCTTCAACGGCATCCCCAACGTCTGAAACGTCGGTTCCCGTAAAACGCATAAGTCCAACAATGATGGCCAACGCCACCGCTACTAAAAGAAGGATCCGTAGCATGTCCCCGTCCTTTCTATCTCGATCTGAGCCTTGATCACGATGCAACCCCCCTTAGGTCAACAAATCGCGTCAGGATCGAGATGATGTACTCAGTTTGGACTTCAGGGTAAACGAAAAGTTGATTGTTTTCAGTCGGTTTTTTCAGCAGAACGGGTTAATTCCACGTAATCTCTGGGGGATCGGAAGGGTATTTTTCTCCTGGAAACGTCCCTTTTAGTTCCCTCATAGGCTGCAAACCGCCCAACAGGATGCATTGAACCGCTTGCCCCGGACGGGCGGATAGGGCCAAAACCCTTACGAATCACAGCGTTGGGGACGTTTTCAAATCGAGTTGGCGTCCTCCGCGCGGAATCCTCGCTTAAAAAACCTGGAACCATCATGCCCGAGCCGACATTGCATCGCACTCTATCGCCCGAACAGGACGGAATTTTTATTGGCGCCGGTGAGACGCCTCAATATCTGCCCCTTAAATACGCCAACCGGCACGGCTTGATTGCTGGCGCAACTGGCACAGGCAAAACGGTTACCCTGCAAATTCTCGCCGAGGGATTCTCCAAAGCTGGGGTGCCCGTCTTCATGGCCGATGTAAAAGGCGATCTATCAGGCATGACGACCCCGGCTGTCCTGAACGAACGCCTGACAGAACGCGCCGAGACGATCGGTCTAACGGATTATGATCCTGAAGCCTTCCCGGTCGTGTTTTGGGATTTATACGGCGAAAAAGGCGCGCCAATTCGCGCGACCGTCAGTGAGATGGGGCCTCTCCTTATCGCCCGCCTGCTTGGCCTCAATGAGACCCAGGAAGGGGTTCTCACCCTCGCCTTCCGCCTTGCCGATGATGAAGGGCTTTTACTCCTTGATCTGAAAGACTTACGGGCGCTTCTTGTTCATGTGGGCGAGCGCGCCAAGGAACTGTCCTTGGAATATGGCCATGTCTCCAAAGCTAGTATCGGCGCCATTCAACGCCGGCTTCTCGCCCTGGAAGAACAGGACGCGGATGCATTTTTCGGCGAGCCAGCGCTTGATCTCCAGGACCTATTACAAAAAGAGCGCTCCGGCGCGGGGCTTGTTAATATTCTGGCTGCTGAACGGTTAATGCAGTCACCGAAACTCTACGCCACGTTCTTGTTGTGGTTGCTGTCAGAGCTGTTTGAAGAAATGCCGGAGGTGGGCGACGCGGACCGGCCGAAACTCGTCTTTTTCTTCGATGAAGCCCATCTCTTGTTCGATGACGCCCCCAAGGCGCTTCTTGAAAAGGTTGAACAGGTTGTCCGCCTCATCAGGTCGAAAGGCGTTGCGATTTTCTTTGTGACGCAAAACCCGTTGGATGTCCCCGACAGCGTATCGAGCCAATTAGCAACACGGATCATTCATGGCCTAAGAGCGTTCACGCCAAGGGAGAAAAAAGTCGTCAAAGCTGCGGCCGAAACCTTTCGTCCAAACCCTGCGTTTGACGCGGAAACGGTCATCGGCGAATTGGGTGTTGGTGAGGCTCTTGTTTCGACGCTTTTGACAGAGGGCAAAACCAAGGGCGCCCCCTCGATCGTCGAACGCACGCTTATTCGTCCGCCAGCCTCTTATCTCGGTCCATCGACGGATGAGCGCCGGTATGAAGTCCTGAAAACCGCGCCGGAGATGCGTCGCTACGGTGACGCCATCGACCGGGAGTCCGCTTATGAAGTCCTAAAGAACCGCGCAGCAGCGCGTGCAGACGAAGCGGAGAAAAATGATCAAAGAGCCGGGCGGCGCTCTGCAGCCAAAAAAACCGGCGGCAGGCGTTCCGGGCGACAAAGCGTCGGCGAGGCCGCCATGAAATCAGCCGCTCGCACCATTTCATCGACGCTGGCGCGTGAACTTCTCCGTGGTCTTCTGGGCGGTTTGCGCCGACGATGACCCCGAGCCAATCCGATCATCAAGACAACACCGATAACGAACTCGCCCCAATTGCTCCAGCGCTAAACGCCCCCGCCTCTAGCTCCACGCCAAAGGATCAACCCTCTATCTTCTATACCGCCATGGCCGGCGGCGTTGGGGTGCTATTGCTAGGGGTCGTGGTCGCTTGGATATTCCAAATACCACTGCATACCCAGTTAAAACTCAGTGTAAGCAGTATTATCATTGGCGTCATCGTCACGCTGCCACTTTTGGCGCTCCTCGCCTGGTTCATGAAAACCTCGTCCCCCGCCCTTGCTGCGTTCCGAGAGTCCCAGCTCGAGTTCATGGCGAATATCGGGTTTGATCTGACGCCGGCGCGCATTGTCGCAATGAGCATTATCGCTGGCGTCGGCGAAGAAGTGCTGTTTCGCGGCGCGCTTCAGGGGGTGGCGGAACGTTTTTTACCCTTGGCGCTTGCTCTTGTCCTCCCAAACATTTTGTTCGGGGCGCTGCACGCGCGAACCGCTCTTTATGCCATCATCGCAGGCGTCCTGGGCCTATATCTCAGTATCATTAACTGGATAACCGACACTCTCTGGCCGGTGATGATTGCCCATACGCTCTATGATATCGCTGCTTTTGAAATTACCCGCAGAATGATCACCCAAAGAAACAAATCGCGGACCGATTTGGTTTGACCGCCAGCGAATCAAAAACGCTAAAAAAATGCTTCAGCGACGGGCCGAACATAACGACGATGTAATCCCCTCATCGCGGATCAAATCGCTCGATTGTCACTTGAGTGTGATAAGCTGTTACATGCTTTGTAATGCGCTGGTCATCGAGCTCTGTGATGGTGAAATAGCGACGCCCAACTCTGGGGGCGGGATTGTACATTTGAGTCTTGAAAGGGCTTTGCTATGAAAAAAACCGTTTCCAATTTTTTGCGCGCCGCAGCGGTCACCGCTGGCGCTGCGCTATTCGCATCCGCGCCGGCAAAGGCAGGCCTTTTCGATACCGATCCAGCGCCTGGAGGGTTTTATATCTCTGGCTTCGGCGGCGCTTCCTTCCTTCAGGATTCATCTTTTAATGGGATCGCAGATCCAGTTGCCGGTGTTCCTGGCCCGACCGGCGTTGCCGGCACGCCCCTCGATCTTAACCTCTCAGTTGAAGCAGGATTGACGTTTGGCGGCGCAATCGGCGTTCAACTTCCATTCAAGTATCTGACGATCTTCCACCCACGCCTCGAAATTGAAGGCAGCGCGATCTCCCGCGAGATTGAAGGCGGCTCTTTTAACGGCGGAAATCAAATTTTCGGCGGCGATCAAGACATTACGTTCGTTTACCTGAACAATTATAGCGATATCATCTTTAGCGAAGATCAGCGCATCATTCCTTATGTCGGCGGCGGCTTTGGCCTTGGGTTTGTTGATTCAAATGTGAACTACTTCCCACCAACAGCGACAGCGCCAACCTTCGCCGTTCAAGGCAACGATACGGCTTTCGCCAGTCACATTGCGGCGGGCGCTACCATTCGCCTGTCAGATAACCTCGATCTCTATGCTGAGGGCCGGTACTTCCGCGTCATAAATGCTCGTCTTGATCGAAATTTTGTCGGCGGCGGCGCAAACTTGCTTTCCGGTGAAGTCGAAGACGACATCGACGGCCTAACCGCAACAGGCGGCATTCGTTTCCGCTTCTGACCCAAAGAATCGATGAATAACGTAGAAAGGCCCTGTCTTAGCGGGGCCTTTTTTCTGTAAATTTGATGGTCGCCAGTAACGCCCGCAACCCGAACGCAGCTTATCCTCGAAAGGTATCTTCCAGCGCTTCGGCCGTAACGGGATACCCTAAATCATCCGGGATCGTCAGATATGGCCGCCCATCCCTCGTTTCAATTGTCGGGCAAATGGGCCGGATTGGCCGGGCGCTGGCGCCCTTAATGGCATCGTCAGCGCTTTTGTGGGTCGCAAGAAGCTCCACATTACGCCGTGTAGGGAAGATCAATTTGCGCGCCCCAGAATCAGCCGCAGCAAGGAGGTTATCGGGCGAGATCCAAATAGCCTCCGTCGCTTCATCGCCATCTTGTCGCGCCGTATGCGTCGGCGGCGCAATGGCGGCGAAAAACAGAGTGTCGAAGCGTTTGTGGATCCGGGGCGGCGCCACCCAATGGGCGAACAACGCCATTGCATCGGCTGCAAGGGTTAATTTCTGCTCACGAACTAACGACAAAAAGACGCTGTCATCCGCCTCAATCTCTTTTCGCCAATGGTCCAGATCTGCGACATCGTCGCCATGAAGAAATGCGCCACCGGGCCCATCCGCGCCATCTGGACGCGCCAGCAATAACCCGGCTTCCTCAAAGGCTTCACGGATCGCCGCGATTTGGCCCGCCGCAAGGCTCGGGTCATCGCTCAAACCCGTGGCGTGGTCCCGCCAATCATCCAGACGGTCGCTTGGGTCGACCCGCCCGCCGGGAAAAACCATCGCCCCACCCGCGAATGCAATATTTGCGTGGCGCTCGACCATCAAAACTTCAAAGGTCGGATCATCCCGCAGCATGACGACGGTCGCCGCCGGAATTGGCGGTTCATCACCATCGGGCGCTGGATCAGTTTTCGGGGGGCGCTCGGTCATGACAGAAAATCACTCTCTGATCGGTTTTCGCGGGCGGACAAGGGTTTCGGTTTCAATATGGTGAGGGCCGCGACCCCACCCCCGGCGCAAGCAGCGGCGCTCAAGGGCCAAAGCCACCATGAAAGCCCCATGCCCAGCAACGTGATGACGCTGTTGAAAAAGATAGTCGCCGCCGCGAGGCCCCCTAAGGGCGCCCACCGACGACCAAGGGCAAGGGCGATAATTGCCGAGATAAAGGCGCCGCCTCCCCACCCTAACGCCAGCATAAGCTTGTACCCGGTCGGAAACGCCCCGCTCGCGGCGCGGACGGCTTCCAGATCATTGAGGTCAACGGGAACGGCGGGCGGATACGCCGCCGCGCCAACGCCTTCGATGAACTTGGCCGCCGTCAAGCCGATGATCACCGCCAGAATGATGCTGAATAGGGATCTAATCATAGCGCCTATTTTGCTCGATCCCTGGCCAATGGCCAGATTCCAATTTGACGCTCCCCTTTTACCTGAGAGCCTGCGCCCCGGGACCGAATTTCACCGCGGCCGGCATGAGGGGAGAAAAATACTCCAGTTACGCCATCATCACCGCGATGTGACGCAACAATGACGGCCATATAGTCTATGCTCGTTACGCAACCCAATTTTCACCAAACCAAAAATCAAATGAGGGCTAGGTGAAAGACGAAGCGCGCTTCCCAAAAGAAGCGCGCTTCGACTTTTCTTCAAAGACAAAAAGACCTGTTTGTTAAGCGGCCTTGTAAAGGGTTTCGCCCTGCTCCGCCATGTCGCGGAATTTTTGCGGTGGATTGAACCGCTCACCATATTTTTGGGCGAGACTGTCAGCTTTGCGCACAAAGGAGTCCAAGCCAATCGTATCGATATGGCTCATCGGACCGCCAGTCCATGGGGCGAAGCCCCACCCAAAGATGGCGCCAAGATCCGCTGACTGAGGATCAAAAACGATCTCGTCTGCATAGCATTGCGCCGCCGGGATCAGCTGCGCGTAGAGAATACGTTCCTTCGTTTCTTCAAGGGACGGCTGATCTGCAGCAAGCGGGAAATGATCCTGCAAGCCCTTCCAGAGGTGCTTTTTGCCGTTTTCTGGATACTCGTAGAAACCACCGCCGGATTTACGGCCTTGGCGGCCCAAGCCGTCGACCATTTTCTCCAACAGATCTTCAACGCCATTTGGTTTATAATCGGCGCCGAGTTCTTTCTTTGTAGACTGAACAAGCATCCAACCGAGGGACAACGATGTCTCGTCGGTAAGCGCCAGTGGACCGACGGGCATGCCTAATTGCTTTGCAGCGTTTTCTATAAGCGCCGGGTTGATCCCTTCTTTCACCATCAGCATGGCTTCGTTGAGATAAGGCGGCACCACCCGGTTGGTATAGAAGCCACGCGTGTCTTTTACCACAATCGGTGTTTTCTTGATCATGCGCACATAATCGAGCGACGCCGCCAATGAGCGATCGCCAGATTCATCGCCTGGAATGATCTCGACCAGAGGCATCTTGTCGACGGGCGAGAAGAAATGAATGCCGATAAATTGATCCGGCCGTTCTGAGTTTTTCGCCAGTCCCGTAATCGGCAGGGTCGACGTGTTAGAAGCGAAAATGACATCTTTGCCGATCACCGCTTCGGTCTTTTTGATGACGTCGGATTTTACATCCGGATCTTCGAATACCGCCTCAATGATCATATCGACATCTTTCAGATCATTGTAATCGGTCGTCGGCGTGATGCGAGCGAGAAGTTCCTCGCCCTTTTCTTTGCTCACTTTACCGCGGGAAAGGCCCTTTTGCACAATGCCTTCAGAATAGGCCTTGCCCTTTTGGGCGTATTCCAGATCACGATCGAGAAGAACGACATCCATCCCTCCCTTCGCCGTGACATAGGCGATGCCAGCGCCCATCATACCGGCGCCTAAGACACCGACTTTCTTAAGTTCTGTGGGCGGTACATCGGCAGGGCGTTGCTCGCCTTTTTCCGCCGCTTGCTTGTTGATGAACAATGTACGGATCATGTTCTTCGCAACAGATCCACTCAAAAGCTTCATGAAGTATTTGGTTTCAATCTTGATTGCCGTGTCGAAGGGCACAATCGACCCCTCGTAAAGACAAGAAAGAATGGCCTCGATCGCTGGATAGTTATGCTGCGATTGCTGCTGCGCCATGGCGTTGGACGCCATAAAAAACTGCACCGCGCGAGGATCCATGGCGCCGCCGCCGCCTGGGAATTTGAAGCCCTTCTTGTCCCATGGCTGGGCCGCTTTCGGGTTTGCTTTTACCCATTCTTTGGCTTTTGCAACGGTATCGCCAGCCGGCACAATGTCCTGAACGATGCCATAGGCCTTCGCCGTATTCGGATCGATAGGCTTGCCGGTCGTCGCCATCATCGCCGCATTTTGCAGGCCCGCAAGGCGCGGAATGCGCTGGGTCCCACCGGCGCCCGGTAGGAGCCCAACCTGGCTTTCCGGCACGCCCAGTTGAATTTTCGGGTTATCCGCCACGACGCGATGATGACAGGCGAGAACCAATTCTAGCCCGCCGCCAAGCGCGAGCCCCTCAACGGCGGCCGCGACCGGCTTTGCATGGGCTTCACCCTTCAAAATCGCCTTAGCTGGATGCCCAGAAGTTTCCAATTTGCGAAGGGTGCGGTTTAATCCAAAGGCGCTCTCGAATGGATTGTCCCCAGAGCCTGGACCATCGGAAGAGCCAAGCATCCGCAAATCAGCGCCCGCAAGGAAGCCAGATTTCTTGCCGGACGTTATAACCGCGCCTTTAACGGCGTCATCGGCCACGAAGCTATCCACCCAGGCGGCGAAATCGCGCATCAGCCCTTCGTTCCAGACATTCATGGATTGACCGGGCAGGTCAATCGTCACCAGGGCGATCCCATCGCCATCAACTTCTACAGATAAATTCTCATATGACATTTGTATCAATTCCGTATCTTAATTAATCCGCTCGATCACCGTGGCCGTGCCCATGCCAGCGCCGATGCAAAGCGTCACGAGCGCGGTTTCTTTGTCCGATCGCTCGAGTTCGTCGACCATCGTGCCGAAAATCATGGCGCCCGTTGCGCCGAGCGGGTGGCCCATCGCAATCGCGCCGCCGTTTACGTTGATATCGTTGTGGTCAATGTCCAAAGCCTGCATGAACCGCAACACGACAGAAGCGAACGCCTCGTTCAGTTCCCAAAGGTCGATATCGCCTTTTTCCATGCCGGCTTTCTTCAACGCCTTCTGGGCGGCGAATTCCGGACCGGTCAACATAATGGTTGGCTCCGAACCAACGGACGCCATAGAACGAATGCGCGCGCGCGGCTTCATCCCGAGCCGTTCGCCGGCTTCTTTGGTGCCGATCAGGACAGCCGCGGCGCCGTCGACGATGCCAGAGGAATTGCCCGCATGGTGGACATGGTTGATTTTCTCGATCTCAGGGTATTTCTGCAGCGCGACAGAGTTAAACCCAAAATTTTCACCCATCGCCGCAAATGAAGGTTTCAACCCCCCTAGGGATTGCATATCCGTCTGGGCGCGAACGGTTTCGTCATGAGCAAGAACCGTATCACCGATCACGTCTTTTACCGGTACTATCGACTTTTCGAAGCGCTTTTCACTCCAAGACTTCGCCGCACGTTTCTGGCTTTCAACCGCATAAGCGTCAACGTCGTCACGGGAGAACCCATGCTTTGTCGCAATAAGGTCCGCCGAGATGCCCTGGGGCACGAAATAGGTTTTGAACGCGACCGATGGGTCAACGGGCCATGCCCCGCCATCGGACCCCATGGGGACACGAGACATCGCTTCAACGCCGCCGCCGATGGTCAGATCTGCTTCGCCAGATTTTACCTTCGCCGCCGCGATATTGATCGCCTCGAGGCCTGACGCACAAAAGCGGTTTACTTGGATACCCGATGTCGTTTCAGGAAAGCCAGCATTCAACAACGCCGTCCGTGTGATGACGGCGCCCTGCTCCCCAACCGGAGAGACAACGCCAAAAGCGACGTCTTCAATGGCGTCGGTTTGGCCTTTATCTTCCAATCCATTGCGATCGCGCACGGCTTCGAGAACCTGCGTCGCCAATTGGACGGGCGTTACCTCGTGAAGTGAACCGTCGGATTTGCCTTTGCCGCGCGGCGTGCGCACGGCGTCATATACATACGCTTCGGTCATGGAGCTGTTTCCTTACCTTTATATGGCCTTTTGAGGTTTGATGGGCCTGGATCAAAACGGGTATCTCATCGCAACTTCGCCAGCACAGCCGGCAAAGACTGGAGATTCTCTAGTTAGGTACGATGGGCCAGGCCGCATTACAATGCGATTGTGCAGTGCATCGGGGCCCAACAGATATGTCAGAGCTGTTAGTGTTTCGAGCCCGTTTCGGGACATTTTTTGTTAAATTGAACGATGACAAAATGGCGACGCTGCTATATGGCCGATTTAACAGGCGACGCGCGTGACCGTCCGGCTTTCCAACCTTTGCCCCAGCTAGTTTGGCGAACTCTGGCTAGCCCTCGATCACCGCCTTTCACCATTTGCAATACGTTTTTGTGACGAGGACCCCATGGCGGAAGCACCAACACCGCTTCAACTAGCGCCTGATTTAAGACAAGCGATCCGCGAAGCCACGCTTCACAATGAGGCGAGCCTTGCCCAACAGCTTGTTTTGGAGGGCGACATTGGGTCGGAGGGGCGTCTTCGCGCCCAAAAAGACGCCGCCGCATTCGTCCATGAAGCGAGGGCGAACGCTGGTCGCTCCAGTCTTATCGATAAGTTTCTGCAAGAATATGGTTTGTCGACTGCCGAAGGCGTCACCCTGATGCGCCTGGCCGAAGCCCTTTTACGAACGCCTGACGCGGCGACGGCAGACGCCCTCATCCAGGATAAAGTCGATGCCGGCGATTGGTCGGCCCACAAGGGCAAAAGCCCCTTCCCGCTCGTCAATTTTTCGACGCGCGCCCTGATGATGACCGCCGCATGGCTCGATGACATCGAAGCGAAAGACCCGACACGTCGGGTCGTGAAAGCGACAAAGGACCTTATGGATCGTGTCGGTGATCCGGTAATCCGCGCGGCCGTTGGTCAAGCCATGCGTATCATGGGCGAACATTTCGTCCTAGGGCAGACCATTGAAGAGGCGCTAAAGCGCGGGCGCGACTTCGCCGAGAAAGGCTATACATTTTCATTCGATATGTTGGGCGAAGCGGCGCTAACGGCGGCTGACGCTGATAAATTCTACGACGAATACGCCGAGGCGATCGCCAATATCGCCAAAACAGCAACCAGTGAGGCGGTCACCGATAACCCTGGCATCTCCATCAAACTGTCCGCCTTGCATCCTCGCTACGAAATTCATCAAAAAGAACGCGTGATGACGGAGCTTGCGGCCCGGGTCAAAGATCTCGCGCTCAAGGCGAAAGCGGCGAACTTAGGGTTTAATATTGATGCGGAAGAAACAGACCGCCTCGACATTTCATTGGATTTGATTGACGCGCTGCTACAGGATCCAGACCTCGCTGGCTGGGATGGGTTCGGCGTGGTGGTCCAAGCCTATCAACGCCGCGCCACCCATGTCCTGCGCTGGCTTATCGCCGCAACACGCGCCCAAAAACGGCGCATCATGGTACGGCTGGTAAAGGGCGCCTATTGGGACGGCGAGATCAAGCGCGCCCAAGTCATGGGGCTTGAGACATACCCCGTCTTTACCCGGAAAGTACTGACCGATGTAAGCTTTGTCACTTGCGCGCGGATGCTTCTTGAGAACGCCGATGTTATCTACCCTCAATTTGCGACCCACAACGCGCTGACTGCGGCGTTGACACGCGAAATGGCAGGGCCCGACGCCGCTTACGAATTGCAACGCCTCCACGGCATGGGCGAGGCGCTCCATGATCGTCTATTGAAAAAGGGCGTCCGCTCACGGATTTACGCCCCCGTCGGCGGGCACAAAGAGCTGTTGCCCTATCTGGTGCGCCGCCTCTTGGAAAATGGCGCCAACTCGTCATTCGTCAACCAATTGATTGATCCCGATCTGTCGGTCGATGAAATCGTCGCCGACCCCATCGACGAAATCCAAAATCTGAGCGAGATCGCCAACTCTGCTATCCGCGCACCGCGTGATCTATTCGCGGGCGAGCGCCTCTCAGCACAAGGGTGGGACGACACCGACCGAGACACGATTGCGACCCTTGAAAAGGCCGTTGTTGGAGAAATTACAGAGGATGACGGCAATCCGTTCACTGCAATGCCGTTGGTAGAAAGATCATCTAATGATCAATTTTACCGTGACGCTACGCTCGATATCAAATCGCCCATCGACCCAACGCGGGTCGTCGGTCATGTAGTCCAAGGCGATGAGGAAATTGTCGCGGCAGCCTGCGAGAGCGCGAGGGAAGCGCAAAAAGGCTGGATGGCCCTTGGTGCCGAAAAGCGGGCGATCATCTTACGCCGGGCCGCCGACGCGCTGGAACGCGAGGCCCTTTCCTTCATGCGCTTCGCGAGCCAGGAGGCTGGTAAATCAATCCCTGACGCCATCGCCGAGGTCCGAGAGGCCGTCGATTTCCTGCGCTTCTATCCTGACGAAGCGGTGCGCTTAGAAACGGAGCAGACGCATCCTTTAGGGGTGGTCGCCTGCATTAGCCCGTGGAATTTCCCTCTGGCGATCTTCCTGGGGCAGATCACTGGCGCCCTAGCCGCCGGTAACGCTGTCATCGCAAAACCCGCAGAGCAAACCCCGCTCATCGCCTATAAGGCGGTAAAACTCATGCATGACGCCGGTGTGCCAAAGGGCGTCCTCCAGTACATTCCAGGGGACGGCCCCGCCGTTGGCGGCCCCCTGGTGAGCAATAGCGCCATCGACGCGGTGATGTTTACCGGATCAACACAAACAGCCCAAATTATCAACCGAAGCCTCGCCCAGCGATCGGACACGCCCACAACCGCCGCGCCGATATTGATCGCTGAAACGGGCGGGCTCAACGCGATGATCATCGATTCAACCGCGCTTCTTGAGCAAGCCGTCAAGGATGTCATTGAATCCGCTTTTCAAAGCGCCGGACAGCGTTGTTCTGCTTGTCGCATCGTCTGTGTGCAGCAAGATATCGCGCCGCGTTTTGAAGAAATGCTCGCCGGCGCCATGGCGGAGTTAACCGTTGGCGATCCAGCAAATATTCGCACCGATGTGGGCCCCATCATCGATGAAGAAGCACAAATTGGAATTCGTGACGCGGTTGACCGACTAAAATCCCATGGCCGGGTCATCGCGGAAATTACACAGCATCCGGAAAAAGGATGGTATATTCCCCCCATCGCCGTCGCCGTTGACGCTTTATCATCCGTGAAGGAGGAGATTTTCGGACCGGTGTTGCAAGTGGTCACGTTCAAGGCCGCCGGCCTGCCGGATCTCATCAACGCCCTTAACGATTTGGGGTACGGGCTGACCCTCGGCATTCATACCCGCATCGATGAGACAATGCATGACATCGTTTCGCGGGCCCGGGTCGGTAATATTTACGTCAACCGCAACCAAATCGGCGCTGTCGTTGGTGTACAACCCTTTGGCGGTGAAGGTCTGTCGGGGACCGGCCCGAAGGCGGGCGGCCCTTATTATGTGGAGGCGCTGCGACGGCCTAAAGAAGAAGTGTCCGGTGATCAGCCTGAAGCGACAGGGTCGATACTGACAAACGATACCCCTTCCCTCCTCGACCAATTGCTTAACCAGTCCCAAGGCGCTTTCGCTGACTGGCATCGCATCGCGGACAAACGCAGTGTTTTCGTCAAAGCGGCCAGCGAGGCGGCCCGCGACGGCGCGCCCATCATGGCCGATATCTTACGCCAGGCCGCGACCTACGCCGCCGTGCGTGAAGCGCCCGAGGAGTTGCCGGGTCCAACAGGTGAATCGAACACCTTGCGCTCCCGTGGGCGCGGCGTTGCATTTGTCTTTGGGCCGGAAGCGTCACTGCCAGCGTTAATCGCCAAAACCCTCGGCGCCGGTAATGCCCTAATCGGCGTTGCACCCTATTTCGAAAAACTGAGCACCTATTTGGGCCGTGCTGGCGCGCCGGATGACCTCGCCGTACGGTTAGGATATGGCGACCAGATCCCGGCGGCGATTTTACAAGACAGGCGCTTGTCTCTCCTCGCGGTCGACTTGCAAAACTGCAATGGAGATGACTGTCGCGCAGTGCGGTTGGCGTTAAGCGAGCGGACGGCGGCGATCATTCCGGTTCTTGGGCCTGAGAGCGCCGTTTGGCGTTTCGGCGTGGAACGCACGTTAACCATCAATACAACCGCAGCTGGCGGCGATGTACGGCTTTTGTCCTTGCCGGAATAAGCGTACGATTACCCTCCAATAACAAAACAATGGCCCACGCCACCGCATAAGGAGGGCCATTCGCCGCTTTGCGCTTGCGCGGCAGGGACACTCGATGATTGGAGTAAAGGGGCGACGATGGACACAAGAATACCGGCGGCGGAACGGGCGAACCAACCCGGCGATGTGACAGGCGCCGGCGCTAACCCCGACCAGACCAAAGGCCAAGCCGACAGCCAAACCGCAAGAAAGAAAACCAGAACCGACCAGATGGCCGCTATCGATCCCACACAGTTCAATTCAGGACCGTTCCTGACCGCCGGCGGCAAAACTGGCTGGCTAATGAACTGGCTGTTCTCGTCAAAAGAGCGCATGTTTTGGACGCTTCAAACCACCGGGTGGGTTGGGTTTTTCGTTTTCCACGTCCTGTCCGTTTCGTCCCTCGTCGCTGGATGGTCCGCGGACGCCATCGCATTTTCGATTTCGTCGTCTACGATTGGATTTATCAGTACAAGCATTGTTTTGCGGCCGATTTATCGCCTCGCCCGCCGACGACCGCCAATTTCCCTTTTAACGATCGCCCTCGGCGGCACGGCCGCCATGACCATCGCCATGTCGGCGATGAAGGCGATCATGTTTGAACTGATCTTCGGGCGCGCCTGGATGGAAACGCGCGTTGTGCAGCTTGGCACTGAAAATTTTCTGATGTTGCTGCGCCCCGATTTACCACCCAACCTGTTTCTTCTGTTTTCTTGGGCCGGCTTCTATTTTGGCATCAACTATTACCTAACCTTGCGAGACGAGAGCGAGCGCACATTGCGCGCCGCCCGGCTCGCCGATCAAGCGCAACTAAAAATGCTGCGCTATCAGCTTAACCCTCATTTTCTGTTTAACACGCTGAACGCGGTCTCCACCCTTGTGCTCGTGAAGGATGGTCAACAAGCCAATGATATGCTGACAAAACTCTCAGCATTTTTACGCTATTCCCTTGATAGCGACCCCCTACAGAAAACTACACTATCGGAGGAGCTGCGCGCCCTTCAACTCTACCTCGATATTGAGACAACGCGGTTTGGCGAGCGGTTGAAAATCGTCAAGGACGTCGATGAGGAAACGATGGATGCGCAAGTCCCCTCGCTCATCCTGCAACCCGCCATCGAGAACGCCATTAAATACGCGATCGCCAAAATGGAGAGCGGCGGCGAAATTCGTATTTGCGCCCGCCGCGAAGATGACATGTTGCATTTGCAAGTCTGCGACAATGGCCCAGAGGCGCCGGAAAACCCGTCGGGCATGCTCGCTAAAAACGCCATTGGCGGCGGGGTCGGCCTTGTGAACATGCGCGAACGCCTTGTCCATCTTTATGGTCCCTCACAATCCTTCCATGTCACCAAGCTGGAGCCAGCGGGTTTGTGTGTCACGTTGAAACTGCCTTTTGAGAAAAAGAACTAGGTCTGCCGATATGTCCAACGACGCTTCCGATGAGAAAATCCGCGTTATTCTGGTTGATGACGAACCCCTTGCCAATCAAGGCATGCGGGCGCGCCTCGCTGAGTATCCAGAAATTGAGATACTATGCGAATGCAGCAACGGTCGCGAAGCGGTTAAGGAAATCAAAGCGCGTACCCCGGATCTGGTTTTTTTGGACATTCAAATGCCGGGTCTAGACGGGTTCGGTGTTGTTCGCGCGCTTCTCGGGTTTCCAGCCCCGCTGGTGGTCTTTGTCACCGCCTATGACAAATTCGCCATCGAAGCATTTGAAGCCAACGCCCTTGATTACCTCGTCAAACCTGTCGAGGGAGAACGCCTCGCCGGTGCCATCCACCGGGCACGCGAAGCTATTCGTTCACGCACGGCCGCAAATCGCGAAACAAAACTGGTGGAGCTTCTAGCGTCCTTCAATGAAGAAGACCGTGACCGCATCAAAGAGTTGATCGACGACCCCGAATGGACAGCAAAAGAACGGTATACTGAACGGTTAAGCTTCAAAGACGGCTCCAAAGTCGTCATCCTTAACGCCGATGATATCGAATGGATTGACGCTGCGGGCGATTACATGTGCATACATGCTGGCGGTAAAACCCATATTATCCGAGAAACGATGAAGACGTTAGAGCAACGCCTAGACCCCAGCAGGTTCCAGCGCATCCACCGCTCGGCCATTGTCAACGTGCAGAAAGTAAAAGAACTTCACCCTCACTCGAATGGCGAATACTTCCTCACCCTTGAGAATGGCAACGAGTTAAAACTGTCGCGTTCTTACAAAGATGTGGTCGCCCGTTTTTTGTAAGGAACGCGACTATAAAAAAATGCCGAAGAGCGTCTGCAGCCCTTCAGCATTTTATCAGTGTAAATAGGTTTATAAACGCGTTTAGAGTTGGCCTAGCATATGTTCAGCGCTTGAAACTTCAAACGCGCCTGGCTCTTCGATATTCAACTCACTCACCACGCCATTGTCGATGATGGCGGAAAAGCGCTGAGACCGCTCGCCAAGACCAAACCCGGACCCATCCATCGTTAATCCTAAAGCACGGGCAAATTCGCCATTACCATCGGCCAGCATTTCTACGGTGTCTCCCGCATTGGCGCTTGCGCCCCACGCCTGCATCACGAAGGCGTCATTGACGGACATGCAGACAATCTTGTCGACGCCTTTCGCCTTCAGGGCGTCAGCATGTTCAACAAACCCAGGTAAGTGTTTCGCAGAGCAGGTTGGGGTGAATGCGCCCGGCACTGAGAAAAGCGCCACTTTGCCTGCGCCTAAGACCTCAGCCGCGTCGGCCTTATCCGGGCCGGCGCTGGTCGCCATCATCACTGTTGCGCTTGGAATTTTGTCGCCTTTTGAAATCGCCATCGAGGGGCTCCTTTGATCAATTCAGGGTCAGCGGGCATTCATCGAGATCGGTGCTCGCCCGCTTTCATGCAACGCCACATAACCATCTACAGCCCTAATCTCAAGCTTTACAATGTCGCCCGCGGAAAGCTCAGCTTTGCGCCCGGTCTGGTGTTGTCGTTATCGATTGTACACAGTACTTTTGCACGATGAGCACGCAAGACTACCTCTCGGGCAAACTGTTGATAGCCATGCCCAATATGACCGATCCTCGGTTCGAAGGGGCCGTGATTTTTCTCCTCAACCATGATGCCTCCCATGCATTTGGTCTTGTGGTGAACAAACCGCGCAAAAGCGTGATGGTCGGCGATGTGCTGCAGGCGTTAGATATAACGCCCGCCCCAGAAGCGACCTCAGATATCGCTGAGCCATCCCTCACCCGCACTGCCGTCTTCGACGGTGGTCCCGTGGACCCATCGCGCGGCCTTGTCCTGCACAGCCTTGACTATGTCACTGAAGGAACATTCACGCCCGTTTGCGGCGTATTAGGCGCAACTGGCGACGAACAAGTGTTGCGGGAGATCGCCGGAGAAACACCGCCAGCCAAATGGTTGTTCGCGACAGGATCCGCAGGCTGGAGCGCTGGTCAGCTCGAAACGGAGATCGCCGCCAACGTTTGGCTTCATCTAGACGCCGACGAAGATCTTATCTTTTCAGCGACACCGGAAAAGACATGGCGACGCGCCCTTCAAACTCTAAACGTCACGGAAGCCATGTTTTCGGACGCTTGGTCGGATGTCCGGGATGGCAATGCGCTCTTGAATTAGAGGGGGCAATGAAACGGGGCTGACTTAAAAGGGCGCTCTAGCGACCGCGCCGCGCTCCGAAAAGGCCACGCTTTGGTTCGCGACCAATCATTCCTTCGCCATCAGTTCGCTTTGGGGCGTTTTCCATATCGCTGTCCGCGATGTCGAGGTCGCCTTTCAGGTCGTTTTTTTCGTTGCTTTTCTCATTTTCCCCGACCACCGCCGCACGATCGTTCTCAAGATCGGAGCCTTTATTTTCGATGCTCGCAGGCGTTTGCTCCCCATCAGTCGCCGAATGAGCGGACCCCTCAACCGAATTATCGTCACTATCTTGAGCGCCCGAGCTCGCATCCACCGACGCCGAGCCACCGGTATCTGACGGCGATGCATGCTCTTCAGTCGATTGCTCAACGTCCGCCTCAGTCGCGCGGGCCACGTCGTCAGCGCCAGACGTTTCATTCACAAGGGCTGCGCCGATCACGGCTTCACCGTAGAGATATCCTTGTCCCAACTGACAGCCGGCCACACGGGCGATGTCAGCGGTCTTTTTTGCTTCGACGCCCTCCGCAATGACGGTCATGCCAAATTCGCGACCCAATCGGGCGAGCGCCGCTACGGTTTTATCCGCGCCGCTTTCATCGCGAAGACGATCAATAAACGACCGATCGATTTTCAGGTAGTCGAAATCATATTTATGCAAAGTCGATAAACTTGATAAGCCAGCGCCAAAATCATCGAACGCGAGCGCGGCGCCTGCCTCTTTCAACGCGGCGAACGTCGCGGCAACGGCCGCGGTGTCCTCAATTTTCTCAACTTCCGTCAGTTCAAGAACTAATGACTTAGCGGGTAATTTTTTGCTTTCGATCGCATTGCGTACAGCCTCAACAAATCCGAGAGCGGAGGATTGGCCAACCGAGACATTGACGGAAGCAAAGGGTTTTGCTTTTGCAAACTCTTTTTTCTCGCGCTCATCGGCGATTTTTTGGACCGCCGCGGACACCATTAAGCGTGCGATTGCGTCACCCTCGCCCGCTAATTCCGCTGCCCGGATGATATCATCGGCTGGCGGCGGCGTTCTGCCATCGTGTTCACGGGACGGCCAACGCACCAAGGCCTCAAAACCGACCGTCGATCCATCGCGCAGTGATACAATCGGTTGGAAACCCGCTGATAGCTCACCGCTGTTGAGCGCCGCCGCGACTTCGCTCGGTGAGACACTAAGGGGCGCGCTACGCCCCGCGCCCATTGCAGCCGTACCGGCCAGGGACGCCGCAGCGTTTTGCAATAGATGAGCATTTCGGTCGCCATCGGCCGAAGCCAATGTCGAGCCAAGCGCTTCATTGGTGTCTTCGACAAAAACGATAACACGTTCAAGATCGCCATTTGCATCGACCGCACGGGCGCCCCGCATCCGCACTGTTTTGCCGGTGACAAGACCCACAAGCAGATTGAAGCTGCCGTCTTCCCCATTGGCGCCCAATACATCCGTTTTAAAACCTGGCTGATGCTCAGACTTTATAAACTCTAACATCGCCTCAGGCGTGAAATCGCCCTCGCAGCCCGCTCCCATAATCTGGCAGAAACTCTCGGTCTGACGGGCGCCGCGCGTGCTCCAGTCCCATACCCCAACACCGGTGTAGTCCAGCACCTGGGCCAATTGGTTTTCCGAAAGCGAGCGATCCTGGCGATGGGTCGCCCTCGCGGGGGCGGGGCCGGGGAAATGACCATGGTTAGAGGCCAGCGCCGCGCCGTTTTGGACGCCGCTCCGGGACGTGTCACCAGACTTGCGCGGCAAGCGCATGTTCACCGCCCCTAAATTGGCGACAACCGCATTCAATCCACCCAATAATGCGGCGCTTAGAACCCCGGCTGCAAACACGACTTCCGTCGCCACGCCTCCTAAAACAGGCCCCACTGCCGGGCCGATAAAAGGTGCGGCAATCGCCAGAAGCGCGCCCGGCAAAATTAGGCGCGCGCCGGTTTCGCCTTTCACGGCGCCGTAAAAGGCGATCATAATCGCCGCTGCGCCACCGGCGAATGAACTCGTTTGCAGAAGCCCCGCCGCTTGGCCCTCGCGCACGATATTGATTACGGCGATGCCCACGATGGACAGGGCCCCGGCGAACATCAAACTGCCCAGTAAGGCGTTATCCTTTACCGATGAAACAGCGGACGATACGAAAATCAACGCTGAAGCGGCGAACAACGCTTGAAAAATGCCATAAATAACGGGGCTAGGCTGGGGCGCGAGACCGAGACCGATAAAAAGCAATGCTGCGCCCGCGCTCGCCATGAAAAGCGCGCAAACGGCGGTGGACGTACGGCCGATAATCGACAAGCCGGATAAAAAAGCGATCGATAGGACCAGAGCGCCGGCGACAGCGCCACGCGCCAACTCAATGCCTCCAGATGTCACCGATCCAACGGAGGCGGCCGTCCCAATCACTGGGGAGATTGTGCCGTCTCCCAACCCGTTTTGAACCACTGCGCTTGAAAACACATCGAAAAAGACGCCCGTATCGACCATACCGCCCCAGATCCCCTTTATTGCTTCCTGCGCGAAGCGTTTACTGTGTTTCACTCAACAACGGCGGTTTTTGAACCACCGCGATACAAAACGACCTTGGTCGATGAAGCAGCGTCCCACAAGCCAGGACTCACTCAGTTCCCGGGGCGCGAAGATGCTCCGTTTTTGTCTTAGCGACAGCCGCCATCATCTTCGCGAACTGCTCACCGATCCCGAACTATGATCATCACGCGCTCGCCCGCCAGGATCAAGGCGCCATGCGATAATTCGAGGCCATTTGATGGTGCTTTTTGCATATCCGCCGCGCTCTGTCGCATAGCTTTGTGACAATTGAGCGAAATGCCCGGATAACGGTTAATTGTCACCCTCTTGCAACGCCCATTGCTTACCCGGACGGACCGCTGCGGTCGCCCATTTCAAACTGCCGACCGCCACATGCCCCAAAGTAGTCGCTAGCCGTTAGGGCGTACAAGCAATGGTCGCGCCAGTCGCCATTGATGAAAAGGTAGTCTCGCGCCAGCCCCTCTTTCCGGAACCCAGTTTTCTCCAAAACACGGCGAGATGCCGAATTACCGGGCTGACAGGCGGCCTGCAGCCGGTTAAGCGCAAGTTTCTGAAAAGCGTGCTCGCACACCGCCCCGACAGCCGCTGATCCGACGCCCTGGCGCAAAAAGGGCTCCCCAACCCAATACCCAATTTCAGCGGAACAGGAGGCGTGATAACGAATAGACGAAAGCGTCACACCGCCGACGAAGGCACCTTCTTTTTCGGCCTCGCTTTTTTCAAAAATAAAAAGAGGAAGCGCCGAGCCTGCACGGCGTTCTCGTTCCTGCGCGCGCAATCGAACGCGAAAGATATCAGGTGTGATGTCGTCGGATCGCCATGCCGGCTCCCATCGCGTGAGATGCGCTTTACTCGCCTCGCGAAGAGCGATCCACGCTTCCGCATCACGGGGCTCCCCTGCCCGCAAAATGAGATTCTCCGTTTCGATAACGGGAGAAAATCGCTGATCGCGGCCAAAATCAAAGCTGAACATGAATTACGCTGTAATCCGCTGAAACAAGACACCGATACCATCTGGATCAACGCCCTGTGTAATCCCAAGGCGGTCTTTATTGTGGCTCGGGTTTAAAAGCCCGAGCCAAGATAGTCTAAATGACGCGAAGCGCCAAATTAAGCCTTGGCGTGATTGGCGCTTTATGGATGAAAGCCGATCGCTTTTCCCACCGCCTCAGGGTCGCTTTGCCCGACTAAGGAAAGAGAGAGGGGCGCCGCTAAAAAACGTTCCGCGGCGCGGCGCACATCGGCGAGGCCGACGGCCTCAAAATACGACCATTCCTCCTCAAGAGAGATTAATCGACCATAGGATAGAAAATCGGAAACCCATGCATCCGCTCGATCTTCGGCATCCTCCATTTCCATGACAAGCCCGGCGCGGATCATCGCCCGAGCGCGATCAATTTCCTCTTGCGTGACATCCCGCGCCATTTGCTCCGCCGTTTCACGGATGAGCGCAGCGGCGGCCGGCGCCTTATCAGCATCAACCCCCGCATAGGCGCCGATTAGGCCTGTATCCTCGTAAACATCCGTAAACGCATAAACGCTGTAGGAGAGTCCCCGCTCCTCGCGCACCGCCTGGAACAGCCGCGACGACCATCCGCCGCCAAAGGCTTCCGCAAAAATTTGAAGCGCCGGCAGATTTTCATGGGCAATGCCATAGCCTTCGGCCGCGACGGCAATATGGGTTTGCTCGCTGTCACGTTTATCAAAACGACGCCCACCGACATAGCGGCCAATAGCCCGTTTACCCGTTGCCGAATTTTTTCCGTCAGGGGGCGTTGTTCTATCGGAAGAGTCCGGACCAGCGGACATGCCAAAGCCGCCAAAATGCTGTTCAGCGAGTTTCAAAATTCCATCGGCGGAGGCGGCGCCCGCCACGGCAATGACCATGGAGGGTGGCGCGTAGTGATCCGCGATAAACGACCGCAAACCCGCTGTAGTATGGGCGGATACCGTTTTCTTTGTGCCGAGAATTGGACGCCCCAAAGGATGATCGCCAAAGGCCGCGCTTTGCAAGAGTTCAAACACGACATCGTCAGGGGTATCAGCGGCTTCCGCGATTTCCTGCAAAACCACATCACGTTCTTTATCAAGATCTTCTTCGGCGAGGGTCGGCGCCTGCAAAATATCTGCGAGGAGTTCAAACGCTAATGGGAGATCCGGACCAAGGACACGGGCTTCATAACTTGTGGTTTCATAGCCCGTCGCCGCATTTAACGTCCCACCGACGCCTTCAATTTCTTCGGCAAGCTGTTTCGACGTGCGCGCGGTCGTGCCTTTGAACGCCATATGCTCCAAAAGGTGGGCAAGGCCCTGTTGATCGACCGTCTCGTCCAAAGCGCCCGCCTTGAAGGTGACGGACAACGCTGCGGACCCCGCGTGCTTCATGGGGTCGGCGATAACAACAGCGCCATTTGAAAGGGTCGTGAGTTGCGGCATTGCCGCGCCATCCAATGGCAAACCGGTCATGCGTTGTGGATCCCGGTATCGGCATCAATCATGTCAGGTCGTGCATTCGCTAAAATAAGATCCGCAATTTGATCAACATTGGCGGACGCTTCCAGCATGCGTTCGGGGCGGTCAAATAAATCGGCAAAATGCACTGGCAACCCAGGGCGTTCGCCCGCCGCTGCCTCAACCGCATCCGGGAACTTTGCAGGATGAGCGGTCGCCAACACAACGTTTGGTCCCCCCAACGCGCCGTCGTGAACAAGGGTATCAGCGGCGACAAGACCAACAGCCGTATGCGGATCGATCAGTATATCTTCCTGTTCTTTGATAGAGGCGATTTTGGCTTTTACCGCCTTTTCGCTCGCCCGGGCCGAGACGAAATCTTCCTGCATGTATTCAAGCCAAGCCGTCGGCACATCCATGCCGCCCATGGTATTGAAGTCCTGCATGAATTCGCGAATGCGCGCCGCATCACGTCTTGATGCTTCAAAAAGAAGCCGCTCAAAATTTGACGCCACCTGAATATCCATCGACGGCGACGTCGTGGGGGTCACGCTATCCGGCTTGTAGGCGCCATTCGTCAACACACGGTGCATGATATCGTTTTCATTGACCGCCACCGCGAGCTTTCCAATTGGCGCGCCCATGCGCTTGGCGACAAAGCCGGCGAAAACATCGCCAAAATTACCGGTCGGAACAACGAAATTCACAGATTTGCCTTGAGCTTCTTCAAGGCGGGCGCATGTCGTAAAGTAGTAGACGGTCTGCACCGCGAGGCGCACCCAATTGATCGAGTTCACACCGCCTAAATTTCGCGCCGCCGAAAGGCGGTCATGGGAAAAAAGGGATTTTACGATTGCCTGGCAATCATCGAAGCTGCCGTCGACGGCAATATTGACAATGTTCGACGCTTTGTTGGTCGTCATGATGCGCCGCTGCACGTCGGATATGCGCCCCTTGGGATGGAGCATATAGACATCAACATTTTCCGCACCGGCAAACGCGTCCACCGCCGCACCCCCGGTATCGCCTGACGTCGCGCCAATAATTGTCTTGCGGTCACCATCTTGAAGCGCCCAATCGTATAGCTGGGCGAGCATCTGCATCGCGACGTCTTTAAACGCGAGGGTCGGTCCGTGGAACAATTCCAGAAGGTGGACGCCGCCGCTCTCAATCGCGGCTAACGGGGCGGCGGTCGCCGGGTCTTGAAACCCCTTATAGGCCCGCATCGCCATTTCGCCGAGCGCCGCCTCTTCGATTTCGCCATGGGCAAAACGGGCGAGAACGGCGGCGGCGGTTTCGGCAAAAGAGCGCCCTTTGAGGGCGTCAAGATCGGCGGAAGAAAGGCGCGGCCATTCTCTTGGTACGTACAACCCGCCATCACTGGCGAGCCCAGTAAGCACCGCCTCGCGGAAAGAGATCGCAGGGGCCTCGCCTCGGGTTGAAATATAGGCCTTACTCAAACCATTGCTCCTAAAAGGGGGTCCGCTCACGAAGCGCGAAACCGGCCCGATCTATCGAAACAGCGGTCAGAGCAAGCCATGCCCCGTGGGTCAAGCCCGAAAACCGCCGTCAGGACAGATAAAATGGAAAACCAGCTTATGGTAGGCTTCGCCCGGCGAGTTTCGCCAACCGCACGAGCCTACCCAGTCTCGTCGACATCACAGATTAGAAATTGCTTTTCTGCAATCGCGCCAATGAGCAACTTATCGCCCAGTTGATCGGCCGCCGTTGCTGCGGAGAACGTCGCGCCGTCCGTAGCGTAGAGTCTTTGGTAGGGGGGCATGCTCTCCCCTTCCCGTTCACCAGCATCGAGGCCGAGGGCCTCATCCTGGGTCACCTTTAAGACAAGCGACGGCGCCCGCGTTTTTTCAGAGCGACGGTGGCGCGCCGCCAATAGCGGCTTTTGGTGGGCGGCGATCAAAAGGTCGCCATTTTCCTGGACATTAATGTTGTCAGCCGCACCCGGCAGCACGACGCTGTGAAGCAACCGAAGCGACCCGTTTTGAGAGTCTCGCTCATAGGCCCGAAGCGCCATGCCAGCGCTTTCAGCGACGTAAAGGATGTCACCACCCGGGCTGAGGGCCAGGCCATTGGCGAATTTCAACCCTTCCGCCGCCAAACGGAAAGATACGCCATTGAAATCATAAATTTTGCCATCACCGCTGCGGGTGAGATAGGCCCAACGACCGAGGAGCGAACCTCGGCCCGCCTCCACGTCATTGGATACATAGAAGGACCTTGGCCCCGTTGCGACCACGCTGTTCGGGCTGGTGAGCCGATACTCTGCAAATGTCTCCAGGTGAATGAGCATCCCATCGGCGCCGACATCAAAGAGTTCAACACTCTTAGCGGCGGCGTTCACCACAAACAGCCGACGCGTCTCGCCTTCTTCGTAGTAGCTAAGACCCAGAGGTTCAAAAATCTCAGGCGTCCCGCCGCTTCGCCCCCGCCAGTTCCAAGCATCCAAGGGATCATCGATATTCACGATGTAAATCTCGCCTCTCGTGTCCGACGATGCGGCGCGACGGTCATATGACGAGATGAAGGCGCGACGCCGCAGACGGTCGATCTGCAAATCCTCAGGGCCCGCGAGCCCAACAACTGGAGTGCATTGCTGCGACGGCCCGATCTGAACGGCCTGGAAGTGGTTAAATGAAAACAGCGTTGATACGACGATCATGATGATGAGCGCCGACAACACTATGAATACTTTAAAGATCGCCCCAATACGCCCGAATAACACTCGCACCGTTGTGCGTCTCCCACTTTTACCGCGCTGCGTATGTTGAGAACCGAAACCGTTGAACGCTCGGCCGCCCTGCTCCAGTGAGCTTGAACAAGCTCACGTCTTTCAAACGTTAGACGCCCACCGCCTTACACGCTAGACGGGCGAGCGCCTGATCACGCCGGTTTGTCGAATAATTTTGAGATTTTTGTTCAAACAAACATCAACAAAAGGAATTTTGACGTTCCGGGTTGCCTTTGCCACGATCAAGCCGTATAGCGCGCGGTCTTTGGCGGTATTTTTGCGTCCGCCAATCTTCGTATTAATAGCCGACTGCTCGCTTTTCGACCAGGGCGGCGCACCGACAACTGACGAGAAAACTGACGAGAGCTGTCATGAGAAAAGACATTCATCCGGCCTACCATCCGATTAAAGTCGTTTTGACGGACGGCTCGACGATTGAAATGCGATCTACCTATGGGGAGCCTGGGGCCACATTATCCCTCGATATTGACCCGGCGTCCCATCCGGCTTGGACGGGCGGCCCAGCCAAAACCCTAGAACGTGGTCAGGTTTCTAAATTCAATCAGAAATTTGGCGCGTTCGGTCTAAAGAAAAAAGACTAGCACAAACCGTTTCAAGGTAAGGCTCCCTAGAATTTTGTTTGATGCGACGTCAAACGAAAGGCCTAGACAAGCCTGTCCTACTAGAAAAGACGCCGCCCAAAATAAAAAGGCCGCCCCGAAAGGCGGCCCTTTATTTTGTGGGTAGGCAATAAATTCGGCTTAATAATACTAACTCATCTGCAATTAACGCCCAAACGCATCGAGCAGCGCCCGTTGTTGGGCGGCTGCATCTCCGACCGGTTCTTCTTGCTGCCGCCCGAACAGGTCACTATCGAGCCGGGCAATCCGATCATATAACTGGTTTGCCGCGTCCGTGAGGCCCATTAAAGCATTTGGCAATTCACCGTCCAACGCTTCGGCGGCGCCGGCTTCTTTTGGCGGCAGCCGATATTTTTCCTGAGCCGCTTCGACGGTTTTCATATCGCCTTCTCGCACGGCACGAAGGACCAGAAGCCAAGACGCAATTTGCATTAATTGAGTGGTCAGTCTCATCGAGACGCCGGCATAGGAAAGCGCCCCTGACCGCGAAAGGGATTTCGACGCTTCACGCCCTTCCCCATCAAGGTAATTCGCCGTTTCTTCGACGAGCGCCATTCCTTCCCGGAAGGTGCGCGCAAACATTTCAGAATGCACAAAGCCATCGGGGCCCGTCAGCGCATCGCCCGTATTTCCGTTTTGCCGTTTTTTTTCTGGCGCGTTCATGCTCTTCCCTCGAGCTCCTATATTACCTTGCCTAACCGCTAGCGCGGTGACAACACCTAAATCCCTCGAAAACGATCCATCGGCCCTAATCTCTTAGCCGGAATTGTTGGTGTTAACGAGCAACGCCTATGCCAAGAAACAATCCCAACGCCCTATCCACTGTTACAGCTATCGCTCCCAGGAGCCCCATCGCCCCTGACGGTTGTGAGACGATTGCGGGCGTGGACGGCTGTCCGGCAGGCTGGCTGTGGGTCGCCTACGACTTAGAGGCGAAAAAAGCGCCCCGAAAACAAAAGACATGCGCGGATGCCAAACCCCAGCTCGATAGCCTTTGCCCACAACGTTTACGTGTCGGGATCGAGCCATCCTTCGCGCGTTTATTGAATGAAACACTGCCGGACTGTCTCATCATGGTCGATATGCCTGTCGGCCTTGTTGAAACGGGACGGCGCGCCTGCGAGGGCATGGCCCGCACCATTCTAGGGCCAAGGCGGTCTAGCGTGTTCTCTGCGCCGCGCCGTCCCATGCTTCATTGCGAGACCTACGCTGAAGCCAATGCCCTCGGCAAAGCGCAAGGGCCCGATGGCGGCGGCGGCCTTTCCGCCCAGGCCTGGAACCTCATCCCAAAAATCCGAGATCTGGATGCGGCGATAACGCCAAAAGACCAAGCCCGCTTAGGAGAGGCCCATACGGAAGTCGCCTTTACAAGGCTTGGAGCAGCGCGAAGCGCCAAAGAGAACGCAGGCGATGACGGGGACGGCGCCCCGTGTCGCTACAGCAAGCGTTCAGCCGAGGGTGAAGAAGAGCGTCGCCAACGCCTCACTCAAAACGGGCTGTCGCCGACCGCATTGATCGACCAACTACGCCTCCACTTTCCACTCAAAAAACACTTCTCCAATGACGACCTACTAGACGCCTGCGCCCTTTTATTGACGGCTAAGGCGCGCATTGAGGGTGATGCGTGGCGCTTTTCCAACAATGAACGCGATGAGCGAGGATTGATGATTGAGATTTGGGGATAGTCATTGTTGCACTGATGACCAATATCCTTCGGCCAATCCAGGCTCTTACATCTTAAACAATTTTTCCGCCGCTGCCTTGGTGTCACCGCGTTGATCGATCGCCGCCTCGCATCGTTCGATTTCGGCGCGCATATTGGCGATGCGCTCTTTAAGATCGTCCACAGACAGATCAGAGATATCCTGCTTCACCAGTTTATCCAGGGCCCAGTCAGGCCGCTCACGGGGCAGATCATCCTCAAACATAAGGCTTCCTCCAACTAATCGGGTTAAGTTTGCGGAATCGGCGTTTCTGTTTCAAGAACAACGTTCCAAACGGCTGCATTTAGACACGGTCACAAATAAACAGGCCAATGAAAAGAAAGACTTTCAATGCCCGGAAAAAATACCCTGCCGACATTGATGCGCGCCATTGAAATCACAGCGCCGGGCGGGCCTGAAAAACTGGCCGTGACGGAACGCGTCGTTCCAACGCCGGGCCCTGGGGAGGTGCTGATCAAAGTCGATGCTGCTGGGATCAACCGGCCCGACGTGTTGCAACGGATGGGGCTCTACCCTCCGCCGCCGGGGGCTAGCGACCTGCCGGGCTTGGAAGTCGCCGGCACTGTCGCCGCAATTGCGGCGGATGTCTCTGAGGTGACATTGGGTGAGGCCGTCTGCGCCTTGCTGCCTGGCGGGGGCTACGCTGAGTACGCCGTCGCGCCGGCAGGCTCGTGCCTGCCTATCCCCATGGGGATCTCACCAGAAGAAGCGGCAGGATTACCGGAAACCACCTTCACGGTGTGGGCGAATGTATTCGAAGACGCCGGCCTTAAAAACGGCGAGACATTGCTCGTCCATGGCGGCGCCAGCGGCATCGGCGCGACGGCCATTAGCCTGGCGAAGGCGTTTGGCGCCCGTGTCATCGCCACCGCCTCCTCAGCGGCGAAATGCGAGACAATCCTCACCCTCGGGGCCGATCAGGCCTTTAACTACGCCGAAGACCCTTGGGAGAAATCAATCGCCGAAGGTGGCGGCGCTGATGTTGTGTTGGACATGGCCGGCGGGGAGTTCGTCAATCGGAATCTCGACGCACTGAACCCAGGTGGGCGCCATGTTTCCATCGCGTTTTTGCGCGGCCCCATGGCGGAAATCAACATTATGAGCATTATGCGCAAACGGTTGAGACTATCCGGCTCCACGATGAAGGCGCGGTCCGTCGAGGAAAAAGCGCGCCTCGCCGCGGCATTGAAAACTCATGTCTGGCCGCTCCTGACCTCGGGCGCCGTTAGACCCCATATCGACAGAATTTTCCCTTTGGATGACGCCGATGAAGCGCACCGCCATATGGAAGCAGGCGCCCATACGGGCAAGATCATTTTGTCCACCCATTGATTACGAGACAAAAGTTTCCTCACTCCCCTTGCATTCGCGCTTGGCGAAGCAAGAAACGCAGACTATATACCTCCCGACTGTGCCTCTAGCTCATTGGAAGCGCAGCGGCGCTTTCCCCACCATTTTTCAAAGGTCAGCGCGGCGTCCGGCTCATCGGGCGCTGGCCGCACGCTTTTGCACGATGATTGGATGGCGACGCCGCTGGACAAGAAATGCGCCCCCTCGGGTCGACGAACAAGGATCAAGAAATGTCCGATAAACCGCTCATGCCCCTCGCCACCGCTGTCTGGCTGATTGACAACACGTCCCTCACCTTCGACCAAATTGCGGAGTTCTGCGTGCTGCACCCCCTGCAAGTCAAAGGCATCGCCGATGGCGACGTGGCCGCTGGCGTGCGCGGCATCAACCCGATAACCAATAACCAGCTGACCCGCGATGAGATCGAACGGGGCGAGGCCAATGAGGACTATCGGTTAAAGCTCTCACGCCCCAAAATTCCGCTTGCCGAGCAAACGCGTAAGGGGCCGCGCTATACCCCGGTTTCCAAGCGCCAGAACCGGCCCGATGCGATCGCATGGCTTGTGCGCAATCACCCTGAAATTTCAGATGCTCAAATTGGCAAATTGCTAGGCACCACAAAGACCACCATCCAGGCCGTGCGCGACCGGACCCATTGGAATTCGCCGAACATCACGCCGCAAGATCCGGTTGGCCTCGGCCTTTGCAGTCAAATGGAGCTGGACGCGATCGTGCGCAAAGCAGCCTCCCGAAAACCCAAATTCGCAGCTGAAACCGACGCTAGCCCCCGCCTCACCCCGGCCCATGAGAGCGTTGGGGCCGATGACATGCCGACCATCCCGGAGGCCCCGACCGATGCTTCAGTCTTTGGGGACAGCCCGAGCGCCCCACCGGAAGACAAATCAGAAGAAGATTTTGATGCGGATAAAGTTTTCGCGAATCTGGGCGGCGGCGACGTTACGCCTGACGCGGATGACGGGTAACGCATGTCCTCGGTTTTTCTGACCAAGGATCTTCGTCGACAAGAGCCTTGGCGCCGTCGCGGTGAAGAAGAACGCCAATCTTCCGTCTAAGGCTCTTTTTCAGGGTCGCAGATAAGAAAACTTCGCGAAACGAAAGCCTCTAACCCTTTTTCGTTTCTTTGCCGAGCGTGATGGGGGCGTTGCTTTTTACCAATTGCCCGCCATCGACGAAGAGAGTTTGACCGGTGACATAGGAAGCGGCCGGCGAGGCAAGAAAAAACACCGCTTCCGCGATTTCCGCCGGATCACCAAGACGGCCCAGCGGGGCCGCAGAGCGAGCCGCCTTTAAATCGGCTTCTTTTGCACCAGAGACCTTCATCGCGCCGACCCCAACAGCGTTCGCCCGCACCCCATGGGGCGATAGCGCAAGCGCCAGGGCGCGATTCATCTGCTGCAAACCGCCTTGCGCTGTCGCAAAGGCGACACGCTCATCGCTCGCGGTCACCGCATCAACGGACACAATATTTACGATCGCGCCGGGCGCCTCTGACCCGTCAGCACTCTCCAATTGTTTCAACATCTGCTTGGCGATCGCCTGGTTGATGTTGAACGCCCCTTTTAGTTTGCCAGTGACAACGGCGTCAAAATCATCTTCCGACATGTCAAAGAACGGCGTTGAAACCACGGCCATATCAGCGTGCACGAGTACATCGGCGCGCCCGCCCGCCTCTAACGCCTCTGCAACGACATTATGCACTTGCAACTTGCTCGAGGTATTGGCGACGACGTGTGAAATAGGGGCATCTTCTTTCGTCGACAAATCGCCGGCGAGCGCCCGTAACTTTGTCTCATCAGGATCAGCGAGCACCAACCGATCGCCAGCGGCCGAAAAACGCCGTGCGCATGCCTCACCAATTGGGGATACCGCGCCTGTCACAATTACGCATCGTTTCGCCATATCAACTCTTCTTATCGATTGGGCAGTGCCGGACCTATCAGCAATTGCCCTCCCCGACGATTTAATCACTATTAACGCTGTCTACCAACCATTCGAATAAGGAGCGTTTTAGGTTGGGCCAAATGCAAGAAAGCGCCTCTGGATCGAGGCGCTTTTCTGATAGTGCACTTATTTTGATCGCGATACAATCAACGTGATTTTTTTAAGAACGGATCAACCGTCAACATCGTCGATTCTCTTCACGCTCCAACGCCGCCATTTTGTCTTTAATTCGGAGTTTTTTTCGCTTCAACTCATATGTACGCAACTCATCAATACCAGGGTGTTTCAGTTCGTCAGCAAGAGCCGTTTCAAGTTCATGATGACGACGGGCGAGGGATTGCAGGTGAGCTGCTTGAGCCATAGTCACTCCTTCGTTGTGAGCGCGACAAAAGGATGATGTCGCAATCTTAGAAGTAAATCACGACCAGCGATGCTTGTCGACTAACGAACACCTAAAATTGAGGATATGGACAACGCATGATTAAGGGGCTTCTTGGTATTGTTATCACCTGATGTGGAAAACTATCGCCATTTTGCGCGCCCTGTTGCAGAACGCATCCCTGAGAGTATCCCAAGGCCAGAAAGCCCATGACAAAAATCGACCCTGCTGCAGCGAGGAGTGTGTCTCCCCCGAAACGAATTATCGTCGGCGTCACGGGCGCATCCGGCGTAATCTACGGGAAGAGATGTCTGGAGGCGTTGCGCGAGGCAAACATCGAAACCCATCTCGTGCTGAGCCGCGCCGCCGAAATGACCATAGATTACGAACTTGGCTTGCGCCGGGCTGATTTCGCTCACCTCGCCGATCATGCGTATGCGATAGGCGATGTAGGCGCGCCAATTTCTTCAGGATCGTTTCGCACTGAAGGAATGATCATCGCGCCATGTTCCATCAAATCCATGTCGGAGATTGCTTGTGGGGTGACATCAACCCTTCTGACGCGAGCAGCCGATGTTATCCTGAAAGAACATCGCCGTCTTGTTCTCATGGTGCGGGAGACGCCGTTTCATCTTGGACATCTGCGCACGATGACAAGCCTGGCGGAAATGGGCGCAACGATATCTCCGCCGCTTCCGGCATTTTACGCCGACCCTCAATCAATTGACGATCTCGTCGATCAATCCGTCGGCCGCGTCCTTGACCTGTTCGGTGTAGAAACGCCCTTAGTTAAACGTTGGGGCGAAGATCTCGAAAAAGGCGCCAGATCTTGACCAATACTTCGACGACTGATGGCGCCGTCCAGGTCGCATGCCCGAATTGGGCGGAACCATTCTGGATATGGTCGCTCGAGACTTATGCCAAGCCAACCGTTGCCGCGACGCTGTTGCACCTGCAGGAAGATGCAGGGCTCAACGTCAATATCGCCCTGTGGAGCTGCTGGCTCGCCTCGAAAATTGACGCCTTGCCAGATATAACGATCCGTGAAGCAATGATACGCGTCGCGCCGATCAATAAAGCGTTGACAGCGCCGATCCGCGGCGCCCGCCAGGAACTCAAGACCGATGCGCTTCGCGCGCATTTGCCCTTGCATGGTGACGAGGCAGTTACCGGCGGGAGGGTAAACGCCCTCTATGAGCAAATAAAAACGGTTGAATTGGAGATTGAACGTCTCGAACAAGCAGCCCTCGCCCGTTTGAGCGCTCAGCTCATCCCAAAGACGCCAAACTCGGAGACGCCGCAAGAAGGCAATCGCGATCTAGATCGAAGGCAATCGGTCGCGCGGCGAAACTTATCAGCCTATGCACGCCTCGCTGGCGCAGCCCAGAAAGAAGGCTTTACGGTATCGTTGATTGACGACGCTGTCATCGCTATTTTCCCGACGCCTTAACATCGTGCCGTTTCAAGGTCCTCTTTCTTCGATGGCCTATTTTATCTTAGGATTTTAAATGCCGCCGCCTTCCGATGACATTGATGGGAACACATCCGTCGACACCCATCCCCCGACCAACGACGACATGAAGGCGCCATTGCGCGCGGTCAGGGCCAGCAACGGTGACGAAGACAAAGCGAACGAAAAAGAACGTGACGCGACCGAGGGCGGCGCCAATGACGAGGCATTGCTTATTCGCATCAGCGCGCTTGAAGAAGAACATGCTGATCTCGGAGCGGCCATCGATGCTCTTGAAGAAAAACCCGCTAAGAACAACCTTATCCTTGCCCGGCTAAAGAAACGAAAATTAGCCCTCAAGGACAAAATTCTTCAGCTTAAGGATCGCCTGACACCCGATATCATCGCTTAGTGATTTCTGATTGGCGCCATTCTTCGATGCCTAAGCATCGCATCTAACTTTCTTTTTCCGCATACATGGCCGCATCGGCGACGGCGAGAGCCGCCTCTGCGGTAGCCCCTCTTTCAATCGCCGCGATCCCAGCGGTGACGGTAACGGTGATCATTTCATCGCCCACCGAAATGGGCTGCGAAGCGATCAGCGAGACAAGACGGGTCACTTTCTCTTGCGCCCCGTCAATCGATGTGTAGGGAAGGATCACGCCAAACTCATCGCCGCCCAACCGACCAAAAACATCCGATTGCCGAGTATTGTCTGCGATCACCCTCGCCACATGCGCGAGCGCCGCATCCCCAGCCGAATGGCCATAACGATCATTGATCGCTTTCATATTGTTCAGATCGAAATAGGCAAGCGCCGCCGCCTCGTGGTGCCGATCGACCCGGGCGAGTGTTCTGTTCAACTCGGCAATAAACGCGCGCCGATTCAAAATACCGAGAAGCGAATCAGTGTGGGCGAGCGCTGACATTTCGTTCAACCGGGTTCGCATTTCCGCTAATTGCAGGCGTAGTTCGGACGCCTCCTCCATTAATGCGCTAATGGCGTCACGCACCCGGGGCGTCAGCTCGTCTTCGGGCACGCCCAAAAACGAAACAGCATCTGCAGGCTGCGCTCGTCCGGCCGAGGAAACCGCCGAACTTGGATCAGCTGCGGATGACGATATTGGTCTTAAGGACGATGCACCGTCCAGACGCTGGCCCCCTTGCGGCGACGACGATTTCAGTTGTCGCGTAATTTTCACGTCTTTTCTGCTCCCTCAGCGACGCAATGGCGCCAAGCCCTCACGACCTCCAGCACCATATCGACCGCTAATTTATGGCGACAATCGCCCATTCGGCGACCATCTGGCGCCCAAGTAAGTTACCGCTCTTCCCCATGGGGACTTTCCATAAATTCACCTGGACCTGCAACCTTTGCTCACGGTGAGCATCATTAGACCTCTATCCTTCTTGATCTTTGTGATGAAAAAGCCGCTCGCGACCCGACCACGGTCGCCTTGATAAGATCAGCAATCATGGCCTTTTTGGGATTTTTTGGCGGCATTTTGATGAGCGGCGGAACAGGTATTCCCACTCTGGCGATCGTTTGCGCCGCCCCCACTCCTCCCGGCGCGACCAGGGCACGCTTCAACGCTTATTGGTTGAAGCCGCCGCAAGATTTGCGACATTTGTCGCGTGCGGTTACAGGCACGGCTGCTATCTCCCCTTCGCACGGCCGTGCTTACAGGTTTCCGACACGACAAACGGCCCGGTTCCCTTCGGGTCGCGCGAGAAGCGCAAGCCAGCGCGCCCCCGTCCTTAGGCTTGCGCTTCTCGTATATTATCGCCCGAAACAGTGCGCGCCGACATTCGACAATCATGACTTGTCGTGGATCGGAAATTCGCCGTAAATGGCTTGTATGACCTTGTCATCAAGAATTTTACGCCGGGGATTTTTTGTTATGGGTGCGCTTTCTTTGTTCTTTCGACCTTTGACCGCCAATCATCGTCACAGGCTGACCGCCTTATGCGGTGCGCTCCTAGTCGGATTTTCGTTTTGGGCCTCCCCAGCAGTCGCACAATCCGAATCACAGTCGACGGCCCCGGCCGCTGCGGTCACGCCAACCTTTGAAAACTGGCTTGCAGGCTTCAAAGCGGAAGCAGCAGCGGCGGGCGTTTCGTTACAGATCCTTGAGAGCGCTTTTGTCAATGTCAGCGTCAATCAACGCGTCTTTGAACGCAATGACAACCAACCGGAATTCGCCCGCGCGATTTGGGATTATTTGGACAGCGCCGTATCCGATGCACGCGTCAATAACGGCCGCACTCGTTTTTCGGAAAACCAATCCCTTCTGCGCTCCATTGAGATTGAATATGGGGTAGACGCGTCAATCATTGCCGCGATCTGGGGGCTTGAATCCTCTTACGGGGCAATCCTCGGTGATTACGACGCTATTGGCGCTCTCGCCACGCTTGCCTGGCGCGGGCGCCGGACGGCTTATGGCCGCCAACAACTCATTGGCGCCCTGAAAATCCTGCAGAATGGCTATGCGACACGCGCCCAGCTGAAAGGGTCCTGGGCGGGCGCCATGGGGCATACCCAATTTATTCCGACCACCTATCTTGCTTATGCGGTCGATAAGAACGGCGATGGTAAAAGAGACATATGGTCAACCCTGCCGGATGTTTTCGCTTCCACGGCCAATTACCTCTCTCGCTCAGGTTATCGCAGCGGCGCGCCATGGGGTGTTGAAGTCAGATTGCCAGACGGGTTCGATTTTGCCCTCAGCACCCCGTCGACGAAGAAAGCCCTCGCCGAATGGGCAGCGCTTGGCGTATCAGGCGCCGGCGGTGATCTGATCGGCGCTTATGACCCTAATTTGCGCGGTAGACTGATCGTTCCAGCGGGGGCGAAAGGCCCGGCGTTTTTGGTCTTTGAGAATTTTGCCGCGATCTTAAAATATAATCGATCAACGTCCTATGCGTTAGCGGTTGGGATGTTGTCTGACCAAATCGCTGGCACGCGCAAATCACTCGTCCAAAGCTGGCCGCGCGAGGATCGCGCTTTAGCCCTTTCTGAGCGAAAAGCGCTGCAACAAGCCCTTGCCGATCAGGGCTTCGACCCCGGCCCGATCGATGGCGTGGTTGGCGCTGGCACCAAAAAGGCCTTACGGGCCTGGCAACAAAGCAAAGGGTTTCCAGCCGATGGGTATGCATCGGCCGACACTCTCCTAAAATTAACGCAATAAGCCCGAAAAAAATTCCTCCAGCGCCTTGCTGCATTGCACAAACCGTCCTAAGGGACCGTTTAAGCTGCACTGCAGCATAACGGTTTTGGCCAGATGGAGGAGCACCATGGCGACAGCAAGAAAAACAGCAGCACCGCGCAAAGTAGCAGCGAAGGCTGCCCCAAAAGCGCCAACAGCGACGAAAAAAGTTGCGGCTGCCCCAACAGTCGAAGCAACAACAGCCGTGGCGGACACCGCCACTGACCACGCCGATACGGCCTTTGCTTTTGCGGAAACCGCTCAGGGCCAATACAGTGAATTCTTAAGCTCTTTCAGTGCTCAAGCAGAAGATTTTCAAGCGCGCGCACAAGAGTCCTTAGTCGCTGCCCGCGAAGGGTTTGAAGCGGCCCAATCTCGCCTGCAAGAAGCGAACGCCGAAGCGGTTAGCGCTGCTCAGCAAGAAGTGAATGACGCTGTCGATTTCGCAAATGAATTGGCGAGCGCAAAATCCTTTGCCGACATCGTCGACATCCAAAGCGACTACATGGCGCGTCTTCTAGAATCACGGCTAGAGCGTAGCCGCGCCTACACAGACGCAACGGTCGATGCGATGCGCAAGGCATCGGACCCTGTCGTAAAATCCTTTGGCGCATTTGAAACGCCAATGTTCAATAACGCTTTCGCCAGCCTCTTTCCTTTCGCCGCCAAGTAGCGCTATGCGCCTCATCTATGAATGAGGCAAACAAAACACGCGTGCGTATCGCGCAGGTTGACTGGGTCGCACCAGTACATAATTCGTTGGATCCTCCGCCGACGGCGTCTAAGAGTAGCGTCGACGCCCCGATGTCGGATGAGTTGCGTAATAGTAAAGAGTTGAGTTTGAGTACAGAGTTGAGTCCCGGATTCAACGCTGGTGCGACCCAGGAACCCCTTTTATATTCCCCATCGGTAGACTCGCGACCGGAAGATGCGCTGTTGGCGCCCGACGCAAGTACGCCGCGCTCAACCCTCTTTGATGACATCTATTTCTCAGGCGACGGGCTGGCGGAAACGCGGCACGTTTTTCTTGATGGGAATAATCTTGAGAACCGCTTCCGAACGGCCTCGCATTTCACCATTGCGGAAACGGGTTTTGGCACAGGGTTGAACTTTCTCGCGACCTGGGAATTATGGCGGCGCATTCCTAAATCTCCGAGCGCGCGGCTGCACTTTTTCAGTACCGAGCTCTACCCGCTGAGTGTTGACGATCTAACCCGCGCCCACGAGGTCTGGCCTTCCCTAGCCGTCCGCGCCGCGCGCCTTCGTGAGGCGCTTGGGACGATGACGGAGGGTTTTCAGCAATTCGTGTTGGACGATGATGTCGCTTTGACCCTCGGCATCCAGGACGCGGGTGACGCACTTTCGAAAATCAGCAAATTATCTGGCGAAACGCCTAAACCCGTGGTCGATGCTTGGTTTTTCGATGGCTTCTCACCGGCAAAAAACCCCGATTTATGGCGGCCTGAACTCTTCCTAGCAGCGGCGCGGCTGTCAAAGCCTGGTGCCACGTTCTCAACGTTCACGGTGGCCGGAGCTGTACGGCGCGCAGCAGCAGACGCTGGCTTCACCGTCGAAAAACGACCAGGATTCGGACGAAAGCGAGAAATGTTAGGCGGCGTTCTTGATGCCGCGCCAGTTGCATCCCATTCTCCTCCTGATACGGACCACAGAACTATCGGCACCCCCGCCCAGGAAAAGCCATGGGCAAGCACGGCAAACATCAGTACGCTTAAAAACGACGCCGTCATTGCGATCGTGGGTGGCGGCATTGCGGGCGCGAGCGTGGCCGCAGCGCTCCGCCAGCAAGGGTTCTCGCCCACAATTCTAGCGCCCAAAGGCCTCAGCGATGGCGCGTCGGGCAACCAGGGCGGCCTCATCATGCCGCGCCTTGATCTTGATCATAGCCCCGCTGCACAATTTTTCCGCGCGGCTTACCTCTTCGCGCTACGAACAATCGATCAGTATTCTGTCGATGAAAATGATGATTTCTTTACCCGCTGCGGCGTCATTGCCCGCCCATTGGATGACGACGACGCCCGAAAGCAACAGCGCGTTCTCGACGAAACCTTGTTGCCCCCTGGCATGGTGGAACCCCATGACGATGGGCTTTTCTTCCCAGATAGCGGGGTGATCGCCCCAAAAGAATATGTTGACCGTCTTGTTGGACGAACCCCGGTTATCAATGCCCGATTAAAGAGTCTGACTCGTGACGGCGAAGTCTATAATTTAACGCTGGAAGGCGATAACGCATCTGCGGCGCACCGAAGCCTTCAGGCGAACGCTGTTGTCTTTGCCAATGGGCGCGACGCGCTACGCTTCTTGCCTTGCCGCACCCTGCCCCTGCAAAGCATTGCTGGCCAGTTGGACTGGTTTCCCTCTGCCTCCGCTCTTCAGATGGCGGTGACGGCGGGCCCTTACATCGCCCCGGCCCCCGGCGGCGGTCTTTTGGCGGGCGCGACTTATACGCCAATTGGTCCCGATGAAGATCCCCACCCGACACAATCTGATACCCATGAAAATTGGATCGCCGCGCAATCTTTAAGTGGCGCGCCGCCGGGGGCGCCCCTTCCCTCATCGCCGGCCGCGAATGTCCCCCGAGCGGCGATCCGTTGCCAGACGCCGGATCACTTACCCGTTGTTGGCGCGCTGCCGGACTGGGCTTGGTTCGGCGCCCATTACGATGATCTTCGCCATGGTCGCCCGCACAACTATCCCTTGGCGGTGCGCCAGCCTGGGTTGTTTATTTTATCGGGGCTTGGCTCGCGCGGGCTTGTCACCGCGCCCCTTTGCGGCGCGATTATCGCGGCCCTCATGGTGGGCGCGCCGCCGCCGGTTGACCCTGACGTCCTGCAAGAATTGGATCCGGGGCGGTTCTTCATCCGAAGCCTTAAGCGCGCGCGGCATCATCAAGAGCCCAAGAATCAGACGAAAAAACACTAAGAAAATACTCCATTAACGCCGCATTCATGCCAACGCCTTGATGCTATCAGCCGAGCGGGGTAAGCCGCCCTTAGCGATCGGCCGAGGGCTTATCCGCTAATATTTTGGGAGGATCATCATGACCGAGACACCGCATGGGCCAGTCTTCAACAATGTGCTGGAAGGCATCGGAAAAACCCCGATGGTGCGGGTGTCGAATATCGACACGGGCCCATGTGAGCTATTCCTAAAAATGGAGGCGAATAACCCCGGCGGTTCGATCAAAGACCGCATCGGCCTTGCCATGATTGAAGCGGCTGAACGAAGCGGCGACCTTAAACCTGGCGGGACAATCATTGAAGCCACCGCCGGCAACACAGGCCTCGCCCTTGCCCTCGTGGCGGCTCAGAAGGGTTACCCGATTATCATCGTCGTCCCCGATAAGATGGCGCAGGAAAAAATTTTCCACCTAAAGGCCCTCGGCGCAGATGTGCGTTTAACGCGTTCCGATGTCGCCAAAGGGCACCCCGATTATTACCAAGACGTGGCCCAACGGATCGCCGACGAGACCGGCGCGTTTTACGTTAATCAGTTTGGAAACGAAGCAAATCCCATCGCCCACGAAACCATGACCGGCCCAGAAATCTGGGGTCAGATGGATGAGAAAATGGACGCGATGGTCGCCGGCGTCGGCTCCGGCGGTACGATCACGGGTCTGTCGCGCTTTTTTAATAAAACCGCGCCCCATGTAGAGATGATCCTCGCTGACCCTGTCGGCTCGATCCTGACGGAATATGTGAACACGGGCGTCAAACCTAACGATGTCGGCTCCTGGCTCGTCGAAGGTATTGGCGAAGACTTTATTCCCGATGTTTGTGATCTTTCCCTTGTCAAAAAAGCCTATGCCATTTCGGATAAAGAAAGCTTCGAGGCCGCGCGTGACCTCCTAAAGCAAGAAGGGATTCTTGGCGGGTCATCCTCGGGGACCATTATCGCAACAGCCCTTAAATATTGCCGTGAACAGACGAAAGCCAAGCGCGTTGTCGCGTTTGTATGCGATCGCGGCGATAAATACCTGTCGAAAATGTTCAATGATTATTGGATGTATGATCAGGGTTTTCTCACGCGATCGCCAAAGGGCGATCTGACCGACCTCGTCTCGCGCAAACATTCTGAACATGCGACTGTCACCGTCAAACCCGATGACACACTGATGATCGCCTATGGTCGGATGAAGCTGTATGACATCTCTCAATTGCCGGTCTTAAACGAAAAAGGCGAAATTGAGGGCCTTCTTGACGAAGAAGACATTCTCTTCGCCGTTGTGCGTAATCGCGATAAATTCCGCGACCCTGTAAAGTCCGCGATGACCTATCGCGTGGACACCCTCGATGCAGAACGGCCGATGGAGGATCTTCTGCCGGTCTTTGCGCGGGGCCACGTCGCCATCGTCACCAAAGGCGGCGAGTTCGAAGGGCTCATCACGCGTACGGACCTTCTTAATTACCTTCGTTTACAGGTTTCATAGATGACAGATGTCAATCAGATCATCCCGATTTTTATCGGTCAGATCGAACGATACAATGCCATTATCACCGCGGATGGCCCGGCCAACTTCGACGATCAACGCGCTCTTCTGAACAGCCTGTCTCGGTTGATGGCGTTTGGCGAAGTTTTGCCAGGCGCTGAGGACATTGCGGCGGAAGAAAACGCCATTACGCCGTTAGCGCCCGCCTTGGATGCCGGCGCCGTTAGCGCACGGTTCAAAGACTTCGACGCTTACCCTTATGTGGCGCCTTTTGCGACGGAAGAAGGCGACCGCGCGGAACCCGAAACAAAAAATCCGGCCTCAGACATTGTTGAAATTCATCGTCATATGAATGAGATCATGTCCTTCTTCGCGGCGCACCAACCGGCCGCCGCTCTAAAGCACGCCGCCCAGAATTATCCCGCCTGGGGCCGCCATGCGATTGATTTGAAAAGCTATCTCCACGCTTACTTTTACGATCATTAGGTGATGGGGTTCAGTGCAGAGCCGATAACAGCAACAAATTCCAGGAGCACGCCATGGCGGCGATCACCCTTTACGGCCTAAAAACCTGTGACACCTGCCGAAAGGCGCTGAAAGCCCTAACCGAGGCTGGGCATGACGCGACCTTCCAAGATGTCCGCGCCGATGGCGTAACAATGGCCCAGCTCAAAGAATGGTCCACCGCTTTTGGATGGGAAAAACTTCTCAACAAAGCCTCCACCACCTGGCGCGCTTTGGACGACGCCGAAAAAGAAAATGTGACAGAAAAATCTGCCCTCGACCTGATTAAAGAGCATCCAACATTGATGAAGCGCCCGGTGATCGAAACAAGCAGCGGCGCCTATCTTGGATGGAAAAAAGACGTTCAGGACGAAATCTTCAGCTAGAAAAAGCACAATTTTGCGTCTTTACGAAGATTAATAATTGCTGGCCACGATCGTTTATTTCTCGCGATTTTAATAAACGCAGTAAGAAAAGACTTAGAACTAAAGACGCCGTTTCGTCTTGAGTTGATCGGTTTCGACGTCTGATTCAATCCGGTAACTTCTCGAAATCAAGGGCGCCGAAAGCGGTCTTTAACCATTCTCCCTTAATCCTGGGGTTATGAGGAATTTAATTTTTAGCGGTGTTTTGGCTATCATTTTGGGGGCGCAAGCGATGGCGGGCGACCTCGTCGTGACGGTTCGCGATCAAAAAGGGACGCCGGTGAACGGCGCCATCGTTACGCTGGAGACGGCCGCACCGGGCGATACAAATCAGCTGACGACCACGACACAGCCCCCTCCATCCGAAGTCGTTATTGATCAAAAAGGCGAGCAGTTCGCAAGCCTAACGACATTGGTGCGCCCCGGCGATTCTGTTCGGTTCCGCAACAGCGATAAGTTACTACACCATGTTTATTCCTTCGCCTCGATAAACCCTTTCGACATACTGGTCAGGCCCGGTGAGACGACGACCGCTACCTTGTACGACAAGGCCGGTCTCGCTGCCCTCGGGTGCAATGTCCACGATGACATGCTGACCTTTGTCTATGTCAGCGATGCGCAATTCGCTGCAAAAACCGGCGAGGACGGTTCGGCGCGGATTGTTAACGCCCCTGTTGGCGGCGCGTCTCTCTCGGTATGGCATCCATCAATCGCCGCTTCCGGTCAATCGGTCAACATGGAGATTGCCATCGCGGAGCAGGGCGGCGAAATCGATGTGCCGGTTAAAACTCGGCGCACCCGCCGGCAACGCAATCGCTATTAAGGCGTCGTCCTATGAGATTTCGTAACCGTCTCACCCTCTTTCTATTGGCGCTTATCGGCGGGGTACAGATCGTTACAATGGCGGTGGTTTATTCCTATGCTCGCCATGCAGCCACGGAACAAGGCGTTCGAGAACTCGCCCTCGCGGGTGAAGCCCTCCAACAAAATCTCGATATCATCGCCGAACGGGTCACCACAGGCGTCGAAGTATTGGCCCTCGATTTTGGCCTACGCACCGCCATCGCGGAGCAAGATCGCGCGACCGCGCTTTCGGTTCTGCGAAACCACGGTCGGCGCATTAAAGCGCGCCGCATGATGCTCGTTGATCTCGACGGCCGCGTCACCGCCGATACGGCGCTCCCCGATGCACCGGTGACGCCCTTCGCTTTCGACGCCCTAATCGAGGCTGCATGGTTAGACGGGGGCGCCTCCGCCCTTGTCACCGAAAAGGGCAATACAAGCTGGATGATCGCAGCACCGATTGATGCGCCGGAGACGATCGCGTTTGTCGTCGCCTTCGCCCCGGTTGATAGTTCACTGTTAGCGGAGTTAAGCGAGGCGAGCGGCGCGCCGGTGACCATCTCGCTCGTAACCCAAGGCAGCGAGCCGAATACAAATAATGATCCAGATTGGCGCATCCTTGCCGCCGGTGGAGATGACGCCCGAGGTGCCAATACCGGTTTGTCTTTTGATCTGGCCGCGACGCCAACGGGGCGCACCACTTATCAAGGCGCGAAATATCTTTATGCAGCCACGCCCCTTTCTACCGCAAAAAAATCGATGCCAATCTACGCCCTTCATGAATATCGGCTTACGGATGTTCTTGCCGGCAATTGGTCGCTTTTTGGTCCCTTGCTATTGATTTTGACTGGCGGCCTTGTTGTTGCGGGCGTCGGGGCTCTGACGATTTCCAGCAGCGTTGCAGCCCCATTGGAGCGTCTCGCCGTTGCGGCGGGGGCATTGCGCGGCGGCGAATACAACGACCGTATCGGTAAAATCGGCGGCGCGCGCGAACTCGTCGAACTTGGAAGCGCTTTGGATAATGCAGCCGACGCCGTCAGAGCGCGCGAGGCGGCCCTCATCGAAACGAATGTATCACTTGAGGCCGCACGGGACGAGGCGCGCGAGGCCGACCGTGCAAAGTCGATCTTCATCTCAAATATGAGCCACGAACTTCGCACGCCGTTGAACGCGATTATCGGTTTTGCCGATGTCATTCGCGGCGAACAATTAGGACCCGTCGGCACGGGAGATTATCTCACCTACGCCAACTATATCGCCGATGGCGGTCGGGGCCTCCTCGATCTTCACAATGCTATTCTCGATATCGCCCGCCTTGAGTCAGGTAAATTCGATCTTCTCAAAGATGAAAACGATTTGCGCGAGGTCGTTGAAGACGCAACGGACGCGTTGTCGCAAATGGCGAAGGACAAATCCGTCGCGGTTCGCTTTTCACGCGGCGACAAAAGGCTGCTTGTTGATAGTGATCATAGCGCACTGGTCAAAGCGCTGCGTCACATCTTGCATAACGCCATTAAATTCACGCCGGAAAACGGGTCTATCGCTATTTCGGTCAAAGATCATGGTGATGCGTTCGCCATTGTTGTACGGGATACCGGCATCGGCATGGAGGAAGGAGAGATCGCTCGCTTGCTGCGTCCGTTCCAGCGCGCCCATGTCGATTATAGCAGTGACTACCCTGGCGCCGGCCTCGGACTTTCAATCGCGCAAGGTGTCGCCGCCCTTCACGGGGGCAGACTTTCGATTACCTCTCAGCCTGAAGTTGGGACGAGCGTTTCATTGATCCTTCCGTATATTGAAAAAGCTCAAAATATTGAGAGAGCGGCGTGATTAGGTTTTTTCGCAGAATACTCGATCCCATAACCAAATCGGCCGCATGCTTCATGATGATCACCGCCTCGCCAACAATGGCGCAGGATTTATCCTTTCGTGGTCTCGCGGTGGGGCGCGTGGTTGCACCATCAAGTGAAACACCATCAGACGATGGTGGATTTGGGCGCCTTCGGTTCGGCGCTGAAGATTCCGACCCGAGTATCCAGCTCAGCGATTTATACTTAGTACCCCATTTCCAAGCGACATCGACATTTAGCGTCACAGCAACGCTGAAACGCGATCCTGAACAAGACGCGCCAATCGATATTGTCGAAGGCTTCGCCAAATGGAAACCTGTCTCGCGCAGCCCATGGCGGTTTTCAGCGCGCGCGGGCGCATTCTTTCCACCGATTTCGTTTGAAAATGAGGACACTGGGTGGACGTCCGATTTCACGGCCACAACATCAGCAATCAATTCATGGTTTGGCGAGGAATTACGCATTCTTGGCGCAGAGGGCTCCCTGGCGTATCGTCAGCAAAATCGCACAATAAAAACAACGGCGTCGCTGTTTGGCGGCAATGACCCGTTTGGCATCCTCCTTGGCGTGCGTGGCTGGGGGTTAACGGACCGGACGACCGGCATATTGGACACCATCCGCCTACCCGACACCCAGGCTCAGATTATCGGCGCGGCCCCGCCCCGTGAGCTTGAAATCATCCGGGAGATTGATGACAAGCCCGGGTTTTATATCGGGGCCGAATGGGACGAACATGATCGCTTCCGGATACGCCTACTACGGTACGACAATCGCGCTGATCCGGCGGCCAGCAGGAATGGTCAACAAGCCTGGCGCACCCAATTTTGGAGCGCCGGCGCGAGCGCCCCAATCGGCGCCTGGACGCTGATCAGCCAGGGTATCATTGGCCACACGGATATCGTGTTGCCCCAAGGGCTCTTCAGCACGGATTATTCGTCTGCGTTCATTCTTGTCGCAAGGGATATCCATAAATTTCGCCTTAGCGGGCGCGCGGAATTTTTCAGAACCGACGAAACGGTGATTGCGCCCGGTGTTGCCGACACTCAAGGCCGCAAAGAAGATGGCGGCGCCGCCACCTTCGCGGTACGCTGGTTCGCTCATGAAAACGCCGAAATCGTCGCCGAAGCATTGCAAGTGTGGTCCGACCGACCTGAGCGGACACAACTCGGCCTCTCCGAGAGTGCGGAGGAAACCCAACTCCAACTGCTGGTTCGTGGTCGCTTCTAGAGGCGCGCGCCCAATGGATAGCCACACGGGCTGCACCGCGCTAAATTTAACCGATGATCGCAAATTACTTAACCCTCGGGCGCATTGCCCTCGCCCTGCCCTTTGCCGCTCTTTTTCTGACCGATCCGCAAGCCCTGCCCTGGGCGCGCTCTGCGGCGCTAGGGGTTTTGCTTCTTGCGGCGATCACTGATTACGCCGACGGGGCCGTCGCCCGCGCCCTTGATCAGACATCAGCGCTCGGCGCGGCGCTTGATCCGATCGCCGACAAAGTATTGGTCGCCGCCGGCTTTATCGCCCTCGCCACAGCAGGGCTTCTTTCACTCGGCGCAAGCCTTGCGGCGATACTGATCCTGTCGCGGGAATTTTTGATCTGCGGCCTTCGCGAATCGGTCTCGGCACGGGGCGGTTCGATCCCCGTCACCAAACTCGCCAAATGGAAAACCACCCTCCAATTGATCGCTGTGATTTCGCTTGTCGCCATCGCCCCCGGCGGGGCTTTAGCGAATTTCGGCGGGCAGGCCTATGCGCCCATCGCCTATGGGTTTTTATGGACAGCCGCCGCCCTTACGGTTTGGAGCGGCGCGTCCTATGCTATCGCTGCTGCGCATTTCTTGCGCACGCGGCCACCATCCGCGCCTGCGCAAAGGCAGAAAACGCGATAACCCGGTGAACGACGACAAAAGGACGCCGCCGCCCTATGAGTAAGGTCAGCAAACATAACTCGAGCGCCACCGCCGGCGGCGTTGATGAAAAAGCGCCTCATATACTCGTGGTCGATGATGATGACCGCATCCGATCACTCTTGAAACGATTTCTGTCGGAAAACGGCTTTCGCGCCTCCGTCGCCGCCAATGGCGAAGAAGCACGCGCCCTTTTGGGCGGGGTTGAGTTTGATCTTCTGGTCCTAGATGTGATGATGCCCGGCTTGAACGGCTTTGACCTAACGGAGCGTATCCGTGCGGCCTCCAACGTGCCAATCCTGTTGTTGACCGCCCGTGGGCAGCCGGAAGATCGCATTGAGGGTCTGGAACGCGGCGCCGATGATTATCTCTCCAAACCCTTTGAGCCGCGTGAGTTGCTGTTGCGGGCGCAAAATCTATTACGCCGAGCGAAACCACAGGCGCTTGGGCGTGAAGAACTCCATTTCGGCGGCTGTACGTTCTGGCCCGGCCGTGGCGAGTTACGCCGGGATGGTGAATTGATCAGATTGACCGCGGGCGAGCTGGCTCTCTTGCGCGCTCTCTCCGCAAAGCCGGGCGACCCTATTGCGCGCACCACCCTTGCAGAGCAAACGTCCACGGCCATGGAGCGATCGATCGACGTCCAAGTCACGCGCCTCAGAAAGAAAATCGAAGACGATCCGCGTACGCCTATTTATCTCCAAACGGTGCGAGGCGTCGGCTACGCCTTGATACCCGATTGATCGCGGCGATGTAGGGCCTATCTATGTTTCGCCGTTTCGCACCAAAGAGTCTGTACGCCCGCGTCGTGCTCATCATCATCCTTCCTGTGTTCTTTATGCAGGCGGTGCTGACCTATATCTTCTTCGCGCGCCACTGGGACCTCGTTACTGCGAACCTGTCTCGCTCTACCGCAGGACAGATCGCCTTCGTTACCCGGTTATATGAAGAAGCCGAGACCCGCGATGAGCGGGATCAATTATTCGCCTGGACGCAGGAAAATATGGATATGGCGGTTCAATTCGACGAGGGCGCCCTTATTCCGCCAAGCAATCAATTCTCGGTTTTCAATTTGTACAATCAGGTGTTTGAGGCCCGCGTCCGCGGTAATCTTGACAAACCGTACTGGATCAACACCAAAAGTTGGCCTAATTTTGTAGAGATCCGTGTACAGCTGGATGATGGGGCCCTTGAATTTCTTGTCTTGCGAGACCGCGTCTTTGCCACCTCGGGGCCGATTTTTCTGCTCTGGTTAGTGGTAACATCGATTTTGCTTGGGTGGATCGCAATCACGTTTTTGCGTAATCAAGTACGCTCCATTCTGCGCCTTGCCCACGCGGCGGAGGATTTTGGTCGCGGGCGTGATGATCCAGAGTTTCGCCCTTCCGGCGCCATGGAAGTGCGCCGGGCGGGCCGCGCGTTCATCGCCATGCGCGAGCGTATTCGTCGGCATATCGATCAGCGCACCACGATGTTGGCCGGCGTCAGCCACGATCTGCGCACGCCCCTCACCCGCCTGAAACTGGCGCTCGCCTTTACCCCAGATGACGAAGAACTGACAGCGATGCGCGCCGATGTCGAAGAAATGGACAATATGGTCCAGGCCTATCTCGACTTTGCATCTGATCTTGCGTCTACGGAAGAACTAGTCAGCGTCGATATGGCCGCCCTCGCACAAGAAGTCCTTGATGAGGCGGATCCGGATAACGCCCAAAGCGCTTTGGAAACAAAGTCGGACCGACCCGGCGATCTTATCATGGAGGCCCGTCGCAATGTTTTGAAACGCGCCCTCGCCAACCTGGTCAGCAACGCCCTGAAATATGCCGATCATGTCTGGGTTCGCGTGCAACGCACGGGCGTCCATATTGAAGTCATTGTCGAAGACAATGGTCCGGGCATTTCGCCGGAAAACTATAACGACGCTTTCAAACCGTTCGAACGCCTTGACCAAGCACGCAGCCATAAAAAACCGGGCGTTGGTCTTGGGCTGTCCGTCGTCAGAGACGCCGCGCGCAGCCATGGCGGCGAGGTTGTTCTCACCCGCGCCGCGCAAGGCGGGTTGAAAGTAACGTTCAGAACGCCTGTTTGAAACGATCGCTTAAGCGGCGACTTTTGCGAGAGGCGTCAGCTTTTTCTGGTCGATCACCATGATCCGATCCATCCGCTCCGCGAGCCGATGGTCATGGGTGGCGATGAGCGCGGAAAGCCCCTCGGCGCGCACAAGCCCCAACAACTCGTCGAAGACCCGTTCAGACGTGTCTGGATCAAGATTCCCCGTGGGTTCATCCGCCAGAAGGACAGCCGGTTTGTTCGCAAGAGCGCGGGCGATGGCCGTTCGCTGTTGCTCGCCGCCGGATAACTGGCCGGGCTGATGGTCGAGCCGTTCGCCAAGCCCCAAAAGGGTCAGAAGACGCTCCGCTTCGGCTTCCGCAACGTTTTTCTTCGCGCCGGCGATCAATAACGGCAGCGAAACATTTCCAAGGGCGGTAAACTCCGGAAGCAGATGGTGGAACTGATACACAAACCCTAGCGTATCCCGGCGCAATCGGGTGCGAGAGGCATCGTTTAACGCGCTGGTCGCCTGGCCATTGATCATCACCTCACCAGCCGACGGGTCTTCAAGAAGGCCTGCGATATGAAGAAGCGAAGACTTTCCTGACCCTGACGGCCCTAACAAGGCGACCGTCTCGCCACGTGATAGAGAAAAATCCGACGCTTCCAAAACGATCAAATCGCCATAGCGCCGTTCGACAGCTTTTAGTTCCAAAACATAAGATGAAGTCATCACGAGTCCCCCTACTCGTATCGCAACGCCTCAACGGGATCGAGACGCGCCGCCCGCCAAGCGGGATAAATCGTTGTCACAAACGACATGAAAAGCGAAATAGACGCGATAAACCCAACCTCTCCCCACCGCAGGTTCGCTGGCACTGAGGAGAAGTAATAAATATCCGCTGGAAACACGTCGGTGCGCAACACCCAAGAGATGAAAGTTTCGATAGCATCGATATTAAGGACGAACACAGTGCCCAATAAGACGCCCGCTAATGTGCCAAACAGGCCAATCATGAAACCAGAAATCATGAATACCCGAAGGACAGCGCCTTGGGTCGCCCCCATGGTGCGCAAAACGGCGATATCCCGCGTTTTGTCTTTTACCAGCATGATGAGACCGGTGATGATATTCAACGCAGCGACGGCGACAATCAATAAAAGGATTATTCTCATGACGGAACGTTCAGTCTGCAAAGCATTAAAATAGCTTTGGTTCTGCTGTTGCCAATTCCGAACATCCAAGCCTTGGGTCGCTTCTATCAGGTCAGGCGTATATTGCTGAACCCGCTCTGGCTCTTCGACTTTCAATTCTATTTGCTCCACCGATTCGCCATAGCCAAAAAATATCTGAGCCTGCTCCAACGGCATAAAACCGATGAACCCGTCATATTCGGAATTACCAACCTGAAAGATTGCGCCAACGCGATATGTTTTACGACGTAGCGTCCGACCAAAGGCCGTTTCGGGGCCGCGCCCCGAAACGATGGTCACGGAATCCCCGGCCCGAACGCCCAATGTATAGGCCAGCCGATCACCAAGGGCGATTTCATTCCCGCCTTTAGGGCCAACGCCAAAGGTATCAAATGACCCATCGACAACGTGGCTTCTGCCCGTTTCGGTGTCTATTCCGGCCACATAATTGATGGCGCGTACGTCATCCGGCGCGATCCCGCGAATGAAGAGACCTGTTTCCCCCGCCGCCGTTGCATAGACCGGCGCCTGGATAAGGGGCGTGGCGCTGACAACGCCGTCCACTTCAAGCAACCGGTCGGCTAGCGTCTGATAATCCGTAATCGGCGCCCGGGATTGTACAAACACATGGCCGTTTACCCCTAAAAGCTGATCGATCAGCTTATCGCGAAATCCTTGCATGACCGACATGACGATAATCAGGGTCGCCACGGCCAACATGATGCCTAAGAACGCAATAATCGAGATGAGCGACACGCCTTTCCCCGACCTCGTCGCGCCGAGATAGCGTCTGGCGATCATCCATTCGAAAAAAGCAAGGGGCGGCGTTGACGCTTGGCGTCCGTCCGATGGCGCTGGCGCCTGGTTCGCGGCGGCTGACTCAACTGTTGTCGTCATAAAGGTTGCTTACGACTTTCTTTTGTCGGCGTCTGATGTCGGGGGCGTTTGTCGATGACAATCACCATTCATAGGCCTATTGGCGAAAAGCGACAATTGCATGGCGCATTGAGGCCAGTCGTGCGGGGCGTCGTTACGTTACCGCCAATGCCTCATTGAGAGCCGAAGTGAGGGAAGTAAGGGCGTCATCCAATGGTGCTTCGGTGCGTTCACCATCGGCGCGACGTTTCAACTCCACGACGCCTTTTTCAAGCCCTCGGGGACCAATAATGAGCTGATAGGGCGCGCCGATTAGGTCCATGCGCGCGAACTTCTCCCCTGGTCGGCCTTTCTTGTCGTCATCGTAGAGGACGTCAAAACCAGCGGCCGACAGGGCGTCGTAGGCCTTCTGGCAGGCGCCGTCGGATGCCTCGTCGCCGACTTTTAAGTTGATCAATCCGATATGGAATGGCGCAACTTGGACCGGCCATTTACACCCTGCCTCGTCATGGTGGGCCTCGATGAGCGCCCCCACCAACCGCGAGACGCCAACGCCATAGGATCCCATATCAACCGGCGTTTCGGCGCCATCGGGCCCAGCGACCACCGCTTTCATGGGCGTTGAATACTTGTCGGCAAAATTGAAAATATGGCCGACTTCGATGCCCCGCGCGGTGACGCGATTTTCCTCTTCGGTCTTTTCTTCGAAAGCCGCTTCATCGTGAATTTCATCCGTTGCGGCATAATAAGCGGTAAACTGATCAACGATCGGCTGGAGATCGCTGTCAAAGTCGGTGTCCGCTGGCGGGGTTTCCAAGTCCAATAGGCGCTTGTCACAGAAGACCGCGCTTTCGCCGGTCTCGGCTAAAACGATAAATTCATGGGAAAGGTCGCCGCCGATCGGCCCGGTATCAGCGCGCATCGGGATGGACGAGAGGCCCATGCGATTGAACGTCCGCAAATAGGCGACAAACATGCGATTATAGGTATGGCGCGCGGCGTCCTTGTCGATGTCAAAGGAATAGGCGTCCTTCATCAAAAACTCGCGCCCGCGCATCACCCCAAAACGAGGGCGAATTTCGTCGCGAAACTTCCACTGGATATGATACAGAATTTTCGGCAGATCTTTGTAAGATCGCACGCCCGCCCGGAATATCTCCGTGATCATTTCCTCGTTGGTGGGTCCATAGAGCATTTCCCGATCACCGCGATCGGTGATCCGAAGCATCTCTTTCCCATAGGCGTCATATCGGCCCGACTCACGCCACAGATCCGCTGGCTGAATAGTCGGCATCAGCATTTCCACCGCACCGGCGCGATTTTGTTCTTCGCGAACAATCTGCTCGATCTTTTTCAGCACCCGATGGCCGAGGGGAAGCCAGGCGTAAATGCCTGCCCCCTGTTGGCGGATCATGCCGGCGCGCAACATCAACTGATGGGAGACGATTTGCGCCTCTGCAGGGGTTTCTTTTAGGACAGGTAGATAAAATTGACTAAGGCGCATTGGTTCACTCCGCGCGCTCCTGGAAAACAAAGAGCGGGCATAATCGGAAAAAGGGCGTAAGGCCGCTACATAGAAAGGGCCGTCGGACTTGTCCAATCCGTAGAGTCGCGAGCGGGTGCTTTTGTGATGGATGAACCAGCGCCGCCTCGGTTTGCTCAGAGGGCTGGAGACGCCGCGCCAATGGGCCGTCTCTTCAAGACACCTGCCTATTGCGGCGGAGTTGGCCCTAACGGTGCGGATTGACTTGACGGGGCGCGCCCACAATGGTCCGAATACGCCGATGGCGGCTCGCCCGCCGCTGGAGCTGGAGCCAGGGCAAACCGAGAGAAAAGCCGCCGCCGCGCCCAGCCGGTCGCGCCATGGGGCGCTGTCGCACTATAGAACACCAAGACGCCCTCTGCGGCTTCGCGACCAGGGTTCAGGTCCACGGCAAGCACGTCACCGGCGCCGATCACATAGACAGCGGCAGGCGCTGGACATGGATCAGGCTCGACAATGAGGGTTTCTGCACGCACCTTAGACCCGCTCTGCGCCGCGATCATGCTCAGCAAAATCGCGCCTGCGATGCCTGCACCAAGCTTAAGGCTTGCCGTCGCCGCGTTTCGAATTTTCTTCATGGGGTTGGAGAACGCAAAGCCGGCGCCAACCGTTTAGCGCAGATTCCCAGTTAAGGACGTTGATCCCAACCAATAAGCTCTGCGTCCACTCGATCCTTCAGCCGCGTTACTTGAACAACGCCGTAGGCTCCCGTGCGTAATTTCAATGGGCTGGATAGCGCGGGCGGTATATCGAGGGCGCGCAATGCAAAACGGGCGACACCGTTGCTGGTCACCGCCAAGACAGCCCCTGTGTCATCCGCCTCGGCAGCGGCAGCCGTTGCTTCAAACAATCGTCGCCACGAAGCGGTTAGTCCGGCGGTATCCACCCGCCACCCAGGCGGCGGGGTCGCTTCGGCTTCCCATGCCTTTAACGCCGTATCGCCGATCCGTGCACGAACCAAATCTTCAGGCTGGTTTTCGTCCTCTCCGTAGTCGATCTCCCGCAACCAAACGGCCGTCTCATGCGGCGCCGATATTCCCATTTCTTCGGCAATCAATTGCGCTGTGCGCATCGTCCGGCAGAGGGGTGATGTCAGGATAAGCTGAAAACGCACATTGCACGACGCAAAAAAGGCCCCGAGCCTCTTCGCTTGGGTCTCACCTTCCCTGGTGAGCGGTAAATCTGTGCGCCCGCCGACGCGACGGGGCGTCTCACCGGCTTCAAACGTGTTCCCGTGCCGAACGATATATAGATCAGCCATCGCGACGGGTGCGCCCTTCTAACTGCTCAAAATAAGGATCGCCATGGGCGTCGACCAACCGCTCCGCTATGGCGACATCCCCCGGCGCGTCAATACCGGCCATTGAGATCGCCGGCGCATCAACAAGGACCGTCTGCACAGCCACGCCATTCTCCAGAAAACGAAGTTGCTCCAGCCCTTCCAATGCTTCATAGCGACCAACCGGCAATTTCGAAAATTTTTCAAGGGTGTCAAACGTATACCCATAAAGACCAATATGTCGAAACACCGGACAAGGCTCGCCGGCGTCTCGTTTTTTCTGCTCATCACGGATCATTGGTAAAATCGACTTTGAAAACCATAGCGCAGCGCCGTCCCCGGCCATCAAACATGTTGTCCCAGAGAACGGCCGCTCTTCCTTTTGTTCCCTCAACGCATCGAGCCCCGCCCAATCAAGTTGCGCCACGGGAGTGGCGACATCGGCGCCGTTCTTTAGCGCTGCAATAACTTTTTCAATATGGGCCGGCGGTGTGAAAGGCGCGTCCCCCTGCAAATTGATGATGAGTGCACGCGTCTCTTTCCCGAGGCCCATCATTTGAGCTGCGAGCAACGCTCGATCTGATCCCGATGGCGCCTCACTTGGGGTCATGATCGCCTCAATCTCGGCTTTGTGGGCCTCCGCCGCGATCCGCTCATCATCCGTCGCAACAACCAGCCGCGCATCGGTTAACCCAACCACCGCCCGCGCCGCTTCAATAACCCGCCTCACCATCGGAACGCCCGCAATCAACGCGAGAGGTTTTTCGGGGAAACGTGTGGACCCTATCCGAGCCGGAATGATGACGGTGACGTTATTCATGGAAGTGTCGACGGCCCCTCAAAATTAACAAAAATTGCTACTTTGGTATTTACGAAGTTTGCAGAGTAATTCGTTAAGGTACCGTAACATACAGCATTGTCCGTGGTAACAAAGGATTGTTGGGGGATGACAGCAAACTCGACCGCGCAGGATTACCTGCGCAAACATGGATCATATATCGAAGCGCTCCAAGCCATGCTCAAGGATTTAGGGGCGGCAAAAGCCGGTGGCAATGCGCCTCGTGAGATCCTTCTGTGTGACGCCCTCGATGAGTTGAGGGTTCTTACTGGCGAGACGGCAACCAATCTCAGCTGGAACTGGCCCGGCATGCCCTCCCCTAAGGAAGAAGAGCCGCCGAACGCCTCGAACGAGGGGTCTACGCAGAATTTACTCAACGAATAACGCGATAAATCGTGCAGGCTGGCGCGCGGCGGACGCCACGCTTTAGCGCCGAAACCTCGCGCCGGGCACAGACACCCACATTTAGGATTTATCGCATTAGCGGCTTGATTGGCCTCTACATGAGGTGATCTCGAGCGCCTAACGATCAGTCGCCATCAATGCCGGGCCAGCTTGGCGCCATCAGCGCTGGCCTGCTCGCTGTTACGATACCGTAATCCATATCCGAACGGAAAAAGCGGATCGTATTTCTCGTCGCCCACATTTAGTGCGGTTTGGTGCGCTGTTCTTGGCCAAGAAAACGGTAGTCGGCCGCTGAAGTTATGCCTAATGGCGCCCTCTTCATCGGTAAAAAGAACATCCGCAACACCAGCGCCTTGATCACCTGGCAGCCAAGCAGCGACAAACGCATCCGCAGCATCAATTTCTTTTTTGACATGGAGCGGCCGCCCGGATAGCAACACAGCAACCACCTTAACGCCCTGCGATTTGAACTTTCGCATCATCGCAAGCGTTTTCTTTGACCGGAGAGATACATTTCTGCGATCCCCTTCGTATTCTGCGTAGGGCTCTTCTCCGAAAACAATGATCGCGACATCCGGTTTTTCTTGAGAAGCGCCCGTTTCGTCTAAGATCGCAACCCCGCCACTGCGTTCGACAATATCTCGCACACCATCGTAAATTGACTGACCATTGGGAAAATGATGGTTAGCATTACCCGTGCCTTGCCAAGACAAGGTCCATCCGCCGGATTGAAGGCCGATGTTATCGGCGCCGACGCCGGCAATCAGTACACGCTTCTTTGGAGAAATGGGCAGCACGTTATCGTCGTTTTTCAACAGCACCAGAGATTCCCGAACCGCCTGGCGTGCGACGGCCTTGTGCTCAGGGTCCGCGAAAACCGCCCAATCGCCCGCAAGTTTTCGCGACGAGGGAAGTCCCGCCTCGAAGAGCCCAGCCCGCATTTTGACTGTTAAAATTCTCGTGACCGCTTCATCAAGGCGGGCCATCGAGATATCGCCACGGTTCACCTGTTTTAGCAGGTTCTCGTATAGCTCGCGCCAACTATCCGGCGCCATAAACATATCAATCCCCGCATTGAAGGCAGCCGCGCATGAGACGTCAGTGCAGCCGGCCACCTGTCCATGCCCATTCCAATCACCGATGACGAACCCATCAAACCCCAGTTGATCGCGTAGCACCGTTGTTAAAAGCCGTTGATGCCCATGCAGCTTACGGCCATGAAATGCGTTGTAAGACGCCATGATGGTTTGCACGCCCTCTTCAATGGCCGTCGGATATCCAGCGCCATGAATGTCGCGCAATTCCTCTTCAGACACCCGCGTGTCGCCTTGATCGACACCGCCCCGGGTGCCGCCATCGCCGACAAAGTGCTTTGCAGACCCAAGAATATGGCTGCTGTCGAGAAACGTATCTGTGTTCGCCTGGCCCTGTACGCCGCGAATGTAAGCGCCGCCCAACTCTTTGACGACTGACGGTTCTTCTGAAAAACTCTCAAATGTGCGCCCCCATCGATCATTGCGGGCGACCGCCAAAGTCGGCGCAAATGTCCAATCTAGCCCCGTGACGCGAACTTCTTTTGCTGTCACCCGGCCAATCTCTTCAACCAATCCCGCATTTCGAGACGCACCAAGACCAATATTATGGGGAAAGATCGTCGCGCCGACGATGTTACTATGCCCATGGACAGCATCTGTTCCCCACAAAATCGGGATACCAACGCCATCATCCGACCTATCAGACGAGGCTGTCCAAAACTCATCCGCCAGCTCTAACCAGGATTGCGGCGCGCCCCGCACATCATTATTCGGTGCGGAGTTACCACCCGCCAAAACCGACCCAAGATTATACCGTTTTACATCTTCCGGGGTCACATGCGAAATATCGGCTTGAATAACCTGCCCGACCTTCTCTTCTATCGTCATCGCCTCGACAATAGATTGGATACGGGACTGAAACTCAAGGTCATCGTTGAACGGAGAACCGCTCGATGTCCATTCATCTAGCGGCCGGGGGCCGCTTGTTTCATCTTCCTGCACCGCATCGCTTGCGCTAGGAGCACATGCCGTCACGAAGAAAAGGGTAAAGAGAATGTGGGTAATATTTTTATCAATCATTGTTTTTATTCTTTTTTCGCTCTTAACTGGCGATCTTCTCAATCACGGCGTAGATGGCGGACTGGGATTTTTCTAGTAGATCATTATACGTATCAACATTGGATTTTATATCCGCTGTGAGCACAGTCGACTGCTCAATATTTGACATTTCTGTCGCCAGGTGCGCCGCTCCAATTCCCGACGCACAGCCCTTGACTTTATGGGAAACTGCAAGGGCCTTCGTTAGATCATTTTCATTTACCGCGATCACTAACTCTGGAAGCAGCTCTGATATTTCTTCTATACAGATACTAACGATCTCAAGGACCTCTTCCTTATCCAATTGCTCGGTAAGTTCTTCTAAGGCGTCTTCATCGACAAATGGCACATTGTCGGCGCTTACGTTTGGTTCCATGTCTGTCCAACATTATTTTAGGGAAATCGTACTCAGAATTTTTCTATTTTAGTTATTATGCTGACTCTTTGCATTCAATTTGCAACGATTCACGAACGATTTGACGTGCAACGGATTCGTCCCGCCAGCCCACAATACGAACCCATTTTCCCTCTTCGAGATCTTTGTAATGCTCGAAGAAATGCGAAATCTTGTGCAGGATAGACTGAGGTAAGTCGGTGATTGAAGTCACATCATCATACTCGTTCGTCAAATTTCTTCCGGGGACGGCAAGTACCTTTTCATCAAACCCTTTTTCATCTTCCATAATCAATACGCCTACCGGCCTTGCCGCGACGACGCAGTTTGGGAGTAAGGGGTATGGACAATGCAAAAGAACATCAAGCGGATCACCGTCCTCCGATAATGTTCGCGGAATGAAGCCATAGTTGCAGGGGTAAGCCATTGCAGTATGCATAAACCGATCGACCATTAGAGCATTTGTACCCTTGTCGATTTCGTACTTAATTGGATCTGCTCGCATTGGCACTTCAATGACAACGTTTATGTCATAAGGCGGATTTTTTCCCGATTGCAATCGATCATAATTCATGGCAGCACTCCAGTAAATTTTGCTACCTATGGTCGTATCTTTGCTTTCTGAAATTACCGTTAATTGTGATTTTTCCATCATCACAGTTTTTTCAATGGCTTATTTCGCTTTTTCATTCAATTTTGAGTAAATTTAATAGGTTAATACAAATTTAATCAATTTAAAACACAACCTATGCGTGTTTTCGATTAACGTGATTTATCCGTATGAAAATCTTATTCGCAGCGTCTGAAATTTATCCACACGCTAAAACAGGCGGCTTAGCAGATGTTGTTACATCACTTACGAATGAACTTCGAAGCCTCGGGCATGACGTAAAAATCGTCCTTCCTGGATACCCTTGTTTGCTCAATCACTTTTCTCCTCACGCCGGACCTACGCCAACCGTCAATATTGACAATATTGCATCATACGATCTCATACATGGCAGGATTCCTGGCATTGCCTCTGATGTCATTCTTGTCCGATCAGATCGTTTGTACAATACCGATAAGATTTACGGAGGAAACAAATTTCAGCTATTCTTGAAATTTTTTGCTCTTTCACATGCGGTTGCACGAATATCCGCTAACAAATCTACGTTCAATTGGTCGCCCGACATATTACACGCTAATGATTGGCATACTGGGTTATGCTTTCATATGCTTGACATGTTGGGCGCTAAAAAAGTTGGCCGCGTTTTCTCTATTCACAATATCGCATTCGCGGGGCGTTTTCCACTTTCTTACCGGCCGATCGTTGAAAATTTCGCGGGTGGTCTCTCAGGCTCGTTGTTCTCAGCGTGTAATGAGTTTTCATTCTTAGAAGAAGCCCTTCTCTCTGCCGATAAGATCAATACCGTTAGCCCCAACTATGCCGCGGAAATTCAAACTGAACGGTTTGGATTCGGGTTTCAAAACATCCTCAAGTCACGCCGACGGGACCTAATGGGCATCTTGAATGGTGTTGATTATAAAGTATGGCATCCAGAACAAGATCCGCATCTTCCGTTGAAAAATTGTTGCTTTGACGCCGCTGATAAGAGCGAGATTAAAAGCCTATTACAAAGCAATAACAACATGCCCATCCGTAAAGATGTGACATTGTGCTCTTTCACAAATCGGATGACGCATCAAAAAATGATTGATGTCATTTTGCGTGCCGCCGCCGACGCCGACCCCACAAAGTTTCAATTCATTTTTCACGGCAACGGCGAAGAGCAGTACTTAAACAAGTTAGAAGAACTTTCGGCCCGAAGAAACATCGCCTATATCCCTGGGTTCAGCGAGCGCACCGAACACTTGCTTCTTTCCGGCGCTGATGTGTGCCTTTCACCATCCCGATTTGAACCATGCGGACTAAATGCTCTCTATGCAATGCGATATGGCGCATTACCGCTTGTCCGTCCCGTTGGTGGATACTGTGATACCATCAGAGATGAGTTTAGCGCTAACTCAAAGGGGATGGGAAACGGGTTTTTCATGCCGGCTGAATCCCCTCGCGCTATGATCCATTCACTGAACCAAATACGCAGTATTCGAAAAAATGCGCAGTATTGGGAAAGTCTTGTTCAAAACGCGAAAAATTGTAATTTCTCGTGGAGCGAATCCGCCAAAAAGTATCTAACGCTATACAATGCGGCAATCAGAAAGCGCAATGCAATTCATGAATTTGGCATTGCGCCGACAGCTCCTTCCCACGCTGCGGTTAGAACGCTTGCCAGTTAGCACGGCCATTTCATGTCGCATCACATCAACGTCGGCGCTTTTAAGCGCGCAAATAATGTCGTCATTGACGTTTTAGCGCCGGCCCTAGAAGGCTGCGCCCTGTTGGTTCGGAAAATATATGAACAAGAAAATGAGCCTTCATTATACGATATGCACCGATGCGATGATGGAATTCTGCGGTGTGAATTAAAAAATTTTCAAAGGCCATTTCTTTATAAACTCGCCTTGCCGTGCGGCGCTCAAGCGCCTGATCCTTTTGCGCAGGAGGTTCGCGGCGATGTACATGGCTGGTCGTATGTTGATCCAGCGCTTCTGGAACCAAGAACACCACATCCGTTCCACGGCGTGCCCATCGAAAAAGCCGTGATTATGGAAATTCACATCGGTGCATTTACTCCAGAGGGTACTTTTTCTGCCTGCGCATCAAAATTAGACTACCTATCAGACCTGGGCGTCAATGTTATCCAATTGATGCCGATATGGAACACTCCTGGGACTCGTAATTGGGGGTATGACCCCGTTAGCTTTTTCACCTTAAATCCGGACTACGGATCGCTAGGTGATCTTTTCTCCCTCGTCGAAAAAGCCCATAAAATTGGGATCGCGGTCGTCATCGATTGTGTATATAATCACTTGGGTCCGGAAGGATGTTACCTCCCGATGCTTTGCGATGGGCTTCTTTCCAAAACAAATCAAACGCCCTGGGGCGCGTCAATCGACCTTGACGCGGAGACCGGTAAACTTAACCGGTCAATGATTCTCGCTAGCTTAAAATACTTGATGAATTATATCGGTGTTGACGGCGTTCGAATTGACGCAGGAGAACATCTGCGGCCTGATAATTCGGTGGAATTTTTGCTGCTGATTGCCGCGCATGCAAGGAAATGGTGCAAACATGAAACCCCATTGATAATTTTGGAGCACGATCTGCAGACTTTGACAGATGACGATCGTCGTCAATTATTCCACGCAGATGGCTTTGATGGGGTATGGAACAGCGCTCTGACACCTGACGATATAATCCCCGAAAGCGCCTCGCCTACAGCAACGTTTGATATTTTTGTAAGGGCAATGAAAATTCTGTCTGGAAATACACATGCCAACGACCTTACGACATCCAAATTAGAAGCGACCAATTTCATTACATTTTTGCGATCACACGACACGATCGGAAATGAGGGCCATAACACACGAGACAAAGGGTTACCCCGCCGCATTATTGACGGACTGCTAAAAATACTTCTGTTATCACCAACAACACCAATGTTCTTTATGGGCGATGAGAGAGGTGACAACAGCCCATTTTATTTCTTTTGCGAGTATAATGATATCGATGAAGACGTTATTCAGGAATCACGGAAGCGCGAATTCGCTTCCATGTCTCAAACTGCCCCAACACCATTTTCATCTCAAGCCTTCACCGACTCAAAAATTTCATGGTGTACAAATGATTCAAATAGAACTCTCTCAGAAATAAAAAACCTGATCGGCATTCGAAATTCTGTTGTCGTGGATTTTGCAGAGCAACAGCCTGTGTTTCAAAAGATGAAGGTTGATCATAACCGTTTGTCCGCCGAGATATCATGGATGGATGCTCTCAATCGCACACTGACTTTACATATTTTCGCTCCAGACACCCCAGAAACCCCTGAACCGATAGAACGCAACACGTTTTATAGCGCCCCCGTCGCAGGCGCAGAAGGTGAACCCCTTAGGATTGAGGCATCGCTTTCATAATTCATGTAGGCGCAAAACCAATCCAATGACCGAGGACGAAAAACCGTGTTATGACCGCCACCGTCGATGAAAAACCGCCCGCGATCATATTGTTGCCGGTAAGCTCTCCCGCGGTCCCATTCTCTGGGAAGGTAAAACTGGAGGATGCGCCAGATGAAGATCTGTACATTTCTGATATAGATATCGACAGCGATCAAACACCGATTAAAATTCACGCATATGACACGGTGTCTAAATCCGTTTCCTTCTCAAATTTGCCCATCGGTTACTATAAGATCAACACTCTTTGTTCGCGGTACACCCGTTACATTTTTGTTCACCCAGAGAGATGCTACCTACCAAGCACGAATAAACCAGAAAATGCGTTGATGGTCCAACTATACAGCGTTGTAAGTAACCGGAATTGGGGCATCGGTGATTTTACCGACCTTGCGTCAATCGCAAACACATGTTCGCCAAATTTCGACTATATCGGCCTAAACCCACTACATGCATTGTCGCCGGGCCTCCCCCACGGTCCTAGTCCCTACTCGCCGGATAGTCGCATTCTCCTGAACGAATTATATCTCGATATCGAGGAAATCGCATCGTTCCTCGGATACGCAGAGTTTACACAAAGATACAATAGCACCGCCTTCAAACGAAGAATCGAGGCTCTTCGCTCTATACCATATATCGACTATACATCAGTATCGTCACTAAAATATACTGAATTGGCGCGCATTTTCCGTCGTTATTCGCGCGAGAACGAGAGATGCGATTTTTCAACAAGGCAATTTAAGGCGTTCGTAGAAAAAACGAGCGTGATAATGAAAAAGGTCATGCGCTCGCGGGCTGCGACACGCGGCTTGTTTCGAGAGAAAGAAGCTGACTTAGCCATTTTGTTCGAATTATTCTTGCAATGGCATTGTGAACGACAATTGTCTAACGCTTTCAGCAACGGCCGTTGCCATTTCTATTGTGACATTGCCATTGGCGTATCACCAAGCGGAACGGAAGTGACATCTTGCCCCGATCTTTTTGACACTGAGTTTTCCCTCGGAGCGCCACCCGATGAATTCAGTGACCTTGGACAGAAATGGAATATCGCCCCCCTAAACATAAGTACCTTGCGTGAAACCGGGTATCGTTTTTTTCAAGCGATCATCAGAAGTAACGCTAAGTTCGCCGGCGCCCTCCGGTTGGACAATATTGCCGGCTTGTTCCAACGATTCATTCTACCCAAAAATGGAACGCCGGAAGATGGTTTTTTCGAAGATATTCCCTATCGCGAATTTTTTGCAATTCTCGCCATTGAAAGTCATCGATCTAAATGTCTTTTAATCGGTGAAGATCTTGGCGCCGTCCCCTCTTCACTAAGACGTACTTTGCAAGACTGGGGGATTATGGGCTGCCTCGTATATCAATTCGAGTTCAACTCAATCGAAGAAGAAACCATTGATCCAGCCCGCCAGAAAAACAGCATTTTCTCATTTTCAACTCATGACTGTCCGCCTTTAGTTGCCTTCAAACATGCAAGCGACATTAAAATTCTCAAAAAAATCGGCCGGGTTAGCGAACAAAAGATGGATTCCCTCGAATTTCAACGCGCTGCCGACTGGAAAAAGATTTGTAACGCTAACCCGAGCAACCTATCACACGTTGACGGACGACTTGAATTTCTATCCTCGCTCACAAATAAGGTTGCCCCGCGGGTAAATGCATTCACGCTTGATGACATTCTCGGTGAAGTAGTCCCGATCAATATTCCTGGCACCGATCTGGAATACCCAAACTGGCGACGAAAATACAGCGAAGAACTATCCCCCCAACATGTCAGTCCCTTAGATTTCTGATTACAATAAATCGCTCATCGCTTTTTCGGTTCGGACCCGTATTTACAGTTTAAACATTCTGTCAACAAACTTTTCCAAACATATAATACGCCCCTTTTACTTTCTTACATTTTCGATAATCCCTAACCCAGCAGGTCCTTCGACTTTTATTTAACTTATAGGAAAACCTATTACTTCCCTTACGTATTTTTTTCTTTGTAAATCAAACCCGCCGGTTCGAAATATTTTTATCAAAACGCATCCCAGATTTTATTGTTAACCTGAAATTAGCAATAAATTCGATATACCCGTTTTGGTTGTGTTTTTATTTTTATACCACTCAAAGTGCCCTGGAGCGTCCCGATGGAAAACTTGCTAAATCTCGATGATACGAATGAAAATTCGAGTGAAAACAGCCTAACAAATTCGATAGCTTATCATTTGAAATTTAGCGTTTGCGCTTCAGATAATGAAGTTGATGCAAATGCTCTTTACATTGCGTTGGCTTACGCAATGCGTGAACGCATTGTTACCGGCATGCAGAACGCAAAGTTACGAAACAAGCGTACTGCCCACAAAAAGATCCATTATCTTTCAATGGAATTTTTGATTGGTAAGTGCACTGAAAACAACCTGATTAATTTGAATCTATACGACGAAGCTAAGCAGGCCCTCAAAGAGTATGGCTACGACTTGGCGGATATTCTAGAGCAAGAGAACGACCCGGCTCTTGGCAACGGCGGATTAGGAAGACTAGCGGCTTGTTTCCTTGACTCAATGGCGTCGTTGGATATTGCGGGCTTTGGATACGGTATTAATTACGACTACGGCTTATTTCGACAGTCCATCACGAACGGATACCAAAAAGAGAGCCCAGACACTTGGAAGAGTGATGGCGCTCCATGGCTGATTGAGAGAAAATCCCAGTCAAAAATCATACCAATCTATGGAAGCGTTTTTGAAAACGTCAATCATGATGGTGAGTACAACCCAAGCTGGATGAATTGGAAAGCCCTTGTTGGCGTTCCTTATGATCTTGGTATCACCGGCTATGGCGATGCTCGCACCAATTATCTTCGCCTTTATTCCGCCCGCGCGTCCGATGAGTTCGACATGAACATCTTCAACGATGGCGATTACATGCACGCCGTCGAAGAAAAACTCGAATCAGAGCGTATTTCAAAAATTCTATACCCTGAAGATAGTACAGAATCGGGAAAAGAACTTCGATTAATCCAGGAGTATTTTTTCGTCGCTTGCGCGATCCGCGATATCATCGAGAACCATCTTGAGGACAATGCCGATTGCAGCAATTTCTCTGAATTAAACGCCATTCAATTAAACGACACGCATCCGGCTCTCGCCGTTGCTGAATTGATGAGATTCTTCGTCGATGAACAGCGTCTTTCCTGGGATGATGCATGGGAACAAACAACAACGGCTTGTTCTTACACAAATCACACCCTTCTACCCGAGGCGTTAGAATGCTGGGGCGAAGACCTAATAAACAAAGTTCTACCACGCCACCTTCAAGTAATTCGCGAGATTGAACGCCGTTTTGTCGATTTTGCGAAGTCCAAGAACGTTAGCGACGCCAACATCGATAAAATGAAGATCTTCGCCCAGGATGCCGCTGGCAATACCATCGTTCGTATGGCAAACCTTTCCATTATCGGAAGCCACACGACTAATGGGGTCGCAGCACTTCATAGTGAACTCGTAAAATCTTCCTTGGTGCCTGAGTTTTATCAACTTTGGCCTGAGAAATTCCAAAACAAAACCAACGGCGTTACCCCAAGGCGTTGGCTCAAGCAAGCTAATCCGGCGCTTTCCGAGTTAATTGATGAAGCCATTGGGCCAGATTGGGTTGCAGACTTAAACCGTCTATCAAAATTATCGCATTTTGCTTCTGATGCTTCGTTCCAGGAAAAATTCGCTTTCATTAAGAAGGAAAATAAACAAAAGCTCTCAAACATCATCTACGATAAATGCCGTATTCGAATTGATAGTGACTTTCTTTTTGACATCCAGGCGAAGAGAATCCACGAGTACAAGAGGCAATTGCTGAATGTACTGCATATCGTCGACCAGTATCTTTCGATCACCGCGGACCGTGTTGTGCCGACCGCCCCTGTTGCGTACATTTTCGCCGGCAAAGCTGCACCTGGATACTTCATTGCTAAACGCATCATAAAACTAATCAACAACATCGCAATGGTTGTTAATCAAGACCCTCGGTCATCGCAATTTATAAAGGTTGCCTTCCTGCCCGACTACCGCGTCTCGTTGGCGGAGCGGATTTTTCCCGCCGCCAATATCAGTGAACAAATTTCAACGGCTGGTTTCGAAGCATCCGGCACCGGCAACATGAAATTCGCTTTAAATGGGGCTTTAACGGTTGGCACGCTCGATGGTGCAAACGTTGAAATAAAGGAAGAGGTTGGCGACGACAACATCTACATCTTCGGTAATACTGTCGAAGAAATCGCCGCCCTAAAAGAGAACGACTATAACCCTTGGGATATTTATAACCAAAACCATCGTGTACGTCGGGTTTTGGACACCATTAACGGCGAGTTGTTTTCGCCGGGTGAGCCCGGGCTTTTTGAACCAATTTACTACAGCCTTCTAAGCGGGGGTGACTATTTCTGCGTGCTCGCTGATTTTGATGCGTACCTCCAATGTCAACAGCGTATACGCAGCGAATATACGGATGCGTCAAGCTGGAGTCAGAAAGCGATCCTCAATATCGCCGGCATGCCTAAGTTCTCATCCGATCGAACAATCCAAGAATACGCCAAAGAAATTTGGGGCATCAATCCTTCCGTGAAAGCGGTTAGCTAGGAATTGAAGTAAAAAAACAATGTGCTTCCGCCCCTTCATAGGATTGATATTCGCGTGCGCCGCATCGATACCAGCATCGGCGCATGCGGAAGAGAACCCTGTCATCCAGGGGATCTTGTCGTCTTATGATATTCCCATCAACGATCTCAGAGAGAAACCGGATGGCGGACCGCTAAAGCGTCTTTTTTCGGGTTTTAGCGGTAACTTCACCTTAGGTGTTCCGTTAGATCTGACCGCGGATGTCGTCAACGAAGGGGATGGATTCCGCAGTCGCGTCGGCAATACGCCAACCGTCCGGGCAACCGTAAAATATAATCCCGTTGGGGCGTGGTTCGCAGCAGGAACATTTTACTATTACAAAGACGGCGATTTGCAACAGGATTGGAATCCAGACTTTTCCTATGTGTTTGGATACGACGATTGGCGCCCGTACACCTTCAGTCTTGTATACTCCAATTATGGCGGCAATCGGATTAACCCAGACCGGTCAAGCGGTTCCGAAGTAACTGAATTCAACGAGGGGACAATTTCCCTCGGGTGGAAATTTCCTCTTCCAAAGAAAATAGCCAAGCCCTTTTTACTTTTTAAAGACGGCGGCATCGGTTGTATCGTGAATTACCATGTCAGCCCACAATTTTTCGATCTCGCATCATCGCGAAATCGACCTTGGAAACAAGCCGCGTCACTAGGGTGTAAATATACGATCAAGGGCAATTGGTATGTGAATTGGAACGCATTCTACTATCCGAAATCCTTTCAACAACAACCATGGGACCCTGATTTCACCTATGGCATTGGATATTTCGATTGGCGACCAGGTACGATTTCTATTCAGTATAACAATTATTCTGGTAATCGCTTTCCTTGGCGTCAACGCGGCCCAGATACCGGACGGTTCACCGATGGCGAATTTTCAATAAGCTGGGGTTGGAGTTTCTGATGAGTGTCATCAGCCTAGAACGTTTTTTAGTCGGGCGCCGGAAAAATATTCTCGTTGTCGACGATGCGATGTCTATTCGATTGACGTTGTCTCATTTTCTTAAAAAACTCGGCTTCCAGGTTTTTCAAGCGAGCAATGGCGTCGAAGCACTAGAGTTGCTCCAAGAACACGACATTCCTGTTATCATCTCCGACTGGGAGATGCCGGAAATGAACGGTATCGAGTTTTGCCTAGAAACCCGAAAGCGTTACGATGAGAATGAGCACTACATAATTATACTAACCGCAAACACTCAAAAAAGCGCGATTAAGAGTATTTTTGACGCTGGCGGAAATGACTACCTTACAAAACCAATCGACATGGTCGCGTTGTCAGCAAGATTGTTGGGTGGGTTGCGTATTACAACGTGGCGTGATGATCTAAAATGGTCCAAAGCACAGCTTGAATATCATAAACAACAACTTGATGAAGCCTATGCCCGGATTAAAGATGATCTCATCATTGCTGCAAGCGTTCAACGACGCCATGTACCGCAGAATTATCCGCAAATTGGAACGATTACATTTGCCGGTGCATTTTTACCAGCATTTTATACAGCCGGCGACATCTTCAACTATGTCCAATTGAACGACACCGAAATCGCCGTGTTCTCCGTCGATGTTTCCGGGCATGGCATCGCTTCTTCCCTACTCGCCGTATCGGTGTCGGAAACATTGTGTGCGAACGGTAACGCGCAGCCGATTCTATTCGAAGAGAATGACGATAAATCAACCGCGCGTTCGCCGGAAGCCGTCGTTTACGAACTAAATAAACGCTTCGTTCAAGGTGAAACAGACCATTATTTAACCATAAATTATGGCGTCATCAATCTTGAAGCTAGCATTTTTCGCCTATGCCAAGCGGGGCATCCCCCGCTTCTTTTGATACGAGAAGATGGCAGCGGACACGAAATTGGTCGAGGCGGCATGCCCGTAGGCCTGTTTGAGTTTGCCGAATACGACTCGGTTGATTTCAAACTTCAACGCGGTGACCGCGTATATTTATTTTCCGATGGCATTCCCGAATCTGAAAACTCCGATGGTGATCAGTTTGGTGAAGGCAGAATGATCGAGAACCTCACAGGTTCGAGATCCGTGAATATGGTCGAGTCGATTTCCTCAGTAATAGGATCGGCTAGATCATGGCAAGGCGCAGATGCGTTTAACGATGATGTTTCAATCATCGGATTTGAATTTTCTTACTAATCAGCAACGAAGGAGAACCCAAATGTTGATTGACTACCGTGACGAAGACAACCGTCGAATTGTTCATGTCGTTGAAAAGAGACTGGACGCCTCATCCGCCGTCAATTTTAAAACGGAGCTAAAAAAGCAAATTGACGCTGGCAACAAAGACATCATCATCGATCTTTCGGAAGTCGATTTTATCGATAGCTCCGGATTGGGTTCTTTGGTGTCGATTTTGAAGATGGTCGCCTCAGAGGGCACCCTCTCCATCACCGGTCTTCAGAAGAAAACTGAACAGATTTTCAAATTGACACGAATGGATACCGTTTTCCGTTTGTACCCATCGGTTACTGAAGCATTGGAAGCCGCGTAAAACGCGGATGAGGTATTGATCATGAAAGCGATGATTTTGTGTGCCGGCAAAGGCACACGCCTGCGCCCGATGACCCTGGACACCCCTAAACCGATGATTCCATTGGTGGACAAACCGATATTACAATATATCGTCGAACATCTTCGGAAGCATGATGTCAATGACATTGCTGTTAATCTCAGCTACTTGCCTGAGAAAATCGCCGACTACTTTAGAGACGGCGCGGCGCATGGCGTTCGGATGTTCTATTCCTATGAAGGAGAACTGAAGGACGGCGTGTTTGAAGGCACCGCCCTTGGTTCGGCCGGCGGCATGATGAAAATCCAGGCCGAGACGGGATTCTTTGACGACACGTTTATCGTGATGTGCGGTGACGCAGCCGTTAATATGGATATCAGCCGTTTAGTACGCGAGCACAAAGAACGTAATGCGCTTGCCACAATCGTGCTGAAAAATGTTGAGCCTCACGAGGTTTCTAAATATGGCATTGTTGCGCTTGATGACAACGGTCGCATTCAACAATTCCAGGAAAAGCCAGAACCATCTGAAGCGATCTCGACATTAGCGAACACTGGAATCTATATTTTCGAGCCTGAAATTTTCGATCATATTCCTACCAATCAAGAATACGATCTTGGTGGTGATTTATTTCCGAAACTTTGCGAACTCACTGATCGGTTCTACGGTGCAAGCGATGATTTTGAGTGGCTTGATATCGGAAACTTGAAAGACTTCCGGACGGCATCTGGAAAATTATTGACTGACCCTCCTGCCGAAATGCTTGTGCCGGGGGAAGAAATTCGTCCTGGCGTTCGGGTGGGTCTCAATGTGTCCATCAATCTGACGAACACACAGATTGAAGGTCCGGTATATATCGGCGCCGGATCCAAAATCGAAAATGGCGTTAGAATTATTGGCCCGGCGGTCATTGGGCCGAACAGCCATATTCAGGATAACGCTATTATTCATCAGTCCATCTTAGGACCGAATACCAGGGTGCAACGCAACGTCCTTGTGACACGAGCCATTTCCCACGGTGGATACCTCATCAACGAGGCGAACCAATCGGAAAAAATTTCGGATAACGGCCCGCTTCGCGATGCAAGAGAAGGTGATGTCTCTCCGTCGGCGCAATCAAGCGCGATTGCAAACATCAATTTAATTGATCAGATCATCTCGTCGGATTCGGCACTCAAGTTAAAGCTTAGCGCCTGACATGAGTATTTGTGCAATGTTTCATGAAAAGTACATCATCAACAGTACCTACCTCGATGTCCGCAAAACCCTCGTTTCTGTCGTCGAGATGATTGGTGACGGCCTTGATGATGTACAACTTGCATCATTTGAGTTGTGCTTAGCAGAAACATTGAACAACATTGTCGAGCACTCTTACAAAGAAAACCCGGATGAAAAGATCGAGATTGAAGTTGACAGTGTCGATGGTTCAATCCGGGTATCAATCATAGATCAAGGCTTGCCAAACACGATAATTATGAAAGACGCCGATTCGCCGGTGCCGAGCGACCTCCATGAAGGCGGATTTGGCGTCTCTCTAATCCAACGACTTGCGACAAAATATTCCTACGAACGCGTTAATGAACGCAATATCACGATGATCTGGTTCTCCTGATGCTGAAATTCTTTCGCCTTTTCATTTTTACCCTACTGGTTTCAATGCTGTTCACGCCACACGCGCAAGCAAAATGGCGTGTCTCGACGTTACCACTGAATGGCGAATGGGAGTTTCACAGTGTTGACGGTGTTTTCACCGTCGACAAGATTACCGCCGGGGAGGATTTAACCTGGCGCCCCATCAATGTGCCAGCAAACTGGCATCTGGAAGGCATCGACCACCACGGCTCGGCCATCTACCGAAAAGCGTTTCAATTCGATTTAGGAGACCGCACCCTATCTCACTTTCTAGAATTCAGCGGCGTCGATTACGCAGCTGACATCTGGCTCAATGGAACCTATGTTGGGTCGCATCAGGGATATTTCCACTCGTTTGGGTTCGATATCACCAAGCACCTGCTGACAGGTGAGAACATCATACAAGTCGTTGTTCATAGCCCCAATGAGGAGTTTGGCTCCGTTTGGTCCCTACAAAAACAACTCATTAAAGGGATTTTCAATCACCACGACACCCGCCCGGGCGGTGCTTGGAGCACCCGCGGTCAAGAAATGAACACGGGCGGCATTTGGTCAGATGTTTTAATCAAAACCACGGGACCGGCGGCCTTTAAGAACGTCAAGCTCTCGCCGAGTTTTGATGAAAACTTAAACGGTCGCCTTCGCGTCCAGTTCGATGTCAACGGCGGATCTCCCCGGGTTGTCGATTCGGTCTCAATACGGGTAACGCCCCATAATTTTTCCGGCCCGAGCCAACGACAAAAAAAGAAACTGCGCGGCGGCGCTCGGCACTCATATGAGGTCGATGTCGATGTAAAAGACGTCCGCTTGTGGTGGCCCTATGACCTCGGGGCGCCAAACCTTTATGAAGTTGAACTCACCATTTATTCAAAAGGACAAGTCACAGACACCGTCCGACGGATATTTGGCTTCCGCACGGTGGAAAGACACGCCGAAACCGGCGAATGGCGGATTAACGGAAAGCGGTTTTTCCTTCGCGGTACAAACTACATTGCCACACAATGGCTCTCGGAAATGAGCGACGAAGATTATGACGTCGATTTAGCTTTAATGCGTGGAGCGCATATCAATACCGTTCGAGTTCACGCCCATATCGGGGCGAAACCGTTCTATGAGGCTGCGGATCGTATCGGTATGCTCGTTTGGCAGGACTTCCCGCTGCAATGGGGATACGACGACTCTCCTGATTTCCATGCAGAAGCGAAAAAACAAGCCGTTGAGATGGTTGATCATTTGAACGACCATCCATCGGTGATCGCATGGAGTATGCAGAATGAGCCCCCGTGGGACGCTGACTGGATGAAATACAAATACGATAATTACGATCCAGAACAAAATAAGACCCTCACCAACGCTCTTTATACTGTGGTGAAGGCCCATGACGAAACCCGCTACACCCATTCCCACTCCGCGACAGCAGAGCACCCTTGGTTAGGATGGTATTCCGGCAGTTGGCTTGATTATGCGAAACCAACAACACAGTCACTTGTGACGGAGTTCGGCGCACAAGCACTGCCGAATGCGGCCGGGCTTAGACGAATTTTTCCCGAAGACGCCCTCTTTCCCGATGACGATAAGGATTGGGCGCTGTGGTCATATCACAATTTTCAAAAGCACGAACTGACCAACGTCGCCGGCGTGTCCATCGGCGAAAACATCGATGAGTTCATTGAAAACACACAGCAATACCAGGCGAAACTGACTAAGTTTGCAGCCGAAAACCTTCGCCGGCAAAAGTACAACCCTGTTGGCGGCGCGTTTCAATTTATGTTCAATGAAGATTGGCCGTCCGTAAACTGGGGAATATTGGATTACTGGCGCGACCCGAAACCTGGTTACCAGGCCCTGAAAACGGCGTACCAGCCGATCCTAGCAAGTTTGGAATGGCGTAAGGACGAATACGCCGTCGATGAAGACGTTGAAGTCGGTCTCTGGGTCATCAATGACCTTTATGAAACCCACCCAAACGCGACATTTGACCTATCACTGCGAACGCCAAAAACTGTGTTGGACGTCGGCAGCTACACGGTCAATGTTTCAGAGGATGATGTGCAAAAAATCGCTGTTTGGCGCCATCGAATGACGGAACAAGGAAATTATGTACTCGTCGCTCATTTAAGGTCTTCAAAAGGTGATTTATTAAGTTCGAATTCTTTTAATTTTACTGTCAATGTCGTGAAGTAGTTTTATTTATTTTTATATTACTGCTTTACTTACTCTCTTTGGTTAACTCTAAATTCACAATACCCGTTTAGCGTGTGTTTTATTGTTTGAGCGCGTTAAACGGGTTTTTCTATGACCGAATTTTACTTTTCTGAATTTGAAGATCGTCGACCTGAACCGCCCGTGCCCTACTCGCCCATTCGCGAAGCGCTATGGCAGTTCCTCGCGACACTCGCGCTGGCTATTGGCGCCTGGTACATCTATTGGCGCTGGACCGCCTCCCTTAATATGGATGCGCTGTGGTTCGCGATCCCCCTCGTTGTGGCAGAGACATGCGCTTATATCGGATTGTTGCTCTTCACGATCAATCTCTGGTCAACCCGGGACGTACCGCGTCAAGATCCGCCGGCGTTAAAAAGCGATTGTAGCGATTTAGCCGATGCGCCACAGACGCCGGTTTCCGTCGACGTCTTTTTCGCGACCTATGATGAAGAAGAAGAGCTTGTTCGCTTAAGCATTCTCGATGCGAAAAAAATCAAATACCCTCACCCGATTGATTTAAACATCTATATTCTCGATGACGGGCGCCGCGAAGCCATGCGCGCCCTCGCAAAGGAAGAAGGTGTTCACTATATATCGCGCGAAAACAACATCGGCTTTAAGGCAGGTAACCTCAGAAATGCGCTGGAGCAGACATCGGGCGATTTTGTCGTCATCTGCGATGCTGACACCCGCCCCTTCCCCACCATTCTGGAAAACACTCTTGGCTACTTTCGCGACCCGGATGTCGCCTGGGTTCAAACGCCACAATGGTTTTTTGACATTCCGGCTGGGCGCTCTTTAGACGCTATTTGGGCAGAAAAAGCGGGCTTCTTGGGTAAGTATGCCGCAAAATCACTGCAAGCCGTGGTCGGTCCTATCACATTGGGCAAAGACCCGTTCGATAACGACCCAAAGATGTTCTACGACGTCATTCAAAGACGGCGGAACGCGTTCAATGCCTCATTTTGCTGCGGGGCCGGATCAATTCACCGCCGTGAAGCCGTGATGGAAGCGGCGCTGAAAGCTTACGCGAACCAGATTTCCAGCTCAGTTGACGCCATCGCATCGACCGTCCCCGATCAGGAACTACGCTCAGCCCTCGAGGGAGAAATGCGCCGGGTTCAGGCTTTGAAAACCGAGCTGACGCCATACAAATTCCACGTCTCTGAAGATATCTACACCTCTATCGTTCTGCATAGCGACCAAGATCGGAACTGGAAATCCGTTTTCCATCCGCAGATCGAAACGAAAATGTTGTCGCCGCAAGACCTGCAAACCTGGATCGTTCAACGGTACAAATACGCAGGCGGCACGCTTGATATTGGCCTTCATGACAACCCAATTTTTAAGCCTGGCATGAGCCTCGGTCAAAAAATGATGTACGCCGCAACGTTCTGGTCTTACTTCGCCGGCGTATGGAACATCATCTTTCTATCGGCGCCGATTATTTACCTGCTGACCGGGATCGCGCCCGTATCAGCCTATTCATCCGAGTTCTTCGTTCGCATCTTGCCTTTTCTGGTCTTAAACGAACTGGCGATGATGGTGGGCACATGGGGCGTTGAGAACCATCGGGGCAAGGCCTACTACCTCGCGTTCTTCCCCGTCAATCTGCGCGCGCTGTGGACGGTCATCAAGAATGAAAAGATCAAATTCCCAACGACGCCGAAAGATCGTCAAGATGGAACCTTTCTCAACTTGGTTCGTATTCAAATCGCCTTCATGGTAGCGACGGCGTTTGCGATCACGTTTGGTTTCTGGAATTGGCAAATAGACGGCTCTTACACGGAGCTTAGCGCTTTGCTCGCAAACACCTTTTGGGGCTTAAACAATATATTCTCGCTCTCGATTATTGTGAAAGCCGCCGTCTGGAAACCCGAGCCAACTGTTCAATCAAAACAAACTCTCGATTTGATAGAGGCATAAATGACCTTCAAAACTGGAATACTCCGCGCCCGTAGCCATATCGTTTTCCTTTCAGCGCTTTCCGTCGCATTTGTCATGATCATAAGGCTTGATGCGCTCGGTTCATCTGGCGTGCCGGTCCCGATCGATATCTTCGAGCTATCGCGCTCGCCAAAGGCCGCTGCCGTTGAATTCGCTGGCCGATTAGACGAGGAAGAGCTAGAAGCCGCTGAAGTTGCTTGGCGCTATTTCGAAAACAATTACCAGGAAGAAACTGGTCTGGTTAACTCCGTTGATGGGTACCCCTCAACAACGATGTGGGACCAGGCGTCCTACTTACTCGCCGTTATTTCGGCGTATCGACTGGACATCATTGATCGCGATACATTCGACGAACGAATTTCGAAAAACCTAGAGTCCCTCGCTCAACTCCCCCTATTCGATGATAAACTCCCCAACAAAGCTTACAACACGATCACCCTAGAAATGACCGACTATAAAAATACGCCAACCGAGCGCGGTATTGGATGGTCGGCACTTGACCTCGGTCGTCTGGCGACACCCCTCAATATCCTCGTTTGGAATTACCCCGAATATGCAGAAGAGGTGCGCGCCGTTCTTAGCCATTGGGAATTCAACGAGATGTTGGAGGATGGCTATATGATGGGTGCCCGTATCGATAAAAACGAAAAGACTGAACGAGTGCAAGAAGGACGGATTGGATATGAAGAATACGCCGCCCAGGCGATGGCGCTCCTCGCTTTTGATGCAAAACGCGCAGCCGAATACAGCGACTTCCTAAAATTTGAAACAATCTATGGCATCGACGTTCCAACCGATGTGAGAGACTTCAAATCATACGGCGCCCATAACTATGTCGTCAGTGAACCTTTCATCCTTTCGGGGTTAGAGTACGGTTGGACAAGCGACATGCAGGAAATGGCGTACCGCGTATACTCTGTTCAGGAGGAGCGTTACAAAAGAACTGGTATTTTAACGGCCGTTAGCGAGGACAATATCGATCGCGCGCCCTACTTCGTTTACAATACCATTTTCACCAATGGTATTGCATGGAACGCTATCACCGAAGACGGCGAAGACGCCGATGAGTTCCGCTCCATAAGCACAAAATCGGCTTTTGGTTGGGATGCGCTCTATAATAATAATTACACTGACTTACTGATGGATAGAGTCATTTCGCTGCGAGATGAGGAGAAAGGATACTATTCCGGCTGGTACGAGAAATTGGACGAACCAAATACGGCGATTACCGCCAACGTAAACGGCATTATTCTTCAAAGCCTTCATTACAAGAAAAATGGCAAATTGGTCGCATTCTACGAATAATCAAGCGCCCTACTTAGCCTAACGAGAAATCCGATGAACTTGTCACCATTCAAGATATTGCCAATTTGCGCCTTCGTGGGCGCATGCGGCACTATAAATCCGCTACCAACGTCATCAGGGCATCTCTCTCCTTCTGCGGACGTTCTTACCTATACTGACATTTCAGCCGATAGAACATATAAAACAAGACGCGGCGACCTCACAGATCGTGAAATGGAGATGGCGCGCACCGCTTGGAAATATTTTGAGCGGAATATTCAAGAAGAAACCGGTCTCGTTAATGCGGTGAACGATTATCCCTCCACCACCTTGTGGGATACGGCTTCTTATCTTGGCGGCCTTGTCGCCGCATACGAATTGGAAATTATTGAGCGTGATGAGTTTTCGCGCCGCATTGTCAAGATCCTAAAAACCTTCAATTCACTTGAGTTCTTTCGCGGTGAATTACCAAACAAAGTGTACAACACTCAGACCGCCGCCAAGGTGAACTACGCCAATCAACCGGGCGAGATCGGATATTCCGCTCTGGACCTTGGGCGCCTCTTAATTTGGCTTGAGATCATCAAAAACCGCTACCCTGAATTTTCAAACGCGATCGATGGGTTCGTCCTACGGTGGAACTTCTGTAATGTCGTTGACGAACGAGGTGTCATGTTCGGCGCAATCGTTAATCCAGAAGGTCAGACCCAATATGTGCAGGAGGGGCGCCTTGGGTATGAGGAGTACGCCGCAAAGGGGTTTCAATTGTGGGACGTCAACACGCATCTAGCGTCACTTCCCGAACCCTTCAATGTGATTGCGACATATGGCGTCGAAATACCCTATGATTCCCGCGATCCCCGCGTTCTTGATGCGCACAACTATGTTGTGTCCGAGAGTTATGTTCTTGATGCACTCGAATTGAACTGGGATAAAGCCGGCGACACAACAAGTGGTGATCATACCCACACCGATTCAATAACGGCGCGTTTTGGCGATCTTGTTTACGAAGCGCAAGTTGCGCGGTTTCGGGCGACCGGTATTCTAACCGCAAGAACCGAGCATCAGCTCGATGGCCCTCCATACTTCGTTTACGATACTGTCTATACCGATGGGTATGCGTGGAACACCATTACCGAAGATGGAAAGCATGTTCCCCAGTTCGCAGCGATTGCCTTGAAAGGCGCGCTCGGCATGTGGGCCGTATGGAAAACCGATTATACGAACCTCCTTTTCGACGCCATCGTTGATCTGTATGACCCGGAAAAGGGATATTTTGAGGGGTTATACGAAAACGGAAAGGGCGTCATCGAAGAGCATACCGCCAATAACAATGGCATCATGTTGGAAGCCTTACTCTATAAGCAGCAAGGGAAATTATTGAAACCAAGCGACAATGTCAGTCTCTGGGATCAAACCATGACCGATGATTTCCAATGGGCGGCGCAGAATGGAAAGCAAAAGTGTTTTCCTGAGACGAAACTACGAGGTTCTGATGAACCTAATAAGGACTAAAATAAAATCTGCGTTTTTCTTCCTCCTCTTATCGTTACTGATGGCTTGCGGGACTGCCTATAGAACCGCTGAACGAACGATTACGGATATCGCAAATTCTGAATTGTGGCATATCGGTCGACATGGCGGATTAAGCGAAGAAGAAACAAAATGGGCGACGGTCGCCTGGAGTTATTTTGAGAACAACTACAATCCGCAAACCGGATTCGTAAACTCTATTGACCGCTACCCCGTCGCCAGTATGTGGCATGTCGCTGATTACATCGCAGCGCTTTATTGTGCACGACAACTCGGGTTTATCGATCGTAAAACATTCGATGAGCGTTTTAGCAAACTCCTCCACCAACTCAATACGATGCCGTTAGCGTTCGATAAGTTACCGAATACGCTTTACAATACGCACTCAGGCGCGATGGTTGATCACGCGAATCAGGAAGGAGAGATTGGATGGTCGGCGCTAGATATTGGGCGTTTACTCTTTTGGCTGAATATAATTAAATCAGATGCGAAGTACTTTTCGGAGTATATCGACCGTATTGTATTGCGCTATGATTATTGTGGCGTGTCGGACGAAGATGGGAATTTGTTCAACGGTGTCAAAGAGAACAATAAACTGACATTACACCGAGAGAATTCAATTGGATACACCGAATATGCAAAAAGCGGTTTCCGCCTATGGGGCATGTCCGTTCCACCAAAATTACTTTGGAATCCAGTTCATAAAGTACGAATATACGATATTGATATTGACTATGACAGCAGCTGGGCAAGACGCGAAGGCGTGTACGGTCCTATTTTAACAATACCATTCGCCCTCGCCGGTATAGAAGCCCACTGGAAAATGCCATCGAGCTTTGGCGCCGATGGCGCGCATGGGAACTTCATGCGCCGATACGCGCAGAAAGTATATGATATTCAGGAAAAACGATATGAAATTGAAGGAATTTCAACAGCACGTACGGATCACCCTCTGAGTGCGCCTCCGTATTTCCTGAGAGACTCCATATTTGGCGACGGATACGCCTGGTCCACACTTTCTGATAGTGGAGAACACTATCCAAACCTCGCTTTGGTATCGACACGCGCCGTTTTTGGAATGTGGCCTTTATGGAATACCACGTATAGCGATCATTTGATGGATGTCATTAAGGAATTATATGACAAACAACGCGGTTGGTTTGAAGGACGCTATGAACAAACAGCTCGATATGATCGAACGATCTCCATTAGCACGAACACAGTTGTTTTAGAGGCAATAACCTATAAGAAAGTCGGCCCATTTTTTGACCCGCCAAAAAACAACACATACGCGATCACAAAACTCTCGGATAAATTTGATCACCCTAACGGCTGCTTGCCAACCCTCGGTTAGTCCTATGAAGAAAATCATTTCCATTACAATATTTTGGGTTGTAGCTTTTGCAAATATCACGCACTCGAATGCGCAAAATACCACCTCTGTGTTTGATGAAACACTACGGGATACGATCATCTTTGCGCAAACCAATAGATGGAGAATGGGCGCAGATCTCTGGTTAGATCGTATACCGCAAATGGAGAAAGACGAAGACATCCCCCAAAATGATATTGCCTTCGGATTGGTCATTTGTTCTATTTTTTTAGAACGAAGCGATGACGCAAATGCCTATGAAACATGGTCAACATCGTTAAAACTCTTTTTGAATGGAGGCTCCACCTGGGAGCAGTACCGAAGTCAACTCAAAGTACAAATTGAAAATCTGAACTATCAGATTAGCTCAAGCTTCTCCAGCGAAGGCGCCGCCTCAGCGCAGGTTTCTAAAAACGCGCTAATTTTGCACAGTATTGACAAGCTCATTTCATACACGTCTTACGAAGGACCTAGGCCGGGGTTAAAAAAACCAAAGCAAGACGATCGGGTCCTGACAGTTGCGCGAAGCTATTTCCCCCAGGCCAACGTTTCGCCTGACGCTGATACATCGGCCCCATCGCGATCCCGAAATCAGATCGACTCTACGGAGAATGATGCGGATAACTCTTCAAACTTTGGCCGAGCGGTTATCCCATTACCGTCAACAAATGACGCGCCATCGGAAGAGAAGCCTGATCCGGATGATGTCATCGTCGCCATCAATGAAGACACCAAAAACGATCCTGAAAAAGAGGCGGAACTCAGTTTATCGGACGTTCTCATTGATGAACAAGACATCGACGCGGACCTATTGGACGTACCGGCGCCAATAGCAGCTCCAACCCTCGCCGTCGCTGAAGAACCTCTAGAGGGCCTTCAACCTTTAGACCCCCTAAATGCTTCCCTCGAAAAGGAGCTTGCCGGCGGCCCCATTGCGCCGCGCATCGCGCACATAAATGTCAGGCGCGCCCTGCCCCTCACAAACGATGAAAAGGAAATCGCGCGTCGCGCGTGGCGGTACTTTATTGAAAACAGGCAAAGCAATACAGGTTTCGTGAACTCAGTCCATAGTTATCCCTATACGACCATGTGGGATTTAGGAAGCTCGATCGCCGCCCTGCATTGCGCCTATTATCTCGACTTGGTTGACGACCTAACGTTTCGGGAGTTGATGACGACGTTTCTTTCTACGTTACGAGATATGCCGTTATATGATGATCAACTGCCAAATCGCGAATATGACACGCGCTCGGGTTTGATGACAAATCTACGTAACGCCGTCGATGATAAGGGTAGTGGTTACTCTTCTCTCGACATCGCCCGAACGTTAATTTGGCTTTATGTCATTCGAAAAGAGCACCCGGAGTATAGCGATCAAATTAACTCAATTGTTGAAAATTGGCGATTGTCGCGCGCCGTTCATAACGCAGAGTTATATCGTGAATTACTGATTTCACAGGGTGTCGACAGGAAACAAGAAGGGCGATTTGGTTACGAACAATATGCGGCGCTTGGGTTTTCCCTTTGGAACATAAACTTACCAAACGCATTAGATACCGACAATACGGTGGAAATAGAAGTGGAAGGCATTCCGCTATTGAAAGACCAGCGCAAACCCGACTTTCTAAACCTAGAACCTTTTTTGCTCACAAAACTAGAGTTTTCAAAATCCCCGGACGCCATCACCGAACAGCTTGATGCGCTCATAGAAATTCATCAACGCCGGACATTGGATATTGGGTCGCCGCAACTATTCACCGAGGACTCAATAGATAAAGAACCCTGGTTTCTCTACAACGTCGTCACGAGTGAGGACGGCGACTGGCAGTGCAAAATGTCGAACCAAAAGCCTCACGATTATTGCCAAGTCCTATCCACAAAAGCCGCCTTTGCGGCAGCCGCACTGTATAATTTAGATTTCCTGAATGAAGCAAAAAAACTCGTCACTAATCTTTTTCATTCACGGTTCGGCTACTATTCGGGCATCTACGAAGAAGGCGAGACGAACAAAGCCCTTACTGTAAACAGCAATGCAATTATTCTGGAGAGCCTTGCCTTCAAAAAGCGCGGCGCCGCATTCGTCGACATAGAGTTTGATGCTCGAAAGTTTCAATCCAGAAGCCGGCTTGCGAATTGATCGTTTGACCTGCGCCCCGAAGGGCCCGCACTCGTTAGGTGAGTCCTGTTGCTGAATAACTCATATGTTCGTGTTTTGCGAGCGCGCCGTGCGTGGAGCCATCAAACAGCTCAAGCGCTCGGCGCGCGGTTGCAGGTGATTACCCGTTGAGGGCTGAATGCGGCCTGATGTTGTTGTAGTCGTACCGCCACAGCGCCAGCCGTCGCCGAGCGTCAGCGAGGCTTTCGAATACGGTTTCATTTAATAGTTCATCGCGTAATCGTCCGTTAAACGACTCGATGAAAGCGTTCTGCGTCGGTTTGCCTGGCGCGATGTAATGCCAGTTTACGCCGGTGCGGTTCTGCCAGTCGAGCATGGCGCGAGACGTCAGTTCGGTTCCGTTGTCGCTTACAACTCTGTCGGGCTGACCATAGAGCCGAATGAGCTTGTCGAGTTCGCGAGCGACGCGCGCGCCTGATAGCGATGTGTCAGCGACTAGGCCCAGGCACTCCCGCGTACAATCGTCAATGACGCCGAGAATACGAAACCGCCGTCCTGGCTCGAAAACATCTGACAGGAAATCGAGCGACCAGCGTTCATTCGGCTTTGTAGGCGCATCAATGGGTGCGCGAACGCCTGTAGCACGCTTACGACCGCGCCTTCGTTTTACCGCCAGGCCTTCTTCCCGGTACAGTCGACGGAGCTTTTTGTGGTTCATCTTGATGCCTTCGCGTTCAAGCATTTGTCCGATGCGGCGATATCCAAAACGCCGGCGTTCTGATGCGATCTCTCGCATACGCGCCCGGACCTCCGGATGATCCGGGGTCTTTGTTCGTCTCACTGTTTTCGGATCGACGCTGACCAACTGACTGGCGCGACGCTGCGACATCTCATATTTAGACATCGCCGTGAGAGCCGCTTCCCGTCGCTGCTGGGGCGTCGTCAGTTCTTTCCCAAAAGGTCTTTCAAGACGACATTGTCGAGCATGGCGTCAGCTAGAAGCTTCTTCAGCCGGGCGTTCTCAGTCTCAAGCGTCTTTAGTTTGCGGGCGTCTGAAACGTCCATGCCGCCAAACTTCGACTTCCATTTATAAAAAGTATTTGGGCTGATCCCGTGCTTACGGCAGACCTCGGCCGTCTTCATGCCTTGTTCTTGTTCACCAAGAATCCCGATGATCTGTTCCTCTGTGAAACGCGATTTGCGCATGTCCGTCGTCTCCTTCCGGTTGACGGACTCTCCTTTCAAATGAGGGACCAATTGGGGCGCAGGTCACGTGAGAACACTTGAATGACCTAAATTGGCTCTCTTTCGATCGACAAAAAAAGAACGCCACGCGAACCGACGTTCGTGGCGTTCCTGATTGGATTAACCTCCAGAGCCTGAGGGGAGCGCGCTTGTCAATCGCTGACGTTGATGGGCATCGCGTTTATCCCGGAAGGATGATTGCTGACGTTATCCTCGACACTAATCGCAAGCTCTGCCAACCTCAGCGCCTCCAAACGGTCGTCAAGGAAGGTATCGGCTTCCAAACTACTGAAAGCACGAAGGCTTTTTAACGTTTCTCGAACGCTATCGTTCATACCGACAATATAGAGTTTTTTGTTGACCGAATGCGCATTGCCCGCCAGAGCTTCAATTGCGCGCGCCGCGGACAAGTCGATTTTCGAAACCTGAGTGAAATCGAGAATTATAATGCGGTCAGCGCCTTCTATTCTATTTCGCATGTGGAACCCAAAATCCGCGGCGGCGCCAAAACTCATCGGGCCATCAAATTCCACCAGCGATATTGCACCGTGTCCGGAATCGATGATCTTCTCCTCTTCATCGGACAACTGCTTGGGTGCGCGGTTTTTTAGCTCTTTAATTTGCGCGTCAGCAACATCCTTTACCAGCACAATCGACGCTAGGAATACGCCAAAAACAACTGCGGTCACGAGGTTTACGAACACAGTCAAGAGCAGTACGATGAGCATTAACGCCATATCCCAGCGTGGCCCGCTAATCGCGCATTTAATGTAGTTTCTGTCGATAATATCGTAGCCAACTTTGGTCAAAATAGCGGCCAAAACAGCATACGGTATTTTTGAGGCGAGTGGCCCCATAACCAAAACGACGAACAAAAGAAAACAAGAATGCGTAACACCGGAAAGGCGCCCCCGCCCCCCCGCCTGAATATTGACGACGGTCCGCATTGTTGCACCGGTTCCGGGAATCGCGCCGAAACATCCCGCAATAATGTTACCAATACCTTGTCCAAAGAGTTCACGGTTTGAATCATGGCGCGACCCAAGTGAACTGTCTGCGACCAGGGCGGCAAGAATACTCTCAATCGAACTTAGTAGCGCGAGAATAACGGCCGCCTGTAAAACGACGGAAGCCGTTTCCATTGATAAACTCGGCATTACAAATTCTGGTAATCCACTCGGAATGCTTCCGATCGTCGGCGCCCCTGGAACTAAATAACTCATGACTGTGCCAATCACGAGCGCCGCCAATGGGGCTGGCACGTAAACGTTGAGTTTTTTAGGCCAAGCGAAAACGATAAATAAGCATATGCTTGAAAGGAGTACGGCCGACCAATTAGGGGCGGACAACGCCTGTGGCAAAAAAAGCAGGACCTCATGAACTTTGCCTGAACCAGCGGCATGACCAAACATCTGAGAGAGTTGGATGATGATGATAATCATCCCCATACCACTCATAAACCCCGATATCACGGGATACGGCACTAAGCGAATATACTCTCCAACCCGGAAGAAACCGAAACCAATCTGAATTATTCCCGATAATATAACGGCGGCGAAAATAAGGGAGGGGTCACCCCCTAAAGATATAAAGACCCCCGCAACGACGATTGCCATTGGCCCTGTCGGACCAGATATCTGCGAAGGTGCGCCGCCGAAAATCGCGGCAAAAAAGCCAACAATGATCGCCCCCCATAGGCCAGCCATTGGCCCTGCCCCGGATACAGCGCCAAATGCCAGCGCCAGCGGTAGCGCAACGACGCCCGCCGTTAGCCCGCCAAATATATCGCCTTTTGGATTCGTTGATAGAACAAATTTCTTGGTGCTTGCACTACTAGTGCTAGACATGGAACTACCCTTCTTAAAAAAAACCACCACCGAGCTTAAAACGTCACCATACTAATCTTGTGAGACTTCGCGGTGCAGCGCTTGAAGCTTTTTATCCTCGTAAAAACGATATATACTTATGGTTGTGTTTTTCTTAATCGCGCTTCTTGCGGAGTTTAGAGTCAGGACGCAATTTTTCCGGCCTGAGAATTTTGACTATCATTATGATGTTATTAATTGACGTTTTCGTTGTTTTTTTATTTTTTAAATTGCTTTTTTCCTCTTTTTTTAGGTCGCATAAATTTTTTGGAGAGAGGTAAATCACCAAAATTTTATTCACGAAGCGATTTGTTAACCCTGATATTCTACCATTGGTTGTGTTTGAATAACTCAAACTCAATCTTATGGAAATGACCATGCACTTCTATTCAAATAAAATACAATGTTATGCGAATTTTCGCATTTTTATCATTCTATTTGTTTGCTTTTACATCCTTTTCACCCCGCACCTTGCTTATGCACTTGAGACCGATTCCGACGATTTGAGACGGGACCTTGACGCTGCAAAGGCGGAAATCGCGGAACTGCGTGACTTGGTAGAACGCCTCGCGGCCTCAAAAGAAAAAGCAGTCATCGAACCGATTGAACTAGAAAGTCGTGTCGATGACATCGAAGAAATTGCGTACAAAAACAACGAGAAGCTTAGCGACCGAGCAGTTGTCTCTGCGTTTGATGCGACGTCATTTGATATCGGTGGTTTTTTCGACGCGGAAACCAGCGTTGTAATCGGCGAAGACGGGGCAACGGCTTCATTCAACCGGCAAGTGTTCGAACTGCTTGCCCATGCCGATCTCGGTGAACGTTGGGATTTTTTCGTTGCGCAAGCATTCGTTAGAAACGCTCCCCTGACATTTACCGACCCTGACGGCGTGTTTACGCCAGAGTTTGGAAATAACAATTCACCAGTGGTCACCGATACCGTCATTGCTTGGGGACAGTATCACCACTCCGATCAATTGAACGTTCAGTTTGGTCGTTATATAACGCCGATTGGTATCATCAATGTAGAACACTTCCCTGCAAGTCTTCTAGATACCGATCAACCGATGTTCCTACGCCCCTTCCCGGGTCAATCCCTTTTCGCGAATTTTACAAATGGCGTGAATATCAACGGTACATTTTATACCGGCGCGAGCGGACAAAATACCGTTGAATACTCGGTCTTCGGGGGTGTCTGGGCGGGCAACAGCACAAATTACACCGCGGGCGGTAGAGTTCGATACAATCTTGGTCAATCCGGTTTTAGCTTCGGTGCTAACCTAATTACGGGCGACCGATCAAGTGCACTGGATGACGATCGATTTGTAACGGTCGGTGCAGATCTTTTTTACGATGCCAACAATATAATCTTCAAAGCAGAAGCGTTTTTGTCCAACGAGTCATCCGGAGACAATAAATACGCGTTCTACGTTCAGCCAGGGTATCGTTTGGCAAAATATCTAACGGGTTTTTATCGCTTCGACTACTTTGATGAAGGTTTGATTCGAAAGCCCCGCACCGAACACGTCTTGGGTATCGTTTTTGATCCAATCTCCAATGTCAGATTACGCGGCATTTACCGCCGGAACAGTTTCTCTGATGAACTTGGTTTGATTGATGCAAAGACGAATACTTTCCAACTTCAAACAACGTTAAATTTCTAAGGTTCTATTATGTTCACCAATATATATAGAATTCTAATCACGCTCGCCCTACCTTTTCTCTGGATACTTTCTCCTGCGAATGCTGATGAAATCGTCATCGTTGCAAACGAAGAAGCTGAGCTGCCAGCTGATCCGGAAGCCGCTCGTGTAAAGTTAAGACAGATGTTTTTGAAGCAATCAAGAACATGGCCAAACGGCGTCAGTGCAAAGCCATTTGCAAGAGGTCATACCTCCATCGAACAAGAGGCATTCGAGTCTGTTATTCTGGGAATGGATAAAACGGAACTTGAAGCATATTGGCTACGCTTGAAACAAACGCGCGGGGAAACACCTCCAAAGGCCATTGGCGCGGATCGAATTCTGCTACGCCAGATCTCAAGAAAACCCGGCACATTTGGCGCCATGAACCGGTCTAACTTTGATGCCGCGGAGACTGATGGCACAAAAATAATTTATGAGATCAATCTACGAGCTGAATAATGCTGCTATCCCGTTTATCAATTCGCCAACTTTCAAGGCTGGGCGCCGTTGTCCTCATGCTCATTGGCATCGGCGTTTTGGTTTCAAATGTCTTCGTAAATCACTTTGTAAGCGGTGCTCTTTCGAGGCAAATTACCGCGATTCAAAAACTGCAACAAGGTCACGACCTATCGAATGCGGTAATTAAACTCCAACAAAAAGGTGCGGAGATGGCAAACAGCCTCTCCGACGAGGCCTATGATGATTTTCTCGCAACTGAAGAATTACTCCTGTCGCGGTCTCAAATTTTCTTCGAAGGCGCATCACCACCCGAAGTGATTTCATACCAGAAGATCATTTCATCTTCGATGCTTGACGCGATGGATGAGTATATTGATGAAAATCAATCCGCCGCAGATGAAAAGATTACGACGGCGAGAGAAGCCGGCGTCAATCTGACAAAAATTGTCGACGAATATGTCTCCCAGGCGTCAATTACACTCAAACAAGAAAACATCAATATCTATAATTGGCAACGCATATCGCGCCTAATATCCAACGGCGCTGTTGCGGTCTTCATCATTTCGCTGATAGGTTTTGGCGTCATATTATGGCGGTTCATCCTTGCTCCAATTGAAACTATCATCCCGGCAATTGGAAAGGCCGCCGCTTCTCCTGCACATGCGGAAGAATACGAAATACACTATCAAAAAAATAATGAGATTGGTCGCGCGATTGAAGCGTTGAACACGTTATTTCAGAAAATATCAAGCGCAATCCGTAGATCGGAAGAAGAAGCTCGGAATGCGGAGATGAACAGGCAACAGAAAATTCAAGCGGAGGAAGCCAGCCACGCAAAAAGCCTTTTCCTCGCAAATATGAGTCATGAAATTAGAACACCGATGAATGGCATCATCGGTATGGCCGATGCGTTACAGTCAACAGAATTAGAAGAAGAACAAATTTCTTACGTCAAAACAATTTCAAACGCGTGTGAAGCGCTTCTGTCGATCATCAATGATATTTTAGATTTCTCAAAAGTCGAAGCTGGCCAGCTATCAATATTCAGTGAACCTTTTAATCTAGAAGAAGTCTGCGAAGAAGTCGTTTCATTGTTGGCGCCCAAAGCGCGTGCGAAAAAACTCGATTTAGTGTTCCGCTATCAAGATAACCTTGGCAAATTTTATGTTTCTGATCACGGAAGAATTAGGCAAATTATCACCAATATTCTTGGTAATGCTATAAAATTCACACTTGCGGGCAGCGTTTCATTGGTTGTCGACCAGGTCGAGAGGGAGTCTGGCCCAGCCGTACGATTAAAGGTAACCGATTCAGGGATTGGCATTCCGGAAGATAAGTTGACATCAATTTTTAGCGCCTTTGAGCAAGTTGACAGCACATCCAGACGAAAATTCGAGGGCACGGGACTCGGATTGGCAATCAGTAAACGTCTCGCTGAACTGATGGACGGAGAAATTACGGCAAGTTCATCGCCGAACGTTGGGTCAGAATTTACGATCATTCTGCCGTTACCGGTCGCGAGCAGCGCACAATGCGAATCAATCCCGACGAGGGACGCAAAAATTCCTGACCATACCTCGGTCTTAATTGTCGATGATATTACTCTAAACAGACAAACACTTCGCTCGAAGTTAGAAGGCTGGGGAGCGAAAGTCGCCGAAGAGGAAAACGCAGCAAACTGTCGAACCACGCTAGAAAAGCTCGCGGCACAAAGGGATTTACCCGGCATTACGATAATAGATCACCAAATGCCGTATATGACGGGGCTGGAGCTCATCGAAGAGATGCGCAAAGAAAGCACCTACGACCAGATGAAATTTCTTCTATACTCCTCCGTCGACAATTTAGAAGCACGAATGGTTGAAGAAGCCGGCGTGGATGCAATCTTGCTCAAACCCGCCCGGTCAACTGACCTTGAACGAACGATCATAAGATTGTTGGCGAGTGATGCTAAGCAGAAGTCCAAATCCGTCGTTGATCCCTTCTTTGAAGAGAGGTATCAGGACGTTTTTGCAGGCAAGAAAATCCTATTGGCGGAAGATTCAAAGGCGAACCAGCGCGTTGTAAAAGCCTACCTTAAGAAACTGCCCGTAGAACTCCACATTGCAGAAAACGGCATCGAATGTGTTGAGCAGTTCAAGGAATTAGCCCCCGATCTCATCCTGATGGATTGGTCAATGCCTGAAATGAACGGCGTCGACGCAACACGGGCTATTAGGAAATGGGAGCAAGAGCACTTGCTGGATAGAACCTGCATCGTGGGCTTAAGCGCCAATGCCCTCGATTCCCATCGATCTATTGCTGAGGAAGCGTCAATGGATAGCTACCTGACCAAACCGATTCGAAAAATGAAACTGCTGGCGGAACTGTCTAAATGGCTGTCTGTCGAGAACCCAAATGACGTAGACGTCGAACATCGCGCGGTTTCTTGATTATTACCAGGATCAGGTATAATCCGCTTGCCTCCTGAACATGACCTGTCCGTGACAAAATCAGCGCTTTCGCGTGTGACATCATCAATGACGCCAAAATGTGATAGCAACATCCTGCGCATATATTTATGCGCAGGACGGATCTGCCTTCGATAGAGGCCGTTTTCATCGTTAAATAAAACCTGACTGCGGTAATGAGTTTTTCTCGCCGCGTCCCTTCGATTAGAGTAATCGAAATAGGGTAAGTCTCCGCATCACATATATGATATAGCGCATCGACGCCTTCATCACAGCCGTGATTTTTATCACGTGCCTCTCAAAACCTACCGATCCGATATGGCATTCTACCGAATGTGTACGTACGATTTTTTATCGGGGATGCGCAAATAGCGTTAAATAAAATCCAGGGAGGAAAAAATGAACAAGCGTCTACTATTGAGTTCCGGAATAGCGGTAGCTTTGACCGGATCACCAGCCTTTTCACAAGCTTTAGATGAAATTGTCGTTTCAGCTCAAAAGCGAGAGCAAAATATTCAAGATGTGCCCGTCGCCGTCTCGGCTTTTGATAGCCAGTCGTTGCGCGAGCAAGGAATTCAGGAAATTGTGGACCTTAACTTTGCGTCGCCGAGCGTGAATTTTACGGTGCAGCAAAACAAAGTCTCCAACAATCCACTGCGAATCCGGGGTTTTGGAACAACAGGTACGAACCCAGCTTTCGAGGGCGCCGTTGGTACTTATATTGATGGTGTATATCGCAGCCGACCCGGTTTCGCACTTGCAACATTTAACGATATTCAGAACCTAGAAATTCTCCGGGGCCCTCAAGGAACGTTGTTCGGCAAAAACACCTCATCTGGCGCAGTATTGCTAACCTCAAACCGCCCGGATTTTGAACCGGCCATTGGGATGGAACTCACACTTGGTAATTTTGATCGCCGTAGAATTAGTGGGTACGTAAATTACCCGATTACAGACAATCTAGCGATCCGCCTTTCGGCGATTGACGAACAAACCGACGGATTTTTCGTCAATCCAGTCACTGGGCAAGACGCATTTGGCACCAATCAGACAGCGTTTAAGGGACAATTACTCTGGCAGCCCACGGATCGGCTCTCAGCATTAATCATCGGCGATTGGGCGACAGCAAATGAAAATGGCGCTGATGCGCGCTCAGCGCGTCTGGAGTTTGGGGCCCCAGCGGCTGAGGCCTTTTATGAAAGCCTAGCAGCAGCAAATAACCTTCCATTTTTCACCGAAGACCCGTTCGATCGAGAAGTCGCGACTAATTTCCCATCAAACGATCAAACGGATGAGTGGGGGATTAACGGTCAACTCACCTTTGACCTGACCGATAATATCACGGTCAAATCGATCAGCTCTTACCGTATTTTCAACTATGATCAGAACAATTTTGATTTAGATTTTGGCCCCGTTGATCTCGCAGGCCCAACAGGGTTGAATGAAGAATATCAGTTTGAAACGTTCAGCCAAGAAATCAATATAAGCGGTTCTTTTGATAACATTTTTGACGGCGTCGACTATATCGTCGGCGGCTATTACAGCAATGAAACCATTGATTTCGACCGCCTCATCGATACAGGCTCCCAACTTGGAACTGTCTTCGGTTTCTTATTTGATGGTGTTCTGGGTGCCGCTGATTTTGTTGGCTTTCCGGGGTTGGGCGATGGCAATCCTTTGGTCCCACAAGTATCGCTAATTCCTGGTGGTCCATCCGCCGCAAATGGCTTTTTGCCCTCTGCCATTACTCCAGGCGTACCGTTCCTTGACGCCACTTTCGACCACTCAGACGAAGTGTTCGCCATTTTTGCGCATGCTGACATTGCAGTGTCGGAGAAATTCCATGTTGTTGGCGGTGTTCGGTACAATAACGAAGATAAAACTGGCGTTCTAACGAACAATCGGTTCCCAGGCGATCCATTGGGCCAGTTAGCCGACATACAAGCAAACAACTTTGCCTTATTCCTGCTTGGCGCGTCGACAGTAGGTAATGAATTCGATTCTACCCAATCGGACCGCGAAGTAACATGGGATGTTGCGCTCCAATATTTCCCAACGGACGACATTCAACTTTACGCAAAAGTCTCGCGTGGCTTCAAAGCAGGTGGTGTTTCCCTCAATGTTGACGCCGGCGGCGGTGTCGCCTCTGCGGCGGCGTTTGCCGCGTCAGGTGGGACCAACCCGTTTACGCCAATCGTATCGCCAAACTACAACCCTGAATTTGTTCTCGCTTATGAGGCGGGTGCAAAGTTCGGTTTCCTTGACGGTCGTGGACGCGGCGCCATCACAGGGTTCTATCAAGACTACACCGATATCCAATTCTCAATTTTCACCGGAACGGCGTTCGCAACGTTTAACGCTTCAGATGCTGTTTCTGCAGGTATTGAGTTCGAGTCTTCCTTCGCGGTGACCGAAAACCTGACTGTAGATGGGTCTCTGACCTGGCTTATTGATGCATCGTTTGGCGACAATCTAGTTGACCCGGACAACCCTGCTCTGTTGCCGGGTATACCTGGTCGTGACTTCACCCATGCGCCCACACTCGCATCGGTCGTGAATGTCAATTATGAGCGCCCCCTCAACGATCAACTAACATGGTTCGTGAACGGCGCATGGTCATATTTCGGCGATCATTTCTTGGAAATTGAGTTAAGCACAATTCAGGAGGGCTATAGCCAGGGCAACCTATCGGCCGGTATCGCAGATATCGATGGTCGTTGGCGTTTGTCAGCTTGGGCCCGAAACGTCACAGATACTGAATTCGCCGAGATTGCGTTCAATCAGCCGTTCACATTCACCGGCAACGCCGTTTCAGCCAATCTCGGACCGCCACGCACTTGGGGCGTGACCATTAGCGCAAATTTCTAACCTTTCCTCCCTGGGATCTTAGAAATTGCGTAAGCCAGCGGCGCCAAGCGTCGCTGGCATTTTTTTTTCGACGTTGATGCTGCAAAACGATACCGGTATATTTCAGGAAGCTTGATAAAATTCCGCCGGCGCCAATAACCTGTGGCGGCGCCCTAAGATTGCTTCCCCGGAATATTGAGCTAGACTCTATAAAAAAGGTTCCCCCGTCGGGTGCTTCTGATCCGCGTGAAGGCTTATCAGTGCGCACAATGATTGTGTGCCAGGAATGGGTAGAATTCGGAAAACGGTATGAAAAATATTTTGATTTTGATGTCGCTGGCAGCTTGTGTCGGATGTGCAGGCCCGAAAGAGGCGTCGGAAAAAGACACCAACGTAAACGCAACAGTTGATTCTGAGATATCGGAAGTTGCTGATAATTCCACGACGTTGGACATGGAATATTATTGTACACCACAAGGGACGATGACTCCGATATGCGGATTTCAAGCATCGCCTGAGGACGCCGAGTGGCTACCCGATGGTTCAGGTCTGATCGTGAGCGAGCTTCCTGGGCTTGCGAGCGGGGTGCCCGAAGGGCGAATTAGCCTCGTGAATACTGAGACTGGTGAAATATCTTTGCTATACGACGCCAGCATGCAAGATCCGGAGAAGGACAAGAATATTTGGGGCGCGCAAGGAGTTACCTCAAAAACAAGTTTCTCACCGCACGGCATCTCGCTCTCTCAACGCACCGATGGCCGCTGGTTATTGCTGGTCGTAAATCATGCTCATAACGCTGAACAAGAAACAATTGATATGTTCGAACTATTGCAGGTCAATGGCGACTGGGCTTTGCAATGGCGCGGCGGCGTCGATCGCAAAGGCACGGACTTTTATAACGATGTTGATGCGGCCGGCGCCGGTTTTTATGTGACGCGCTACTTCAAAGGAGAGTTGAACAACCTGTTCATCGACTATGCCCAGCAGCTTGAGAATGGCATCGTGAAAAAGTGGGGGCCAGATGAAGGTTGGTCCGAACTTCCCGGAACGGCAGGGGTCAGCCTAAACGGGATCCTATGGAATGAACGAGCAGATGAACTCGTCGTGTCTGAATGGGGCAAAGCCAGGGTCAACGTGTTCACTGGCGATGGCGAAAAAAAATACTCTATAGACGATATACCGCATCCTGATAATATAAGCTGGAATGAAAACGGAGATGCCTATCTCGTCGCGAGCAAAACCGCGGGCCTCCAGAAAATTGCAGATTGCGCCGCGAAAAACGCAGAGGTTTGCAAGGGTGAATTCAATATTTTCGAACTTCAACCAAAAAGTGGCAATAAAACGACACGGCACAACAGCGATGGAGAGTTCTGGGGGCCGCCTAGCAATGCTGTCGAGAAAGACGGTAAGTTATATATCGGATCCTTCGGTGGATCGCGCCTCCTAATTGTGGATTAGGTTTTGGTTTCCACTGTCTATTTCCGTTAACCGATTCAGCGTCCATCATATAGATCGGTGCAAGATGTCATCGCCCCCCCCTTCACTCTCGGCCGATTTGCATGTCGCCCAATTTAGTGCCTCACCACGGCGTCATAGTTGCTTTCGGCTCGTACTCAGATGACGTATCGTTAAAATAGAATATTTTCGCTCACTAATACATGTACTCTCCGCCATTGACATGAAGCACCGTCCCCGTTGTGAACCTTCCGCTTTCACCTGCTAAATAGAGCGCAGCCTCGGCGATATCATCCACATGCCCCGCATGCTTGATGGCAAGATTTTTTAGTACCTGTTCAACGTCAACGTGAGCGTAATGGGCTTGATCTCGCACAGTTTCTATTGGACCGACCGCAATCGTATTCGCCGTTATTTCGTGCACACCATACTCTCGAGCGATAGCCTTCGTGAGGCCATGCATACCCGCTTTCGCTGTCACATTTGCTGCACGTTCATGAAACTGTCCAAAGAACCCGTCATAACCCGACATATTGATGATACGCCCCCATTTGCGATCACGCATGCCCGGCAAGACTAACCGTGCGCCGTAAAAACACGAACTTAAATTGGTGTTGAGAATATCGCGCCATTTTTCTGGGGTAATCTCTTCGAATTTCATTCGATGGCGAACGCCCACATTGTTCACTAGGATATCAACTGGGCCGAACGTAGCTTCGGTTTCCTTGACGAGTTCCGTCCAGGCATCCGGATCCGAGACATCAGCCATGACGCCATGCGCCTTGCCGCCTGCTTCAACGATATTGTCGACAACGGCGTCGACGTTTTCACGAGATCTAGCGCCGTTGATGATGACATTTGCACCTTCGGCTGCAAACAACCGCGCCACAGCGGCGCCGATATTCTGGCCCGAGCCTGTCACGATTGCGGTTTTGCCATTTAACCTAGCCATAAAATCACTTCCCTATCGGTATGCACGAGCCATTCGTTAAAGAATTTTTGCCATGCCGCCTTCATCGAATTCTGTCGGAATTTCAGGGGCTCAAATCAGTATATTTTTTTCATAAACATCACTTCCGTAGTGAAAAATCTCTAACGAGCCCCAATCAAACTCAAAGTTACATTTTTCTTGCCGTACCCCGACATTACCTATACTGATATAGAGCGAAATTCATTCACGGCCGCATGGGGTCAATCGTAGCTGTAATACGCGGACACAACACAAGATACGCTACGTATAGAGAACGCCCAGAAAAAGTGTCTATAGTCACTAATCTGTTTAATTGACTCGATCTACCCGTTCGACATTTACGGGAACGGCAGAAACCCAGGACATATTGCTGAGCGGTTCATAGGTGTCTAGACCAATGGGAAGTAACTGGTTGCAGTTTGCACCCGGTTTGCGAGACGCGTTTCGCAGTCTCAGAGCAGATTGATGACCAAACCCATGTGACATCGCCACAGCGCCCGGCCGGAGGTCATCACTGATGGCGATGAAGGTTTGTATCTCTCCATATTGATTAAAAACTCGAACCTTGTCGCCTTGGATAAGGCTTCTTTTGTCAGCATCGGCTTGACACATGTAAATCGGGTTCTCGCGATGTATCCCTTTGCGAAACTTATTCACATTAACCATCCAGCTATTGTGCATATAACCCGTGCGTAGGGTGATCATTTTCAAGGTATCTGCTGGTTCGGCCTTCAATTCATTGAATATTTTCGCGCATCGGTCGAGAAGCCCGGAACCGACAAATTCAGCCGGCATGCAGTCGATTTTGCCATCGTGATGTTGAATGACGCGTTCAAACAAGTCTGACCTATCGCCCTGCTCGAAGGTTACTGTGTGGTCAGGCTGAGCACGCATATCTTCAATAGTTAAACCACGCGCGCTCAGATGTTGTTCTATGAAAGACAGTTCGGTTTGATTTACCCCTTCATCTAACGGGGAAGAACGTCCCATTTGTTGAAGCAACTTACCCAATATCCACCAATCATTACGACGCTCAAATCGCGGCTCTACTATTTTATCTGTATACCTTACGAAAGGAGTCGGCTGAAGGCCGATACTTTGGTGGTTGATATCCGCACGCTCCAGAAAGTCCACAGCCGGAAGTATAAAATCGGAAATTTGAGTGGTGACGCTAGGCAAAATGTCAATGGAAACCATTAGTTCTAGTTCTTCGCAAGCCTCGCGCATCAATTCCTCGCCGCCCAGGGATAAGACGGGATTGCCGCCTAAGGATAAGAATGCGCGGATGTCACCATTTTTTATAAGTTGTGGAAGTAAGGCGGTTGGCTGAGCAATATACCCCGTTGGTCGAGGCATCTCCAGCGTGCCCAGAGAGGTCTCGGTTTCTATTTTTTCCTTTTTCATAGGCGGGAAAAAATCCACAAGCCCATGCGGTTTGTAATTGCCCCCTTTCTTGCCGAGGTTTCCAGTCAAAAAGCTAATCATATCGGCAAGCCAATGGCACAAAGTGCCCTGTCGGCTTTGATTGACGCCAGTCGCGATATAGATCGCGAATGAGGGCGCATTAACGATGTCAGCGACGAGATCGCGAATAACCTTTGCGCTCACGCCTACCACATCACTAACATTTTCAATTGTGTACTGACTGATAAAGTCTATAAGACCTGAATAGTTCGTACCATACTCGCTTACGCGTGAATGGTCGACGTCGTCTCGAACAACTATTTCATTAACGATCGCAGCTAGCAAATAAACATCCGTGCCGGGCAATATCCTTAAGGTGTCACCGGTATCCGGGCCCGACGACTCAGTCCTTCGGGGGTTGACAAAAAGCGTTTTCCCGCCCCGCCCCTTGATGTCCTTTAAGACTTGGCCAGAATCATTTGGCGTCGCAAAAAGCGTCCACCTGGAGACTTTCGGGTTACTTCCCAAGCACAACAGAAAGTCAGTGTTGTGCACATCGGGTATCATCGTCGCAGTCATTGAGCCATAAATGGCGCCGGCTGCATAAAATTTATTCGACGTATCAACCGTGCCAGCATTAAACTGCATTGCCGTCCCAATCGTACGAATGACCTAAAATCCCATCGCTGATCCGGGACCATTATACGACCAAGGATTGCCAGAATAGACCGCAACGGCGTTCGGGCCGTACTTCTCGATAACGGCATTTAGCTTGTTAGCGATTTCAGAAAGCGCTGCATCCCAATCAATACGCTCAAACTCACCTGGTTTTGAACGGTCGCTCGAAACCTTCTTCATTGGCCAGTTCAGTCGATCAGGATCATTGTGAACATCAAGAAAGGAAAGACCTTTGTGGCAGGCAGTTCCGCCAGTTGCCGAGTGGCGATTGGCCTCCAATTCGGTCACGTTCCCCTGGTCATTGATATGTGCGATAAGTGGACAATAGGGTTCGCAGATCCGACAGAATGTATGTTTCTGTGTAGGCATGGAGTCTCCTCCCAAATTGGCGCCTCTATGTGGCGATATGATTGAGCATGTCATTTATGCTGACAAATTTTTTGCGCGGTCGCCCAAGAGCTGCGCCGGCTTTAGTCTCTGCACGATCAAGTTTACACCAATCTTGCAGACTCGTTCTGTTTGGCGCGACTGTGCGCCAGAAGTCTTCTCTGTCGTTCGGACTAGAAGACACTGTTGATAAGCCACCCCGGTGAATGTCGGCGAGCAGATTGCGAACTGTTTCCGCAGCGCACTTCTTGTTGGTTCCAATTACGCCGCGGGGGCCGCGTTTAATCCAGCCGGTTGTATAGGCTTTGTTGAGATGCTCGCCACCTTGCGTTATGCGACCGCCTTCATTTTCTAGAACACCTGACTCTTCGTCAAATGGCAGGCCAAAAAGAGGAATACCGCGAAACCCCGTTGCAGATATTGCTAGGCCTACCGAAATTTTTGATTTTTCTGCCGCATTTTGCGTATCAATCACCTCGACGCTTTCTAGTCGCCCGTTTCCCTTCATCGCAACTGGCGTTGTCATAAAGCGGAATGTGATTTTCCGGCTCTCAATGTAGTCTTGCTTCGAGGCGTATTTCAACATTGTACGAAGTTTTCGTTTCGTCCACCAGTCAAACGCCCCATTTTCAATCTCCTCCTCGGAAGGTAAATCCTTATGATCAAAGACAATATCAGTTCCCGGCAGATGCGCTAACTCTTCGAGTTCCGGGTTATTGCACGCCGCAACAGCCGCGCCGCGCCGACCCAGAATCTCTATTTCACGAATTTTGCTGAACCGTAGTGCATCGAGAGCGTGGTCAGCGATATCAGTTTTTTCGAGGTCCGACAGTGGTAAGGATAGGATGCGCGCGATATCCATCGCCACATTGCCATTTCCAATTATGAGCGCTCGTGGAGAAGAAAGGTCGACGTTTAAATCCGTATAGTCTGAATGGCCATTGTACCAAAGAACAAAATCTCGCGCGGTAAATACCCCTGGTAAATCTTCTCCCGGAATATTCAACGTTCGCGCGGATTGAGACCCTACAGCATAAATGATTGCATCATAGTGTTCCACGAGGTGTTGGTGCAAGATTTGTTCACCAATTGTAACGTTCCCAAAATATCGAACATTTGGTGCACGTAGCACGATGTCGAAAAGTCTTGGGCCCACTAGTTTTTTCTCCGGATGGTCCGGCGCAACCCCTGAACGCACAAGGCCGGTTGGTGTGGGCAATTTATCAATGATATCAATTCGCACCTCAATGCCATGCGCCTCCAATAGGTGATCAGCAGCATAAAGGCCGGCCGGACCGGCCCCGACAATGGCCACATTGAGTATGATTGGAGCATCAGTCATTGCTGGTAAAATATTCTCGGTTTATGGCTTCATAGTGCTTCCATTTATCCGGAAGCCTGTCCGCGTCATAAATCGCTTTAACGGGACATACATCGACGCATGCCCCGCAATCGACACAGACGCTAGGGTCTATAAAAAGCTGCTCAGCGAAATCAAACTCTGCGTCTTCAGGCGCGGGTGATATGCAATCCACCGGACAAATTTCAACGCAAGAATAATCTGCAATGCACGGGGATGCGATAACATACGTCATTCGGGCCCTCCTTGTTGTACGCCAATTCCAACGCTTTACCTGCGCTCAGAACGCCCTTTGCACCGACAGACACCGATCGGAAACGGCGCTTCAAATTGCGAGTCTCGCTTCAGCAATTACAAAATTCAAGGGTTTGCAACGAGAACGTCGTTTTGTTTAGCCCCGTCGACCTGTCTCACAATATGACGCTTTCTTCTGCATCGTGATTGCGATTATCGCTTTGGTCCAGACATTTCTCGGCAAATCAGATATGTGATGCCAATGCTTTGGAGAGATATGAATTGACGCGTAGATCAATCCTATGGGGCGAGCGTTAACCACGCTGGCGTTGTTCATAAGGCCCTGATTTAGATCACTCTTGGAAGTGCTCTGATTAATCCGTCATAGGTAACAGGCTATTGCGCCATCAAAGACACAACGCTCTAGTCGCGTTGCGAGAAAAGCGATCACATCGTTTGACTTGTCGCCGAGGCTCTTGCGGTGTTCGCGATCTTAAGTTGGCCCCGCTCCTCCTTACATTAACCTCCCGGTGAAGCCCAGCTGTAGTAGAACCAAACCTACGTTCGATATTGTGCACTTTCATCAGATATATGTTTTCCGCCTTTCTTTAGATCTGAATAACCGAAAGCCGCTCGCCCTTTGCGCGCATATAGTTATGGTTTTGTATTACTCATCATTCGATCGTGAAATTATTGTTCGGCAAATGACAACGCAGTCTTTAATCGATCCAACGCTCAGAGCGTTCTTTGAGACGTTTCCTCATGTCAATTTCGATACGATGGGTCTTGAAACGATCCGTCAAATGGTCAAGGGATTAGAGGTTCTAAACGACCCGAATGAGTTTGGCGTCACGCGGCAGGAGATCATTATCGCGGGCGCAGCAAACCACCCGAAACTTCGCTGCCTCCTTTATGCGCCTATCGATGCTCCTTCTCAGCGCCCTGCCTTTTTGCATTTGCATGGCGGCGGTTATGTCTTCGGCGGGCCGGAAGGAAGTGACGCGCGAAACACCTTGATTGCATCAAAATTGCGCGCGAGCGTTCTTTCCGTCGACTATCGTCTCGCCCCCGAACACCCCGCGCCGGCCGCCCTCGAAGACGCTGAAGCCGCTCTCCGGTGGCTTTTTTATCACGCCGCCGACATGTCGATTGACCCGACGAGAATTGCTATTGGCGGCGAAAGCGCGGGCGGGGGTCTTGCGGCGGCACTCGCTTTGAAAATGCTCGGTGATAACACGGTCGCCATCAAACATCAGCAATTAGTCTATCCGATGCTCGATGATCGAACGCATACGGATGCAATTACACAAGATCAAACCCTCGGCGAATTTGGCTGGACACGCGCGCAAAACCGGTTTGGATGGGACGCTTATCTTGGTGACCAAACACCTTCGGCGCCCGTGGTCCCAGCGCGCGCGGAAACCCTTGCCGGGTTGCCGCCCACTTGGATAGTCGTTGGCGCACTCGACCTGTTCCTCGACGAAAACATAGCATACGCCCGTCGCCTCGTGACCGCGGGCGTCGCGACTGAATTGCAGATCTATCCTGGCGCCCCTCACGGGTTTCCGCTCTGCCGAGACGCTGCAATATCGCAGCGCTACCAAAGGGATTATCTCGCCGCCTTAGGCCGTGGCCTCAACAATCAGGAATAAACATGGATTTCGCCTACGATTTTCCACTTCAGGACATTCCGCAAAGCGCCAATCTGAGCATCTATGCCGCTAGCGCCGAAGAGAATAATAAACCGCCCCTCCTCCTGATCCATGGGTTCTTATCTAGCCGCGCACAATGGCTTGGAAATTTAAGTGGTATGAAAAATTTCTGCAGGCCAATTGTGATTGAGCATTTTGGCCACGGTCGAACACCCGCGCCGCAAGAAGAGTCAAAATGCTCATTTGAAGCTCTTATTGTGCAAATCGAAAGACTTCGTGTATTTTTGGGGATAAACCAATGGAGCGTTTGTGGGCATAGCATGGGCGGCACGATTGGCCTTACTTACGCGATCCGTCACCCGGATGTCGTGAAATCAGTTGTGTTCTCTAATGTCGCTACTGCGTTTCTAGATCCGCAGAAAGTTGATATGACCGCTGAGGTCAAAGAAGTTGCATCCAGCGTCGAGGATGGCGGTCGAATACGGCTAGAAGAAACGCCATTTCATCCCATACGGATGAAACGCGTTGCGCCTGAAATTCAAAACGCTTTGGTGAGTGATGCAAAACTCATTGACCCTGTAGGCGTTGCGCGCGCCGTGCGTGCAACGAGTGTAAACGTATCGATACGTCATCGTATGCCAGAAATTTTATGCCCGACACTCCTCATAAACGGTATTCTTGAACGCGGCTTTCAAGCGGACCGACGGTGGGCGGAGGATATTTTTTCGTCACTTAGCATTGTTGACCTAGCCAATGCCGGCCATAATCCCAATGCTGAAATGCCTATTGAATTTAATTCGGCGGTTGAAGAATTCTTGAAATCCAATGGCTGCTGAATCGCTCAATCGCTCACATTCGTCAATTCTCCAAAAACAGCAGCGTCCATCAATCTACTCATTTTCAGCAATCGAATTCAAAATTGGCCGCAGGTATTTCAGAAAGACTTCTGGATTTTCACACATAGGAAAATGTCCAACGCCCGCCATCTTCGTCCATGTTGACCCCTCGATTTCCTGATGCGCAATCTCTCCCAACTCCCATGATCCGCTTGCATCATATTCGCCGTTCATGATATGCACGCCGATCTTTGTGGTATCGATATCCTGAGCAAGATCGCGCACGTCAAAATCTTCAACATAATAGTGAAGGTCGCCCGCAAACGCGGGTGGCCAACCAGCCATATAGGTTTGAATGGTTTCGCGCCGATAAACTTCCGGTGAGACCGGCGCAGTCAAGGCATGCATCAGGCGGCCTTTATACTCATTACTCACTTGCGGGTGATAAAATGCTTTTAGATTGTATGCGTTCGGGTCGGCCTCAATTTTTAACGCGCCCTCAACGGAGACAACAGCACGAAACTCCTCCGCGTGGCGAGACGCCAAATCAAGCGCGAGCACACCGCCAACTGAACAACCCATGAAAACGGGCCGTTCAAGGTTAAGCGCCTTTGAGAAGGCTAAAACAAATCTCCGCAAAAATTCACCGCGAAGTTTGTAGGTCTCCGTCCACCATTTTCTGTTTGTTGGCGGTATCGATTTGCCGTGAAATGGCAAGTCATATGCCATGAAACGAAATTTTCGTAAAAGCTCTGAGTCTTCCAACACATGTCGCCACTGCGTTCCATGGGATCCAGCGGTATGCTGAAGAATGACCGGAATACCCTCGCCCGCCTCCTCAAAGTAAATGCGATGATCGATACCATCAACATCTATATGAACATAGCGCCCAACGGGCATATCCAGTGAGCCGCTCTGCCTGCGTTCATCGACCAACACAGTTTGACCTTCTGTCTCCCCCCGCATCACTTCGACAGCGCGCATAACAGCTGGATAATATTGCGTGTAAGAAAGCGGCTCTGATTTTAACTGCATACCCAGAGCAAGCACCGTCGCCAAATCATTCATATAGCGCGGCGGCACATTCATAAGCAGCGGCGTCCACAATTCGAGGGGCCCGGCGATTTCGATCAACTTCCCGTTCTCGGCTTTACCAGCGCTCGGTTTTCCATCAACGATGGTGATGTTGATGACGTGATCGCCGCCAATCTCGAACGTGAACCCGCCGTCCCAGTACCGCGAAGAAATAAGAAATTCTGGGTCCGCCGCAAGTGCTACTGCTAGTTCTTCCGATCCCCAATATTTTTTCATGTTTCCTCGCTTTCTTGACGCATTCATTTTATGACAGCCCGTCGCCAAATTGGCCAAACGTTGTCGTGCCTCGATGGGTATTCCTAGGCAAACGAAAGTGTATTCAACGCGACAATTGATGGATTCAAAGTTTGATGCGCACCGTTTTAACCTGAGTATAGTGATGCAACGCTTCGATACCTTTTTCCTTGCCGTACCCGCTGTTTTTGTACCCGCCAAATGGCAACTCGACATCGGTCGATTGGTATTCGTTGATGAGAACAGACCCGGCCTTAAGCTTAGACGCCACGCGATGGGCGCGCGACAAATTCGTTGTCCATAAACCTGAGGCTAGTCCGTAATCGGTGTCATTTGCGATTTGAATCGCCTCATCTTCATCTTCAAATGGAATGATGGATAAGATGGGCCCAAATATTTCTTCTTTCGCGATCCGCATAGAGTTATCGACATTCGCATATATAGTCAGCGGCGCATACCAGCCGTCGCCCCAGCTCTCATCGCGCACATCGGGGCCGCCCGTCACGAGTGTTGCGCCGTCCTTTTCAGCGATTTCAAAAAAGCTCTTTACTCTATCATATTGCGCTCGCGTGATGATAGCGCCGATCATGGCGTCGGGTTCCGGCCCGACCTTCACACTCTCAACAGCCTGTTTCATCCCGGCAACAAAAGCATCGTAAATCGAACGTTGAACGAGACAACGCGTCCCTGCGGAACAAACCTGCCCCGCATTAACCGCAAAAGCCCGCAATGACCCGGGGATCGCGTCAGCAAGGTCGGCATCGTCAAACACAATATTCGGTGATTTGCCGCCAAGCTCGAGCGTTAACGGAATAATTCGTTCGGCGGCAACCTTGCCAATCTCTATCCCGGCCCGAACGCTCCCGGTAAACGCGACCTTGCGGATGCCGCCATGTCTCACAAGTGCATCGCCAGCAACTGGCCCTTCCCCCAAGATCGTGTTGAAAACGCCTGGCGGCATATCACAATGTTCGACCGCCGCCTGTGCGAGTTTGAGGGTCGCACCTGACGTAAACTCCGAAGGTTTTGCCACGACAGAGTTTCCAACAACCAGCGCCGGTCCAATGCCGCGGCACATCTGGTTCAGGGGCGCGTTCCATGGCGTAATCACGCCAACAACGCCGAACGGCTCTCTCATGGTGTAGCAGTGATACCCTGGACCTGTATCAATTTTTTCACCCTGAAAAAGATTGCACAGTCCACCATACATTTCGAGGTAATCAGCAGACGCGTTTATCTCCAGCGGGGTTTGCCAGGCAGGCTTGCCGGTTTCTCGCCTTTCAATGGCGGCAAACTCCGCGACGTTATCACGGAGGTACTGCGCCATCTTCATGAGCACTCGGCCGCGTTCAATTGGTTTGCGTTCCGCCCATTCATGTTGCGCTGCAATTGCGTTGTTCACTGCTTCATCGACTTCCGACGCTTCGCTTTTGGCGACTCTCGCACATGGGCTCGCATCGATCGGCGATTGGGTTTCTAAATAAGCGCCGGACGCGGGCGGAACGAGGTTTCCGCCTATAAAATTGTCCCATGTTGTTGGCATGCTGAACCTCCCTGCGGGTTATTGACAATATTGCAGTCGGTACAAGCATCTTGTGGCATTTTAGTTCCGATTGCGTTTTGGATAGACGATACACCACAAGAGGTTGATGGTCATGTCTCGCGCTGAAAAGACATGCCCGCCTGAAAACCCCCAACAACGATTTTATATATGTGATAACCAGTACCGCACGCCGTTGCCTGCCCTTGCCGGCGCATGCAAGGTTATTAGCTTGAGGTTGTGTCGTTGGACGGGAGATTCCAGTGTCTTTTGATCCCTCATTTCAGGGTAACTTGAAAATTCCTCTTATCGCGGCGCCGATGTTTCTCGTTTCAACGCCGGCCCTTGCACTAGCCGTTTGTTCGCGGGGTGTTATGGGCAGTTTTCCCGCGCATTCGACACGCTCGCACCAGGATTTTGAATCCTGGATGGTCGAGTTGAAAAATGGACTTGAAAAAATGGACGCCCCCGCGCCCTGGGCCGTTAACCTCGTCGTGCACCCGACGAACAAGAGGATGGTTGGCGATCTTGAACTCTGCATCAAACACAAACCGCCCGTCATTCTGACCTCAAAAGGTGCGCCAAAAGACGTTTTTGCACGGGTTCATGATTATGGCGGTCTGGTCTTTCACGATGTCGCCTCAAAACGCCATGCAGAAATCGCCGCCGATGCTGGCGCGGACGCTCTTATCGCAGTAACGCAAGGTGCTGGCGGGCATACGGGCACTATCAATCCCTTCGCCCTTCTGAATGAAATCCGTCAAGTCACAGACAAACCAATTATTCTCTCGGGCTGTATGAGCACGGGACGTGATATCCTTGCCGCCGAGGCCATGGGCGCAACCTTCGCCTATATGGGTACACGGTTTATTGCCACGCCGGAAAGCGGCGCAGACAACCCTTATCGCCAATTAATTGTCGATAGCGATGCGCATGATGTATTTTACTCTGCCGCACTCGACGGCGCGCCAGCAAACTGGCTGACGCCAAGTTTGATTGAATGCGGAGTTGATCTCGACGAATTGGCGACAACAAAGCCGGGCAGAATAATGGCATCCGGTGCAGTGCGTGAGCGTTACTCGAAAGTGCGCTCAAGTGGACAAGGTGTCGGCGCAATTTGCGACGTTACCCCTGCAGCAGAATTATGCGACCGCCTAATCGAAGAATATGGGCGCGCAAAAGAGGCGATGAAGAAACGCCTCTTTACCGATTAGGCCTGTTGTTCCATCTGACGGCGGGCGAGCGTACGGATGTCAAATTCCTCATCGCCCTCGTAACGAGGCGCGTATTTTTCATAGGCTTTTGAGAGAGCATCGTGCCGCTCATTGATGCGAACCATATTGTGAGAGTGAGAGACAACGAAGAATTCCTCGTTCTTGATCTGATCCATCGCAATCTTTGTATACTTATCCGTATCCATTCCAAGCGCCATAATTTCTGGATCGCCAAGCTCCGACGTCACAAAGCCGGGGCAAACGAGGGCAACGTCGACAAAATCCGGCACCTCTTCACGCAATGCTTCGGTTATGGCGAGGACTGCATGTTTCGTCGCAACATAGGCTGACGCAAACGGAACCCCGTTGAAGAGAGAATTTTCTGAGCCAATATTATAAATGGCCGCGGGCGTCCCCTGCTCGACGAACCGTTTGCCAAAGACAGCGCTGCCGTGCCATACGCCCCAAAAATTGATCGAAAAGATTCTCTCAGCGTCCTCACTTGGGATATTCAAAACTGATCCTGGAGGAATGTTGATGCCGGCATTGTTGACAATAACGTCAACATTCCCGAACGCCTTCCAAGCGCCATCAGCGAATTTCTCAATGTCCTTTCGTTTCGCCACGTCACATTGAAATCCTTTCGCTTCAATGCCCAATTTTTTTAGCTCTTTGACGGCCTCATCGACCCGCTTTTTACGCCTCCCGGCGATCGCTATTTTCGCGCCCTCTTCTCCGAAACGTTTTGCAAACGAAAAACCAATTCCCGTGGCGCCACCGGTTATAGCAACGACTTTGTTTTGAAAATTCTTCACTTCAATCTCCTTTGTTGAGACATTTCTCAGACTTCCACGCAAAATCGAACCCCATGGGGATCATTTTACATAACCAAAGAGCACTCCTGCGACCTTCCGCATCTGGATTTCTTCCGCCCCTTCGGTGAAGCGATAACGGCGATGATGACGATAGATATGCTCGAACGGCTTGTGCCTAGAATAACCAATGCCGCCATGAACCTGCATCGCTCGATCAGCAGCGTCACAAACAAGGCGGTTCGCGCGGTAGTTACAAATAGCAATTTTATCGGAAAGACGCATTGCCACCTGAGGCTTTGGCATCTGATCCATTTGCCAAGCGGTTTTATATATCATTATACGAAGCATTTCAATTTCCGAATAAAGCTCAACCAGCGGAAACTGAATGCCCTGATTCACACTCAACGGCTTTCCAAAGGGTTTGCGCTCCCGCGCATAAACAACCGATTCCTTTAAACAATAACTTGCAGCACCCAACGACGAAGACGCTTGCCGGATGCGGTTCTCATGTAAAAAATGCTGCGCACAAGATAGGCCATAATCAGGATCACCCAACACTGCGTCTTCGGACACCCAAACATTATTCAATGAAATTCTCGGATGATCCGTTGGCATATTAAATGTCCATAGGTACTCGCCGATTTCTAGACCAATCGAATCAATCGGTACGATAAAACAGCCAATCCCTTTTGCATCACCAGCTTTTCCGCTTTGTCGCGCGAAAACCATTATGTGGCTGGCAGTATGAGCACCAGTCGTCCACATTTTTTCGCCGTCAAGTCGCCATCCAGAAATCCCGTCACGAGTCTCAAGTACCGCCGTGGTCCCGAGATGTGTTGCATCAGAACCGTGCGCTTCTTCGGTCAGGCCGAATGCCCAGCTCATATCCCCCTCTAGCATCGCTGGGATGAATTTTTCTCTTTGTTCGTTGGTTCCAAAGTCTCGCACCATCAGTGGTTGAACTAAATTACCTACAACGGAGTGCTCATTTTGCAGATCATTATGAAGTCCGAGGCCGCGTTCAGCGAGATGCTCCCTAATACGCGCCATAGCGAGATGCGATCCATTTTGACCACCAAATTCCTCTGGCAGGGCGTATCGAAAATGTCCGGCAGCGTCGGCCGCATCGCGTGCTCTTTTTAAAAGCGCTTCCCAATCCTCTCGCGGCAGTCCTCCACGATCCCAATCGGTTCTTGCGTGCTCGCGGCGATGGTCGAAAAAACGGATATTATCTCCCTCTTCCTCCATCGGTTTTATTTCTTGGTCAATAAAACGATCGAGCTGAGATAAATAGGTTTCTATCTCTTCCGGTACTTCAAAGCTCACGCTATCGCTCCCCTTGCCATTTTTTTAAAGCCGCATTGAGGCCAGGATATTTTGGTTGATCTACAGATAGTTTTTTCAATACACGAAGACGCAAGTATTTGAGCACACCTTCGCTTGCCAGATCCAGCTCACCGCTCGCTAATCTCCGACAGAGTTCAGTCACACTTAGATTGAGCGTCTCTGCCCGTGAAGTATCCTGCGATCGGTCGGCATCATTCGCGTTCATGCGCCGCAAGACAATTCCCAGCGCATTTGTCGCGACACGCGCTTGGAACAACGCGCCACCATTCATCGTTGAAGAAACATCGCTTTTTATCCAATCTCGAACAGCGTTGATCAGCTCTTTCGATTGCACCTCACCGGTTTCGTCACCCGGATCATTGACTGGAGAAAAAGAAATTGTCTCCGATGCGGCTGCTGTCGCTTCATCCTCAAGCAGGAGTAACAGATCGAGTTCGACCTCACACAGACGTGTCCCAATCACAAGCCGTTCTATCGATTTGTCGATCCCTTCTCTCCATATCCCCGCCATCGTAAGACAGGCGACACCCCACTAAAGAGTTCCAAAAACCAACCAATAATCAAATCGATTTCGCTCGATAGATCGCCCACTCTCTTTTTCATATGCAGCAAGAAAATCTTTAATGCTTCCTATTCCGCCTGCTTCCTGATCATAACGAGAAAAACGCCATGATGGTGCACAAAAATAGGCCAGGTCTCTTGCGGGATCACCGACGCGCGCGAGTTCCCAATCGACTACAGCTGAAAGCCCTTGCTCCGTGACAAGAATATTTCCCATTCGAAAATCGCCGTGTAACAGAACGCTTTCTGTCTCATCGGGCGAGTTCTTAAATAGCCACTGAAATGCATATTCAAAAACAGGGCTGTCAACGCCGTGCTTTCTGTACTCTGCATACACCTTTTTTATGGCGTTTTCAGATGTTGACCGCTGCAAAAAGTCCGGCGGCTTAATGCTATGGATTCGAGATAATTGAACAGTCGCCTGTCCCAACAATTTTACCAAGGCGCGATCATAGCGTTTTTCCGAAAATAGACGGGACGGTAGCGCTTCACCCGGCATTCGTTCCATGACAAATCCCGCCCCGATTTGATCAGATGCCTGCAAACGGCCAAAGACGTTTGGCGCCGCTACACCAACCTCTCGAGCACATTGGATAATTTCAGCTTCTTCAGAAACAGATAGTCTGTCGACATCTCGTGGCGCTTCGGAACCAGACGGCGGTCGACGCAATATCAATTCCCGTTCGCCGCATTTAAACGCCCAAGTCTCCATGTTTGCACCGCTTGTCAGTCGATGGAGCTCAACCGGTGGCGCATCAAACACACGCGAGCAGAAACGAGTAAGATCAGGTTTCATTGCTTAGCAAGCTAAAATTCTAAAGAGTCTCAAATCATCGACCTTTAAATGCTGGTTTCCGTTTCTGGAGAAAAGCTGCGATTCCCTCCTGAGAATCCTGTGATACAACGCATAATTGCTGCAGTTCGGCCTCAACCAATTGCACATCGGCGAGCGTTCCATTCTGAGCCGCGCGCATCGCTTGTTTTGCATACTTTAGGGATAACGGCGCCACGTCGTTCGCAAGATGCGCAGCCCAATTTGCCGCTTCGATGCGAAGATCTGCGTCAGGAACGACGCGATTCACCAAACCGGCGGAAAGGCACTCCGCAGAGGTTAAACGCGCGCCCTCAACGCCAACTTCGTATGCCCGCCGATAACCAAGAGCTTTCACGAGAAACCATGAGACGCCCCCATCGGGCACCAGGCTAATCGCCGCAAACGGGCTGTATATAAACCCGCCTTCGGCCATCATCACGAGATCACAATTGAGCGCATAAGCGATCGAAACCCCAGCCGTCGCGCCGTGGAGCGCCGCCAGATAGGTTTTCTGGGAATCACCAATTGCGTCAATCAGAGGTTTATGATCTTTGATAATATGTTCAGTAACCGTCGGATGCTCGTCAACGAAACTTTCTGTAAGATCGGCGCCAGCGCTAAACCCACGCCCTTCGCCGGTCAAAACAACAACGCGGATATTTTCGTTGGTCTCCGCCTCGGTCATTGCAGAATTTAGTTCCGCGCGCAATTTTCGTGACGATGCATTCATCGCCTCGGGTCGATTGAGAGAAATCGTTGCGACGTGTCCGTCTTCTGAGTAAAGAACTGTCGTTTCGGACATGGGTTACCTCTTATTCCTATCTATAACGATACCGCCGCCGATTAATTGATCGACTTCCGTCTCGGCAAAACCTACCTCGGCAAGCAATGCACGGGCGTCGGTGCTCACAGGCTGTACATTTGGATTAATCCGAATAGGAGTGTCTCGAAACCTTGGCGCTGGCCCCGGCATCGTGACATCGCCATGATGGACGAGCGCCTCGCGCGCAGCGTTCTGTGGATGAGCGGCAGCCTCTGTATAGTCGAGGACCGGCGTGACGCAGGCGTCAGCACCATCGAAAAGCTCGGCCCACTCATCACGCGTTTTTTGGGCATACGTCGTTTCAAGCAACTCATGTTGCGATCGCCACTTTGCGAAATCGTTCTGACCTCCGTAATCCTCAGGAGAAATTTCAAGCCGTCGCAACATTTCCGCAAAAAACTGCGGCTCAATACAACCGACAGCCATAAACCGGTCATCTTTGGTTCGATAGCAACGGTAATAGGGCGCGCCGCCATCAAGAAGGTTACGTTGACGCGCCGGCGACCAATGTTTGATATGAGCCAGGGAATGAATGATGCCCATCATGGAGTTTACCCCGTCGATAATTGCGGCATCAACAACATCACCTGCGCCTGTTTTTTCGGCGCGATAGAGCGCCGCCAAAATGCCAGACAACAAGAACAGCGAGCCACCGCCGAAATCGCCAACGAGATTCAAAGGCGGCGGTGGTGGGCGATCCGCGTCACCCATCGCCTCCAGGGCTCCTGTAATGGAAACATAATTGATATCGTGACCGGCCATGGTCGACCAAGGCCCACTCTGGCCCCATCCGGTCATCCGACCGTAAATAAGTTTTCCGTTTACCGCGTGGCATGCCTCCGGCCCAACACCGAGCCGTTCTGCAACACCCGGACGCAATCCCTCGATGAGAATATCAGCTTTCTTGACAAGGGCGAGAACGACATCCGCAGCGCCATCTTTTCTTAAATCAAGGGCAATGGATCTCTTGGCGCGATTGTGCACAAGGTACATATTCGCGCCTGGCCGATCAACGAGAATGACCTCCGCGCCCATATCCGCAAGCAACTGTCCGCAATAAGGCGCTGGACCTATCCCGGCCAGTTCCACGACTGTTACACCGGCAAGCACCCCCGCGCCCGCTGTTTTCGAATGATCAGTTTGCGACATGCTTACCTCGTATTCTCATATTTTGCAGGTCGCTTCGCCATCGCGGCGGCGATGCTCTCAAATTGATATTTTGTCAGGGCAATTTTCTCTTGCTCAACTGATTCTTGCATTAGAGCGTCTTCATCACTCAGATCAGGAATTTTGTTGAAAATGCGCTTTGCCGTCTCGATAGCGAGCGGATTTTTGGATGCAATTTCTTCCGCAAGCGTCATCGCATCGGCTAAAGGGGTTTCGCTAAGGCGTGTCGCAAATCCATATTCCAACGCTTCAACGCCAGAAAATACACGGCCGGTATATGTCAGTTCTCGCACTATATCTTCTCGAGCCAAATGCCGCATCAATGCCGTGCCGCCCATATCCGGAATCAGCCCCCATTTGATTTCCATAATGGAATGCTTTGTATCTGGCGCGGTAATACGTATGTCGGCGCCGAGCGCTATTTGAAAACCCCCGCCGAAAGCGACGCCATGGACGGCGGCTATGACAGGTACGGGCATTTCGCGCCATACGAAGGCAGCCTTTTGATATCGGTTGGCAATGCCGTGAGTGCGCGGCGAAAGAGCTTTGACCGATGGCGCCGTAGGGTCGGCATCCTGCCCCTGCCCTTGTTGCAGCATCGATCCGAAATTTTGCATATCGAGACCGGCGCAAAAGGCATCCCCATCCCCACAAAGAACGACGGCCCGCACATCGCCGTTTTCGCTCAACGAATGTCCGGTTTCAATCAGTGCCGTGAACATTTCATCATCAATGGCATTCATCTTTTCCGGTCGCGAAAACGTGACCCGAGCCACATGATTTGAAATTTCGAATTCAATACGGTTCGACATTTGTAACTTTCCTAGACTTTGCGATCACGGCCTTCCCAATACTGGTCCCGCAAGTCGCGTTTTCTAATTTTTCCTATTGGTGTTCGCGGAAAATCATCCACAAAATCAACGCTCTTTGGGGCTTTGACGCCACCTAGTCTTGCTTTACAGGTTTCGATAATCATGTTTTCGGAAATGGTGTCATCAGCGCGTCGGACAATCGCTTTTACAGCTTCGCCCCATTTTTCATCCGGTATTCCGATTACAGCGCATTCGATAACGCCCTCAATCGTTGTGACGACACCTTCAACTTCTGCGGAATAAACGTTGAAACCGCCTGTAACAATCATATCTTTCTTACGATCGACAATATAGAGATAGCCTTCGTCATTCAGATAGCCGATATCACCGGTAAGGTGCCAACCATTACGACGAGTTTTGGCTGTTTCTTCAGGATCATTGACATACCCTTCCATCGCCATTGGTCCCTTGACAACAATCTCGCCGCGCTCCCCTGGCGGCAGAAGGGCGCCGTCATCATCCATGATGCCAAGCTCCGAAATGACCGTCGCTCGCCCGCAACTGCGCAATCGTTCGTCAGGGGCAATGTCACCATTAATGTCGTTATCAACAAAATGTTCTTCAGGCGGTAAAGTTGCGATCATCATGGGGCATTCGGTTTGACCAAAGCCGCCTTGCATAACCGGACCGAATACACGCAGCGCCTCCTTAAGGCGATCAATGGACATCGGTGCGGAGCCATAGGCTACCTGCGTTAGGCTGGAGTAATCGAAATCACGCACATTAGGTTGGTCAAGCAATGTATATATTCCCGACGGCGGCAGGAAAATCTCCGTGATTCTTTCTTTTTCTATTGTGCGCAGAGTTTCCTGTGGGTCAAATCTTTGGAAGACTACAGAGCGACCACCGCGGTTCATCATCGACAGAACAATGCGTCCACCGACATGGGTCATTGGCGCTGCAGCAAGATAGACTGGCGGGTCGGTTTGTTGCGACATCTCCTTGATGCCCGTCAACACCGCCACAAAATTCCGATGTGAAAGACCAACAGCTTTCGGCACGCCGGTCGTTCCACCAGTCGTTGGGGTAAAGATTAAATCAGACGGTTCATAGAGAGGAAACTCGACATCCTCAGGCGCATCAGCCGCCCAATCGGTAATAGCGGGCACTGACTTGCACTGCTCATCTAACCCCAACACAATTTCCAGATCGGGAAATTCCTTTTTGATCGCCCCGACGTGATCTTCAAATACATGGTGGACGATTAGAGCGTCGCAGCCGAATTTCTGAAGAAGCTGCACGTTCTCCTCAACAGAATTTCGCGGATTGACCGGTAACCAGATCCCACCAGCGCGGATAATGCCAATAATAATTGGCACAGCACGCATGTCGTTGGGGGTAAAAATGGCAGCGCTATAACCTTTCTTCAGCCCCGCGGCAACAAATGCACGCGCAAACACGAGCGATTTATCGTACACGTCACGATATGTGAGTGATTCATCGTCTTGTGACAAACAAATGCGGTCGGCATATCGCCTGCATGCATCGTCCAATAGCTCGGTCAACGATTTTTCCGGTATCGACAGCATTTTTTCTTTCGCCTTTATTTGCTCTTGATGGCTCTCTCACCCTCTTTACCGACGGCAACGGACACGAGTTATCGAGGCTGCATGCGGATGCCGCCGTCGACACGAATACACTCGCCATTCACATAATCATTCTCGATTATGTATTCGGCGGTCCGCGCGATCTCGTCAGGCCGCCCAAGTCTTTTCGGATTGAGAACAGTCGCCGACAGCGCTGCACGAACCTCTTCCGGCGATGAGTCGAATAGCGGTGTATGGATAAGGCCCGGTACAATCGTGTTGCAGCGAATTCCGACCGAGCCGAGATCGCGTGCAATCGGCAATGTCATGCCGATAATGCCACCCTTCGATGCACTATATGCGGCCTGCCCGATCTGACCTTCGTAAGCAGCGATAGAGGCGGTGTTAATGACGACGCCCCGCAGTCCATCCTCCGATTGAGGGTCGTTTTTGACCATCGAAGCGACAGCGAGGCGAAGAACATTGAACGTACCGATAAGATTAATATCGATAACTTTTTTGAACCCCGCGAGCGGATGCGGACCATCTTTGCCATAGGTCTTAGCTGCAATGCCAATCCCAGCATAATTGCAACAAATGTGGATCGGTGAAAACCCACTCTCGACAGCTGCAATCGCGTTTGCCACCGTGTCTTCGTCGACCACATTGACGCCAAAATAGCGAACATTGCCGCCAAGCTCATTGGCCAAAGCCTCACCACGCTCGTCATTCAAATCAAAGATCGCGATATTGGCGCCCTTATTCGCCAGCAACCGAACGGTCGCCTCTCCCAGTCCAGATGCGCCGCCAGTAACGATTGCCGTTTTGCCGCTAATTTCCATTTTCTTCCCTTGTTTAGTTTTATTATCACTGATTTTTAGCGGAATCAGTGAAGCGTTTTGATTTCAATGCTCCCGGGACGGCGCGGGGTCGACGGCCAAAATCGACCAGGCGACATACGCCTTGAGGCTACGCATCATCCCATCGTCAGGATTCTTGCCAAAAATGCGTCCGGTCGAAAACCCGCCATTTAAAACAATCACATACGCAGTCGCGGGTCAGGTCATGCCTCAGATTGCATTCGCCCCGCAATCGCATCGGCCATCGAGACAATTCGCTTGGCGTTTTCAAGATGCAAAATTTCCGTCATCTTTCCATTGACTTTAATGACGCCTTGCCCAGCATTTTGCGGGTCTGCAAAGGCAGCGATGACCGCTCGAGAGTGCTCAATTTCCTCAGGTGCTGGCGAAAAAACTCGGTTGCAGGTCTCAACCTGCGTTGGGTGAATAAGCGTCTTTCCATCAAACCCGAGAGCCTGACCGTGTACGCACTCCCGCTCAAAACCGGCGTTATTTTTAATATCGTTGTAAACGCCATCGATCGCAACAAGGCCATAGGCGCGCGCCGCGGCAAGCGTTAGGCCGAGCGCCGGCAAAAAGGCCATACGATCTTCAGTCATGACGGCGCGGAGATCTTTAGCGAGATCGTTAGTTCCGAGCACAAACCCCGTCAGACGCGTTGAGGCCGCCTCTCTTGCAATGGCGTGAACATCGAGAATGGCGAGCGGGGTTTCAATCATCACCCAAAGCGACAACTCCTCACCTGCGGCGTACCCGGTCAATCTTGATTCAAGTTCCCGGACATCATCGGGGCGGCTAACCTTCGGCGCGAGTACAACATCGGGCCCAGCCTCAACAACTGCCGCTAAATCATCTTCGCCCCAAGGCGTGTCGAGCGCATTCACCCGCACGATGATCTCTCGTCCCCCATAGCTTTTGCTGCGCACAGCGCTAGTTACATTTGCCCGCGCCGTTGTTTTCGCATCTGGCGCAACGGCGTCTTCCAGATCGAAAATCAATGCGTCAGCCGGTATTGACTTCGCCTTGTCGAGAGCACGCTCGTTAGCGCCAGGCATGTAGAGTACGGATCGTCGAGGTCGAAAGGTGGTTTTATCCATTCGTCGTCCCTTTAGTGTCATCGATTTTCAAACAAAATCGCATCATCAAACGCTTGCCGTCCAGTGGCTTCTTGGAGCGATGAATTTCTCTTGGGTTGTCTGTGCCATTTGCCCATGATGCGGAAAATCGTACCCGAGGTTGCACCATGTTAGCATCACAAATGTGATCAAGGCGTGTAAGCTACGCATAAGCCGCAAAGTAGCCTTATCCAGCTAGAAACATAGCGATATCTTGCTCGCTAGCGTTGCGTGAAAGATTAGCGGAAGGTCGAAACAGGTTGGCCTTTAGTCCGGCTATTTTCCTCAGTGGCAAACGAACAGCCACGGCTGTGGCATGTGTTGACAAGGATCAATCAGGCGAGTGTTCCGCCAAAGAAGAAACCAATTCGTTATCAATAAACCTCAAGAGCAAGCATTTGCGCTGCACTAGGCGCAAGAACCTCACCCCATCGGCCAACATTGGTGGAACTAACCGGCAATTTAGACACCCTTCGGATTCAGCATCGTGATTAGATTTAAAACTTTTCCGTACACTCTATTTCTACCAGCTGTTTTCTTCGTTTTTTTAGCGGCGTGCTCTGAACGTTCTGAGGACTCGAGCCAAGAAAAAGAAATAGGCCCGACGGAGCGCATTGTCGATTCCGATAGTTCGCCTCAAAATTGGTTGAGCTACGGACGCAGCTACAACGAGCAGCGACACTCGCCGCTTACTGGCATCAACAAAGAAAACCTTGATCAACTTCGGCCGGCTTGGATCTATGAGATGCGGCGCACACGAGGCGTTGAAGCAACGCCGCTTATTGTGGATGGCGTCATCTATGTGACCGGTTCCTGGTCAATCGTTTATGCGCTGGATGCAAAAACTGGCGAGGAATTGTGGGTTCATGATCCGCAAGTGCCGGGAGAAGCGGCGCTTAAAGGGTGCTGCGGTGTCGTCAATCGTGGTGTCGCCGTGTATGAGGACAAAGTTTTCGCCGGAACATTTGACGGTCGGCTTCAAGCATTGGATTCGAAAACCGGCGCGGTTCTCTGGTCCGTTGTGACTGTCGACCAATCGAAACCCTATACAATTACCGGCGCACCGCGTGTCGCCAAGGGCCTTGTATTTATTGGCAATGGCGGCGCCGAATTTGGCGTACGCGGATATTTGAGCGCCTATGATGTTAACACGGGCGAACTTGTATGGCGTTTCTATACAACGCCCAATCCTGAAAAAACGGCTGATGGTGCAGCGTCGGATGAAATCTTTGTAGAAATCGCGAACGATACATGGGGCGATGTTGGCGCATGGACTAGTGTCGGCGGCGGCGGCACGGTTTGGGATTCGATTGTTTATGATCAGGTCAATGACAGCATTATTTTTGGCACCGGAAATGGATCGCCTTGGAACGACAAAATACGTGATCCGCAAAGCGATGGTGACAATTTATTCTTGTCGTCAATTGTTGCGGTAGATGCATCGACTGGCGCCTATAAATGGCACTTTCAGTCAACGCCACGCGAGAAATGGGACTACACGGCCACGCAGCAAATCATGCTGGCGGAACTACCCCTTGGAGAGAACGGCGCCCCCCGCCGCGTCGTAATGCAGGCGCCAAAAAACGGCTTTTTCTATGTGCTTGATGCAGCCACCGGCGCATTCATTCATGCGGATACGCTTGGCCCCATAAACTGGGCGGATGGCTTGGATGAAAATGGTCGACCAAATGTCACGGAGGCAGCGCGCAATACAGACAATGGTGCATTTGTCATACCTGGCTCTCACGGCATGCATAACTGGCACCCAATGGCATTCAATCCGCACACGGGCCTTGTTTACTTACCGACGCATAGCACATCCCTTTTCTACAAAGACGCACAAATTGAGGAGGCCGTCGGCGCGTCCCAGACGATCGGCTATGACGTGACAGCTCCTATTACGGCGGACTACGCGCCCGGCGTCATCGACGCGATACGTGCAACCCGTGGTGGGGCGTTGACAGCCTGGGACCCGGTCGCCAACAAACTCGCTTGGCAAAAGCCTTTGAAGACGGGAGACAATAGCGGCGTTCTCTCAACCGCCGACGGGCTTATTTTTCAGGGCGGCATAGATGGCAAATTCCACGCCTATGATGCAGAGACCGGCGACCATCTTTGGGAGGCCAATATCGAAAACGGGATGATGGGCGGCGCGTCAACCTATGAAGTTGACGGCGAGCAATATATCGTTCTCGGCACCGGGCATGGCGGCGCTTATTCGCTTGTATTTGGGCTTGATCTCGAAGCACCGGTGAAATCCGCACCCGGCCGGATTATTGCCTTTAAGGTCGGTGGTGAAGCAACCATTCCACCCGTCGAAGTTTTACCCGTGGATCCGACACCCAAGGCTGACCGCTTCGGAGGCCCTGATATGATCAATCTGGGCCTTAACCGCTATGCGAATTTTTGCTCTGGCTGCCATGGCTCGCTCGCCATTAGCGGCGGTGTGACGCCGGACCTTCGCTGGTCTTATGTAGCGTCGAATAAAGACAGCTGGGACGCGGTAATGATCGATGGCGCGCTTACGGATAACGGCATGGTATCATTCGCAAACATCCTTCAACCCGACGAGATAGAAGCGATACGCGCCTATGTCATAGACCAGGGCCATCTCGCCGTGCGCAATCGTGAAGCGTTTGCCGAGACAACGCCATCAGACCAATAGCGGCAACGGTTAACTAGTCACTGTTAATGCGAGCATTGCATCCGGTGTGGCCGCCTGATCAAATTCATCAATGGCCCGAAAGAGATCTTTGGTTTGAGGTTTGCCAATTATATGCGTACAGAGATTATCAAACTTTGTTTGTAATTTTCCGCATTTTTCTTCAAATGTGAGCGTTTCCGCTGTCGGGTCGGCTTCGTCGCTAAGTTCGCGACCATCTTCCAACACCACGTTTACACGCGAGGTCAGCGGCGCTGCGTCGAATTCATCAGTAACACGCACATTTATCCGCGCCATCAATGAACGTATTTTTGGATCATGAATTCGTTCATCGGCATACCCCTCAATGCCGGATTCACCCGTCGCAAAAGCATTGGCCAGGGAGTATTTCATGGAAAACTTTCCGTCTAACCCCGTTTCAGGGTCGGTTTTTCCAGCGGTATCGCAAGAAATCTGTGAAACATCGACATTAATCGACGCGATGGCTTCTGACGTGATGGCGTTTTCGGCCCTCATGCGTTGCGCAATGTTGAGAGCGCCATGAAGGAAAAAACATGCTGCATGGAATTTGAAATCCAAAAACTCTACAGGATGTTTTGATCCTAAGAAATTGCGATCAACAACGGTATTGAGCCCGTGATGCGTCGCGATGAAACCGAGCGGGCCCTCATATATATCATGCGCAGCTTCAAACCCATCTTCGGCGAGAGAGGCCGCAATAACACCTCCTTCTGCAGCTGCGCCGGCATGAAGTGGCTTCGCCATTGTGCCAAAAGACTGCTTAACGCCATTAGCAAGCGTTCCAGCAATGCCAAGCGCATTCAATGTTTGCGTTTCATTCAATCCCAGCAGATTGGCGCAAGCCGCCGCCGCAGCCTGACGGCCAATGGTCGATGTTCCGTGAAATCCAACCCGATAATGTTCACTGCCGACCGACTGCGCTATCCAAGCCCCTACTCTTAGACCACAAAGATAAGCGCCTAGAACGTCTCGCCCAGACAACCCGCGCCACTGCCCAACCGCAAGCACCGCCGGCATTATCGTGACCGTTGGATGGCCCATGAAGTATGTGAGGTTGTCATCGTAGTCGAGCGCGTGCGACATCGCCCCATTGATCAATGCCGCCTGCGGCGCATTACATTTCATAGCGCGACCAACTAGGGATGACTGCGCCGGGCCGCCGAATTTTTCGGCGTGATGCATCAACGCTTGAACGAGCGGCTCTTTGCGGGCTGCAATCGACACACAGACCCAGTCGAGGAGCGCGGTTTTCGCGTGGGCGATCAGCTCGTCGGTCGCCTCATTGCGCGCTTCATCAACGATGTACTGAGCGACCGTTCGCGTAAAACCCTCATTGCCTTTATTCACACGCGCCTCCAAATTTTCGAGATTGTCGCGCCGGATTGTCGATTGGCGCAAGCCCAGAATCTCCTGATCATGTTTGTGATCGGGTTTATTTTAACGCTGTGATAGGACTGGGCAATCAACACTATCCAAAATCGGAGTCTAAATGTCTAAAACCCCGAAAAAACACGACGATGTAGACGATAGCTTCGTTGACAAAACACCTGCTCGAAACGTCATCAAACACATTTTTCCGTTTCAAAGGCCTGTTGTTTGGGCGGCGCTGTTGGACTCTGATACATGGACACATTGGCTGCCCATTGACAAGGTTACGTGGACCTCGCCAGAACCACTATCCCTGGGCGCCACAAGGACAATCGAAATCGGCAAAAATCGTATCGATGAATATTTCTTCGCCTGGGAGGATCAACGGCGAATGGCCTTTCGGTTTGACGCGAGCACCTTACCGATCAATGCATTCGCAGAGGACTACACATTGAATGATGCTGAAAACGGCTGCGAACTCGTTTGGCGGTTCCACGGTAGAGCATTCCCATTGCTGACCCCCGTTTTAAACGGCCTCATGAGAGCAAATGGGCGAAAAGGCCTTCCGAAGCTCTCGCAATACATAACAGACAATCCAACAAAATTCGGCGCCTAAACCGAATCGACCGCTGATCTGAATAATCCTTCCTGTGAATAGAGTTTTGTTTTTTTCCGCTTTAACGCTGCCTACTGATCACTGGGAAAAAATAGCAAAACCCAAACGGCGCAAACGGTGAACTGAAAATAGCAGAAATGGCGAAGGTCAGCGCAGATACAATCAGAAAATAACGCCTTTGGTTACTGCCGTTGCGGATTTCGTTCTTGGCGATACACCCCTCACTGGATGTTCATTTCGTCGATTGCTTGAAATTTTCTCAAATGAAAATCGCTATCGCCGTAATATTGGCACAATGCAAGCGCTCTTTTAAAATAATGACCAATGGCCATTTCATCCGTCATTCCCATCGCCCCATGCAGCTGAATAGCACTCTCACCCACAAACTTACATGACGTTGCAAGCTGCACTTTCGCTGCGGAAACATGTTTTAAAAGCGCTGAGTCAGCACGATCATATCGACCCGCCAGCACTTGAGCGACAGCGCTTATTTCTTGTGCTGAAATAAACATATCCGCCATCTTGTGCTGAAGCACTTGAAACCCCGCGATAGGCTGACCGAATTGGGACCGATCGCGGCAAAACGCCATCGTTAGCTCGCACATCCGTCTGCATACGACGCTCGCCTCCCCGCAGGCGGCAATGACGCCGCGCGTCACCGCTTCTTGGATTGCTTCTTCGGCCTCAACACCGCGAACAAGCAATCGGTCCTTCGGGAGCAATGCGCTTTGAAGAATGACATCTCCCGCGCGCATGCCGGAAATTGTTGCATAGGTGTCGATCGTCACGCCCGGGTCCTCGTTCGCCACGAGAAAAAGCTTGAGTTCTTCGTCGTTGCTTGCACACGCCGACACAATGAACCAATCAGCGTATGGAGCGCCGCCTACGGCGACTTTCTTACCATTCACGAGATAACCCTCGTCCACCACGGTGGCGCTGGCGCTCGAAGAAAGAGGATCAAATCGACTTGCGAATTCATAGATCGCCGGCGTCACAATTTGTGTTCCGGCAATCATACGTTCTGCGACGGACCGAGCGGCCTGCGTACCGGACGCAGCAAGCAGAGCTCCCGCAGTCACCGCCTCAAGCACGGGTTCAACGACCAATGCACCACCCAACGCTTCGGTCACTGTGATTATGTCGGCCGCCGTACCGCCAACGCCGCCGATCTCTTCATCAGTCATTGCAGCGAAGACGCCAATATCTGCAAGGGCCCGCCAATGATCCGGAGACCATCCCGATTCCGAAACCATGATCTGAAGGCGCTCGTCAATTGGATAACGATGCTCGAGATATTTTTGTATTGTTTCGCTAAGAAGTCGCTGTTCGTCTGAAAACGCAACAATCATTTTTTTCTCGGAATGCTGATTAAAACTATTTCGTTCTAGCATACATTTGGTACGCATCGCGCTACTATTGCATTTGCTGGATGAGATATGAAACGTTTGATCCTTGCAATCACATCTGTGATCATGACGTCAAGTCTAAGCCGCCTACCGTTCGGACCATTTGGTTTTCAAGGCGACGCGCGGATGAGTTCGATTGGAATAGCGTTCCGTTATTCGATCGGTTCCTTCCGAGGGACGCTCCTTCGGCGCAGCAATTCCGTTTTTCTTCGCCACCCTTTTTACATGCGGGTTAACGGATCATTCGCAGAAGAGTTAAGCGAAAAAGATAAGCTAAATTTGAGCGCCTGTTCCGTGTATATTGACGTTACAGTTCCCTCAGTATTGCGGCGCTTTGGCAGCCCTCTTTTTTTGGTGGTAAATCTTCTTAAGGGTCTTAATTCTCTTGCGCTGCAATAAAATGAATGTCGAGTTCATATACATGATGAGTTCGTTGATGCCTTATCGGCAAGGCCGGTGTACAAAACGTCGGATGTTTACGTTCAACCGGGCCTCCCAAATATGATCGAACTGTTTCAATTCTCCACTTCACCATTCACTGAGAAGGTTCGGCGCGCGATGGGCTACAAGCGCATCGCCTATCGCGTCACCGAAGTTGAGCGCCTCCAAGTTCCTCAAGGCAAATACAAGCATGTAAGCCCAACAGGAAAGTTTCCTGCGATCCTAGATGGTGACAAAGCCATTTGGGATTCAACCGACATCCTTCACCACATTGACCAAAACTATGACGGCCCTGCCGTCATACCAACTAATCCACGCGACGCCGCAATGGCCCACGCGATTGAAGAATGGGCGGATGAAAGTCTGTACTTCTACGAAATTCTGATGCGTCTTGCCTGGAAGCATAATCAGGGCCCGATGATCGACGCCCTCGCCGCTAGTATGCCGAACGTCCCTCGCGAACAACTTGAAGCGATGGTCGACGACAATGTTGGTAAACTGGTCGAGGCGCAGGGAATTGGTAAAAAACCACGCGAGCAAATTCTATCGGATTTGGATCGCCATTTTGGTGCGCTAGACGCGCTCCTAGACGGCCATGATTGGCTTGTAGGAAACACCCCATCGATTGCCGATTTCGCTGTCATTGGTCAGTTGACGGCGCTTCTTTACGCAAAAGAAGGAAATGAAGCACTCGCTCAAACACGGAATGTTGAAGGCTGGATTGCTCGGTTGCAAGACATTGCACCATTGGAGGCTGCCGAATGAGCGCACCCCTTACCTCTGAAAACCTACTCGACCCAGACCTGTTAGCGAATAAAGGCGGACCACCCCATGCTTGGTTCGATAAATGGCGTAAAGAAGAAGGCATCCATTGGAACCCGCCAACAGAGAACTACGCACCTGCGGTTGACGGCTTTCGAATGGATCGCGGATTTTGGGTCCTGACGCGCTATCAAGATGTTTTTGAGGCGTCACGTGACTGGAACAATTTTTCTTGTAGCGCGGAAGGCGTCTTGCTTTGGGATTTAGACGAAGAGAGGTTGGCGACCCAACGCGCCGGCCTTATGGCGATGGATCCGCCGCATCATGCCGCGATTAAACGATTAGTGATGCCGCCTTTTGCCCCGGCCGCGCTTAAGGCTTTTGAACCTGAGATCGACGCCCTTGCCGAAGAGATTGTAAACGACATCGCCGAAAAAGGAGAATGCGAATTCGTCTTTGACGTCGCATCGAAGCTTCCGGTTTATACATTCTGTAAACTGATGGGTATACCGAACGAGGACCGGGAGCATATCGCCGCCCTTGGCAACAAACTTGTCGATATCGAAACGCCCAACGCTGGCCAAATTGAAGCTCAGATGCAGCTATTTGGCTATTCGATGCAACTTGCTGAAGCAAAACGCTCAGCGCCCGATGACTCGATGATGAGCCTTCTCGTCAATGGTGAAGTGGATGGCGAACGGCTGACTGACGAACAAATCAACGGTTTCTTTGTCACCATGGCGATCGCCGGGCACGAAACCACGCGCTCGACCGCTTCCCATTTTATGAAACTTCTTACAGAGTTTCCGGATCAAAGAGAATTACTACTGGAAGATTTGAATAGTCGCCTTGCAAACGCGATTGAAGAGGCGTTGCGCTATTGCCCCCCTGTCATTCAATTCAAGCGGATTGCCGTGAATGATGTAGAGTTGTCCGGCCACGACGTTAGTAAGGGTGACAAGATCTACCTTTCTTATCCGGCGGCGAACCGAGATCCTTCTGTTTTCCCCGCGCCACACAAATTTGATATATTGAGAACGAATGCGAAGGACCATCTTTCTTTCGGGACCGGCCCACATGTTTGTATCGCCGCACGGCTCGCGCGGCGTCAACTTTTCAGTCTTTTCCATGCGTTATTGACCCACTTACCGAATATTCGCGTAACCGGTGAGCCAAAGCATTTACGCAGCATTTGGCATGATGCAATTGTAAGACTGCCGGTGACTTTTTGAGCGGAGGCCGATTGATGAGCGAGATTAGTGAACTAAAAGAGAACGCCGTTTACAAGGCGCGCGGTCGACTTTACGAGGAATTCGAGATTGGCGAAAAAATTACGCATCACTGGGGCCGAACCATCACCGAAGCCGACACGGTTCAATTCAGTTACCTAACGCTCTCTTACAATCCGCTCTACTTCAATCGCGAATATGCGAAGGCTCACGGCCATCGGGATATTGTCGTCAATCCCCAACTTGTGTTCAATATAATTCTTGGCCTGACGGTTGAGGGTTGTTCGGAAGGGATTGGCGGTCCGTTTCTTGGCGTGTTCGAACTAAATTATGAACAACCAGTTTATCCGGGTGACACGCTGACGGCGGTTTCAACAACAATCGACAAGCGCTTGTCGGATTCAGACAGCAATAAGGGCGTGGTTAGCTGGCATTCCGAAGGTTTCAATCAAAACGGTGAGCGCGTTATAGAATATAAGCGGTCGAACCTTGCCGTGTTTAATATTGCAAAAATGATGCGGGAGGGAAAAATTGGCTAAGCTCTCAGCACTTACGAGCCCAAATACTTATTTTGAAGATTTCGAGGTTGGGCAGACCATGCGTCACGCCCGTGGGAAGACGATTACGAACCTTGAAAACGTCAATATCACCAACATGGTGATGAATACGGCATCGGGCCATTTCGACGAAAATCTGTGTTCTAAGGGTCCGTTTCAAAAGATCATCAGTTACGGCGGCGTCAATTTTTCTGTTGTACTGGGCCTGGCTTCTCAAGACACCGTAGAAAACGCGCTCGCCGAATTGGGATTGGACAAAATTAAGCTGCGCTCGCCGGTCACACATGGCGACACGCTTTATGCATATTCTCGCGTTTTGGAAAAACGCGATAGTGACCGCGAAGATGCGGGCATTGTGCTGTTCCAACATTGGGGCATTAATCAGCGCGACGAGATTGTCGCCGAAGTTCAGCGAACGGCTCTAATAAAGAAGCGAAGCCACTGGGCGCAAAAATAGAGCAGCTGATAGAAGGAGTAAAAAATATGCCAAATAAGAATAAACCGATGCGGCTGCGGCGATCGCAACTTGCGGTGCCAGGGATCAGCGAAAAAATGCTAACGAAGGCGGCTGCATCGCCTGCTGACCATGTTTTTTGCGATCTTGAGGATGCCGTTGCCCCCTCCTCTAAGCCGGAGGCCCGGCATAAAATTGTCGACGCACTCAATGAGCTTGATTGGGGCAAAACAGTTCGATGCGTTCGCGTTAATGACGTCACGACCGAATGGTGTTTTGAAGACATCATCACGATCGTTGAAGGCGCGCGGGAAAACCTCGACACAATCATGCTGACAAAGCCTTTTACCGCGTCTGATGTTCAATTCGTAGACAAACTGCTGACACAGCTAGAAAAGAAATTGAACCTAAAGAAGTCAATTGGCTTGGAAGTTCTCATCGAAGAAGTTGAGGCAATGCACAATGTGTGGGAGATCGCCCATTCATGCGAGCGGCTTGAATGCATGATTTTCGGCATGGGCGATTACGCGGCGTCACAGGGAATTTCAATTGGCAACATCGGCACGGCCGACGGTTATCCGGGCGATATTTTCCATTATCCGCGATATCAATTGACAATTGCCGCACGCGCCGCCGGCATTGATGCCGTCGATGGACCTTATGGCGATTTTAAAAATGAAGTTGGTTATCGCGAGGAATGCAAGCGCGCCATGACCCTCGGCATGGTTGGGAAATGGGCGATCCATCCGTCGCAAATTGCACCGGCGCTTGAAGTGTTTTCGCCAAAACAGGCTGAAGTCGAACTCGCGCGCGAAGTAATCGACGTCTATCGCAAGGCAGAGGCAGAGGGCATTGGATCTGTTGGCCATAAAGGCATGATGGTCGACGCCGCGTCCGCTCGTTTGTTGCAGAATACGATTGATCGCGCCGAACTCATCGGCATGTAGTGAGCCATTACGCAACACGGGCATTGTAAGGAGTTACGCTATGTCTGAAACAGGATCCGCAACCGGTCATATGACCGAAGAACGCGCCATGATGCGGGACATGGCAAGAGAGTTCGCGAGGAAAGAAGTCCTTCCGATTGCCAATAAGCTTGATCCTGAAAAAGGCGATATCCCACAGGAACTCATTGACAAGATGGGTGAGCTTGGTTTTTTTGGCATTCTTATTCCAGAAGAATACGGCGGGCTCGGACTGGGCTATTTTGAATATTGTCTTGTTGCAGAAGAACTCTCTCGCGCTTGGATGAGCGTCGGCTCGCTCATCGCCCGCGGGAATGCGATGTACCATTCTGTGCCAGGCGCCACCGAGGAGGCGCGGCGCGCTAAAATTGAATTAATGGCGCAAGGCAAGTATCTTGGTTGCCTCGCCATGTCAGAGCCTAATGTCGGATCGGACGTTGCCTCAGTTGCATGCCGTGCTGTGCGCGACGGTGATGAATGGGTAATTACGGGCAACAAATACTGGTGTACCTTCGCTGACCGTGCTGACTATATCAATGTTGTCTGTCGTACAGAAACAGACCCGGACGTTCCGAAATGGGCTGGGCTGACCGTTGTAAAGGTTGAAAAAGACCCTGGGACCTTCCCAACCGGGCTTAGCGGCGCCCCAATTCCGAAGATCGGATATTTTGGTTGGAAAACTTACGAGCTAGCGTTTGATGGGGTTCGGGCCCCAGCTGAACCGGTTGGCGTCGCCGAAGGTAAAGCATTTAAATCGATCGCCCAAGGCTTGGAAGGCGCGCGTGCTCACACCGCGGCGCGGTCTATCGGCCTCGCCCAAGGCGCCTATGAAGATGCCGTTGATTATGCCAAAGACCGCGTACAATTTGGCGAACCAATCGCAAATTTCCAAGCGATAAGATTCAAAATTGCAACGATGGCGACAGAAATCGAAGCCGCACGCCAATTGCTCTACCATGTTTGCCATGAAATCGATTCCGGTCGCCGTTGCGATAAAGAAGCGGCGATGGTGAAATACCATGCTGCGGAAATGTCGGAACGGGTAACAAGTGAAGCGCTGCAAATCCTCGGCGGCGCGGGTTACACGACTCACTTTGCTGTCGAGCGACATTGGCGTGACGCACGACTTACGAAAATTTTTGAGGGCAGTTCTGAAATTCAACAGCGTATTATTGCTGATTCAATTTTAGGTCGGCTAAGGAACTCGTGATCTCAGCCTCGCTGCGCGCCGCTGAAACAATATCGTCAACCTCATCGCTGGTAACGGAACCAATGAGCCGTTTCATTGTATCAACAATGTCATCCTGATGCTCATGGATTCTGGGTAAAGGACCGCCAACGCTAACCGCAAATGCCTTATCACGTGCACGCAACAAAACGCTAACGGCGGCGATCCCTTCAGCCGTTTGCCCGGCTGATACGACATACCCCTGCTCTCGCATTTCCAGTACTTTATCCATTGCGCCTGCAGCCGTATCACGCCAGCGCTCGACAGGAACTTCTGCTTGTGTACGGCGGATGATCTTTCCGATTTCTTGATCGGTCTCAATCGACAACAGCGACCACCCTGGTGCGCTGCAGGCAAGCGGAAACAACATGCTGGAATCGACGGCAAGTCGTAACCTATTAGACCCGTGCTGAGCAAAAATGTGTTGTGCAAAAATGCCATTACGCATGGAGATAATTGCGGACTCACCAGTTGCGTCTGCAACGTCGGACAATAGCCGTGGCAATTTCTCAATTTCTGTGTGTCGACGACGCATCCAAGTACCCAGCAACGCCACCCGCATCGTCGGATAATAAGTTCTTTGAGCAATGTCGTGAGATAAATAGCCTAGTGTCACCAACGATTTGACAAGAACCGACGTGCTCGACTGTGGCATCTCCATAACGGCCGCAATCTCGTTGATGGACATCGGCTGCTGTTTGGCGGCGAATTGCTCGAACAAAGCAAGTGTTCTTACTGCCGACTTAATCGGTTCGGCGGGCATACTGTTCACTCCCGGTTATTTGTTGGGGGCGTTAGATTTATATCACTATCATATACGTGATGAAAGATGCCACAAGCACAAATCCTCAAGTATAAGAGCGATCAAGCGACAATTGCGGCCATTGTCAACTAACACAATGGTCGCAAAGATAGCGCTCTAATACGCTCACGGACCAACGCAAAGGATGGCAGCGAGCACGCCAAAAACAAAACTAAAATTCAAATACAAACACACACAGACAATGGCAAAAGGATATCCGTCGATGCTTAGAAATTTCACCGAGAAAAACGTACCGCCTCAAGTTGGTAAAACAGCGATTGTCACGGGCGCTAACACCGGAATAGGGTTTCACACATCCCGCGTGCTCGCTAGTCGTGGCGCCCGCGTGTTAATGGGATGCCGATCAGCATCAAAGGCTGAAGCTGCAATCGACAAAATCAGGTCCAATGACCCCGACGCCGATTTGACCCATCTTCCTCTTGACCTTGGCGACCTGGGTTCGGTGCGAGCCGCCGCAGAAATCGCATCGAAAGAAAGCAAAATTGACCTTCTTATTAACAATGCCGGCATCATGACACCGCCGCTCGAACGTACCAAGGACGGATTCGAAAGCCAATTCGGCGTCAATCACCTCGGCCCTTTTGCGTTCACCGGGCGTTTGCTTGCGAAAATTTCGCAAACCCCTGGCGCGCGTATCGTTTCGACAAGTAGTATCGCCCACAAGCGTGGTTCGATCGACTTCAAGGATATAAATGCCGATCACTCATATGACGCTTTTGCGCGGTACGGTATGAGCAAGCTGTCAAATTTGTTATTTGCGTACGAACTAGATCGACGGTTGCGCGCGCACAAGGCGCCAGCCATTTCAGTTGCTTGCCACCCTGGCGTGGCAGATACGGAGCTTTCTCGTTATTTTCCAAAACCGCTCAAACTAATAGCGCCGCTTGCCCGCCACTTCTTTAATACCGCGTCAATGGGCGCATGGCCAACACTGATGGCCGCCACCGCGCCGCAAGTCGAAGGCGGACAATATTTCGGCCCATCGTACCGCCGTGAAACGTCCGGACCCGCTAAGTTGGTGAACTCGACGCGACTAAGTCGCGATGAATCACTCGCAAAACGGCTATGGGATGTGTCGATAGAGATGACAGGCGTTGATCCCGGCGTTTAGTGCGTTGCTGATTGCTGGGGAATGCGCCAAGCGGATTAAGTGGCGCGCAGCGCTTTTTTATCAATCTTACCAACTGGCGTCAGAGGCATTTGCTTAAGAAAGTGTATTGCCTTTGGCGTCTTGTAAGGCGCCATATTGGATTTGAAAAAAGCAAGAATTTCTGATCGGATGTCGTCTTCACCCTGATGTTTCGCCGCCGGTGCAAGCTCAACATAGAGATTGACGATGTCGTTACCCGGCCTCTTCTCGTCGGGCGTGCCGATGACGGCCGATTTCGAAACAACATCGAGGCCAGCCAATTTATCCTCCACTTCGACCGAAAAAACCTTGTACCCTCCAACGATAAGCATGTCCTTGGCGCGATCACAGATATGCAGATATCCCTCTTCATCAAAGAAGCCGACATCCCCGGAATGAAGGTATGTGCGCTCCCCGTGATCACGGATTGTTTTAGCGGTTTCTTCCGGCATATTGAGATAACCGCGCATCATATGCGGTGTAGAAACAATAATTTCACCTGGCTCGCCCACTGGCATTTCTTTCTCGCCGGTCTCCACATCAACAATCAAAACATCCATGCCAGGAAGAGGAATCCCAACAGCATCCGGCTTTAAACGAGACGCGGGATTGGCGACATAGATGGGGCCCGTCTCAGTCATGCCGAATACGTCGCCCAACTTTCCTTCGCCGATCAGACTCTCTATTGCGATGCGGCCAGCGCTAGTTAACGGAGCAGCACCAACAACCGCGACCTTGAGGTTGCTGAAATCAACCTCCTGGCTCATCGGCTCCTCGGTCAACATTTGATAAAGTGCAGGCGCTCCGTTCATCCATGTTGGGGGATGGTCCACCATAAACTGACAAAATTGTTTCATATCCCGCGGGTCTGGGATCACCGACTGTTTCGCACCAATGCGAAGCCCATAGGCAAGGCAACCCAAACCAGCCATATGAAAAAGGGGTGCGGCGCTCGCAATCGTTTCTGCATCATCCAACATTGGTTTGAATACGAATGCTTGCAGGCCATTGTTCACGAGGGACCGATGAGTCAACATCGCGCCTTTTGCTGGCCCCGTCGTACCGCCCGTATACTGATATAAAAAGATATCGTCAGCCGAACTATCTACCGGCTCGAAGACAGGATCAGCGTCTTTGATAAGATCCTGGTACGCGTAAACGTCAATGCCGGGCACGTCGAGCGGATCGGATACTTCAGGCGATGCGAGAAAATCTGCAGCGCCCGTCGTGACCAGACGTTTCAGGCACTGCGCCGGCGGGGCTTTGCTAAATGCTCTAGCCGCCAAGGGAGTCATCGATATAAGCGTCGAGATTCCTGCATCTGCGATCTGATGGGCCGTTTCCGGCGGCGCCAACAGCGGTGAGAGCCCTGAGACGATGCAGCCGAGTTTAGATGCCGCAACAAGCGCAAAACAAAATTGGGGGATATTTGGCAGGTGAATGCCAATCACCTCACCGGGTCGAATGCCAATTGACACTAGGGCATTTGCAAGTTTGCCAGCCTCCGCCTCAACCTCGGCAAAAGAAATCTCTTTACGCAAATAAACGAGGGCCGTTTGGTCGGGAATCGACTGCGCTTTTTGGGCAACATGCTGCGCCAGTGTCAATTCCGATTCCGGTTGAAAAGATACGCCCAGCTCCCGATGCCATTTTTCCCATGGGCGTTCGCTAACTGACATGATTTTTCTCCCTATTCGCTCCAGTCACTGACGTTGCGAAAGACTAGAAACAAATGCGCCGTCGCTCCAAACGGATCCGACGGCGCACCTCATTATTTAGTGAGCGCCTTCAGATCACGCTGCATAAAGCGTTTTATTTTCTTTCGCTAAATCGCGAAACATCGGGGGCGGGTTAAAGCGCGCACCGTGTTTTTGGGCGAGAGATTCGGCCGTTCGCACAAATTGATCGACGCCGATCGTATCGATATAGCTGAGTGGACCGCCCGTCCATGGCGCAAAACCCCATCCAAAGATAGCGCCAAGGTCTGCCGATGCGGGATCGGGGACAACACCCTCGTCATAGCACTGCGCGGTCGCGATCAATTGAGCATAAAGGAGCCGTTCTTTAACAACATCTACAGAAGGCTGCTCCTCAAGGAGTGGATAGTGATCGGAAAGTCCCGGCCACAGGTGCTTTTCGCCGGTCGACGGATATTCGTAGATACCACCACCCGATTTGCGCCCCTTTCGACCTAGATCTACGACCATCTTTTCAAAAAACGGCTCTGCGCCGGTTTCTTGATAAGCGTCTCCGAGCTCTTTCTTCGTTGATTGTTGCACATCATACCCGAGCGACAAAGACGTTTCGTCGAGAACGGCGAGCGGCCCGATCGGCATACCGAGGTTTTTCGCTGCATTTTCGATTAATGCGGGCTTGACGCCTTCCATCAGTAACCTGACTGCTTCACTGATATAGGGTGGGAAAACCCGGTTTGTGAAAAACCCTCTCGTGTCCTTTACGATAATCGGCGTCTTCCGAATCTTAGCGTTATAGTCAAACGCCGCCGCAATTGCTCGTGGACCGGTTTTCTCACCCGGAATAATCTCAAGAAGCGGCATCTTCTCAACTGGCGAGAAGAAATGCATGCCAATGAACTGTTCAGGCCGCACGGAATTTTCAGCTAGTCCGGTGATGGGCAATGTCGATGTGTTAGAGGCAAAGATTACGTCTGGCCCGATAACCGCCTCTGCTTTTTTCGTTACATCGGCTTTGACATCGGGACGCTCGAAAACCGCTTCGATAACAAGGTCGACGTCCTTAAGATCGTCATAGTTATCGGTCGGCTTAATCTTCGCCAAAAACCCATCCATCTTCTCTTGAGACATTTTGCCCTTAGCAACACGTTTTGCGAGAATTTTGCGGCTATATTCGACCGCTTTGTTTGCGTCCTCCAATGACCGATCCAAGACAACCACATCCATGCCGCCTTTAACGGTGACATGGGTGATACCGGATCCCATCAGGCCCCCGCCAAGAACGCCAACTTTCTTTATATCCACTTTTTCCATGCCGGCTGGGCGTTGCGCACCTTTCTCCATCGCCTGCTTGTTAATAAACAAGGTTCGGATCATATTCTTCGCAACTGGGTCAGCAAGCAATCGCATGAAGAATTTTGTCTCAATTTTGACCGCAGTATCCATCGGAACGATCGAGCCTTGATAAAGACATGACAGGATCGATTGAACTGCCGGATAATTGTGTTGCGTCTCTTTTTGGGCCATGGCGTTTGCAGCCGTAAAAAATTGAGCTGAACGCGGATCCATAGCACCAGCGCCGCCAGGAAATTTGAATCCCTTTTTATCCCATGGTTGCACGGCTTTCGGGTTTTCTTTCACCCATTTTTTTGCCGCTTCAATCGTCGTTCCTGGGGGAACGATTTCCTGAATAATGCCTTGGGCTTTTGCTGTACTCGGATCGATTGGGTTTCCTTGCGTCGCTAACATAGCCGCCGCCTGAAGTCCCGCCAGACGAGGTGTCCTTTGCGTACCGCCCCCGCCAGGCAACAAACCAACCTGCACTTCCGGCAAGCCAAGCTGTATTTTTGCATTGTCAGCGACGACACGATAATGGCATGCAAGAACAAGCTCTAATCCACCGCCAAGCGCTAATCCCTCGACCGCGACAGCGACGGGCTTTGCGAATGCCTCACCTTTCTGCAGCAATTTCGCGGCATGACCGCCGGTTTCCAACTTTCGGAATGTTCGGTTCAGGAAAAACGCACTCTCAATTGCTTCCGGGCTAGTGTCGTCACCGCCCATACTACCAAGCATCCGTAAATCGGCACCCGCCATAAAGCCCGAAGACTTGCCCGACGCGATAACCGCGCCAGTTATTTTGTCATCAGCTATAAACGCATCGACCCAATTGGCGAATTCATCCATTAATGCTTGATTCCAAACATTCATGGACTGGCCCGGAAGGTCAATGGTAAGCAGAGCAATGCCGTCGCCGTCAACCTCAACAGAAAATGTTTCGTATACCATCTTTTTCCTCAAAAGTATTTTAGTTGACGCGCTCAACGATAGTTGCGACGCCCATGCCGGCGCCAACGCAAAGCGTAATCAACGCTGTCTCTTTGCCACTTCGTTCGAGTTCATCAACGACCGTGCCCGCAATCATCGCGCCAGTTGCCCCAAGCGGATGCCCCATCGCTATGGCGCCGCCATTGACGTTTATGTCCGAGTGATCAATGTCGAGCGCCTGCATGAAGCGAAGCACGACACACGCGAACGCCTCATTGAGCTCCCATAGATCAATGTCGTTTTTCTCCATACCCGCATTCTTCAGAGCTTTTTGCGCAACGAATTCCGGCCCAGTTAACATAATCGTTGGTTCAGACCCAATCGTGGCCATAGAGACAATCCGTGCCCGTGGCTTCAACCCAGCACGTTCTCCAGCATCTTTGTTGCCAATCAATACCGCCGCAGATCCATCAACAATCCCTGACGAATTACCAGCATGATGGATATGATTAATTTTTTCTATTTCCGGGTACTTTTGGATGGCGACATTGTCAAAACCAACATTTTGCCCAAGCTGGGCAAATGACGGCTTCAACGCGCCCATCGACTGCATATTCGCGTCCGGACGAATAGTCTCGTCTTTGCTCAGTATTGGATTGCCGATCACATCCTTTACCGGAACGATGGACTTATCAAATCGCCCCTCATTCCACGAAATTGTTGCCCGTTTGTGGCTTTCAACCGAATAGGCGTCAGCATCATCCCGCGAAAACCCATATTTCGTCGCAACCAAGTCAGCGCCGATGCCTTGCGGTGCGAAATAAGTTTTGAATGCCACTTCTGGATCCATCGGCCAAGCGCCACCATCCGATCCCATCGGAACGCGCGACATTGCCTCGACGCCGGCGCCGATAGTCATTTGTGCCTCACCAGCTTTAACTTTGGCGGCAGCAATGTTCACCGCCTCAAGACCTGATCCGCAAAAACGGTTGACTTGGGATCCGGACGTTGTTTCTGAATAACCGGCATTGATGACTGCCGTGCGAGAAATGACCGCGCCTTGCTCGCCCACGGGCGACACCACGCCAAAAGTCACGTCATCAACCTGAGCCGTATCGAGATTATTGCGGTCGCGGACCGCTTCAAGCACCTGGGTCGCGAGAGAAACGGGCGTGATTTCATGTAAGGAACCGTCTGGCTTACCCTTACCACGCGGCGTGCGTACCGCATCATAAATGTATGCTTCAGTCATTCTTCATCCTCTCTATTCGGCGTTCCGCTCCACGAACGCTTTGGAACTTCAAATCGAGCGCAACCATTAGCATCCACACTCGTCCGATCATCGGGCTTGACGTATACGTAGCCAGTTCACAATCTTTCATTTGGCCTGGGAAAACGTCCGCGACCTATTCAAAAAAACTGCGATATTTCTGGCTAAATACTTCTCGGCCGATAATGTGCTTCATTATCTCTGAGCTTCCGGCCAATATCCTGTTTATGCGCGCGTCCGTGAACATTCTGCAAATCGGATATTCTTTCATATACCCAGCGCCGCCATGAAGTTGAACGCCGAGATCCATCATCTTCCATTCGAGTTCGCTCGATTGCAGCTTTGCTTTCGCCGCTTGGTTGGCGGAGAGTTCACCACGATTATGAAGCATCACCAGGTGATCGATAAAAACCTGCATAATTTCGATCTCGGTGTCCATTTCCGCCATCTTGAACTGCGTGTTTTGAAATTCGCTCAACCCCTGGCCGAAAACTTTCCGATCCATGACGAAGTCGCGCGTGACTTCAAACGCGCGACGCGCATTTGTCGTAAACTGACATGCCGCAATCAAACGCTCTTCTGCGAGCCCTTCCATGAGATAGGAAAACCCTCGCCCGGGCTCGCCCAGAATGTTTTCCGCTGGAATGCGTACATCATTAAAAAACAGCTCTGCTGTGTCTTGAGCATCAAGGCCCATCTTTTCGAGTTTGCGGCCGCGCTCGAACCCCTCCATGCCGCGTTCAACCACGACAAGCGCTAGCGAGTAAGGATTTTCGTCTGCCTCGTACTTACATGCAACAACGACCGCATCCGCGTTGATCCCGTTAGAAATGTAAGTTTTTGAGCCATTGAGGATGTAGTCGTCGCCGTCTTTCTTGAGATAGCTCCGCATCCCCGAAAGATCGCTACCGGCGCCCGGCTCGGTCATCGCGACAGCAAGAACGCACTCCCCCCTCGCAGCGCGCGGCAAAAATCGCATTTTTTGTTCTTCGGTGCCGAGATTATTAAAGTACGGCCCAACAAGACGGCTATGAAGAGTATTAAAGAACTCGCCACAGTCAGCGCGACCCGTTTCTTCAATGATTATTTGTTCATAGCGGAAATCTGGATCACCCATGCCGCCATACTTTTCGTCAGGCCAAACCATTAGGTAACCCATCGCGCCGGTTTTCTCGAATGCGGAGCGATCGACAATTTTATCTTTGCGCCATTGCGCTACATTTGGCGCAATCTCATCTGCGAGAAATCGACGAAAAGCTTCGCGGAACATCGTTTGTTCTTCAGTGAAACTGCGCATTAGACCTCAAACCTCAACTACCCATATTCGGCGGATATAGTTCGTTTGCGCTACTGATTGTAGAGAATTTGGCGCCCAAGAAATATTAATCACATATGCGAATTAAAAAGACGGTGCTTGCCCCCTTAACCAAACATGCACCCAAAAATACCAATTGTTTGCGGTAACAAAACGCCCCCAAACCTCACCGGACCAACTCCGTGTAACGTGCGTGGTAGATAGAACATCGCGCAAACAGCACCGCCAGATAAGGTCGACGGCGGCCGAGTACCGTCCTTACAAATTCCAAGCTTAATTTTTGAACGCTCGCCCAACGAAGAGAATTGTATTGATTTTCTCAACCGTCGTACGAGGCTACGGTATGACGCCTGAGGAAGTGGCACCCGTGCTGCGCCACAATTCCATTGCAGTACAAGGGCCTCAAGACCCTGCAACCCAGCCAACCGGCAAACAAACAACCTATTCGGTTTTGCGCAATTGTCTGCTCGTCAGCGAGAAGAAAAACGCGCCCACAAAAAGAAACGCTAAGGAAACCAAAAGCGCCATATTGATGGACTGCGCGCCAAATTGCGGGGCGAACATGTCGCTCAAAGCGCCGACTGCGACGGGGCCAAGACCCAGTCCAATGAAATTCGCCAAGAAGAATACGAATGCCGCCGCGAGCGCACGCATGCTTGGCGAAACGACGTTTTGAACGATGGCAAGCGCAGGCACGAAGGCAATGTGGAAGAAAAACGTTGCGATGCCAAAAAGCAAAGCCATCACCATCATATTGGCGCTAAATAATGCGAAAGCGTAAAAAGGTACTGCGATCAACAAGCCAATCATCGACGACCAGGCGCGCCAGCGTTCATCACGCTTCGCCAACATATCGGCGATTACACCGCCCAACAACGTTCCGGGCACTCCGCCAAAAACGACAAACAAGCCAACTACTGCGCCGGCTTCACTCTTAGAAACGTCAAAGGAGCGTAAGAACAAGGCGGGCAACCAAGAAGACATTGCGTAGCCGGTTACAACCGCCATCGCGTGAGCAAGGTTTGCGTAAACGTATATTTTATTTTTCCATAACGCCTTCAACGTCTCGAAAATGCCTAGCGTATCGGCCTCGTGGTTATAAGTCGGATCAAGACGGCCACGTTGGGGTTCGCGAACCGTAAAGATGACAAGCATCGCCAATAACAAGCCAGGAAGGCCAACTGCATAAAACGCAACACGCCAGCCGTAAGCGTCAGCCACCGCGCCGCCAATCAATAAGCCGCAAACAGCGCCGAGTGTGGGGCCGAGTGAAAAGACCGCAAGCGCTCGTGACAATTCACGTTTTTCAAAATAGTCGGCGATGATGGAATGGGACGGCGCAAGCCCCCCCGCCTCGCCGATGCCAACGCCGAGCCTGCCCAAAAATAGATGCCAGAAATTGCCCGCAAGCCCGCATGCTGCTGTAAAAAGACTCCAAACCGCAATGGCGATGGAAACAATCCTTGTCCGGTTCTTTCGGTCGGCCAATCGGGCTATTGGAATGGCAAGCGTTGAGTACAGAAACGCAAAAGCTAAGCCGGACAATAGACCAAGCTGAAGATCGTTGAGAGAGAACTCAGCCTTCAAGTCTTCCAACAAAATGGACACGATGTATCGGTCCATATAACTGAACAGATACGTCACCATCAGTATCGCAAGGACATAGTAGCGATAAAGACCGCTTAAGGCCGACCGTGGTTTGTCGGGACGTTGCGTTTGTGCACTTTCGTTGCTCACTATCGCCAACCTTTTCTGATTACTGCGCGTCTCGAAGGATCAGATCGGCCGCCTTCTCGCCGATCATAATCGCTGGAGCATTGGTATTCCCTGACGTAATCACCGGCATGATGGACGCATCAGCGACCCGCAGATTACCAACGCCGCGGCATTTCAATTTTGGATCGACGACGGCGTCGTCATCCACGCCCATGCGACAGGTACCAGCCGGATGATACACAGTCGACGCCGATCCGCGAAGATACCCCTCCAACGCCTCGGCAGTGACAACCTCGGGCCCCGGCACGCATTCTGTCGGTGAAAACGGCGCGAGCGGTGACTGAGCGATGATCTGTCGAATCTTCAGCATACCCTTGCAGATCGCTTCGACGTCACGCGGATCGCTCAAGTAATTGGTATTGATCGTCGGACGGTCTAACGGATCGGCGCTGTTAATTGAGACGCGCCCTCGGCTGTATGGCCGTGTTTGAATCGCGGAGACCGTCATCGCTGGAAAGTCATCCAATTCCATCACACCCTCCTCTGAAACTGAGGCCGAAAATGGACGCATTGCGATTTGAAGATCGGAGCGTGATAAATCGTCATCTGATTTAATAAACGCGCACAGATGAGAGGTTGTTGTCGTTAGCGCGCCGGAGCCAAAGAAAAACCATTTGATAAGTTCGATGGCCATCGTGGGCGTACTTGAAAATGTATAGTTGTAACTTGCACGTCGGTCGTTAAGCTTAAACTTCATATGCCCAAAAAGGTGGTCTTGAAGATTGTTGCCTACCGTTGGGCGGTTAATTAGCGGCGCAACCCCCATCTGTTTCAAGTGCTCAGCATCACCGACCCCGGAATGCTGCAGAAGATGGGAAGATCCGATCGACCCTGCCGATATAATGACTTCACGCCGAGCTTTTATTAGGTGCTCATTCGCGGCATCCGGACCGAGAACCACGCCAACGGCCGCGCCGTTTTCGATCTTTACCCTTCGGACCTGTTGTCCGGTGCGCACCTCGAGGTTTTGACGCTTACGAATAGGGTCCAAAAACGCTTTTGCCGCCGACTGCCGACGCCCGCGGTAAATCGTACCGAGAAGATACCCTATACCCTCTTGATCGCCATCATTGATATCTTCATTGAACGGCATGCCAAACTGGCGTGCAGCTTCAATAAAGGAATTGGAAACAGGCGCGATATTTTTAATCCAGCTCAGGCGTAATGGCCCTTCGCGGCCATGGGCCTCATCCACGCCCCCCTCTTCCAAGCATTCCGATTTTTTAAAGTAAGGAAGGACGTCGTCCCAGCCCCAACCAACGCATCCTGCTTCCGCCCAGCTGTCGAAGTCTTCTCGTTGGCCACGGACGTAAAGCATACCATTTATCGAACTGCTCCCGCCCAAAACGCGCCCTTGCGGAAGCGGAATGGAACGGCCCGCGAAACTGTTTGTAGCGAACGTTTTATCAAGCCACGCAGCGTTCGGATCATTGATAAGCCGTGTAAGGCCGAGCGGAATAGAGATCCAAGGATTTTTGTCTTCCGGGCCCGCCTCCAAAAGCAATACCGTCAGGTTCTTGTTTTCAGACAATCTCGCCGCGATCACGCAGCCCGCCGAACCTGCTCCAACGACAACATAATCGTATTCATCCGCCATCGGGGCGAGACCTCCCTTTCATTTTTTGCGAAGGATGCGCGAACACGAAGGAAATCAAAAGCAATTTTCGCTCAATGAGCGATTAGACCACATCCATGATGGGCTAATGCGCATTGATCAAGTTGTTTGACAACAGAGCCTGCTGTACGGCCGACGCCTCCAGCACAACGATAAATTTTGTGCAGCGCACAAGTCTTTATCACGCATGTGTTTCGCTGCGGCAGACTGTTGCCGACTAATGCGTTGCAAAGCATTTTGGGAACATAGCAGCTACTTTAGAATTGGAGGAATGCAATGTCAGATGCACTGGTCGTTCGCGCGGATGCTGGCGGGGTGACCACCCTCATTCTAAACCGACCTGATAAGTTTAACGCGCTCAACGCCGCCCTGTTTCGCGACCTTCGAGCACATCTCGATGCGATCGCGACTGAGACAGACACCGTCGGATGCGTGGTGTTGCGCGGCGGCGGTAAGTGCTTTTCCGCCGGACATGACATGAACGACCTATCCGACCCTGACGATGATGATGAAAAATTCAATGCTGATACGATCAAAGCATTTGCCGAACTGCCGCAACCTACAATTTCTGCCGTGCACGGACATTGCTATACTGGCGGTCTGGAGTTGGCGCTTGGCGCAAACATGGTAATTGCAAGCGAAAATGCAAAATTCGCCGACACCCATGCAAAATGGGGGTTAACCCCGGTTTGGGGCCTTAGCCAACGGCTGCCACGGCTTGTTGGGCAAATGAGAGCATTTGAGATGATGAGCACCTGCAAGACGTACACAGCCCAGGAAGCCGAAGCGATAGGGCTCGTCTTAAAAGTACTCCCGGCAGACAACTTTGATGAAAGTATCGCCGCTTACGCCAAATCAATCGTTGAGAACTCTTGGCATTCTTTGCGTGGTATCAAAACGCTACTTCGAACCGGTGAGGACAAAAACCTCGAAGAAGGCCTTGCCTACGAAATTGAACAATCGCCAGGCATCGCACCGGACGCTATCGATCGAATTAACACCTTTCTGAAGAAATAAGTGTCAATGTCATCCGAACAAGAGCTAGACCATTTTGCTGAAGAAGTGCGAGCATTTCTTCGGGCCGAACTTACCGATGAATTGCGACGTGAAGGCGAACGCTGCGCCGGTATCTACGCCGACCAGCCAGTCGCCGTAAAATGGTTGCGCATCCTAAATGAAAAAGGATGGGCCGTTCCACACTGGCCGGTTAAATATGGTGGAACAGGCTGGTCGATCGCCAAACAGCATGTCTTTTCCCGCGAACTTGCCTTCGCATCTGCGCCTCAGGTCTCGCCCAATTCCACCCATATGGTTGGCCCCGTTATCATCAATTTTGGCACCGATGACCAGAAAAAAGAGCTCCTACCACGGATTCGCTCCGGGGAAGATTGGTGGGCGCAAGGGTATTCCGAACCGGGCGCCGGTTCAGATCTCGCATCGCTAAAATGCAAGGCCGTGCGCGACGGCGATCATTATGTGCTCAACGGCACGAAAATCTGGACCACTCATGCGCAGTGGTCGAATAAAATGTTCTGCCTTGTACGGACCGACTCTTCCGGAAAACCGCAGCATGGTATTTCATTCCTGCTTCTGGATCTCGGTCTACCCGGCATTACGGTGACGCCAATTATCTCCATTTCGGGCGACCATGAACTCAACCAGGTTTTCTTCGACAACGTGCGTGTTCCAGCCCACGGGTTAGTGGGTGAGGAGAACAATGGCTGGTCAATTGCCAAATATCTTCTGCAACATGAGCGAGCGGTGTCGGGTTTTCCTAGCCTTTTTGTCTGCCTCCAGAGAATAAAAAAGGCGGCGCGCAAAGATATAATGCAAAACGGCATACCCTTGATGCAAGATCCGGACTTCAGCCGTCGCGTCTACGAAGCAGAGATTGCACTCCATACTTTAGAAGCTTTGGAACTCACGGCGTTTTCGAAAACCGGAAGCGGCGAGCCGATTGGTGCGCTTTCGTCCGCTCTCAAAATTCGCTATACAGAGCTTCGTCAACAAATCAGCGAACTTGGCATGTTGGCGGCCGGCCCATACGCCCTACCGTTCCAACCCGCGACGCGCCAACCGGGCTCTAACGCAATCCCTGCCGGACCAGCATCATTAATGACGTTTGCTGCACAATACCTCAATGACCGAGCCGCTTCGATTTATGGCGGATCAAACGAAATTCAACGCAATATCATTGCAAAACAACTCATCGGATTGTGATCCTGAGTCACGTCATACGGGAGGAACTGGAATGACCAATACCCGTGTAAGAGTCTCCGCAAAAGATTTTAAAAACCGCGTTAACGAACTCGCCGATGCCGACCCATCGTTGAAGGCGTTAACGCCCGATTTAACCGTGGCAAAACCGCTTCGGGACGGGTCTCTGCCTGCTGATAAAATTGTTGAAGGGCTGCTAACAGGATACGCCAACCGCGACGCTCTGGCAGAACGTGCCTATGATATTGTCGAAGAAGACGGGACCGGCAAAACCATTCGCGCCTACAAACCAGAATTCTCGACAACGACGTATCGTGAACTTCTTCGCAAAGGACGCGCCATTGCGATGGCTTGGCGTCGTCATCCAGAATTGCGCATTGAGCGAGATTCGTTGATTGCACAGGTTGGCTACACTGGGATTGATTATACGATTTTGGATATCGCCTGCATATTCTCTCATATGGTCTCCGTCCCTCTCCAGAGCCAGACATCGAGCGCTGATTTTGAAGCTATTTTCGCCAGGACGAACCCATCAATCCTGGCGGTGACGAGTTCAGATATCGTCGCCATGACAGAACAAGCGATTAATCATGGCGGCATTCAAAATTTAATCATTTTTGATTTCGATGAGCGCGTGTCGCAAGATCGCGAAGAACGATCGCAAGCGCAAAATCTGATAAATCAAAAAGGGGCCAAGATCCGCCTTAGATCGATCCAGGAATTGGTGGACGAAGGCGCTGGCATCGACTGGGAACCGATAGAACCACATCCATTGGGTTCGAACCGAATGGCTCTCATTCTCCACAGCTCAGGATCCACAGGCAAACCTAAAGGTGCAGTGTTTAACGAGAAAGCTGTGAAAGAAACGTTTTGGTGGCCGTCCATTGAAACACATCCAACCGTATCAATAGGATTTGCACCTCTCAATCATGGCATGGGGCGCGCCTCAGTTGCGCGGGCCTTGGTTTCTGGCGGAACGACCTATTTCACAATGCGCTCAGATCTTTCGACACTGTTTGAAGACATTCGCCTCGCCCGCCCGACAACCGCCTCGCTTATTCCTCGTGTCATGGACCTCGTTTATCAGTACTTTCAAAAAGAAGTTGCGCGTCGTGTTGCGGAAGGCAACAGCGATCAAAGCGAAGTTGAAGACATCGTCAAAAAAGAAATGCGCAATACGTTCTTGGGCGACCGACTGAGAGGAATAACTTTCGGCTCTGCTCCGACTACGCAAAAAGTTACAGACTTTATGGCTGAGTGTTTCGATCTCTTCATGGTTGAGGGATACTCAAATACTGAAGCTGGCGGGCACGCAATGGTCCGGAATAATAAAGTCCAGCGCCCGCCCGTTATCGATTATCGCCTGCGCGATGTTCCCGAGCTTGGATATTTCACAACCGATAAGCCATATCCGCGCGGCGAGTTTTGTTTCAAAACAGAAACTATGGTCAAGCAGTATTACGAAGACCCTGAAGCTACAGCGAATTTGTTAGACGAAGATGGTTATTCGTGCACGGGCGATATTGTTGAAGAAAGAAAACCAGACGAAATATACGTAATCGATAGACGCAAAGACGTCATCAAACTTGCACAGGCCGAATATGTAGCTGTCGGACCATTGGGATCTACCTTCGAACATGGCAGCAGCTCGATTTATCAGTCCTACATCTACGGGAATTCGCACCGCTCTTTTTTACTTGCCGTAATCGTCCCGGATATGGAGGCGGTTACGCTCGCTTTGGGGCACGAACCGACACATGAGGAATTGAAATCACACCTGCGCGCCGAATTGCTAAATGTTGCGAATAGCGAGGAGCTCAAAAGTTTCGAAGTTCCCCGCGATTTCATCGTCGAGCTTGAACCATTCGGCCAATCTAACGGCTTACTCACGGGCTCTGGCAAACGCTTACGCCCAGCGCTACAGGACAAATACAAGGACCAACTAGACGCACTTTACGATGAGATCGAAACCCGCCAACAACAAGATCTCGCAGCCCTGAAAGATTTTAATTGCAAACTCTCTACCGAGGAGAAACTGGTAAAGCTCCTCGAGGCAGACCTTGGCCGCGTTGATATCGATCCGACATCGGATAGTAATTTTGCCGATCTAGGTGGGGACTCACTTGGCGCGGTTGGTTTAACACTGTTGATCGAAGACATTTTTGGCGTTGAATTGCCGGCCGATATTCTTCTGAGCCCGACCGGAAGCATCCGCAATTGGGCCATGCATATTAATGAAGCGCTTAGTAGCGATAATAACGCATTGAGAAGCTTCAGCCGCGTGCATGGCGACAATGACTCGCAATCGCTTTTTGCCAAAGACTTGGTCCTCGAGAACTTTTTGGAACCTGACGTGATTGAAACGGGGCTTAAACTGCCGCTCAAGGCTGGTGATCCGAAGACTGTCTTTTTAACAGGGGCCAATGGGTTCTTGGGGCGCGTCGTTGCCTTGCAATGGATGGAAGAGTTGGCACCGCGAGGCGGCAAACTCATTTGCATGATCCGAGGGCGAGACGACGCAGATGCAAGAAAACGCCTGACGTCCGTTTTCAAAGGATACAATCCAGAACTAGAGCAACATTTCGAACAGCTGGCGGAGCGGCATTTAGAAGTTGTTGCTGGTGATCTTTCTCAAAAATACCTGGGGCTTAGCGAAACTCGGTTCAATGAAATTTCCGCTGAGGTTGATCGCATCTCTCATGTCGGTGCCCTTGTTAATCATCGACTGGGATATGAACATCTGTTTGGACCGAATGTTGCGGGAACGGCTGAAATCGTGAGGATGGCGGTCACCGGCGCAAGAAAGCCCATCGACTTCGTCTCCACGCAAGCTGTCATTCGCTACTTGAAAGATGGTATCGGCAATGAAGAGAATGCGCCGCTGCAATCAAAAATCGACCTCGTCGATAGTTACGCGATGGGATATGCGGCCAGCAAATGGGCAGGTGAACACCTCTTAGCGCGGACTCAGGAAATATGTGCTATTCCTGTCAATGTATTGCGCGGACCGATGATGCTCGCGCACCGCTCATATACCGGCGTCATCAATACCTCCGATACGTTCACCCGATTGCTAATTAGCGTGGTACTGACTGGTCAGGCGCCCTACTCTTTTTACAAGTTAGATGCGCAGGGCAATCGACAGAAAGCGCATTATGAAGGGCTTGCGGGAGATGTCGTCGCCGCTGCCGTTGTCGCCGTCTCTCGACTGGACCATCGTGAGCTTTCCAACTTTAATGTCTGTAATTTCAATTTGGACGATGGGTGTTCGCTCGATACGTTTGTCGATGCGATCGAAAGCTATGGATATGACATCAATCGTGTTTTCGACCATACAGAGTGGATCAATCGGTTCCGTGAGCGGTTGCAGAACCTGCCGGATGATCAGAAACAAATGTCGGCCCTAAACATCCTGGGGGCATTTTCTACACTCTCAGAACCCGATCTTGCCGGTCGGGCCTGCGAAAATTTCAAAACCTTGATGCCGCATCTGAGTACCGGTGAAAACCTTCCAAGCATCCAAGAGGCCTTCATCCACAAATGTCTAAATGACTTGCAGGTCCTTGGAATGATACCGGCGGCCGCCAAGAATGCGTCGCGTCAGCAATGCATGCCTAATTCTACCGAAATGGAGATGGTAAAATGACGAATTCAGTGAATTCGCAATACGGCGCCGAGGCTGAACGCCGCCCTGAAGCGACAACAGATGACGTGCTTTCCGGCATTGATTTAAGCGGACAGCGCATTCTTGTCACTGGCGGCACCAGCGGGCTTGGGCGCGAGACTGCGAGAGCGCTCGCCACTCACAATGCAGATGTCGTCGTTACCGCGCGCTCAGAAGATAAAGGGCGGGCGGTTTGCGAGGCGCTGCGAGCGGAGACCGGCAGTGACCGAATTGATTTTGGCGTTTTGGAACTCGGATCGTTGAAAAGCATTCGTCGATTCGCCCAAGAGTTTCTCGAGAAGAACGAGCGATTAAACGTACTGATTAATAATGCTGGCGTTATGGCGTGTCCCCAGGCGCAAACGGAAGACGGGTTTGAACTTCAATTCGGCTCGAACCACCTTGGGCATTTTCTGCTTAGTGAGCTGCTCGTTCCAGCACTCAAAAATAGCGCAACCAGCCGTGTCGTCGCATTGAGCTCGCGGGGGCACGTAATTTCGGATGTTGACTTAGATGATCCAAATTTTGAAAACCGTCCATACCACAAATGGTTGTCATACGGTCAGGCGAAAACTGCGAATGCTCTGTTTGCCGTGGAGTTCAATCGGCAACATCGCAATGACGGTATTGAAGCATTCTCAGTTCATCCGGGCGTAATCATGACGGAACTTCTGCGCCATATGAGCGAAGACGATTTTGAGATGCTTGGACTGAGATCACCCGAAGGAACGCCGCGAACCCAAACAAAGTCAATTCCCCAAGGTGCTGCAACGAGCGTTTGGGCCGCGACGGACGCCGCATTAAATGGCAAAGGCGGGGCCTATCTGGAAGATTGCAGCATTGCTGTCGTCAATGATGATCCAGAAAAGCCAGGAGGCGTTCGTAGCTATGCAATCGATAACGAAAACGCGAAGCGACTATGGGATATCTCAGCCGACCTTGTGGCGCTAAAATAGCGAACGAATTGGTTTTATCTGTACAACGATATTTCGAAATTTTGGTTTACCTGCTGAGCACGATGATGTTTGCGCGTTGTAGTACACCGGAAAGGGCCAACATTAATGGCCTAAGAATAAGGGCTAGGAATGTTTCGCAATCTTTTTTATGGGTGGATCATTGTTGGTGCGGCGATCATCATTGGCTTTTTAACGACCGGCTTGAATGGTTATGCCAACGGCATATTGCTCCCGCATTTAGCAGATACTTTAGCCAATGGAAGTCGCGGTCAAATTTCCATTGGCATCTCAATCGCGTCGATCTTTTCAGCGCTCGTTGCCCCCCTTATTGGCAGATATGCGGATAATAATTCCCCTCGCAAGATTTTGCTTATCGGCGCAGTTCTGATCGTCATTTCTTATATCGGAATAGCGAGCTCTCAAAAGTTGTGGCACTACTATGTCTCCATGGGGATTATATTCGGCGTAGGTGTATCCTGCGCTGGGCCGACTGTGCGTAGTCTTGTTGTTTCGCTCTGGTTTGAACGATGGCGCGGGCGCGCACTCGGGATTTCCGTCATGGGCGCCTCTCTTGCGGGCGTCTTATTGCCACTTATACTGAACGAACTTGTCAATGACCTTGGTTGGCGGTCGACCGTTTATATTTGCGCCATAACCGTCGCCAGCATTCTTCTTCCGACAATCTATTTTGTGATAAAAGATCAACCTCGCGACATTGGCGAGGTTCGCGACGGTCATAAGAATGCACTCTCCGCTGACGTGATCAACGAATCCGATCGAGCAGATGATCACACCGAGGTAACATGGTCAGGAATGCTCCAAAATAAGTCGTTTTGGGCTATCGGACTCATCTTCGGACCGATGACCTGTGTATACATCGCAATTTCCGTTCATTTTTTTGGTCACGCAACAAATTCTGGGCTGCAATCTGGGCAAGCGGCGTTCGTTCTTTCGGCGATGGCTTTCTTGTCGGTATTGGGCAAACCGTTTATGGGCATTTTGGCGGACTATGTCGGCGCGCGCATTACGATTTGGGCGTCGTTGCTGTTACAGTGCGTCGGGCTCATCACCTTCACGATGTCCTCTGAACTATGGCACTTTTTGATTGCGGCATGCTTTCACGGGCTGGGGTATGCCGCGATGTCAGCGATGCGCACCTTTGCTCTTTCGACCAGCATCGGAACGCGTTCGCTTGGATCGTCCGTTGGATTGTTGAAGTGGCTAGAATTGCCATTTGCGGCGAGCGCATCACCACTCGCAGGCTTCGTTTACGATGCGACCGGTAGTTATGATGCTGCTTTTCTTGTTTTCGCTGGCTTATTGCTTGTCGCATGCCTCGGACCGTTCTTTATCCGCGACGGTCGAATTCGCAATACAGCCCCTTAACACACATTGTATGCCTCCCCCGCTTCGGCGCAAATCCACAATCTTAGTTCTAGGGCTACGGACTTCTTTCTTGATTAATTGCTTCGCCAAAGCCGAGTGGTTTTTGATTTCTACCGCCGTGCGCGCCAACATTGTTGAAACAACATTCGGTGCGATGGTCGAAACGCATTGCTCATTAGGCGAATTGATTTTGCCAGACATCCCGCATGGACGACCCGATTTAGCGACTGTATCTCTTGCGCAGTGAGGGTCGGCGCGAGGATCGGCGGGCGTGCGGCTACGCTTTCATTGACGTCAAGCGTTCCGAAATAAGGCTCTCAGCTTGCACCATAATCCGGTCCATCAGGTCCTGAACGGAGGGGATATCGTTGATCAAGCCGGCTACCATGCCGCAGGACCACGCACCCGCATCCATATCGCCTTCGGTCATCACCTTTGGATAAACGCCCGCGACTTCCCCAATTATGTCCTCAAACTTCAACTCTGCGCCAAGCGTTCTTTCCTTTTCCAACAGCCGTTCGACAGCTTCGTTGTTAAGGACGCGCTCAGTATTGCGCAGCGGTCGCATGATCAAACGCGTGTCCAACTCGCTCGCCGCCACGAGCGCTGCTTTGACATTGTCATGAACAGGCGCCTCTTTCGTTGCGATAAACCGCGTGCCCATATTCATACCGTCCGCACCAAGGGCAAGCGATGCAACAAGAGATCGCGCATCAGCCATACCACCTGAAGAAACGAATGGAACCTCCAACTCATCCGCGGCGCGCGGCAGCAAAATCATATTCGGAATGTCATCCTCACCCGGATGTCCGCCACACTCAAACCCATCGACGGACACGGCGTCACAACCAATCGCCTGCGCTTTCAGGGCATGACGCACCGACGTACATTTGTGAATGACCTTGATACCGGCGTCCTTCAAATGCGGGAGCACTTGTTGCGGGTTTCGCCCCGCAGTCTCAACGATTTTCACCCCGCCTTCGATAATCGATTTTACATAACCCGGATAATCAGGTGGCGTCAGAACCGGCAGAAATGTCAGATTAACGCCGAACGGCTTATCGGTCATATCGCGACATCGCGCAATTTCATTTGCGAGATCAGCGGGCGTTTTTTGCGTCAACCCGGTGATCACACCAAGCCCGCCAGCGTTCGAAACCGCAGCGGCCAGCTCGGCGAATCCAACGTAGTGCATGCCGCCCTGAACGATTGGACGCTCGATTCCGAATAGTTTTGTGATACGTGTCTTCAAAGCCATTTAACTTCCCGGAGTTGATAAATCGGTTGTTGCCCTCCACCATCGCCGTCCGACGATTGGTAAGAAAGCCTTTTACGAAAGTTGATCACATATACGATCAATCATAGTTATGGGCGCAACGATTGCACATCGCGGCGCCCGTCAATTTTGCAAATTACCCAATTTTTTCTTGCTAGCATTGGGAGCAGCCACTATTTTTCGAGTCGGATTCGAGGAGCCTCCCCGCATGAAACTTTCCGTAAATGGTGTCGATCATGACGTCGATGTCGAAGACGATATGCCGCTGCTTTGGGTATTGCGCGATGAACTTGGTGTAAAAGGCCCCAAATATGGCTGTGGCATAGCCCAATGCGGCGCATGCACAGTCCACCTTGATGGGCTCGCCGTGCGATCGTGCTCCATCAAAGCCAAGCACGCAGATGGCGGCGACGTTACGACGATAGAAGGACTTGGTACGCCCGATGCTCTTCACGCCGTACAGGAAGCCTGGATCGAACATCAGGTGGCACAATGCGGGTACTGTCAATCCGGCCAAATCATGTCCGCGGCCTCTTTCCTATTGTTGAATCCAACGCCAACGGATGAACAAATCGATGAAGCAATGTCCGCTAACCTGTGTCGTTGCGGAACGTATTCCAGAATTCGCGCGGCCGTGAAAACGGCAGCAGCAAAGCTGGCGGGGGCGTAAAATTATGAACGTTGCAAAGATTGCCCGCAGAACACTTCTTGTTGGCTCAGTCGCCGTCGCCGGCGGCGTTGCTTTCGGTTACTACTCGGTCCGCAAGCCACACCCAAATCCTCTAGCAGATGGCCTTGCTGACGGCGAAGCGACTTTTAATCCGTGGGTCAAGATTTCAAAAGATGCAATCACGCTTATTACATCCCATACGGATATTGGACAGGGCGCGTACTCGGTGCAAGCGGCGCTCATCGCAGAAGAACTTGACCTAGAGTTAGACCAATTCTTGGTATCGCCGGGAGAGCCGGCGCCCGCTTATTACAATACGGCGTTTGCCGATGATGGCGTTCCGTTTCGTTCGGACGATCGAAGCTTCCAAGCCGAGTTGATGCGGGGCGCGATGGGCGCTTTTATCAAAATGATTGGCCTTCAGGGCACTGGCGGCTCGTCGACGGTGCCTGATTCCTTTGAAAAACTGCGCCTTGCCGGCGCAGTCGCCCGCGAAACACTGAAGAAAGCCGCCGCCAAAAAATTCAGCGTTGCGTTGGACGACCTAAAAACAAAGAGCGGCGCCGTCATTCTACCTGATGGCTCTGCAGTGCCCTATAAAGCGCTCGCCGAAGCGGCTGCGAAAATTAACCCCGTTAAAAACGTTCCTCTGCGAGAGCCGAGTGAATGGCGCCTCCTCGGCAAGCCAATGGAGCGCCTTGACATCGTTTCGAAATCGACCGGTACGGCGGTTTACGGCATCGATCTGCAATTTGACGATATGTTGTATGCAACGGTGAAACGGAACCCGCGCCAGGGCGGCGCAGTCAATGGATATGACGCGTCCAAAGCTGAAGCAATGCGCGGCGTAAAGAAGATCATTCCAGTAACCGGGGGCGTCGCTGTTATCGCAGACAATAGCTGGCGCGCGTTTAAGGCAGCGGAGGCGATTGAGGTCGATTGGGGACCAGCACCCTATCCGGCGGAACAGTCCGACCACTGGATTTCAATCGAGAATTCCTTCTCAGATGATTTCCTTGATAAAACCTGGCGTGATGATGGCGATGTCGATGAGGCATTCGCCAATGCCGATGAGGTATTTCAAGCGGAGTACAGAGCGCCATATGTCGCGCACGCCCCCCTTGAGCCATTGTCCGCCGTGATCAAGGTCGAAGAGGACCAAGTTAATATCTGGACCTGTAGCCAATTCCCGATCCTTCTAGAACAGAATGTGGCGGCGATCACAGGCGTCGATATCGAGGACGTTCACCTCCACAATTGGCTCGCCGGCGGCAGCTTTGGGCATCGCCTTGAAGACGAGCAGGCAAAATTCGCGGCAGAAATCGGGAAGGCGTTTAAGGGGACGCCGATCAAATTGACCTATAGCCGCGAGGAAGATTTTACGCACGACTTCCCAAGGCAATTGTCGATTGGCCGCGTCCGCGGTGTCGCCGCGAATGGCAAAGTTGACGCCATTGAACTGAACATTGCATCAGCATCAACGACCGAATCCCAGTTTAGTCGCCAACCCGTTACGCCTCCAGGCGGACCTGACAATCAAATTCCGGCAGGCGCTTGGAACCAGCCACTCGCTGTTCCGAACTTCCGAATGACGGCCTACAAAGCGCCGATCACAGCGCCGATCAGCTCATGGCGCTCTGTCGGCGCATCAAGCTCCGGATTTATCGCCGCTTGTGGCTTCGACGAACTAATCCATGCAGCCGGCGCAGACCCGCTTGAGGAACTTCTGCGTCTTGCAGACAACGAAATTGCACGAAAAGTTCTAGAAACCGTTGGCGACATGTCAAATTGGGGGGCGGCGCTCGCGCCGGAACGCGGCCGCGGCCTTGCTTTCGTCACCTCCTTCGGTGTTCCGACAGCGGAAGTCATAGAAGTAACAAATACGGACGCGGGCATTAAAATCGACAAAGTCTTCGTCGCCGCCGAGGTCGGGAAGGTTATTGATCCGATCAATTTCGAGAACAACGTTCAAGGTGGTGTCGTTTGGGCGCTTGGACATGCCATAAATTGCGAAATCACCTACGCTGATGGCATGGCGCAACAGTCGAATTACCATCAACATGAAGGCATGCGGCTTTATCAGTGCCCTGAGATCGTTGTCCGAGGACTCGAAAATGGCGACGCCGTGAGAGGCATCGGTGAGCCGCCTGTGCCGCCTGCGGCGCCAGCCCTCGCCAATGCAATTTTTGACGCGACCGGACAGCGGATTCGTGAAATGCCGTTCAATAAACACATCAGTTTCGTCTAGGGGGCATCGAATGATTAAGTCTGTAACCTGTCTCGTCTCAGCCATCGCCATTGGATTTGTTGGTCTATCTCTCGCCCAGGCAACGCCCCAAGACGAACCGACGCCGGCCCTTGACAGCGCCGCATCTAACGATGCCCTCGCAGCATGGGAAAAAATCTATGAGGTTTTTTCCCACCCTCGCTGCGCCAGTTGCCACGTCGCCGATGACCGTCCCCGCTGGTCAGGCGCCCATTATGGGCTTGCGGAGGGGGCATGGCAGTATCACGGTATGAATATTCATGCCGGTGCCAGCCGCATTGGTATTGAATCTATACCTTGCACGACTTGCCATACAGCAGAGAATTCTGATGCGCCGCACGGTCCACCGGGAAATGACGTCTGGGCGCTCGCCCCGGCGGAAATGGTGTGGTGGCAAAAATCTTCAGCCGAAATTTGTGAACAGATTAAAGACCCACTTCGTAATGGCGGGCGCTCCCTGGAAGAGGTCGCAGATCATATCTCTCACGACTCGCTCGTTCTATGGGGGTGGGAGCCTGGACCGGGCCGCGAACCGGCCCCCTACTCCGCCAACGAAACGGCAGAGCGCTTTCTGGTATGGGCGGCCGCTGGCGCGCCATGTCCGTCAGTAGACGCACAGAACTAAGACCCACAGCTTTCCAAGAGCCAAATATATCGGACCCCGGGACCGGTGACGAAAACGTCACCGGTCGTGCATCAAGCCCACACTCATGGCCCAAAATAGGCGACAGGCATTAGCGGTTTCCGTAAGCTGGTGGGTGAAATTTTTTACCGTCAACGTTACCGCCAGAACGATCCATTAGGCTCCTATCGTCGCCAAACGATATCGAGTGATTTCGATATTTAATGATTTTCTTCATCAATTTTCGGCTTACCTTCCGCCCCTTCGGGAGGCGCAGAAATCATTCCCACTCGATGACGAAAGAAACAAAATAGCTCTTAAATATCAATGCTTTAAAGCTCCCACAGACAGCTTTTACCGTCAGAATAGACGGCGAATTTGATATGTAGGCCGACTTAATACGCCTCCCCTGTTGCTCATTGAAACGAGATCGAGCTTAATGATACGTAAGGTATCATTCGTCCCATTTGACAGCATTCGATTGAACGCATCCACCCTGATGCAATGCTCTTACGATCACAGTGTAACAGTCCGAAAACCATGACTTGTTACAAGTCGTCAGCATCACGATGCTTTTGAGCGAAAAATTCAATGCACAACACCAAAACGCGATTTCGCATCGGTTAAATTTGCTTGATCGACAGGGTTTGAGCGCTAGCCCTCCAGGGGCTGCCCCACTATAGAACGGGCATTGCAAACTCAGAGCCCGCATCGACGATCTCCGGCCAACGTGTTGTGATGGTTTTTAGGCGGGTATAGAAACGAACACCCTCTGGCCCATGCATATGATGATCGCCGAACAAGGATGATTTCCATCCACCGAAACTGTGATAGGCGACAGGAACCGGGATCGGCACATTAACGCCGACCATGCCGCATTTAACACGGGCATAAAAGTCTTGTGCGATTTGGCCGCTCCGCGTGAAGATCGCACCGCCATTGCCAAACTCATGGTTATTTATCAAATCAACAGCTTCCGCATAGCTCGCAACCCGAACGACACTCAGTACTGGCCCGAAAATTTCTTCCTGATATATTTTCATTGAAGGAGAGACGTGGTCGAAGAGCGTTCCGCCGATGAAGTACCCATCGCTATCAGATACGCTTGTGTATTCTCGCCCATCAACGACGAGCGATGCCCCCTCCGCAATGCCCGAGTCAATATAGCCTGTTACTTTCTCGCGATGATCCGCTGTGATTAGCGGCCCCATGTCTTTGTCAGGCGTGGCGCCATCACCGATTCTCAGTGCTGCGACCTTCGGTGCAAGCCGCTCTATCAACTCGTCCGCAGTTTGATCGCCAACGGCGACTGCCACAGATATCGCCATACAACGTTCACCTGCCGATCCATAGGCAGCGCCCATCAACCCGCTAACAGCAACATCCATGTTCGCATCAGGCATGATGACCATATGATTTTTGGCGCCGCCCAATGCTTGCACGCGCTTTCCGTTTGCAGAGGCGGTACTATAGACGTATTTTGCAACAGGCGTTGAACCCACGAAACTAACGCCCTGCACTTCTTTATGGTGCAACAAAGCATCGACCGCGGTTCGATCACCATTTACAACATTTAAAACCCCTGGAGGAAACCCTGCCTCGCTGGCCAACCGGGCGAGCAACATGGATGCGGATGGTACTTTCTCGGACGGTTTTAACACAAACGTATTGCCGCAAATGATCGCCATAGGGAACATCCACATCGGCACCATCGCCGGAAAGTTAAATGGGGTGATGCCCGCCACAACCCCCAATGGGTAGCGGATCGATTTTGTATCCACGCCTCGGCCGACGCTTTCAGAATGTTGCCCCTTTAGGAACTCGGTTGCAGCGAGCGAGTATTCAACGACTTCAAGCCCCCGTTGCACTTCCCCAAGCGCGTCCTCAATCGTTTTTCCATGTTCTCTGGTAATAAGCTCTGCAATATTCTGCCGATTATCATTGAGCAGCTTATAGTATTCTAACATGATGCGAACGCGCTTGGGCGCTGGCGTCGCCGCCCAATCAGGAAGCGCTTTCGCCGCCGCTTCAACGGCAATCTCGACATCCTCCTGACCGGCAAAATTGACCTCGCCAGTTACTTCCCCCGTGGCTGGATTTGTCACCACGCCGGCCTTGGCACTCGATCCGCGCCATTCTTTCCCATTGATGAAGTGATTGATTTTCATGTCATTTTCCATTTTTTAAGCCATGTCGCGTATCGAATTTGGCATAGATATAGCTGAAATGAAATTATTTTTCAATTCTTTCATTTTTGGAATATTATGGTATTTTATCCATACAACGCTGGGAAATTCGCCCTGGCGAAACCGATAGAAAAGACCCGTTGGAGGAAACATTGGCACAAAATCAGAGACTAAAATTTTCCGTCGTTGGCGCGGGCCGTATCGGCGAAGTTCATGCAAAGAACATTGCACGAAATCCGTATGCAAGGGTGTCGAGCGTTTTTGACGTGAATAGAACCCGTGCGAACGACCTTGCCGATCAGGTTGATGCAAACGTCGCAGAAACAATCGAAGACGCTCTGTCAAAGAGCAATTGCGATGGCGTTATCATCTGTTCCGCGACAAACACCCATGCGGATCTTATCGAACGGGCTGCGAGGGAAGGCGTTGCAATTTTCTGCGAAAAACCCATCGACTTGGATATAGAACGTGTTGAAGCATGTGCGGACAATGTGAAAAACAGTGACAGCATTATTCAGCTGGGCTTTAATCGACGCTTTGATCCAAGTCACGCGAATGTCCGCAACGCGGTCGAAAACAATGAGCTTGGTCGACTTCAACATGTTTTAATCACCAGCCGCGACCCGCACCCGCCCCACGCGGAATATATTCCAGTCTCTGGTGGAATTTTTAGAGATATGGCGATCCACGATTTTGATATGGCATGTTTTTTATGTGCGGAACGACCTGTATCACTCTATGCCTCTGGAGCCTCTTTAGTCAGTAAAGAAATCCAAGCGGCCGGTGATTTTGATACGGCGACAATCTCACTGAAGATGCCTTCCGGTGTGATTGTCACCATCCAAAACTCACGCAACTGCGCCTATGGCTATGACCAACGTCTTGAAGTCTTCGGGACGGAAGGGATGATACAGTCTGCGAATCAACGCGCGACAAGTGTCGTGCGCCACACGGGCGCAGCGACCCAGGTTCAATCACCCTACCAAGACTTTTTCCAAGATCGATATCGGGACTCCTACCGGGTAGAACTCGATGACTTCATTGATTGTGTGATTGGAAACAAGAAGCCAAGTTGCAATTTTGACGACGGACGCACCGCGCTCATTATTGCAAATGCCGCTGAGCAATCCGCACGTTCCAGTATGCCCGTTGAGGTTAAGTACTGATACTTTGAAGATCCGACCAGAACGGCTCAAAACGAAACCTGTACGCCGTCATTCTTTTAAGTATCCACTTTGTCCTCATAAATTGGCTCTCGGTCAAAAAAAAGGCGTCTGCCTAGAACACAACGTTCTAAACAATTTTCGATAGAGTTGTTTTAACCCCCGTGGTGATCTGCATGTTAGATTCTATCCGGATTGGGCTTATTGGATATGGATACATGGGCGAGTGCTTTGCTCTCGCCTTTTCAGCCGTTCAACAACTCTATCCAGAATTACCGCCCATCCGCTTAGTTGGTCTATGCGATACCAATGCAACAAAACTAAGCGAGGTCAAACGTCACGGGCGGTTCGAGAATTACTGCGAAGACTGGCGGAGTTTCCTGCAAGAAATTGATATGGATGTCGCTGTTATTGCGACGCCGAACGATCTTCATAAGGAAATCGCAGTAGCTGCCTTGCAACAGAACATTCACGCGCTCTGCGAAAAACCTATGGCGCCGGAAATTGAGGACGCCCATTCAATGGCATTGGCGGCGCGCCGATCATCGGCCAAGACACTTCTTGGTTACTCCTATCTTCGCAACCCAGCGATCAAACATGTAAAGCGATTGATCGAATACGGTGATATCGGCGAGATTACCTGTTTCCGGGGTCACTTTGCGGAAGACTATTCGGCTGATCCAAACACCCCCCATTCCTGGCGTTATGTGCGATCACAATCCGGCCTCGGCGCTCTCGGCGATTTAGGGTGCCATGTTGTCAGCCTTTCCCAATATCTTATCGGCGATATTTGCGAGGTATCGGCGCTGAGCCATATCGCATTTGCCGAACGCCCTATGCCTGGAGCTGCCGATCAGTACGCCGCAACCACCAATGAAGACTTCGCCGCCGCGCTTTTAAAGTTTAAGTCTGGTATTCCCGGAACCCTTGATGTGAGCCGCGTCGCATGGGGGTCGAAAAATCGATTACTGATCGAAATCCAGGGGACACATGGCGCAATCAGGTTTGATCAAGAACGTATGAACGAACTTCAACTCTACGACGCGCGAATTGAAGCGTCGAAGCACGGTTTTTCAAAGATTCTAACCGCCCCAGAACACCCTCCTTACGAGCGCTTCATTCCAAGCCCCGGCCATCAACTGGGGTTTATAGATCTGAAAGCCATCGAAATTGGCGAGTTTTTCGCGGAGATATGCGGCGGTCCCGCAGCAGGCCCCGATTTTGAAGAAGGCCTTAAAATTGAGCGGACCATCCACGCGATAGCTCGCTCATCGCAAACAAGACAATGGGTTAACGTCACTGAGTAATCTGAATGTCGTAATTTGTCAGCCTCTAAGCAGATTGACGAACAATCCATTCATGATCAGGATCATTATTAAAAATCCACTTTCGAACCGGCCCCGCCATCACATTCAAATAGTACAGATCATAGCCATGGGGCGCGCCAACGGGATGATACCCACGAGGCACAAGGACGGTATCTGAGTCTTCAACAGACATCGTTTCGTCGATATCGCGGTCATCCGTGTAAACACGCTGAAACGCGAAGCCCTGCGGCGGTGAGATTTTATGATAGTAAATCTCTTCCAGTGCGGATTCATTTGGAAGGTTGTCTTCATCATGTTTGTGAGGCGGGTAACTCGACCAATGACCGCTTGGGGTATAGACCTCAAATAGGATGAGACTATCTGCATCCCCCTCACCCGCCAATAACGCGTTAACAAAGCGTGTATTCGTTCCGGAACCACGTTCCTCACATTGAATTTCGTCGGGTTTAATAACCCTAGGCTCTCGGTTGGTTGAGGCCGGTGCATCGCAAATCGCAAACTCCACCTCAGTATTTGCTTTCAGTTCGACATTCGCGCCGGCAGGGGCAAAAATACAATATGGCGGAGTACGTTCGAATACGTTCATACGTTCGCCAATGTTCGTAAATTTCTCGCCGTTCACTACGGCGTCTAGGCGACCCGACAGGATAACGATGCAAGTCTCACGCGATTGATCAAAATGCGCTTCAAACACCTGTTCCGACGTCAAGCGATTGACGGAAAATCCAATATATCGCCACCCTGCACTCTCCGGCGTGACATTGACAATATTCCCACTATCAGATTTTGCGTTTGCCTTGATGAGAAGCTTTGACATTTCTACATTCATCCAATCTAGATTGCACCAACAAGCGAACGCAAATGATTAAGTCCGTTTTCAGAATACTCTTTCGGGTTCGCTTTCGCCGGGTCTTGTTCGGCCTCAACAACCAACCAACCCTCATAATTTCGCTCTAGCAACGCGGTGAGGATTGTTTCAAAGTCTAAGGACCCGTCACCGGGCACCGTAAACATGCCCGCTAAAACGCCATCTAAGAAACTCATGTTTTCCTGACGAACGCTTTCGACGATGTTCGCGCGAATATCCTTGCAGTGGAAATGCGCTATACGATCGAAATATTTTTCAACCGCTTTCACCGGGTCAATACCGGCCATCGCGGCATGCCCCGTATCAAATGTTAGCTGGACGGTGTCGCCAGTCGCCGCGATAAACTCATCCAATTCGCTACCGTCTTCAACAAAGGTCCCCATATGATGGTGGTAGGCGAATTTAAGCCCCTCCGAAACGACGTGGTCAGCGATTTCAGTCATCTTTACGCCATAGCTGACCCAATGATCATCATCCATCTTAGGCGAAGAATTTACGGAAACATCTCGCAGACCCTGAACAGATTCAGAAACATCAGCATAAACCAGTACATCGCACCCCATCGAACTCAATAGATCGATATGAGGTTTAATGCGTTCTTTTTCCGTTTGAACGTTTCCTGATGATTGCAACATGCCACTAAACCAACCGGAAACCAATTGCAGATCAAACTCCCTCAGCACATGGCGGAGTTTGCCGGCTTCTCGTGGAAATTTTCCACCTAGTTCAATACCGTCAAACCCAGCGTCGCGTGTGTCCGCTAAGCATTGTTCTAGCGGCGTTTCCCCTCCCAGCGATGGCAGGTCATCATTTGACCATGCGATGGGACTGACCCCATACTTTATTTTTTTCATTTTCCTCAGCCCCCACGGCGTTGTTTTTTTATTGCGGTTTTATAGGTTTGATTGGCTAACCCGACATTTTCACGCGGGGAGGTTTCTGGAACGGCGACATCCCACCAAGCCCCCCCGTCTTTCGTCGTCGGCATTGGATCAGTATCGATCACCACGACACTGACGCCACCTCTTTCTTTGCCGGCAGCGACCGCTTTATGAAGTTCGTTCAAAGACTCCACTTTTACAGCATTGGCGCCCATGCTCGCGGCATGCTGGGCGAAGTCGATTTCTGTATCGTTTTCACCCCGAGAATCCACCAAAAGGTTATTAAATGGCGCACCGCCGGAGGCTTGCTGCAATCGATTGATGCAGCCGAAACCACGATTGTCGAGAACGACAATCGTTAAATCAATGCCAAGCGACACGGCCGTTGCAATCTCAGAGTTCATCATGAGATAGCTGCCATCGCCAACCATGACATTAACGTCTCGATCTGGTTGCGCTAATTTTACCCCGAGACCACCCGCGATTTCATACCCCATACATGAATATCCGTACTCAACATGATATCCACCGGGCTTTGATGTCTTCCATAACTTATGAAGCTCACCGGGCAATCCGCCGGCCGCACACACGACAACACTGTCTTCGGTGCAAGTTCCCATTACAGCGCCGATGACCTCTGCGTCACTTGGCAACTCAGTGTGTCGAGGTCGCAATGCATTGTCCACGCATTCGAGCCAGATATGCCGATCGCTGTCGAGTTTTCTTCGCCATCCATTCTCTATATAGAAGTTTTGTAACGCCTCAGTCAGTTCAGAGAGCGTTGTCCGGGCATCGCCGGTCATGGGAGTGGCATTGTGCTTATACGCATCGAAAGAGGCGATATTGATTTGCACAAATTTCGCGTCAGGATTTTCAAACAGTGTTCGCGACGCCGTCGTAAAATCTTGCAAGCGGGTGCCTACGCCAATGATCAAATCAGCTTCACGGGCAGCCGCATTTGCCGCCTCAGCGCCTGTGACGCCAATGCTACCCAAACAGGCAGGATGATCCCAGGCTAAAGCGCCCTTTCCCCCTTGAGTCTCTCCAACCGGAATACCGGTCGTGTCGACAAGATGTTTAAGCTGATCGGTTGCATCAGCATAGTGAACACCGCCGCCAGCAATAATCATCGGTTTTTGCGATTTGGAAATAAGCGCTGCTACATGTGAAACTGTTTCTTTTGCGACACGTCCGCCGCGCGTCGACCAAACCCGTTTGTTAAAGAACTCGGTTGGGTAATCAAACGCTTCCGCCTGTACATCCTGACACAGACTAATTGTCACAGGACCGCATTTCGCGGGTTCTGTCAGCGTCATCATCGCACGAGGCAGCGCATTTAGAATTTGCTCCGGCCGATTGATTCGATCAAAGTAGCGGGACACCGGCCTAAAGCAATCATTTGCGCTCACAACGCCGTCATCAAAATCCTCAATCTGTTGCAATACCGGATCCGGCCGCCTCGATGCATAAACATCGCCAGGAAGAAAAAGCACCGGAAGCCGATTGACATGCGCCAGAGCCGCCGCTGTCACCATATTCGTCGCGCCGGGCCCGATCGATGTGGTGCAAATCATCGCGCGACGCCTTTTCTTCGCCTTCGCATAAGCGATTGCGGCATGCGCCATCGACTGCTCGTTATGGGCGCGATACGTCGGCAATTCATCCTGGGCATGATAAAGTGCTTCGCCTAAACCAGCGACGTTCCCGTGCCCGAAAATCGCCCAAACACCGTCTAAAAAACGCGCTTCCTGGCCATCGTCGTCTACATACTGGGCGGCGAGGAACCGCACGACAGCTTGCGCCGTCGTCAGCCGAATTGTACCTTCAGTGCTCATTAGGCGACACTCTCGGTAATGAATTGCGCTTGCACCTTCGCTCGGCGCCAACCGTCCAATAACAATTGGAAATTTGCAGCCATTTGCGAAACCGCTTCGCCATCGGATATTTTACTATTCATCCAATCTTCTAACGGCTGCTCGAATATACTCCGCCCTACCGCAAAACCTTTGACAAGGGAAAATCTTGCTGCGCTTTCGAAACTGGAAGCCAAGAATTCGCAAGGTTTCGAAAGACCCAAAATCAGAATTCCCCGGCAATATGAATCATATTCTTCGATCACATTACAGATGTTAATCCATTCCGTGTCGGAGCTTGCGGGCTCGAGCTTCCACCAGTCGGGGTACACACCAAGTTGATAGAACCGTCTCATCGCAGTCGCTATCGTCTCTTCGCTCACCGAACCCGTCTTAGAAGCGATGACTTCCAAAAGAAGTTCTTTGCCATTTTTTCGGCACGCATCAAACAAGCGAAGCACTTGCTCTTCTTGTACCCGGCGAAGGTTAATCGGGTCATCTGGGTGGTAAAAAACCAAACACTTTACAACATGGTTCGCAGGCCAAGATGCAATCTCTGTTGCAACATCAGCGCTTGCTTCAAACTCTAATGGGCAACTACCCGGCAATTCAATGGGGCGTCCTATCCAATAGTCCTTGTCGGACATTTTGAACAATGGCTTTTCTCCCAAACGCTTATCCAGCAACATGCCGAACTCAGGTTGGCCATCAGCCACGCGGTCAAAGGCCTGGAAGGACAATTCCTTTGCTTTCAGAATAGTATCGTGATCAACATTCGTCTTGGCCGCCAAATCCTCCAATTGGGAGCGATGATCGATCGCAAAAGCAAACAAATCGGGATAAGATTTACGCCGTGTCGTTGACCAGTGAATTTGGTCGAGTGTCCCATCGGCTAAGCATGCTTCGTAGCCCTGGGGCGCGTTCAAAAAGTACTCTAGCTCATCAGCTGTCGGCATTGCAGGCGCACAGCCATGACGCGACACTACGATAGCGCCGCAAGCATTCGCTAACCGGCAGCATTCGCTCGTGGGTAACCCCTTTAACCATCCACTCAAGTACCCGCTGAAAAAGGCATCTCCCGCCCCCAGAACATTGAAAACGTCGACCTTAAACCCTTGTCCCATTTCTCCTTCTGATAAGGAATCTGGGATATCGCCCGTGAAAACAACACATCCGTCGGGTCCTAGTTTACAAACTAATTCCGCCGACGTCATTTCACGGAGCTTTTTAAGACCAACAATCGTTTCTGTCGTTCCAGTTAGAATATGGAATTCTTCTTCTGTTCCAACGATCAAATCGCAGTGTGACGCAATTTCTTGCAAACGCGCAGTGACGCTGTCGTCGGCGACAAATCGGTTTTCACCGGCGTCACGAGAGGTAAGTCCCCACAAAACGGGTCGATAATCGATGTCAAAAACAACTTTTCGCCCATTTTTCTTGGCGAATTTCAAAGTTGTTAAGCTCGCATCATATACACCTTCTGTAGAAAGATGAGTTCCCGAAAGAAGAATCGATTGCGAAGAAGCAATCAAACCTTCATCAATATCTTCCGAAGTTAACGCCATATCGGCGCAATTCTCACGATAAAATATGAGCGGAAAAGTATCGCGATCGCGGACCCCCAGCACGACTAGTGCTGTGAGGCGGTCTTCGTCGATTGTTACGCCGGCGAGGCCGACGCCATTGGCGTCAAACTCTTCGGTTAAGAACCGCCCCATATGATCGTCACCAACCCGCGTTAAGATTGCCGAACGCAAGCCAAGTTTTGAGGTCCCAACGGCGATATTCGCCGGACATCCGCCAAGGTACTTTGCGAAGCTCGACATTTCTTCCAACCGACCGCCAATTTGTTGACCATACAGATCAACCCCAGAACGACCGAGGGTAACTACATCGTATTCAAGCGCGACGTCATTTTTCATCTGATCCACCTTGTCCTATTGGCCAAAAACCCAATCACCCACGAGACAATTTTCATTCTCACCCCCGGGGCAAATGCAATATTATTTCATTTTATCCGTTTTACAATATTTTTTTCCATTTTTTGAGCAATATTCCAAATAGCCATTCTTGCTAACGCGGAGCCCTAAAGAAACGCTGATGCAGCCTTGGCTAAAATTGAATCAATCGGTTCGTCGAGAGCGATATTTGGCTGCAATTTTGAATCTAATTCCGTGTCCAAATCGCCGAAACATGCTTTAGAGTCTACGATATTTTCTGAAAACACCTATTTTTTTTCAGAAATAGCAACGTAACTTACGACAATCGCCTGGGCGATACAAAGCGTAGATGACAAAGCACGAAATCCAAACGTTTCTGCGTCTTGAACAAAGATTTTTTTATCAGCAAATTTTGCAAGCGGAGAAACTTCGCTGTCAGATATAACGGCAATTTTACAGCCTAACTTTTTTGCCCGTTCCGCAGCGGTAACCGTTTCCTCCGCATAAGGTGAAAATGTTGTCGCGATCATCAAATCTGCAGGCGAACAACAATCAATCATTTGATCTTCCATTCCACCGGCGCCGTCGATGACTATTGCTCGCTTGCCCGCTTTTCCAAGACCATAAGCAAAATAGGCAGAAACCGGAAACGATCGGCGCACTCCAGCCAAATACACCACGTCAGATTTATCGATCGCCTGGGCAAAATTGACTACGCCCTTGGCGCGCTCTTTCGAGCCCAATCGGCTTAACGACTCAACCGACTCATCAATTAGGTCGTAAAAATACTCTTTGTAGGTCTCGTCACCATCAGAAGATAGGTGTCGTTTCATATCGCGAACGCGGTCACGGTAATTATCCGACGTTCCATCAGATATCAGTTTTTGCCTGAACAATCGCTGCATTGAGCTTGCACCTTCGAAGCCAAATTCTTTGGCAAACCGAATCACCGCTGATGGTTGAACCCCACTTCGTTCAGCAATTGTTGCAACAGTTTCGATTGCAAAGTCGTTTTGCGAATCAATGACGTATTTTCCGACCTGCTGCAGCCTTTTACTCAAACCGCTATACCGCCCGATTATCTCGTTGCGTAAATCATCTACGGATGTGTATTCGCTCATTTTCTCTCCAAGCATATTACTGAGTGAGCCTAACAGTTACTATATCGACTACCTATGCCGACGACTAGAGCCCTTTTCTATTTCGCAAGGAACACATAGGTTATAATTGTGGCGAGCGCGATCACCGTACCGACAGTTTTGGCCAAAGGCCATGGGGTCAGGTCTATGTTTGCTGGCGTCGGCGGCGTGAGGGTTCTTTCATCAGGCGCTAGTCGACTTATCCCCAGCACAACCAAAGAAGTCAGCACAAACACGAAACCAAGAAAATGCAAAAAGTGAATGTCATGCTGTAAGCCAAACGAGGTTTTCAAAAGGTCCTGAACTTGTGTCTCAAATGCGAAAACGAGAAGAAAGAATATTGCGGGTCCGCCAAGCAATCCAACTTTCGCCGCCAACGGGGAAATTTTCTTTGAGACGGCGCCTAACAACAAAACAGCGAGCATAGGGCCGAAGAACGTAGCGTTGATTTTCTGCAAATAGTTGTAAAGGCTGCCGGTAGTGTCAATCATTGGAGCCGCGATGATCGCTGCGATTGCAAGGATGATCGAGGTAACGCGACCAGACAACACAACATGCTTATCCGACGCTGATTTGTTAAACAAGCTCTTGTAAACGCCATGACTGAATAGCGTCGCTGAACTGTTCAAAACGCTATTAAACGTACTCAGCACCGCCCCAACCATGACCGCCGCGAACAGCCCAACCAGTGCACTTGGCAGCATCTCTTTGACCAATGTCGGGTAAGCCAAAAGATACTCTTCTGATGATATTTTATCGCTATAAAGATAAAAAGCGATGATCCCTGGCAACACAATAATCGCTGGTCCAAGAAGTTTAAAGAACGCGGCGAGAAGAATGCCTTTTTGCCCTTCTTTCAAACTGCTAGCGCCCAATGTGCGTTGAATGATCGATTGATTAGCGCACCAGAAAAAAATCTGATTGACGATCATGCCCGTGAACAAGACTGAAAACGGTAAAAACGAACCAGGTTCATCACCAGTGATATCAAACTTCTCTGGGACGGCTTCGTAAACGGTTTGTAGCCCCTCTACTGGGTTTCCCGACCCAATCTGCATCAGCGCAATCAGCGGGATGAGCAGCCCCGCAGCCAGAAAACCGACACCATTGATCGTATCGGAAATAGCAACTGCTTTTAAACCGCCAAAAATCGCGTAGAGAGACCCTAGAATTCCAATTGCTGACACCAGAAGCCAGATAGTCTGTTGGCGGGTCAGGTCAAATGTCTGCGATATGTCGAACAGCGAATCGATGCCCGTCGCCCCAAAAAGTAAGACAACTGGCAAAATTGCGGCCACGTAGGAAAACAAAAACAGAAACGTTGCAATTAAACGGGTTGTTGAATCAAACCTGTTTGACAAAAATTCCGGAATAGTGGTGATGCCGTTCTTCAGATACATCGGCAAGAAAAAGATCGCCATTGCGACCATGGCGAGCGCCGCAGTCGTCTCCCAAGCGGTAACAGCGATAGTGTGATTGAACGCATCGCCATTCAGACCAATCAAATGCTCTGTCGACAGATTGGTCATGATAAGCGAGCCGGCGATCACCCATGCCGATAGACTGCGCCCACCCAGGAAGTATCCATCTGATGTCGACAGTTCTTCGTTACGCGTAAAACGGTAAGAAAGATAAGCGACCAATGATGTGAACGCGAGAAACGACGCGACCGAAACAAACATTCCCAAATTCCGTTCTTTTTGTTTTTAATCCCCACGCCTCCCAACGCGCTGGCGCTTTGAAACGGCCAGAATAATATTCTATTCTATTTTTTTGGAATTTGCAATTTATTTTTATTCCAAGCGCTATGACGCCGGTTTGATGGAAAAACCCTGAATTTTACGGTTAGAAACGGCGTTCTCCATCCAGATCAGTCGTTGGATTTGCGCGTACGACCCTAGAATAAAATGACAGTCCTGAAGCATGCCACGTCTTTGAAGGTCCCCTACTCTCTCCGGCGAGAGCTCGGCAAGTTTACCATGATGAATACCATATACGCCGGTGACGCGGCGCTGCCCTTCGTCCGTTGAAAGTAGAATTTCAATAGGCGTTAGCAATTCGAACTCAGCCAAAGCGTCTATCAGGCTCAACGTTGCTTCTTGTCCGGCCAAAAACGCCGTTAATATCTCTTTCTGGCGTTTCAGAAAGATTGTCTCTTCGCCAGAGTCGTAAAGGTTATGGCCGCAATCACTCTGAACGAGATCGCTGTCCATATTGATTAGGATATCATAACTTTCACCAGAGTTCAGGCCAACGGATGGCGCCACAGCAAATGGCCGGCGACGAATGTCGAGGGGCAGATAGGGACTGTTCCATTGGCCGTTGTTTAGGAACAAATTCTGACCCGCCTCCAAACAAAACTGTGTCGCCAGCACAAATTGATCGCGCTCTTCATCCCGTAAAATGAAAACAGGAAAACAACTAGACGCCATAAATAGTTCATTTCGAACGATTGGCGTATGCGTTTTCGATCTTAACTCAGAAGATGACGTTGGTTCGGCGATACGAACCGTACCATGATCTCTTTCGTTTAAGGGAGCATAATTTACCGGCATCGCTTTTTCCTTTCGGGAAACTATTTTACGGGAAATGCAGATGTCGCAACGCGGTCAATCAACTCGCAATTGGTCGGCAGCGTCGCCGCAACTTTGTCGCAAATCCTCTTGTTTAACTCAAACTCTTCAGCCATTTGATCGCTTCTATTGAGCGGTCCCGCGGCGATCTCTGGGCGCATTCCCAGATATACATATTGATAACTCTCCCAGGAGAATATTTTGGAATCCGACCGGAAATCATGGGAGTATGGAACCGCATCGTTCCAAATCTCCATATTCTCCTTCAGAGTGTCGGGGATTGAATCACTATGACGATTGTCAACCCAGAAAGGGTCCGTACGCTCACTGAGCACATAATGGAATTTTAAAAAGTCAATAATTCGGTCCCAATAACCATGAAACGCCATGTTAAATCTCGTTGCTTGGCTATTCATGGCGTCTCGCGTCGACGGCATGCGATGGCAAAACCAATCAGCCACGGATTCGATCAACATCAACGCCGATGCCTCCAACGGCTCAACGAACCCGGCGGATAACCCAACGGCGACGGCGTTTTTGCACCACATCTTTTCAAGCCGGCGCGCTTGGAAACGAATTGACCGGTAGTCGACCGTATCGCCGCCGCCTAGATACTCAGTTAACAAATCGCCTGCTCGATCTGTCTCAAGATAATCCGTCGAAAAAACAAGCCCAACCCCGCGGCGCGTCGAAAGACCAATGTCCCAGATCCACCCCGCTTCATGGGCCGTCGAATGAGTGGCCGACTGAATTTCGTCGCGTCCCTCACCGTAAGGCTGTTGCGAAACAACGGCCGCGTTTACGAATAAGAACTTTGTTAAGTCTTCGAATGGGACGCCCAACTTCTGATGCAACAAGAGCGAACGAAACCCAGTGCAATCGAAAAATAGGTCGCCGTAAACAGAGTCGCCATTGTTTAATGACAACGCTTTGATCCACCCTTGCTCGTCCTGCTCTATGTCAACGACATCTGCAAGCACATGTTGGATTCCTAATTTATTTCTCCCGTGGCCTGACAACATTTCCCCGAATGCGCCAGCGTCAAGGTGATAGCCATAGTTCAATACCGCTTTGTATTCAGGCGTCTTCATCGACTTTGGCGCCAACGCCATTAAACAAGCCGTTTCTTGTGGCGTCACGCTGACCGAGAAACTGTCGCGCGCATCGGTAGGGCGAGATCGCCAAACTTCACCGACATTATATGATGCTGCGCCAATTGGCGGTTCGAACGGATGATAGTAGAAGTCATGATCGCCGCCATGTCGCCAGCCATTAAATCGGGTCCCCTGCTTTAGAGAGACATTGGCCCGGCGCATGAATTCCGTTTCCGATAATCCAATGGATTGCAAGGTGCGCCGCATGGTCGGCCAAGTGCCCTCGCCGACGCCAACGGTTTTAATATCGGGGGACTCGATAAGCGTCACGGTATATTCCGATTTTTGCGTATCAAGCGCGCTAGCTAACCTGCACGCAAGTAACCACCCGGCGCTTCCGCCGCCAACAATAACGATACCCGTGCATTTTTGTTGTTCAATCATACTACTATTTAGCACCCAATCGACGTTCTAGTGTTTTTCGTAAGTATGCCGTCAGTTTTTCGACATTATCACTACACGAAACATCAAATACACCCATTTCCTCAGCTGAGAGATGATCATGACCGCCAAGAGCTTCGTCAAAGAAATAATGGGCGAACAGCGCACCCCAAGCGCTTCGTTCGCGTGCAGGCAACTCTCTTAAGGCCAGAAAATTTGCGATAAGAGCATCGCTGGGCGTTAAGGAGCCGAGTTTTCCGTCACGCCACCAAAAATTCATTAAGACACCGACCGGCCCGGGGCAGGTAACTTGATGCCACCACATACTGGGGATAAAAATCGCGTCTCCAGGCCGAAGGACAATTGTCTGCGCCGCATCGAGCGCATCGTGGAACTTTGGAAATCGCTCGAAATCAGGGCTTTCAAAGTCGACTAAACTAATGGATTGACCCGCCGGGGTTTTATCAAGCGGCCCAATGTATAGGTTGGAAATCTGTTCCGGCGGAAACAACGTGAACCGACGCTCGCCATAAATTGCACAGGCAATATTTTGCGATGTGTCAAAGTGAGCGGCTATATTCGTTTTGCCCCCCATCCACAAATTAATTTGGGCCAAACCAACTTCGATCGGCAGGGGATTCTCGTCAGGGATTTTGGGAAAAAACTCCTGCGTCGGAATAGAGCCAGCATACAAGAAGCGATCCGAACCCCCTTCGTTCACTTGCCTTAGCTGCTTTAGGATTTCTTCGATCGTATGCGGCTCAATACTAAAGTTAAACTCTCGTAGAGTATCGCCATAACCGAAACGCCCATTACTTTCTTGCCCGGCAATGTAAAGACAGGCCTTCTTCGCCCAACTGCACCGATCAAGTAGGTAAGATGATAATCCGGAAAACTCTTTCTCGCCGGCTTCTACGATTGGCCAATGGGATACGAAGTCTGGACAAACAACCGGCGCATCCCCTTGCCGAACAAAATGTTGAAAACCATCAACATCGCCCGGGCCGACGATCCTAACTGAGGTAATGCGCTCAAAAATAGACATTGACATTTTTTCTGTCGAAAATTTTCTAAACACCCTCACCACAATAGGGCTTGTACGAAAAAACTAAAGCGCCCGGGGAGAGAGAGTATCCACGGACGCTTTAGCTCTGTTTCGACATAAAAATGACAAAGGACGCCATTTATGCCTCGGGAGAATTGCCGAACAAGGAAGGGGTTTGCTCGGCAAACAACGTGGTGGTTTGAGCGTTAACCAAGACTAACGTCGAAAACCAGAACTCCACGTTGCTGTATTCTACGAAAGATTGGCTCTAAAATTCCGCACGGAAACCAGCAGCATATCTAGGGCCGGTGTCGGTCAACTCAACGAACTGGTTTGCAAACCGACCAGACTTACTAATTTTCTCATCTAGAACGTTCGTCCCTTCAACAAAAACTGAGAACCGGTCACCAAAGGTATAGTTTACCTTGAAGTCCACTTGGGCGAATGCATCAACGAAGATTGGCTCACCACCAAACACATTCGCAACCGTTTCAAGGAATTTGCCACGACGATTGTACGAGATGCGCGCATCGAGCGGACCGTTCGAATAGAAGAACTGAGCGTTCTGCGCATTCGAGAGACCCGGCAATCCAAACGCCACGTTTTCTGGAGTATCCTGACCAATTTCAGCGTTACTACCCACAATCAGGACAGCGCCCTGGACGCCGAAGCCGTCAAACGGAGCCGGCAGAGCCGTGAACCCGAGTTGTCCGGAGATCTCCAACCCTCTTACACGCGCTGTTTCAGCATTTGTCGGGCGCGTTACATCGAAGGTAGCTTCAGTGCCGTTAATGAGTGGATCAACGATATTGTCGGCGTTTGCGATCCCGATAACCTCTGGCGATGTCGTTTGAACAACAAAGTCGTCTACTTCTTTCCAGAAACCGGAAATTGCCAAATAACTAAAGCTATCGAAATAATACTCAAACGACAGATCGATATTCGTTGAGGTGAACGGGTTCAGGAATGGGTTACCGCCGGCCGCAACAAGGTTGTTTGGTCGCGTATTCAAAATCGCCAAGCGCGGAGAGAGGTCCGTCAATTGCGGCCGAGCTAGCGTTTGTGACGCCCCAAGACGAGCAATAAGGCCATCAGCGAGCTCGAGTTTGAGATCGAAGTTCGGCAGAAGGAAATTATACTCGTTTTCTTCCGTTAGGATAAAGTCGGCGGTATTTCCGAGAACCTGCAAAAACTCCGTCGGGTCGTTGACGTTAATAAGAAGGTCCAACAGAGGGGTAACGGCCCCGACGGACGTGGTACTCGTATTTACAAAGCGAAGACCTGCGTTGATTTCCCATGGAACTGCGCCAAGCTCACCTTCCAGCGCCATATCAACATAAGCAGCGAAAATACGCTCATCGATACTGAAGCTTTCTGGGCGTTCCTGCGGGGTAAATCCGCCTAGAGAAGTAAACAATGCTTCCGATGTTCCCGGCGTAAGGCTTAGCGCTGTATCGCGAGCGGCAAAGACAGCAGGATTATCAATTGCTAACGTGCTCGGAACAACACTATTCCCGAGGAATGAGTTAACAATTTGACCGTTGGAATCGACAAACCCACCATCACCTTGTTGCAATAGATCAACCGTGACGGGGAATAATAGCTCTTCCTGCACATCATCGGGAACATCAATAAAGAACCCACTAACGAAATTGATGATCTGTTGGTCGGTACGAAGGATCGAGATGTCTTTGGACTCATCACCGAACCGGAAACCAAAACCGATCTTCCTGATCCCATCGATATCCGGCGTATAAACCCCATCATACCGTGCTTCGAAGATTTCAGACTCGACGTTGTTACCGCCCTCAGTTTGGTCGCCATCGCCACCAAACTGTGCGACGTGGAAAAAGAAATTATCGCGATCGAGAGCCGTCGCCACAGGAAATGGCCACGTCACTTGCGGTACGAATGTTGAGCCTTGCGTGTACGTATAAGGTGAATTGAATCCAAGAACGTTCTGGCCGGTGTCACCGTTCGTCGGATTGTTTTCAGAACGGGTATAAGAGACGTCAAAGGTGTGCGAGAAGGTCTCTGATGGGGTCCATTCCAGATTAATACCGGCCAACTGTGTTTCGGTAATCCGGCCATCATTCTGCGCTCTCGCCTCGATGGCGCCATCCGGATTAAAGAAACTGACCGCAGTCCCGTTTTCATCAAGAACGAAGTTATCAAGGCTTCCTAAACCGAACCAGTTATTGAGGAAACTCGCTTCTGAAATGAGGTCGAACTCGTTCCACAGACCATCGACCGTCAAAAGGATTTCTTCGTTGGGCTGATACTGCGCAACGCCCTGAATATTGAGACGTTCGCGCGTTTGATTGATGTTCCCAAGCTGTAGATTCTGCGCAACGAAAAACGTTTCGGCGCCCGATGGATTTGAAACGGTGGCGCCGGAAGCAATCAAATCAGCCACGGAACCAGTATTAAACGCCCGATTGTCGAATGTCGCAATCGATGACTCGCGCTCCTGGTATGACGCAGAAACGAGAAAGCCGAATTTGTCATCCGCAACAGTATTCGAAATCAGGCCGAAAAACTGAGGCGACGCCTGGTCTGCCTGGACATCGTATACACCACGTCCTGTTAGAATGGCCTTAAAACCAGAGCTATCAAGCGGACGTGCAGTCGATAGATTGATTGTTGCACCGATGCCGCCTTCTTGAAGATGGGCTGCACCGCTTTTATAAATCTCTGCACCCGAAATAAGTTCAGATGGGAACAAATCAAAACTGAATTCGCGGTTGCCAACCTCTGACGCCACACGACGTCCGTTGACCAGAACCGTATTGAAATTTGGCCCAAACCCGCGAACCGACACAAACTGCCCCTCGCCGCCATTTCGGTCGATCGTGATCCCGGGAACGCGCTGAAGAGATTCAGCAATGTTTTGATCTGGAAATTTACCAAGATCTTCGGCCGCAACCGCTTCAATTAGTCCAGACGCATTTCGTTTTTGGTCTGCCGACCGTTCCAAACCGCCTCTAATGCCTGTCACGACCACTTCGTCGACATAGGCGTCATCACCGCCGACAAAAACGTCGCTATCCGCCTCTTGCGCATAGGCGCCCGATGATAAAACAACCGCAGCCAGTGAAGCGCTTGCTAATAGGGTAAATCTTTTTAATGGCATTTCTTCCCTCCCATTACTTTATTTGTTCAACGCCTCTTCATCGAAGAGGCCGCAAATTGATTTCTGGATGGTGGACATTCCACCGAACGTGCAAAATGAACCATATTTTCCATTTCATGGCAATATGAAATATTATTCCATTTGCAAAATCTTATTGTGCGCCGCACAATTCTAGTCGCGTCCCGGTAGGGCTATTTGGGATACTGACATTGGTTGCAACTTGAATTTTCGGGAATTTTAAGAGTCGTAAATTTCTGAATTACGCTATGCGCAACGCAGAACCTCACATGATCATCATATGCCCAAAAAATCGATACCCTTCGAATGGGATCAGCCGGGACACTGAATAAAAGTCAAAATTTTTTTATACTTATACGGATGATTAATTTAAAGACAAAACACAAAAGTCCGTAAGCGCACGCCTTACTCCCACTCGATGATGAACAAGCCACAAAACGCCATTTAAATCAACGGCTTAAAGATTTTACGGATAACTTTTACCGTCAGAAAAACCGCCAAAGTCAATTCGTAGCCTGATTGAATGATACACAGCGTATATCCCATTGCAGTTGACAAGATTCCGATGAAGGCGTCCACCCTAGCGCAGCATTCGTTCTCGAAAAGTGCTGACCAACGATCCAACACTCAATGCAATATCCTTGGCTGAAGCGTCTGATCTTTCGCAAACTTGAATACATAACGCCAAAGCGATGTCGTTGTGTACGTTCCATCCGAAAATCTCTGGCATCCATCCATGCTGACCTCTTCTAAGAGGCCAAGCCAGCATAACGGCCTCAAGACCTGCCCCCAGAGCACACCCCGGACGAATTCGTAGGTATCGTCAGCATCTGGTGGTCCATACAGTATTTCTCTCAATCGTCCACAAGATACACCGCTTACCCCTTCAATGTTCAGTACCCCAAGAATCACATCCCAGTTTCCAAGTAGCGGCTCTGGTATACGCGACGACGCGGCATGGTCGATTTCAAAAAGATAAAATGGGGCGATCATGTTGAACAGGTCACCTGGACGATACGCTAGGTCCCTACCCGACTTGGTCAATCGGCATTCGAGTTTGAAATGCCGTATGAGTTTCAACTTCAAAAGCACGAAGTGAAGCGCTTCAAGCGGCGGAAAGTCTCCCTCATCCAGAACTTTGTTGACCCTAAAGAGCTGCTCAGTCTCCATTCCAGGCCAAGCGAACTCGTCTGCCGCCCAATGGACAAACTTTCGCTGAAAGGCTTTGCTCTTGGTCAGGCTTATTGCGCCGTTATCGACGAGATAGGTCAAGATCTTCCCCGCGGCGGCGATCATAGGTGCGCTAAGCAGCACAGGCTCATCATTGCGCACTGGGTTGAGTTCAATCATTCGTCGCGACATCCTTAGATAGAGGGGTACTGCCCCTACCTTCATATCGCGGGCGCTGTGTGTCGGCTATGATTTCAAAGTTTCGTTCGAGCCACCAAAGATGCGTCGAACCCGAAAATGCGATAAGAGAAAAGCATTTTGTGCTTATTTTTCAGGACTTTAGACCAAGAAGGCTGGCGCTACTGACGTGTCACGCTCCATATTTATTATCCAATACTTTCAATTACTTACATGACTAAAAATCGATTCTTGGTCCTCAATTTGATCCAATTTTGGTTCACAGTTTTGTGGACCTCTCACGTTCGACGCGGGTTCAGCGCGTGAACCTCTGATTAGCATAAATAGCCCCAATACGGAATCATCATTTAATCAGATATTTCTCGGCACCAGCCAACTAAGAGCTTGCGTCCGATAATAGGCGTGAAATAATTTTTCACGGCGAAATCGTTTCGCCCAAAAGATCGACTGCATCGGAACCGCCATCGCCATGCCCAGATTCGTCTCCAGTCACGCGCCTGATCTTTTGCTGAGCGCCAATTACAAGGCCATGTTCACTACCTTGAAAAAAGACGCGGCTCTGCGCTCGATCAGCGAGGCGGGATTTTTGCGCCGGCTCGCTTTTTCCAGAATCGCCTCCGCTCCGGCGCGCCATTACATGGTCGTGCGTCACCCATATGATCGCGCGATATCGTTTTATTACGACAAGCTCGAAAATGACTTGCGCAACCCGGAAAAAAACGCATGGCAGCATTCGCAGAAAAGACTTTTTCCCCTCGCCGGCGTCACCGGCGCAGAGGACTTCGAAACGATTCGCGCCGCACTGATGGAAGTTTCGTTGAGCGCTTTTATCGAATTCATTCCAAGCATTCTGAAAAACCGGCACTTGCGCCCTCAGACGGCTCTGCTCGGCGGGGCGGCGGGCGCTTTGCTCACGCGCACGGTTTTTCTTCGCATGGAAAACGATCTTGAACGTCTGGCGGAAATATTCTCCGTAGACGTCGGGGTAAAGCGCAATGCGACGCTTCATCCGGAATTCGGGCGGGCTTTAAGCCGCGAGGACCGGCGAATTTTGAACGCGATCTACAAAAAAGACTTTCAAACGCTTCCCTACGATCCAGCGTGATATTCCGCAGGTTTTTCTTCGAGCCGGGTCTGGTCGACGATTTTTCCTTCGTCGAAACGCAGGATTCGGTTTCCCAGAAAAGCGAGATCTTCGCGATGCGTAATAACGATGGTGGCCTGGCGCTCGCTCATACCGGCGATGATCTTCTCAAGGACGTCGACCTCAAGCTGGCGATGAAGACCTGAAGTTCCTTCGTCGATAATCTGCAAAAACGCATTGCCGGCGCACATGCGCGCCAGACATAGACGCTGACGCTCGCCGCCGGAAATGGACGCGGATGTCTCGCCAACTACGGAATTTTCGCCGTTGGGAAGTCTGGACACGAAACTCTCGCACCCGGTCAGACGCAAAGCGCGCCGGATGTCGTCGGCGGAAACGTTTTCGTCGAACGCCGACACGTTTTCCGCCACGGTTCCAGGCAGCAACATCGGCTCCTGCAAGGCGCATGCGACGAACCGTCGACGATTCGATTCGGGTACGTCTTCAAGACGAACGCCGCAAACCTCGACGTTGCCCTGAAAGATCGGCAACAGACCGGAAAGCAAACGGACCAGAGTACTTTTCCCGGACCCTGACGGGCCAAGAATAAAAACGACGTCTCCGGCGTCGAGCGTGAAAGAAACGTCTTCCAGCGCATTATGAGTCGATCCTTCGTAGACAAACGATAAATCACGGACAATAAGAATAGGCGCGCCGGGATCGATTTGCGGCGGTTTCCCTAAGCGTTTTTCGCCAGCTTCGATAGCGAGAAAATCATCCCAGTCGCTGAAAAAAGTGCGCACGCGCTGATAGCGCTGCATCATGATGCTCAATTTCCCGAACGGTTCGAAAAACCGGAGCGCAAACATTTGAAAGGCGATCAGTTGCCCGATGGTGAGATTTTGCGCAATGACGTTAAAAGCGCCGATCGTTATGATCGCCGCTTCGGTGACGCGCATAATGAGCCTTGAAAACGCGGTGCCGTTAGCGGTCACCTTCCCCGCCCGGAAATTTTTCAGTAAGGCGGATTCGACTTTCTCCTGAGCGCGCTCCCGAAAAATACCCCCCGCGCCGTAGATCTTCACGGTTTCTATCGCGTTTACGGACGTATGCATCATTGCGCTGAATTGCTGATATTCCTTGATGGATTCGCTGACAAGCGGCTTGAGGCGTCTCTGGGAGAACGCAAAGAAAACAATCTGCGCGAACAGCGCGATCATGAGAAAACCGAAAAGCTGCCCGTTCAGTATGATCAGGACAGCCGCATAAATGGTGACGGACAAACAGACCTGTATTGCAAAGTCGATCAATTCACGGATTGAATCCCTGAAAAGATTGATGGTGGTGATCATTTCGACTTTGCGCCGCCCCTGATTTCCAAGCAAATGCTCAGGGTTTACGGAAAAAAGTTTCCGGATCAAAACAGCGGATAACCGCGCGCTGATCTCTCCTGTCTTGAAGCTCAGTATTCTTCCCTTCAGAATACTGACGAGTCCTTCGAAAGCAGAAGTCGCAATCAGAACGACGGCGATGATCTGCAGGGTGGAAAGCGCGTTGTGAACGATAACCCTGTCGATGATCGCCGCTACCGAGAGAGGAAACGCAAAAGTCAGCAAAAGGCTCAGAAAAGCGACGCCGAACATCGCTCCCAGACCATGAGAGGATCGGCGCAGAATATCGGCGCTTTTTACGGACTTTTCTGTTTCGGCTTTGGTCATGACGGTTACGCGACCCGGCTTACCTGGCCAAACGGCTCATACGTTCGGCGGCGCGGCGAAATCAAGCGCCCGCCGCTCGCCGAGTATAACCGGGCATCTTGTCTCGTTCGACAGGTCTTCCGGCCTGAATTTCGAGTAGGAACGGCCCGTCAGACGGTTCGCCTCGGTCCGGTAGTGACAGGTCAGGCTCAGTCGGGGGCGCGCGGACGCGTTCGCGCCGCTTCCGTGCAGGAGCCGACTGTCATGCAGTACGAAAGAGTTCATGCGCGCCTCGACGCGCTCTTCGACCCAGTCGACGGGTGCGTTCTCTAATATGCTCTGTTTGAGTTCTTCCAGCGAGGCCTTGTGTGAAAAACCGCTCTGAACGGGCAAAGCCATGCGATGCGAACGGGCGACGTAGATCAACGGCGCGCCCTCTGGGCCGTTCTGCGTCAGCGGGATCCACGCGGTGATAAAACCGCCTGTGAAAAAGGGGCTGTATTGTCCGTCGAAATGCCATCCCACGGCCGCGTTCGTTTCTACGCGCGGGGGCTTGCGCAGCGCATGACAGTACCATAGCTGCGCCGCGCGACATCCAAGCACGGCCTGGATCGCGCCCGCGACGCGCGGATGCGTCGCCAGATCGCGGATTTCGGCCGAAACAAGATGCGGGTGATCGATCCGGGCCTGACCGTCGTCAAGACCGCTGCTTCCGTAGAGCGTCAAAGACGCTTCGCTATCCTTCGGAAAATCTTCGTAAAGCGCCGCGAGAGCGTCCCGCGCCTTGCGGTCGGCTCCGTCAGGAAAAGCGTCGCCGAAGCACGCATACCCTTTTCCGGAATAGTCCTGCGCCGCCGCGCCGGGGGTTGCGGAACTGTCGGGCATGAGGGAAGCCGGCATGGTCATGCTCTTTGATAGTCGTCGCGCGTCGGCAGCGTATAGGTTATGAAATCGCGTCCGTTCCAGTAATGGATCATGAAGGCCGGGTCCTCGGCGATCAGCTGGAAGTTGCGTCGATCCTTATGCGCATCGACGTAAAATTCCGTAAAATTCGGATCGACCTGAACGCATGTCGACGGCGCGACCGCGACGTTCGCTCCCGCCCAGGGCGTAACCATGGAGCGATGAACATGTCCGCAAAGAACGAGCTTGACCTGGCGGTGAAGAGAAATCGTCTCGCGTAAATCTTCCGCCCAGGACGCCTCAGGATCGTCGATGTAAGTAGCGACGGGAATTCGGCATTGAAAAGGCGGATGATGCATGCAAACGACCGTCGGTGCGTCCGGGCGTTCCGCCAGAAGAGCGTCGATGCGCGCCGCCTGATCCTTTTCCACGCTCGCCCCTTCGCCCTGCGACAGGCTGTTGAGGAAAACGAGCCTGACGCCGGCGACATCGATCCCGGCGCAGCCTTCGCGCCATGCGTCGCGATCAGGACGGCTTTGCGTGAAAACCTTTTCAAAAACGTCCTGATCGTCATGCCCGCCGGGGATCGCCACGTAAGGCGCTTCAAGCGCGTCAAGAACGTCGCGCGCGTTTCGCATCTCGTCTTCGCGCCCGTTATGAGTCAGATCGCCCGTCACGATGACTACGTCCGGCCTGACCTCGAGCGCGTTCACCCGGCTTACGGCGTCGCGCGCCAGAGCGTTCACGTCGAGAACGTTCATGAGCTTCTGGCCGGGAGCCAGAGCGTGCAGGTCTGAAATATGTGCGATGATCATCTCGTTTCCCTTCGAAGGGTCGCGTCGATTTTCAGAACGTCCATCACGCGATGGTCCGGCCGCCGGATCGCCCATATTGTGCCTCCTTGACGTCGAGCCACGCTTCATGAAGGTCGCCCAGAAGACGCGTCATCCGGTTGAAAGTCAATCGTCGGCCGCCATATTTCAGCAAATAGAGAGCCGAGACTTGGTCCATATCGATCGTTTGAAGAGCTCCGAGAACGCGTTCGGGACGATCCACCGGCCCTTCCACGAGCTGCATTTCCACGGCGAGCGCGAGAAGACGCCGCGCGCCGTCCGTGCTGTCCACGCCATGAGAAGACATCGACTGAAAGAAACGGTCGATCCAATCGCGTAAATCGTCCGTTAACGTCTGAATCGGCTGTCCGGAACTGTTTTTCACGCCTTGCCCCTTACATTTTCAACCAGTTCGCGAAACGCTCTGGCGTACTGCGCGTAGCAATAATAAACCTTGGACGAAACCATGAAATACGGCATGCGCTCCGGCGTTCTGGAAATATCGCATACGTAAAGGCGTCCGTCCGTTCGATCGCGCAGTATGTCAAGTTCGCCGATATCCAGGCCCGACGTTTCGCAAAGGCGCAGTATTAGATCGGTTTCTTCCTTGGAAAACACGTCTTCCGGGCGCGCCAGATCAAAATGCGCCGTCTGCGCGAACATGACGTTTTCTTCCGTGCGAAGCTTCCGGATGACGAAGAGAATGCGCCCGGCGCCGATCCCGACGCGCAAATCGCAAACCCACCTCAGGCCATCGCGGACAATACGCGTATCTACAAGCTTCTGCACGACCAGCGCGTCGTCGCAAAGAGCGTCCCGCGCCTCGTCTTTCGTCGCGACGCGCCCTTCGTTTTTTGCGTTGGAATCCGGCTTTATGGCGAATTTTTCATCCGTCGAACGCTCAAGCGCTTCTTCGTCGAGAATAAGTCCATAACCAAAAACGTCCCTGTGCAAAATATCGACGTGACGTTTGGAAATATCGAGACATCGTCCGTTTATGATATAAGCGTCGGGGTTGGCTTTTTCGAGAGTTTCGCGAAAGACGGCCGGCGATTGCGTATCGTCGTGAAAAAAGCAGAAAACCGGCGGCTTTTTTGCGCCTATATAAGGCCCTCCGCGACAGCGCGCGGCCAGCGCGACCAGCCGGAAGGCGTGGTGATGCGAGGGCATTTCAGGAAAATACTGAAACGCGCGACTTTCGGAAAAAGCGAAGCGCGTCGCGCAGAGCCCTGCAAGCGTGAAGTGTTTCAAATTTCTGAGCGCTTTTCTTTGCGGCACCTTCAGAAAACGTGACTGAAAAAAGCGCAAGCCCGGCGCGGCGAATTCAAACGCCCTGTCCAGCGCGCCCAGCACGGGATCGCGAACCGCTTCAGGCATGTCGACCGCCTGACGCGCGGCGCACGACCGCCTGTTCGAAAACGAATATATCGATCGAGGAGTCGCCGAAATCGTCGATTACGTCCTGACAGGCGCGCGCGATTGGCCTTCCCGCCGCGTTCAGCGAAGTATTGACCAGCCCCGGAGCGTCGCTCTTTTTTTCAAACTTTTCGAGTAGGCGATGAACGACTGGATTCTGTTCGCGCTCGACGGTTTGTATCCGGGCGGTGCCGTCGACGTGGGAGGCGGCGTCCAGGGATTTTCCGGAAGCGTCGAAATTGAAAAGCATGTATGGAGAAAGGCCCTCGCCCGGCCATAGGGACCGGAACGTTTCCGCGCGCATGACGGGGGCGAGCGGCCTGAACCATTCGCGCCCCTTTATCCGGACGCTGACGCGCTCTTTTTGTCCCTTCAGCGAGGGATCGGCCAGAATGGAACGGTTGCCGAGCGCGCGCGGTCCCAGTTCGGAAACGCCCTGAAAAAAAGCGACGACTTTGCCGTCCGCGAGATCGCCCGCGACGACGTCGGGGTCGTAATCTTCGAACGTCAGGTCGTTTTCGCGCAGCGTACGCACGATTTCGTCCATGGGTTGCGCATCGCCGTTGGCGTAGACCGGAAAAGTTTCGACGTTCCGTCCAAGCACGACTTTCTGAACGTAAAGGGCGGCGCCGAGCGCCTGTCCTGCGTCGTTGCACGCCGGGGGAACGAAGATCGGCGACGAAAACTGATTGCGCAAAACCGAATTGGTAATGATATTGAGCGCGCAACCGCCGGACAGGGTGATTTTATCGACGCCTCCCTGCGCAACGCGATCCTTGAGCGCGCTGACGATCGCATGGCTGAACATCGTCTGAAGCGCGTTCACCGCCCGACCGTTTTCCTCAATGTTCTCGTCGGCGAGCGGGCGCACCGGAAGACGAGCGGCTTCTTCAAGCCGTTCTTTCGCCGATATCCGCAAAAGGTCTTCGCGTACGGATTTTATGGCGTCAAAGTCTTTCTCTCCGGCTTCGGCGAATCCTGAAAGCGCCATAACCTTGCCCGCGACGGAAGGCCCTTTGCCGAAACCAAGCAGCGCGCCGAATGCGGACCATGCGAATCCCGTCGCATACCACGGAAGGAAGTCCGCTTTTTCGAGCGTCAGCGCACCGTTTTCATAACGGAACAGCGCGTTCCTTGAAAAAATTCCCCGTCCTTCGTTGACCAGCGCGATCGCGCCGTCTTCGAAACCCGCTTCGTAAAGTCCGATAGCGGCGTGAGCCGCCTCATGCGCGACGACGACGCAAGGGTAGTCCCTGTCGTAGAGGCGGCACCGCGATGCGACGTGCAACTCCCTGTTCAGTATCCGCGTCATGATCGCGTCATAATCGCTTACGTTTATATCGCTTTCGCGAACGGGAGTGCTGAGCGCCACCAGCTCCACGGCGTCAGGATCGAACTCAGGCCGAGCGCGCAACGCCTCCAGCGCGGCCGCGACGTAACTTTCATGACGGTTGCGCGTAAGCCTCTCGGTCTCCATGGAGAACAGGAGCCGCCCATCCTCCCAGAGACAGACGCCCGTGTCGTGCCCTGCGGAATGAATGCCGATTATCTGACGCCTTGGCATCGTCCGGACCGCGCCTAAAAATCTCTTACCGCATTCGTCTTCGACCGGATAAGGCTCGTCAGACCGCTTGCGACGGAAGAAAAGGTTTCAGGATTGGCGAGGTGGCGCAGCAATATCGGCGCCTTTTCTGGACGCAGATAGAAGCTTTTGTAAGCGTGGCGCGATTTTTCCTCCGCATTCGGGGCGAGGACGCCGATACGTTCCGTACGCTCGCCCTTTATGTAATCAAGCCAGTAATCGCCGTCGATCTTTCCAGAAGCGATGGCTTCGCGGTGCAGCTGCGTTCCGGGCAGCGGCGTCGCCGTGTAAAAGCTTGCGTAATCGAGCCTAAGATTTTTAGCGAACTCCAGCGTCCGGCGATACTGATCGTCCGACTCGCCGAGCCAGCCTACGATAAAATACGCGAAGGTTTCGATGCCCGCGGATTTCGCGGCGCCGACAGCATCGCGGATTTGGTCGAGATCCGTCTTCTTTCGCATGCGGCTCAGAATATCGACGTCGCCCGATTCAATGCCGAAACGCAGCCGGACGCACCCTGCGCGGGACATCGCGCGCAGCATATCCGGATCCACGAGATCGACGCGCGTCGGCGCCTCCCAGCGAACCTTCAATCCGCGTTCCGCGATGAGCGAACAGATCTCGTAGACGCGTTTCTTCTTCATCGTGAAAACGTCGTCGTAAAACATGATTTCCCTGACGCCGTAGTCTTCCACGAGATGCGCCATTTCTCCGACGACGTCTTCGGCGCTGCGATACATGGATTTCTTGTCGACCGCCTGCTTGAAACAGAACGCGCACTGGAAGGGACACCCCCGGCTTGAAATCATGGTCGCGAAAGGATGCTTCGCCATAATCGAATGATAAAGCTTCACGTCCATGGAATCGCGCGACGGCCAGCCCATGTCTTCAAGATTGAGCATCGGCGCGGGCGGATTGGAGAAGGCGCGCCCGACGAGGCCGGGTATCCCGGAAACGTTCTTTTTGTCGCGCATCGCTTCCGCGAGCGCGCGCATTATGGTGACGCCCTCTCCTACGCCGACATAATCGATGAAGTCGTGATGAAAATTTTCCTTTGCGAAAACCTCCGTATGCGGCCCGCCAAGTATGGTGACGGAGCCCGCCTCCTTCGCGATTCGACAGGCCTCGACCGCCCCAGGCACGCCGGGCGTGGTCGTCGTTACGCCGACGAGCGCGGGCGCGAAAGCGCGCACCCTTTCTTCCAGACCGCTCGCGTCAAGACCAAGCGCCTGAGCGTCGATCGTCGCCACCTCGAAACCGGACTTGCGCAGCGCCGTCTCGATATAACCGAGGCCCAGATGAGGCAGAACGCCCGCCCGCCTCTGCATTAACTTGATTTGTCTCGTATTTACGCATTCGTCGTGGTTTCTGACCAGGGCAACGCGCATGATTGACACCTTTAAAGTTTGGTTGAATATAACTTGGATGGCACTATCGCCAATTACGTTCCGACGCGCAAGCGCGCAAGACAAACGGGCGGAGCCTCCCTTGGGCTTGCGGTTTTTCATTCAGATCCGTGCGTATCCTTTCCATCCGGCGTCCAAGACGTATGGCAAGCAAATCTTCCGGCGCTCTCGCGCGAACGATCCGTCGCATCGCTCATGTGCGGCGTAACGGGTGTCTGGTCGGCCGACGGCGATCAGGCGCCTGCTGTCGGAGAGCGGGAAAACTGGGGCCGGAACGCGCTTGAGGTCATGAGGCACAGGGGGCCGGAAAGCGACACCGTGGAAAGCGGCGACCATTTCACCCTCGGGCACTCGCTCCTCTCGTTCCGCAAAACCTACGGGGATCGTCAGCCTTACGTTTCGCAACGCGCGGCGGTCGCCTTCAATGGCGAGATCTACAACCTCGACGAACTGCGTCGCGTCCTCGGCATGGCGGCGCGTCCCGCTTCGGAAGTCGCCGTAATCGCACGCGCCTTCGAAGCCTATGGCGTTGATTTCGCAACCCGCCTTCGGGGCATGTACGCGATCGCCATCGTCGACAGACGAGACGGATCCTTGCATCTCTACAGAGACCCTCTTGGAAAAAAGCCTCTTTATTTTCAGGAGGCGAAAGGCGTCGTCCGTTTTTCTTCGGAGTTGACGCCGCTTCTAGACCGCACGCGCGCGCTGGAGCCCAGAGCGGTGTGCGACTATCTTCTGTTCAATGCGCTTCCCCCCGATCGCTGCATCGTTTCCGGCGTGGAAAAGGCGCCTCCCGGATGCAGGATATCCTGGCGCGCGAACGCGAGAGAAACAACCGTTCACTGGCGCGCCTTGGCGCGCGAAGACGGCTCCCTGAAACCAGCCGATTGCGTCGAACGCCTTGAAGCAGCGCTTGCAAACGCCGTTCGCAGACGGCTTCAGAGCGGTTCGGAAGCCCCCGGACTGCTCGTAAGCGGAGGGGTCGATTCCTCTCTGATCGCCGCAATGGCCGTAAAGGAAAGGCCGGACATCGACTGGCGCTGTTATTCGGGACGATTTCCGGGCGACGGATTTGACGAAACGCCGTCCGCCGCACTCCTCGCGCAGACGCTGGGCATCCGGCGCGAAACGATCGACCTGACCGACGAAGTTCTGAAGGACGCAGCGATAAAGTATTGCGCCCTCGCCGACGAACCGATCGCCGACCCATCTTTCGTCGCTCTGGGCGCGATCATGGAGCGCGCCCGTCTGGGTAACAAGTTCCTGCTCACGGGAGACGGCGCGGACGATATTCTTTTCGGCTACTCTTTTTACGCCGTCGCAAGGCCAATGCACGCTTTGTCGAGCCTTGTCCCGACCGGCGTCGCGGCTTCCGGCGCGCGGGCTCTGGCGAAAACGCCCGGCCGCGACGCTAACATGAATCTGGGACTGATCCTGAACATGCTGTCGCGCGGGTTGACGGCGCCGCCGGAGTGGCGATTCGCGCATTGCGCCTCTGCGTTTTCTCCGTATGAGGCGGACCGCGACCTGGAGCCGGAATTCGCCGCCGCCGCTACGGCGCAGCGCTGCGCCCCGGCTTGCCCGAACGATGTGTTGAGACGCACTCAGGCCGGCATGATGTACGGTTTTTTGCAGTCGTCCATTCTGACGAAACTCGACCGGGCCTCCATGCTGAATTCAATGGAGCTTCGCAGCCCGTTTCTCGATCTGGACGTCGTCGAGGCGTCTCTTGCTTTTCCGGCCCGGGACCAGTTGCGCGGCGGCTCGGCGAAACGTTTCGTCAAATCCGTAGCGGAAAGATGGACGCCGCGCGCCCTCGTTCACCAGAAAAAACGCGGCTTCCGCCTGCCTGTCCGGCGCCTTACCCGCGGCGTTATGGCGACCGAGATCAAAAAGTATCTCAACCCCGAGGTCGCAAGGACCGTCGGCGTTTTCAAACCCGACGCTCTGGAGCGCATTTCGCAGGAACATTTTGAAAAGGGCCTTGATCATTCCAAGAAAATTTGGACTGTATATTGTTTGAATAAATGGGCGATGAGCCGCGTCGTTAATTAGAGCGCCAGGTCGGAGATATTCCGCGCATGACTCAACGAATATTGATACTGTGCGCAAAAACCTGGGGACAGTTGGGAAATTATGTCGCCGCGAAAAAACTCGGCGAAGCCCTGGCGGAAAGCTTCCCCAGCGGCGAAATCGTCATCCAGCCATTCGAAGATTACTGTCCGTTTTTCGCCGAGGCCGGTCAGAAAATAAGGACCATCTATTCGTCCGGCGAAACGCCCGCCGAAAGACAGGGGGCCTATGTCCGTCATATAGAAGAGACGGGGCGCCTCTTCGACGGGTTTGAAGAAAACGCGCGCGCCGCCGTGGAAGGCGTCGCGCTGGACCTTATCTCGCAACGCATTCTGGAGACGCGCTGCAAGCTCGTCGTCGGGTTGAAGGGATTGATTTCACGAATCGCCGCGACGGCTTTGCGAACCGCCGGGACGAACGTTCCGCCCGTCGTAAATTACGTCACCAACGACGGCCTGCTCTCGTTCGACGCGCATCGCCCGCGCGACGCCATGCTGAACCTCGTTCAAACACGTCATGGCGCGCAAGCGCTCGCCGACGCCGAAACAACGCCCCCAGGCGCGCACGTTCTGGAAGTCGGCGTCCTGATCAGAAACCGCGCCCCTGAAAACGCGCCGGCGCCGACCCCTGATCGGGCGACGCCCGTCGTCGGCATGCTGGTCAACCGCGGCGGGCGGGAATACGAAATCATATTACAAGGCCTGCGCGATCTCGGACGAAGCGTTCGCGCCGAGATCATTTTCGTCGAGTCGGACCGTCTGGCCGCCATGGCCCGCGACATGGCTCGCGAATTTTCTCTTGACTGGTCGATCGACGAAACGCTCCCCCACGACCGGTATCAGGAAAGACTCGCCGCTCTCTCCGCCGGGGGCGATTCCATAATGATCTGCAAAACCGCGCCGAACACGACGTTCGAAGCGTTGTCGCACGGCCTGCCGGTGATCGGCCTCCAGTCCGGCCTGCCCATGGAGGATTGGGTCGGACGACTTGTCGCTCAGCGCGGCCTTGGCGTGTCCACGCCCGACGCCGAAGTTGCGACGCAGTTTCTTGGCGACTGGGTCGCGAACTCGCAATCCGCGACTGCGCTACGATCGCACGTCGCGCGTTTTTCAGAAGAATTTTTCGAGTATGAGAAAACGCAGGACGCCATCGCCGACCAACTTCGGAACGTCTTGCAAGACTCCGGGCCGACCGCACCACCCCCCGCAAGACACTCCACGCAGATAAACTGAGGAAAATCGATGAAAAAAGCTTATGTCTCAGACATGCTCGAAAAGCTCATAGATGCGCGCGACGTACGCAACATCGTTCGCAAACAGTGCCTTGGCGTTCTTGATCACGTGTCGACTTCAGCGCACGAGACCTTAACGAAGCCTTTGCATTACATCGCAGGCAAGTGCATGGGGTATCCTGCGGCATGGTTAGTGAAACACGCCTGCGCGCTCGACAACCGCGCCCTCACAGCTCTGATCGCTAAATGCCCGGGACCAATTTACGTAAGTCTGACTACTTCGATCGCCGATGACTTTCTGGATCGGGAGGCGAACGCAGGCGCATCTCAGATGATGTTGCTGTATATGTTCATGTTCGAATCCTTACGCAAACCCCAATGGTTCAATTACGACATAGAGCGCCAGTACCTCAAATCAGTCTACCCTGTAGTTGATTTTTTTCTTAAGGACGCTTCGGACCGCCAGGCAATTTCTGCAAGCTGTTTTCAGAGGCAGCGGGATAATCCAGGTCGTCGCATCGGCGCTTTTTTTGAAACGATCGCCCGAGGAGTGACCCCCGGAGAATTTGAGAAAGCTGAAGACGTTGTGAGACTGGCGGGCATGTTTGGCGATTGGTGCTCTTTATTGGACGATATCCTTGATACGGAAAACGATATCGAAGAAGGAATTTTTCTCTCTTATCCTATTTTCAAGGTCATAGGAAAATCCGACGCCCTCGCTGCAGCCGTAGTCAACAAAGAAGCTGGTTCCTGCCTCAGTTATACCTGTACGAACGAATTTTTTGAGGCGATGCTGACACAGGCTGAAAAAGAACTTTCAGACATGATCTCCGCATCGGAAAAATCATCTTTGGAAGAATTGTCGCACGCTTTGTCAGCCGTTTCCAGGCGCTTGCCCGAAACCTTACTAGAAAATAGAAATCTGTCGCTCGACCTTTACCGCGCCCAACGAGAAACCGCGTACCCTGCTCGTGCGGTCGCAGCGTATTAACACCCTTCCGCAAGTGGCTTCATGGTCTGAATTTCATAGTTGACGTAATCCAGAAGCCTGCGGGCAAACGGCAGGTAATTTACGCATGGCGACGCCTTTTTTGCCTCTTCCTTTAGCAAGGTGAAATTCGCCTCCAAAGCCTCGACCACTTCTTCTTTGGTTATCTCCTTGCGCCTGATTTTACTATAAAGATTCGTGTCCGCCTCGTTTTCTAGGTCACGGTCCTTGAAGTCGTCGAAAGCGACCCATATCTCTCCAATTGCGCGAAACCAGTCTTTAATGGATGGCAAAAGGCTCTCTCTTTGTGTGAATCTCAAAGCAAAGTCGGCGTAAAACCACATGGGATAACCAGCCCGCATAAACGCCTTGTCGCGCCAATCGGCGAAGTCGCTCACACACAAAGACGGTTCGGATAAATGATGCCGCCACATCACGTTCCATCGGTCGCTATGACCGTCGAAGAACGCGCCGGATGCTTGCAATCGCGCCAGCAAACCATACGCGTGATCGAACGTCGCCGCGCCTCCCACAGCGAGATAGGCGTGAGGACACTGCGTGTCATTATCGATTATGTCGTCGAGAAGCTTGCACGCGAACAAATGCATGCATGTAAAATATCCAAGATCCTTCCGCTTTTGATCGTCTTCGACCCAGGCGGCGGATATATAAAAATAACCGCACCATTTGCGCATGGAAAGAACATAGGCGCGCGCCTCTTCAGGCATATTCAGTTCGCTAACCAGTTTCTTTTTATAACTTTCGTAATGCGACGTGGCTCGCGCGACTTCATCTTCATAGAGCGGCAAGGCGGAAAGATATTGCATCTTCATGTCTATCCCATCTTTAATACTCGCGGCGACTCCCTTCGCTTCCCTGTCAGGCATCGTCTATTTGAGGCTGCAGCCTTCCTCCCCAGAACACCTCCCCGATCGGAGCCTTGACGATTCCGCGGACAATCAACTCCAGCCATATTTGGGCGAACCAGAGCGCATACGCAAATTTCAACCCCCACTTCGCTAAAGCGAATCCGACCCCTTCACGGAAGTTCATCCCTGAAAAAGGCCAGAAGCCGTAAAAAAGCATTTCACGGGCGTAATAGCGGGCTTTGTCGATCCCATAGTGAGAAAGAAAAAGATGGTGATGGATTAACATTCTTCGAATTCTCGCCAGCGAATGGCGCGCCGGTCCACCAACGAAATGCCGGCACGTCGCCTCGGAGTGGACAATCAACCTTTGTAGAGGTTCCAAACTTCTGGGTTCCAGCAACTCAAAGCAGATATAACCGTCGTCGCTTGAATAAATCGGCGGAATTCGCGGAGCGATTATGCTCAGACTTACGATCATACAACAGGCGTGCGGATAATTCTCCGCCGGCTTTGTGAAGGATTTGACCTTGTGTAATAAGCGCGATGAAAGACCTTCTAAAGCAAGGCCGGTTTTTTTTGCGCCGACTGCGAGCGGCCGAGCAGAATTCGAGAGATAAGCCTCTATAAGATTCCTGAGGCAGTCAGGATCCAGAAGGATATCGTCGTCAAGCAACACCACCGCCTCGTATCCATTTTGTTGCGCCGCCACCGTCATTTCATTGATTGAATGAATTTTTCCAAAACCGCGAATAAGCGCGCCGGCGACGCCATAACGCGCTCCCAATTCACGCCCTTGATCCGTCAAGAAATCAAGATGAGACGCAAGAGCGTCTCGCGCCTCATTCTCCTTTTCCACGCCATATTGCATTGCGACGAATACGTCCAGCGCTAGATCCGGCGCGCCTTCGAGCACCTGCGATAATTGCTGCGGTAAATCACGCAAAGTGTAAAAAGCGGCGTTCGGCTCATAAACGGTGGGTAAGAAAAAGGCTATTCTCGTTTCTGAAGCGCCCTCCTCAAAATTCTTGCGAAGCCATAACGTATCGATCGTCTGATCTGGCGGATCGACAAACCCTTTCGCCGTTATTTTCTGAAGCCACGTTCGATTCTCTGCAAGTGTTTCCACGAGCGCCAACGCCTCTAAATTTCCTTGAAACTTGAATTTACGGCCCGCAAAATCGGATCGATAAAATATTCTATCACACGTCTTTTTCCGGTGACGATATCCACCTGCGCCGCCATGCCCGGAACAGGCGTGACTCCATTTCTTAGATTGGCGAAGGCGTTCTTTTCTACTTGTACGTATAGACGGTAAGTTCCGCGCCCTATTTTATCTTCCACCGTATCGGGCGACACGAAACGCACGACGCCGTCCAGGGCGCCATACCGGGTAAACGGAAGGGAGTTCAGCTTGATAACAGCGGGCTGGCCCTGCCTTATGAAAGCGATGTCTTTTTCGGCGATTCGTGTTTCGATAATTATTTCTTCCGTAGAAGGAACGACTTTAGCCAGAGGCTGTCCAGCCGAGATCCAGCTGCCCGGAGCGACTGAGGCGAGCCAGAAAATCTCTCCCTGAACGGGCGTTCGCACATGGCAACCTCTCAAGGACCGCTCGGCGTCGGCGATCTTTTCCTGAAGCTGGCTTAACGCCTCTACGGATCTTTCTATATTTAGGTAAACTGCTTCGCGTTCGTTCATAAGCGCTGATTGCGAAGAGAACTGCAATTCTTCTTTTTCCGCCGCCGTGCGCTCGACCTCAAGTGTGGAGATTTTCTCTGACAGGTTCGAGGACGTCGCCGCCGCCTGTTCTTCGACGAGCCTGGTTGGGGTCACGTGTCCCTTTTGCGCGAGCGCGCGCGTTCGATCAAGCGACGCCTTCGCCAGTTCAGAATCGACCGTCGTTTTTTCGCGCTTGACCTGCAAGGCGGATAACTCCGCATCGACCTTTTCGATGGAGCGTTCCGCCGCCTTGGCGAGATTTTTCTGGCGTTCGATGAATATGCTGGCGGTCTTATCGGCGAACGCAACGTTGGTTTCGTCGACGAATGCCCCGAATGCATCCTGAATGGAAGCCGCAAGCTCAGGTTCGAATACGGCGCCGGAAAGACGAAGCCCTCGCGCCAGCACGCCTTGCGTCACCCTCAACTGATTGCTTAGAGCTTCTCTTTTGCGCTCCTCTGATCCGCAATTGAATTCAAGTATTAAGTCTCCCGCCCCCAGAGCGTCGCCGTTCTCGGCCGCTTTGAGAGACATTTCGCCGGAGCGCGGAGCGGATAACGTGTAATCCAGAAAGTCCGGAGATACGGAGCCGTCCCCGGTAACCACAACATCCACTTTCGCCAGAGAGCCGAAAAGAAGCGCGCCAAACACAAGCCCGCCTACGCCAAGCGCTATCGAACGATACTTGTTCAACTCCGAGCCTGGAAACGGGCTGTCTGCGTTTGAACCAACCTTCAACACGACTTCGTCTTACCCTTCTTTCTGCGAAGTTGCGTCCTTTGTTCGAACGCGCCCGCTTTTAGCGGCCTCTTCTGCGCGCTGCGCTCTCAAAGGCCCTATGATTTCAATTTTGTTCGTCATCACCGCGCCCCTAAAGGAGAGCGGAACACGGGCAAATCCTTCCGGCGTATCAACGCCTTGCGTATTCGCGGAAAGCGGTCCGACCATCATTACGAAATAATCGCGATCGCCGAAGCGGTTGGAAAATCGTTTGGGCCAACCCCATAATAATGGAGCGAGATTTTGGGGGAAGGCGACGCCGTAGGCGCATTCAGACGGCACGAACCCCGTCCATCCTCGTAACAGATACGACTGAAGGCACGCCTTCACTGTTTTGCGCGAACTCGCGCGAATTTGTGAGGAAAGCGCATTGAATTCTCCAGCGAAGGACGGCCCTGATACGATTGCCAGAACCTGCCCGGAAAGGGCGTGATCGTTCAAGTAACCCAGAAGGGGTTCGGCGTCGCGGGACTTGTTTCCCTTAACGTTGATCACAAAACGCCCTTCGGGAAATTCAGAGAAGACTTCGCGCAGCAATGGCATTGCGCCGACCCCTTTTCCCCGAAGCGGCCATGTGGCGCCGCCGTCGGCGGTGTACCCATATCCCACGTCCAGCGTTTTCAGATAAGCGCTGGTGAGCTCGCGCGTTACGCCCTCGCCTTCCGTGCGGCAATCGACGGTCCAGTCGTGAAAAACCACGAATTCTCCGTCGACAGTAGCATGCACGTCGACTTCAACCGCGTCTGCGCCGTAATCGAAAGCGGCCTTCATGCTTTCGGTCGTATTTTCGATAAAATGGTGGGAAGGAGGATCAATAATAGCAGCCGTACAGGTGTTGGCGTCTACTTCTTTTGAATCGAAGGTCTGATGCACACCGCGATGCGATACGATCTGAAGCGCGCCCTCGGAGGCTCCTGCATTCCAGGACGCGTTCAATAAATAGATCGCTGCGACCGGCGTTAGAAAAAAAGCGGCCCCAAGGCGTTTCTTCATTGATCGGCTCCATCCCTTAGGTTTTCCGTATTGAAAGATGCCCAGGCGCTTTCCTCGCCCGAGGCGGTGAGCGCGCCAATATAGGAAAGCAGCGTCACGGCGGCGGCGTTCCTTTCACGCTCGCTTTCGGCCAGAAAAGCCTCTGCGTTCAATTTTTCTTGCTCCGCATCGAGAACGTCAAGAGTCGTTCTAAGGCCGAGATTTTGCTCTTCGCGCACTCCCGCCAAGGCCATTCCGGCGGCGATCACTTCTTTCTCAGCGCTTTGCCGCGCGACGTCAGCGGCGATAACGCGCGCCCAGGCTTTTGCGATTTCGCTATGGGTTTCACGCTCAGTGAAAACTGCGTCCTGCCGAACAGCGCGCAACCTCGCCTTGGCCTCTTTCAATCGGGAACGATTCAGGCCGCCGCTAAAAACCGGCACGGACAACCGGGCACCGTAAACGAGGCTATCGGAATTTTGTACGAAAAAGCTTGGATTGTCCGCCAGCTGGTAACTCACCCCTACGGCGACCTTGGGCGCGAATTCGGCCCGCGCGATTTTCACGTCGTATTCCGCGGCGGCGGCCCTTTTTTTCGCAATCCCCGTCCTAGGCTCGTTCCGGTCGGCGATCGCCATAGCGTCGTCCAGAGACGGCGGTATGACGACCAGCGTGCTTACGGGTTCAAGGTCAATCGGTTCGCGCCCGACCTGCTTTACGAACTCGGCGCGGGATTCGGCGAGATCCGAGCTGGCGCCCGCAAGTCGCGCGCGCGCGCGCGCCAGACGCACTTCCGTCTGCGCCACGTCCGTCGTCGTCGCCGCGCCCAGCGCGCGCTCGTCCTCGGCTCGCTGGCGCTCAAACTCGAGGACCTTTAAATTCCTTAGACGAACCTCGTAAAGTTTGATGTCCCGCAACACGTCGAAATACGCCACCGCCGCCTCTCGAAGAGCCGTCTGGCGCACGAGTTCAAGCTCAAGATCGGCGCCTTCGGACAATGAGGCGGCGCGCTTGCGGTTATTGCGATTTTTGAAACCCGAAAAAACTTCCAGGGAGCCGGTCACCCCCACGCCGCGGGTCTGAAAGTCGAAAGACCGTTCCTGAACGCCGTCGGAATCGTCAAAAAGAGAGGCGTTGTCGATTCGATTTTCTTCGAACCCCGCCGACAGATTGATCTGCGGAAGACTGCGCGCCCGAGCCTGCGCCCGCAACTCGTTAACGGCGGAAGAACGACTAGATTGGGCCAGAATCCTAGGATCGTTATTGTTCACGAAAGAAAGAACGTCCAGTAAATCTTCAGCGTGGGCGGGCATGAATATGAAAAATACGAACAGCGCGACCGCACTATGCTTGAAGGCAAACATGAAGACGCCCCTATACGACTAGTTGCAAATTGTAAGTTCACCCTATTGCAAATGCAATAACGGGTCGCGGCTGGAGGAATGTGACAAGGTAACTCGCGCTTCGTTCAAGCGTGTAAAAAGCCCCGTCTTTGGTGCCTTCTTGTTGACAACATACCGCAAACGGGGAATATTAACGCGCCTAGGCTTAAATATCGGAGAAAATTATGAGAATTGGCGAATTGGAGAGTTTATTGACCGGCGAACAAGAACACCTGACGATCGGCGAACAGGAAAAAGAAATCGAGGAAAATGGCGGCAGCTGATTATTTTCATCCCTCCAAAAAATAGCAGCGCGCCAGCGCTGCTATTTTTTTATCCGAGTGTCGCCGCCAAACCGGATCGTGCCTCAAGCAATTCTGTTTTTACAGAAAAATCAAGGAACTTTGGTGTCATATTTGACAGTGATAATGACCCATTATGACTGCGCTCGCTATTTGAATGCAGCCGTCCGTTCCGTTCTCAACCAATCTTTTCGCGACCTTGAATTACGCCTCATCGACGACGCCTCTCCAGATGATTCCTGGCTGGAGGCGATAGCGGAATTTCGCGACGACCCGCGCCTGCGGATTTACCGATCGGCTCTTAACGTCGGTCCCTATCGGCTGAAGAACAAAATTCTGGATTCCGTCGACAGCCCTTTCCTGGCTTTCCATGACGCCGACGACGTCAGTCGCGAAGATCGATTCGAAAAACAGATCGCCGCCATGCGCGACAAAGCCTGGGACGTCGTCGGCGCTTCCTATTACGTCATCGACGAGAAGGACGCAGTCATAGGGCGGCGCGCGATGGTTCGCGATTGCAATTTCTGGAGAAAGCTCGGTAAGGCCTTCCTGATGCTTCATCCGACCATGATCACCCGAACGAGCCTCATGCGCACGCTTGGCGGCTTCGATGGCCAGACCCGCATCGCTGCGGACGACGATTTCGTTTACCGCGCCCTGCACGCCTTTAAAGTCCGTAATCTTTATGCGCCTCTTTATTGCTACAGAAAACATTCCCGCGCGCTGACCGTCGACGAAAAAACCGGACTCGCGTCCCCGGATCGCCTGGCGTACGGTCGTAAGATCAGAGCGGCCGACAAACGCAGGCGCGGCGCCGCGCCGGGCGAGATATTCTTCGCCGCGCCGAACGACGTAACGTTCCAGCTTTCGAAACTGGAAAACTAGGCGGGGGCCCTTTTGTTTTGCGCTTGATTTTCATCGGCGGATCAGGCCGCAGCGGCACGAGCATTTTTTCCAGAATTCTGTCGCGCGCGCCGCAAACGGCGAGTTACCATCCGTGCGAATTGAAGATTTTCTCGGATCCTGACGGTCTGGCGAGCCTGCGCGACGCATGCGTGAAGGGCTATTCTCCGGCGCGGGCCTTCTCCGCCTTGCGGCGCTTTCGCGAACTAGCGCATGGGGTTTACGACGGCGCGCATGCGCAGCCCGCGCTTCGGAACCTGCCGGCGCCGGGCTTCGTCAAGGCGATCGACGCTTTCCATTTTCAGCTGGTGGGCGAGGCCTATCTTGGGCCCGTAGCGCCGGAAGCGTTCGCGAAACGCGCCTGCCATCTTGTGCATGAAGTCGCCGCCGCCGCGCCGCGATCGCAAGACGCGGCGCCGCCCCGGTTTTTTATCGAAAAGACGCCGCATAATCTTCTTTATGCCGATTTGTTGTCGCAATTCGCTCCCGATATCGGGTTCGTTCATGTCATGCGCGATCCACGCGCCGTAGCGGCTAGCCTTCGCGTCCAGGACTGGGGTCCGAATACGCTTCCAGAGTGCGCGGCCTGGGTTTCGCGATATTTCGCTGCGTTTGAAAAAATGAAACTTCGTCTAAGCGAGAACGTCGAACTCCTGGAGATAAAGCTGGAAGATTTGACCTCGTTTCCCGAAAAACATCTCGAAGCCGTTCGCAAAACAACCGGCCTTGACATAGCGCTGGAAGATTTTGTGAATACACTTGACACGAAAATCATAGCAAAATGGAGCAGCGAACTTACGCCGCAAGAATACGATGAGCTGACACAATCGCTGCGAAAGGAGTTGCTTCGGTACGGCTATCACGCAGATTAATGTTAAATTCTAGGTGAACGGCCCCGAGCTTGCCGGAGGCTCCAATCTTTGAGAAAGTGGAGCCTCCGGCAAGCTCGGGGCCGTTCAGTAACTAAACTCGCGTATATGCTATCAGTCTGAAGTCTCATTCGGTCAAAACCGGGCGCTGGTGACCTGGGACCGGATCATCTTCCCTGACGGGGCGTCGATTGTGATTTCTGCGCCTGGCGCGGACGCGCAGGGTTTTGCAGGCCTGTCCGACCGAACCGATCATCACTGGGACCGCGTCTTCATAGCTGCCGGGCTCGCCACCATTCTCGGCGTCGGCGCAGAGCTAGGCGCCGACGGAGACGGCGACATCGAACGCGCCATTCGGCGCGGCACAACAGATACGATCAATCAGGCGGGGCAGCGCGTCGTCGACCGCAATCTCGGGATTCAACCGACAATCCGTGTGCGCCCTGGCTGGCCGGTGCGCGTCGTCGTCACCCGCGACCTTATTCTCAGACCTCATTCATAAGGAGCAAACCCATGACCCTAAGACTTGGTCAGTTACCGGACCGCACACCGGTGCGTATGAGCCTTTCGGTTGATCCGGACCTTGCGAGCGCGCTCAGCGATTACGCAGAAATCTACCGTCAGACCTATGGCGCGGAGGAAAAGCCCGAAGCGCTGATCCCGGCCATGCTGGAGAGTTTTCTCGGTTCAGATGCCGGGTTCAAACGAGCGCGCCGCGCTCTTCACGCCAATACAGGAGATTAAACCATGGCACAGATTGGAACCTTCACCGCAAAGGATGGAGCCTATACCGGCACCATCCGCACCATGACTATCAATGTGAAAGCGCAGCTTGTTCCGAACAAGGAAAAATCAAGCGATGGCGCACCGGATTTCCGCCTTTATGCAGGCGGCGCGGAACTCGGCGCCGCCTGGCGTCAGGAAAGCAAGCAAGGTGAGACACCTTACCTTGCCGTCAAACTGGATGATCCGAGCTTTGCCAGCCCCATGCGCGCCGCCTTCTTCGAGAATGAGAAGGACGGCACCGGCGTCATGGTCTGGAACCGCGCGAAATAGGAAAGGAAAACGTCATGGCGCATCAGCTCAAGAAAGGAGGTAAGGAGGCTTTGCGTGCGCTGGCAGACGAACTGCAGTCCGGCAAAGCGCCCTCAAAACAGGCGCGTCCGCCCTCTTCAGGATCAATCAGAACCGAAATACTGAAACGACAGACAGTCCGCCGCAAAGAGTTGAAACGGCTTGTTCCTTTATCTGACACCACCATTTATGAACTTGAACAGAAGGGAGAATTTCCGAAACGCTTCTATTTGACACCACGTTGCGTGGTCTGGCCATTGAATGAAATACTGACCTGGCTCGACGAAAGAAAAGCTGCAAGTCAACGTGGTGAGATCGAACTGGCTCCCGCGCCAGACGTCAGGCTCCGGGCATCTCGCCCCGTTCAATAACGGCGTAATCGATTGAAAATAAGCACTATTTCGTGTCTTGTCTCATTCAGCGTCCGACCATATGGGTAGCTCGCTGACGACCATGCTCTTGATTTCTTAATAGCAAAATGCTATATGACCAACATTAGAGCGTTACGCTCCGGGGTCGGCCAAGCCGGCCGACATAGGGTTCGGTTCACCGGGCCCTATGTTTTTTTATGAGCTGCTATCATCAAAGCAACTGTATTTGATCCCAAGTAACGGCCGGTCTGCTCCATCGAGCTTTGCATCAATGAGGCACCCTGCCTTCATCAACTCGGCATATGGCCTGTAAGTCGGATCATATCCACCCTTGGCAATCGGGTAGAGATAGAGGTCGGCAATCTGCAGCATAGGAGTCTTCTTGGTCCGGCGCTTCGGTTCACCAAGAACAATCTGGCGAAACTCACTCGCGCTGAGCCCCTGGTAGACTGACGAATTCGAGCCGTCGAAAGGAAGCCCCTCGCGCTTCAGCTCTTTTGCAAAGGCGAGAATATCTCTGTCCTCATGCTTTCCGGACTCTTCAAAGAAGATGCGCAGGCTTCGCTCTTGAGAACGCGCGTATTTTGCACTTCTTTCAATCAGGATCATGAAAGCGGTCTTGTCCATATTCCATGGGGAACCGGCAAACCGTTCCTTGTAGCGAGCCACATAACCCGGGCGGTGAATGATTGCGCCAATGCCAATGACCGGGAGTCCAACGAGAAACCTGTTGAGCGCAGGAAGAAACTCGACGGCTCGTTCAGGGTTCTTCAGCCAGCTGAACTTACCGCGACCGCCTCTGATCGCATGTGAGTGCAGCGGGTAGTCGATTTCCCACTCATCACAAAAAGCCCGATGCGCATTCCACACCTCGGAAATGTCTTCCTTGTTGATCAGAACACCACCAAGGCCGAAACAGTCCATGCCATCCTCACGAGCGTGGCGCGGTTCGTGATCCGGATGACGACTACCGGTATCGTCTAGAAACAAGTGGATTTCATCGGTCAAATCTTTGAGTCCGCCACATAAACTGACATGTTTTCAGGAATGTGGACGGGTTTGCGCTTTTCGCCAATGACCCAGGCATCGATCATGTCGGCCCATTCCTGCATCATGTGTCGGCGCTGATCGGCATACTCCGCCTTATTGTAGACCCCACGCGATGAACGTCGGTCTTCGTGCGCAAGGCTCTTTTCGATCCAGTCGCGATTGAACCCGAGCTCGTTCAGCAGTGTTGAACCGGTTCGACGGAGATCGTGAACCGTAAACGGTTCGAGCGGAAGGCCAGCATCCTGAGCATGCTCATATGCACTTGTTGTGATCCGATTGAATGTGGCATTTGAGATCGGCCGGAACGTGTCATAGCGCGATGGAAAGACATATTGCGAGCCGCCTGCACAGGTCTTCAGAGCCACCAGAATGTCGAGCGCCTGGCGCGACAGATAAACATTGTGATCAAGCCCGGTTTTCATTCTTGCTTTCGGGATCGTCCAGACCGCATCCTGAAAACTGACCTCGTCCCAAGTGGCGTGCGCGACCTCCATTTTGCGTTTCATCGTCAGAAGCACGAACTTTACACCCAGCTTCAATGTCGGATTGGCAGTAATCTCATCCAGAGCCCGATATAGGATCCGAATCTCAACAGGTGATAGTGATCGGTCTCGCGGGCGCACTTTAGCGATAGACCTTGGATCAACATCTTCTGCCGGATTTTCGACCTTGATCCCATGCAGGTTCGCGTAATTGTAAATCAGTTTGACGAACTCGCGCACGTGAAGCGCTGTAGATGGCGCGCCTCGCTTTTTCACCTTATCACACAGTGCCCGGACATCCTCGCTCGTCACCTCACGTAATGTGTAATTCCCGAGCACAGGCATCAGGTCTCGGTCGACGATGTGTCGGCGCATGTCCCTGGTCGACTCCGACAAGTCGCTTTCATTCAACCATTGCTGCGCGAGCTCTCCGAAGGTTCCCTCCGCTTTTGATCTCACCTTCTCGCGTTTCTTTTCGCGGGCAGGAGAAACACCCTCGGCAATCAGGTTCTTTGCGTCAGCAAGCTTTTCCCGTGCGACCGCCAGCGTCATGCCGTACTTGCCATACCGTCCAATTGTTAGCGTCTCGCGGCGTCCGTTGATCCTGTAATCATAGCGAAAGGTCTTCGTGCCCGTTTTTGACACGGTCAGGTACATCCCGTCCCGATCTGCAACCTTGAAGGTTTTATCCTTTGGTTTCAGTGACTTGATTGCAATATCGGTCAGCATGATCTACTCCTTCCCACCATTTTTACCGTCAGGCCAGAATGGCCTATTTTTCAATTTTTTATCCTTTATTTACAGCATGTTATGCCGCTTTTTTACCGTCACCCTCTGTTTTTGGGGTGACGGTAAAATGAGTTTAGGTGGAAAGGTGCAATTTGTATACCGTCAGCTTTACCGTCAGAGCGACCCGTAGAGCCCCGATAGTCGCCGATAGATATCGAACGAAAATATTATTTAAACTATTGATTTTATTTGCATTTTCGAATGATCTCGATCGTCTCTGAGAGACAGGGAATCATTCCCACTCGATCGTGCCAGGCGGTTTTGATGTTACATCGTATACTACTCTGTTAACGCCTCGAACCTCGTTTATAATCCGCGTTGCGCAACGGCCGAGAAAATCGTGGGGGAACGGATAATAATCCGCAGTCATACCATCGGTAGAGGTCACAGCGCGCAACGCCAAAACGTGATCATAGGTGCGTTCGTCCCCCATCACGCCCACAGTGCGCACTGGCAAGAGGACCGCAAAGGCCTGCCATATATCATCGTACAGGCCTGCACGGCGAATTTCGTCGAGATAAATGGCGTCGGCTTTTCTTAAAATCTCCGCCTTTTCTTTGGTCACCTCGCCTGGGATCCGGATCGCAAGGCCAGGCCCTGGAAAAGGATGGCGCGCGACGAAATGGTCAGGCAGCCCTAGCTCACGCCCAAGGGCGCGCACTTCGTCTTTGAAGAGTTCACGCAACGGTTCGACTAACGCCAGATTCATACGCTCGGGCAGGCCGCCGACATTGTGGTGAGATTTGATCGTAACAGAGGGGCCGCCGTCAAAAGAAACGCTTTCGATCACATCGGGGTATAGCGTGCCTTGGGCGAGGAAGCGCGCGCCGTCAATTTTTTTCGCCTCTGCTTCGAAGATATCAATAAACGTGGCGCCGATGATCTTCCGTTTTTTTTCAGGGTCGTCGACCCCGGAGAGTTTCTCCAGAAACAGATCCTCCGCCTCCACATGAATGAGGGGAATGTTATAAGCGTTCCTAAATAAGCGAACGACCTCCTCGCCCTCTCCCGCCCGCATGAGCCCGGTATCGACAAAAACGCAGGTGAGTTGGTCACCGATGGCCTCATGAATGAGAACAGCCGCGACCGAAGAATCGACGCCTCCGGACAATCCACAAATAACTTTGCCATCGCCAACTTGCGCGCGGATGCGTTCAATTTCCTCCTCGCGAAACGCGGCCATCGTCCAATCACCGGAGAGCCCCGCGATATTCCGTACAAAGTTTTGTAGCAATTTAGCGCCATCGGGCGTATGGACGACTTCTGGGTGAAACTGCACCGCGTAGAGCCGGCGCGCCTCATCGGCGATCGCGGCAAAGGGCGCACCGTCGGATGTCGCCACCGCTTTGAACCCGTCAGGGAGGCGGTTCACCCGATCCCCGTGGCTCATCCACACTTGATGGGTGCTTCCCTTAGCCCAAACGCCGTCAAACAATGCGCATTCATCGACAATTTCGACAAATGCGCGTCCGAACTCGCGATGGTCGCTACGCTCAACATCGCCGCCCAGCTGACGGCACATCACCTGCTCGCCGTAACAAATGCCCAAAACCGGCGCGCCGAAGGAAAATATTTCGTCCGCCGCCCGGGGGCTCTCCGACGATTTCACACTTGCCGGTCCGCCAGACAGGATGATCGCCTTGGGGCCAAAGGCCGTCAGAAAATCAGCGTCGACCTTGTTAAACGGGTGGATTTCACAATAGACCCCCGCCTCGCGCAAACGTCGGGCGATAAGCTGGGTGACCTGACTGCCGAAATCAACAATAAGAGCCTGCTCGTGGGGCGTTGCCGCGCCATGAGCGTTGGAAGGTTTGTTTTGCATCACATGGCTTTAACCGCTTCGTGGGGCGCCGTCGAGTTGGGCCGGCGTCACGCCGGGGCGGCATTGCGTCGCCAAGATCCCCGAGATGCAGGGCCGTTTTGCGGCGATATTAAATCGATGAAAACAATGCGGCGCCGTCAATGAAAGGCTCGTTTACGCATTTGTTTACTGCTATAGTTAGCCCGTCGCGTTCGTCATCTTTTTTTACCGGAGCGCCGCTTATGCATCTGCCTCAATCTGCGCTGAAGACCTTTCTCGTCGCCGGCCTGTGCGCCAGTTTTTCGGGCGCGCCCATCGCCGCGCAAACGCCGGAAACGGTTCAACCAGGCGTCGGCATCACGGGATCGAGCGATCATATTGCCCTGTTGAAAGAAACCTTAGGCGCTAAGTCAGACCAATTTGCGCCAGGCGTGCGAATCAAAGGGCCCGTTACGGTGACAGTCGCCCGCCCCGACGGTACGACAAAACGGTATGTCGGCGCACGGGACATTCTTTATTTCGCCGCCCCAACATCCCTTTCCAAGACAAAGCGGCTCACCACGTTCGAAGGCGCGGTTGTGTTCACCACGGCGAACGCCGCCAAAGATAAACCGAAAATTGAGCAAGGCGTCGTCACCGTCAGAGAGATTTCTCCGGACGATATTTGATCGAACGGGCGAATGGGTCCGCCCCGACGCTTCGGGTGTTTCTATAAAGCGCCCAGGGCGCCGATCGCGGTGCGCAGGGAGCGCAACAAGGCGTATTCCGTCGGGATAAACGCCATATGAGACACGAAGAGATACATCATCTGTCCAGCGATCGGATAAAGTAAAAGGCGCCAACCCGAGGGCATCGTGCGCCACACCAGCGGCGTCGCCAAACAAATTGTCAGCATCTCAAATGGTTGAGGATCAGTGATCAATTTGAACAAAAAGAACGAGCCGAGACCATCCCAAACACTGCCTTGCATACTCTGGTTCAAAAGGGTCTCCGCGCCAGGAATGGCTTTCACCAGCCTCATCACGACAAACCCAAAAATCGGTACCGCCACGAGCAAGACGACGCCCTGTCCTATTGGGCCAAGACGACGAATGCGCTCGATGATCCCCGCGTGCGGTTTTATTTCTAGATATGAGCTCTCTGGAAGGACACTATTCCCATCGCCTGCGCGATGGGCGATCCTTAACAATCGCGGCTGCTTGGACGCGCTGTTACGTTGAAAAAACGGCAATGCGTCAAACACCCAAGCTTCTCCCCAAAACAATGCTTCCGACCATTGCTTCCGTGAGCTCCATTTTGCCACGGAGGGTTTAGGCATCCCTTGAGGGGGTATTGGGCTTTTTAACGATCGCGGTTACCAAAAACCGCTAAACTCGGCAGGAGAAATCGACGCTACTTGCGCCGCAGGGCGGCAATGTAAAAGCCGTCGGTCTGGGCTCGCAATGGGCTCAATTGCAACGCGCCAGAAACCGTACGGCATGATGCGAAGAGCGCAGTCTCATCCGGCGACATGAGGCCACTTGCGGCGATCTCGGCAGCCGGATCGATTTGGCTGAATTCAGAATGGTTGTTTAGAAAGGCTGCTATCCGGTCATCGTTCTCTTCAACGAAAAACGAACAGGTGACATAAATAAGCCGGCCACCAGGTTTCACAAAACGAGCACCCTCGCCAAGGACTTCGTCCTGTTCCTTCAGACGTGTTTCAAGTTGGGTTGGGGTTAACCGCCATTTTGTGTCGGGCCGGCGCCGCCAGGTGCCCGCACCGGAGCAAGGCGCATCCAAGAACACGACATCCATTTTTTCCTGCAACCAAGCAAGGGTGTCAGCCCCTTCTTTAGGATCCACCACTTGCAGATTTCGCACGCCCGCGCGCTTTGCCCGGTGATAGAGCGGCGCCAAGCGCCGCCGGTCGATGTCATGGGCGTAGAGCTGGCCGGTATTATTCATCATCGCCGCGAGCGCCAACGTCTTACCGCCGCCACCGGCGCAGTAGTCGAAAACCTGTGCGCCCTCTATGGCGCCGGCCGCCGCCGCCGCGATCTGACTGCCAAGATCTTGCACCTCCACCCAACCTTTGTTGAAGGCTGGGATGACCGTTACGGCGGGCGCTTTCTGGCTCGGATCAGGCGCTTCAATCCGGGCGCTCGTGGTCAGTGGGCCAATCTTTTGGGCTTTTACCGATTTCAACGCTGACATGGTTTTTTCGGGCGCCGACTTTAGGGTGTTCATCCTCAAATCAACGGCCGCCCGTTCGGACAGGGCGGCGCCTTCTGCAGCGGCGCGCTCCCCGAAGGCGCGCTCCAGATAAGGCGCCACCCATTCCGGTGCATTCGGATTATCGTCGTGAAATGTACCCGCCCCGTCAGGAGCTTGGTCTTGCGAAAGGAGCGTGCGCTCTTCTTCGCTGAGAGCGCCGGGCCCATGTTCCTCCGCGCAGGCTTCTTCAAGCGCGTCAAGGGTTTCCCGCCAGAGGTAATGGATCGCGCCCAGCACCAAGGGGCGCGGCGCATCCGCCCCCATTGAAGCAGCAAGAGAATTGCGTTTGCGCAGGACATCCAGGCAAAGACCGCTAATCCAAGCGCGGTCCTTCGCGCCAGCATAGCGAGCCCCGCGGGCCCAATCGGCGATGGCCGTTTTTAACGGCACACGGCGTGCGTCAAAATCAGTTAGAATATCGATGGCGGCGGATAACCGACCCGGTAATCTCATAATGAGGGCAACTTCTAGTCAGAGTTACGTCGATGTCGGATAGTTCGGCGCCTCACGGGTGATTTTCACATCATGCACATGGCTCTCGCGCAGGCCCGCATTGGTGATTTTCACAAATCGCGCCCGTTCTTGCAGTTGGGCGATCGTCGCAGCACCGACATAGCCCATGGAGGCGCGCACGCCGCCGACGAGTTGATGGATAATCGGCCCAACGGAACCTTTATAGGGCGTCTGCCCCTCAATGCCCTCGGGCACGAGTTTAATCTGTTCTTTCACATCGGCCTGAAAATAGCGATCGGCCGAGCCCCCGGCCATCGCGCCGATTGAGCCCATGCCCCGGTAAGACTTATACGGACGGCCCTGGTAAAGGAATACTTCTCCCGGCGCCTCGTCAGCGCCCGCAAAAAGAGAGCCAACCATTACCGTATCAGCGCCAGCGGCCAGCGCTTTTGCGATATCACCGGAGAATTTTACTCCGCCATCGGCGATGACCGGCACCCCTGCCTCGCGTCCGGCGCGCGCCGCATCCATCACCGCTGTTAATTGTGGGACGCCGACACCGGCGACAATACGGGTTGTACAGATTGAGCCAGGCCCGATGCCGACTTTAATAGCGTCCGCGCCAGCGTCAGCCAGTGCTTTTGCACCGTCATAGGTCGCGATATTCCCGGCGATCACCTGGGCCGCGTTGGACATTTTCTTAATGCGCGTTACCTGCTCAATAACCTTATCGGAATGGCCGTGGGCCGTATCGATAACAACGACATCAACCCCGGCGTCAATCAACGCTTCCACCCGTTCAAACCCAGCATCCCCGACCGTTGAGGCGGCCGCGACCCGTAATCTGCCCTCATCATCTTTCGTCGCATGGGGATATTTCTGCGCCTTATCGATGTCTTTCACCGTAATAAGACCAATACAGCGATAGGCGTCGTCGACGACAATAAGACGCTCAATGCGATAGCGTTGGAGAAGGCTTGTCACCTCATCGCGGCTTACGCCGGGACGCACCGTTACGAGGCCTTCACGGGTCATCAACTCGCTGACGGGCTGGTTTGGATCTGTCGCAAAACGCATATCGCGGTTCGTCAAAATACCAACAAGTTTGCCTACACCATTGGGATCAGGGTTTTCGACGACCGGAAAACCGGAGATCTTTCTCTCCGCCATAATCCGGCGCGCCTCTTCCAAGGTCGCGGTCGGCGGCAGGGTCAGCGGGTTCACGACCATGCCGCTTTCATATCGTTTGACGCGTCTGACCTGTTCGGCCTGTTCATCAACCTCGAGATTTCGATGCAACACACCGATACCGCCGTTCTGGGCAAGCGCGATCGCCATTCCCGCCTCTGTCACCGTATCCATCGCCGATGATATGAGTGGGATGTTCAGGTTTACATTCTGCGTCAGGCGGGCCTGGGTATTGACATCGCTTGGCAGCACCGACGATGCGCCCGGCTCAAGAAGGACATCATCGAATGTCAGCGCTTCTCTGATTTGCATGGCTAAATTCCCTCCTTTTACAGATTACTCATTGCTCTCATCATCGGATGACCTTTGGCCTCGAAATCCCATGGCGACGACATACATTTCAGCGCTGTCGGCGCGGCTGGCCTTGGGCTTGGCATGCTTCACAAGCTTAAAACTGGTTCGTAGGCGTGAAAGCAATTCCCCTTCAGCACCGCCCTGGAACACTTTGCACACGAACGCCCCGCCGGGGGCGAGCACGTCTTCGGCGAAATCGAGCGCCGCGTCCGCCAAGGCGATAATCCGCAAGTGATCAGTTGACCGGTGGCCGGTGGTCGGCGCCGCCATATCTGAAAGCACGACATCAGCCTCCCCGCCCAGTTCCTGTTTTAGGGCGGCTGGCGCGTCGTCATCGAGAAAATCTTTTTCCAGCACGGTCGCCCCGGCGACCGTATCCATGCCGAGATAATCGATACCAACCACGCGCGCGGCCTTTTGCTGAACCGCCACCTGGGTCCACCCGCCCGGCGCGCATCCAAGGTCGACCACCCGAACGCCCGCCTTCAGGAGGTCAAACTTCTCATTCAACTCAATCATTTTGTAGGCGGCGCGGGAGCGATACCCTTCGCGCTTGGCGCGGGCCACATAGGGGTCGTTCAGCTGACGGTCGAGCCAGAGCGTGGAGGAAAGGGTCCGCTTGCGCGCCGTATAGACATTGACCCGCATGTCACGGTGGGCGCCGGCGCCAACCGTCTCAGCCGACTTCTTTTTTCCACTCTTTTTTGCGGGCTTCGCGCCACTGCCCTGCCCGCCAGCGCCGAGCCGACGCTGCTCGGGCGCTTCACCAAGGGCGGTGCCTTCAAAATTCACTTTCCGATTGGGTTTTTTGGTATTTTTGGGGCCAGACGCCTTGCGCGCGCGTGGTTTGGCGGAAGGCTTATTGGCGTTCCGCTTTGCCGGGCGCTTGTGATCTGATGATTTGCGTCGATCCATGGGCCTCTATAGCGACATGCGCGCAAACGTCAAAGCCCCTGCTTTCGTGAAAAACGCCACTGGCTCAATTCGGTCAAACGTCGAAAATTGGCGCCAAAACCAGAGGTATTTTGACGACTATTACCATTGTCTTACGCTGGTATTTTCAAACGGTATCCTTTTGTTTTCCTTGCTTTTGCCACATTGATCGTGAGAAGTGAGGTTAACCATTCTTGGTTCCAACTGGCGCCAAGCGATCTAAATCAAACCAAGATCTGAAATTCACTCTACGCATCGTAGGTAAAAGGAGAACCGCCATGTCGCTCATGGAGCAATTGACCAACGCCGTCGTCGGACAAATCGCTGGCCAGGCCGCGCAGAAAACAGGCCTTTCGGATGATATGGCCGCCAAATTGATGCCGATGGCCATGTCGGTTCTGATGGGAGGCTTGAAGAAAAACGCCGCCTCCCCAGAAGGCGCTCAAGCACTCTCGAACGCTCTTGATCGTCATGATGGGGGTATGCTCGATAACCTCAGCGCCCTTACAAATGACGACACGATGGCAGATGGGCAAAAAATCCTCGGGCATATTCTTGGCGGACGTCAAAACGGCGCTCAAGAGATGATGGCTCAAGCAACGGGGGCCAACGCCAGCCAGATTAACAACCTTCTCGCTATGGCGGCGCCGGCGGTCCTCGCGTCCCTTGGCAAAGCAAAGCGCGAGCAGGGCCTTGGGGTCTCAGACCTCGCCAACCTCGTCAACGCCGAAGGCGCCGCCGCCCAGAAGGCGGCCCCAAGCGAACTCGGCGGCTTGATGAGCATGCTTGATGCGGACGGCGACGGGGATGTGAAAGAAGAAGTGATGAGCCTCGGCGCGAAGCTTCTAGGCGGCCTGTTCAAGAAGCGCTAGGCGGCCGCCCTTGGAGATTATTCTCTAGGGGGTACTTTTCGAAAGAGGCGTCGAAAAGTCATGATAATGACTAACTCAACGGTGAGCGGACGGGTATTTAGCCCGCCCGCTCTTTTCATATAGCCTATACCCGATCTCGTTCGTCGCCCCCTACCCGTCCGCGAGTTTTAGTATTGCGGCCGTTAATTCATCAGGCTTCGAAAAGTAAGCCGAATGGCCGGCGTCTATGCTCTCAACGCGATCGGCGCCGACCTCATTAATCAACCGGTCTTGCATGGAAAGGCTGACCGCCCGGTCTTTGGTCAATCGTATGTAAGCACGGGGCACCCGGCCGTAAGCATCATCGGATAACCGCAAAGCTGTGATCGCCGGGCGCGAAGGCTCCCGCCTTAGAAGGGACGCCGCTAAGGCGACATCATCCTCCTGGCAATCGTGATACAGGAGCTCGCGGTGGGCCTCAGGCCTCAGCCAATCCCATGCGCCAAGCCTGTTTATATCGGTGAAGTTTCCGATGCTGGACGCTTTGTCTTTTGACGCATAGTGGATCACGGCCTTTCCCGATGGCATCATGAAAGACGCCAGGTAGATCACGCGGGCGATTCGATCAGGCGCTATCTCGCACAGTTGTGACGCCAGCACGCCATAGCGACTGTGCACGACCACAGTCACTTGCTCATCTGCAGGCAAAACCTTCAAAAGCCGCGCTAACATCATTTTTGTACTGATAAAGATCGGGCGGGTTCGATCCGATCCACGCCCAGGCAGATCAGGCACGATTACATGATGACCCGCCGTTCGGAAGCGCGCGGTGATTTTGTGCCAACACCAAGCGCCGTGCCAACTTCCATGGACGAGAAGAAAATGCATGTTTGTCTCCATTTTTGATGGAGACCATTGCGGAAGTATTTCTGTTGGGCGACCCGATTCTTGCGGCCAACGCTAACCGTTCGCGATTTCGCTGCTCGCGCCGCGATTTCGTCGACGACGACGTCGGCGGCGTTTGCGCTCTTTGTGGGCAAGTCCGGCCAAAATACCTTCGCGCAGACCGCGATCAGCGACGCGAATGCGTTGCGTTGGCCAGAGGCGCAAAATGCCTTCTAGGATGGCGCAGCCGCACACCACAAGGTCTGCGCGTTCAGCGCCAATGCATGGCTCATTGGCGCGCTCTTCAAGGGACATGTCCAATAGGCGCTGACTGACGGCGCGCACATCATCAGCACTCAACCAATATCCATCCACCGCTTCGCGTCGATATCGCGGCAATTTCAGATGGATCCCTGCGATGGAGGTGACGGTGCCCGATGTGCCGATAAGGTGGCCATCAGCGGGGTCAATCATCGACCAAAACGCATCCCCGCCACGGGCCAACGCCTCTGCCCTTACATCATCAACAATTCGATTGTAATCGTCCGGCTTTAGCGCCCCGCCACCCCATTTTTCGGAAAGGCTTACCACGCCCAACGGCATGGAAAGCCAAGCCGCTGGCGCTAAACGTCGTGATGAGGACGAGCGTGGTTTTCCATCCCCGCTATCAGCAGGCACGTCAGTTTCCGTCGACAGGTCGTCATCGCTATCGATCTGGGGAGATGGTTGTGTTTGTGGCGCTTCATTTTCAGCACGCAGAATGACCGAAATTTCGGTGGACCCGCCCCCGATATCAAAAACAATCGCACCGCGCGCATCCTGCGCCATAAGGTCGACACACCCATCAACCGCTAAGCGCGCTTCTTCTTCCGTCGTGATAATATCGAAATCTAAGCCGGTTTCGGATTTCACCCGCGCTAGAAATTCATCACCATTCACCGCCCCCCGGCAGGCTTGCGTTGCGATACAACGCATTCGATTAACGTTACGTTTTTTAATTTTCTCTGCACAGATTTTAAGCGCTTCAACCGTGCGATCCATTGCAGCATCAGATAAGGCGCCCGACGTTTGCAATCCCTCGCCCAATCTCACAATACGCGAAAATGCATCAATAACACGGAACGACCGACCCTTAGGCGTTGCCACAAGAAGGCGACAATTGTTAGTACCAAGATCAATTGCTGCAAAACGGGATGGCCCAGTGGGCGGTCGACGTTCTTCTTTTGAAGAATGTCGCGGCGCATCAACCGGCCCGGTTCTCTGCGCACCCTGGCTCTCCTTTGGCGCCCGCGGGCGGCGACGACGAGATCGTTTATGCCGTCCCGATGATCTTTTCGACTGACCCGCCCCGCTGGATGGCGTGTCAGCGTCATTTCTGTTGTCCGTCACGTTTTGCGTCCTCGCGGGCAAGCGCCACGAAGGGCTCGCCTTTATCGTCGTTACGATAAGCGAAGCGAGGGAAGCCGATCAACCCTGGTTTCAATATTGGGTGGTGCAAGGGGTGAAATTTGAATTCGTACGCAAAAACAGCGTTGAGGCGGCATTAAAATATGACGAAACCTGGCAACGACGCTTCCTCTGTTGATAGAGCGCTCGCTCCCAGTTCGGCGCCATCCGGCTTTTCGGCGGTCTCGGTTATGGTGGTGTCCAATAATTCACTTAGGAACAACGCCGCCACAAATGCGAGAAAAACACCTTTGCTCAAGTCGTGAACTTTCACCAAATTTGGCATGTCACTCTTCTCCCAACGCTTTTCCGACGCACCCCATGGGGGGCTCATGAAAGAGCGAGCAGTCCGATATGCCTGTTGGCCAAAACAACACCCTCTACCCAACCAACAGGTGGACCGTTTTCCCTTCCATAGTGAAAGCCTTAGGCTTTCCCTTCGAGATCGCGAAATTCCTTTCGCAACGAGTATTCCTCAGACGTTACGGTGCGTTCCATGTCTGCAACGCGCGCTTCTAACGCCCGGAAACGATGTTTCATTTCAGAGATCGTGGCGCGCGGACGCGCGGAATAGCTCCGCCAAAAACGTTCTTCGTCTTTGGTATTGTATCGCGCCGAGATTGGGTCGCCGATCGGCAGAAAAAATGCGCCGGCCAAGTAGGCGACGATAACCGCAGGCGGCACCATGAAAATTGTCGCCAGCACGGTCGCTATTCTGACATGCCCCACCTTAAAGCCAAAGTAATCAGCAATACCCGCGCAGACGCCCGCGATCTTGCCCGCTCGCATATTGCGGTACAGTTTGTGACGGTTCGGTCCAGGGCCCGGCTCACCGGCGTGATAGGCGTAGCGATCACGCCCCTCGTCGCCGTGATATCGACCATGGTCACGCCGTGGGTCCGCGTCAGACCCCCAATGATGGTGGTGATGATGATCAGGCATGTGGGCGGTCCCTGTAATCTTCGCGCCAACGGGGCGCTTCTCTATCTAGAATACGCTCAAGCGAGTCTACACGAGCCTCCAGGCGTTGCGCCGTGCGCCACAAATCGTCGATCAACCGTTCATCATCTGCGGAAGGCGCCTTCGCCTTCCGCCATTCCGTGATGTAGTGCATGATCGTAGCAGGCAACGCGACAAATACGATTGCGATGATCACAACAACAAATGGCCATTCCATTATCAACCCCTTCTCTAACTAAGTTGACTACTGATTATTAACGCGTTCGGCGACACGGCGCTTTAGCGCTTCGTATTCCGCGTTGATATCATCTTCAACTTCGAGCTCGTTGAACTCTTCTTCAAGGGATTTGGGTCGTCCCATGACATAACTTTCGGCCTCGGCCTCCAGTTCATCGATGCGACGCTCCCACCGCTCATAGCGGGCCATTGCATCATCAATGCGCCCATCGTGAACATGACGGTTGATCTTAATCGCATCGCTTGCGCCGTCATGGCGAATTTCCAGACTGCGTTGCTTGGCTTTTGCTTCTTTCAGCTTGGATTGCAATTGGGCGAGATCTTCATTTGTCTTGGCGAGGCTCTCATCGATCGCCTGTTCTTCTTTTGTGAATAGATCCGCCATTTCCTGGGCTTTTCGTTTGGCCGCGATGGCCCCGCGGGCAAGATCGTCACGGCCCTTCGCAATGGCGAGTTCAGCTTTGCCCTCCCATTCGGCGGCGCGCTTTTCAAACTCTTCCTTTTTACGGGTGACATCTTTTTTGTCCGCAATGGCGCGCGCGGCGCGGGCGCGCACTTCGACAAGGGTGTCTTCCATTTCCTGAATGATCAGGCGAACAATTTTCTCTGGGTCTTCAGCCCGGTCGAGCATGGCGTTCAGGTTGGAATTGACGATATCGCTTAATCTGGAAAATACGCCCATGGGAACCTCCTAATAGAATTTGGGTGATGGTAGCGTTTCAAAACTTGCAAAGCTGTTCAGTTAAAAAATGATCGCGCCAACGATCAGGCCGAAAAAGAACACGCCCCAGGAAAACCCGTCGCGTCCGCGAATGGCTTGGCGGATACGATGCTCCCAATAATCGTCCTGTTCCCGGTATCGGGCCCGCTGTCGATCGCTGGATCGATCATGATGTCGGCTGTCATAGTGGTCGTCGTAATATGATCTGCGCATGGCTGCATGGTCTCCTATTGCCTCCGACGATCCTGCCCGCGCCCTGGTTAGGCTCGCTGCCGCCGTCGTTGGTTAACCTCATTGCCAAAGGCGTGCCAACTTCTCCAAAGCTAGCCAAAAATTTCACAAGCTATTGTTTCTATTTACTTAAATAAATTTTTGCGACTGATTGCGCGGTTGGGTCGCTGTGAATTTAAGGTATTTTTCACCTATATTATGGCATTTATCACCTCTAAATAATGGTATTTTTTCCCTATGGACGCCGACTCCCTTCCCGACCTCATAGGCCAATCGCCAGCATTTCTGAGCGCACTCGCCAAGACCTCTTCTCTTGCCGGACTTGATCGCTCGCTCCTGATTTGTGGGGAACGCGGCGCGGGCAAAGAACTGATCGCAGCGCGCTTACATTTCCTATCGCCGCGCTGGGAGGGCCCTTTTGTAAAGGTCAATTGCGCCGCCCTATCTGAAGACCTTCTGGAAAGTGAGCTCTTCGGCCACGAAGCCGGGGCGTTCACCGGCGCGCAGAAACGCCATGTCGGGCGTTTTGAACGGGCGGAAGGCGGCACCCTTTTCCTCGACGAGATCGCCAGTGCTTCTTTAAGGGTGCAGGAAAAACTACTGCGGATCATAGAATACGGGGAGTACGAGCGCCTGGGCGGTGAGACGACCCTGACAGTAAACGTTCGCGTGGTCGCCGCCGCGAACGTCAACCTCCCGGCGCGCGCAGCAAGCGGGGCGTTTCGCGCCGACCTGCTCGACCGGTTAGCGTTTGATGTTATCCACGCCCCACCCTTGCGCGCGCGCGCCGACGACATTCCCCTTCTTTGCGCTCATTTCGGCGCCGCCTTAGGCCGCGAGCTGGAGACACCGTTCCCGGGCTTTACACCGACCGCAATGGCGCAGTTTACCGCCCATGACTGGCCTGGCAACGTACGCGAATTAAAAAATGCCGCCGAGCGATCCTTTTACCGATGGATCGTGGACGAACGAGACGGCCCCGTCGATACGGTTGTCATTGATCCCTTTGACTCTCCCCATGCACCATTATTGGATGATGTAACATCACATCGTCGGAATTCTGACTCAGAGCCGTTCACAGAAATTCACCGGGCAACAACTGACCCAAAAAAACATAACACCCCGCGAAAGATAGTAACGCATGATCCTATTTCTTTGCCAGTAGACTTAAGAGGCCGACTTCGAGAAATGGAATGTGACTTTGCCAACGCTGCGATGATCGCCTGTCAAGGCAATCAGAAAGAAGCAGCGCCCCTTCTTGGCCTCACCTATAACCAAATGCGCGGCCTTGTGCGGAAGCACAAATTATCGGCAGTCAAATAACCTGGACGAAATCAGCAAAGAAACGAAAATCACACCGATTATAGAATAAAATTAATTTTAAGAAAAATTTCCGCGACATGTAGAAAAAACTCTTTGCTCATCACTTTTTGCATTATTGAAAAAAAGATAATTGAAAAACGTAATCGAATAAGGCGTAATGTGGTCGCTTGCAACGAAGCGAGCGCGCCGTGCGCACCACCAGTAGCGTGCGATAAAGTAAAGAGCGCCGGCGGGACACACAAAGGAAAACAAATGCCACACTCACTCAGAGGGTGCGCGCTGACTGTCAGCGCGCTCGCGATATTCTATGCAACAACATCGGCGGCTGCAGATGTTGAAAACCAAGTCCAGTCATCAGCTAAAAGCAGCGTCGATAGCGGCGTGCAGAGCGATCTTCTGTTCAAAGCCAAATCAAAGGTGATGTCAGACCAAAAAGAACTTGCGCGCTTCTCAGGAAAAACGCCAATCGCCGCCGTCAACGCCTACCTTCGCAGCGGCGGAATGGGCGACGTAACAATAAATTCTATCGTAGAGAAATCCATATTCAGCGACGCAAACGGCCGTCAGTTTGCGCGGTACGAACAGCACGTCAACGGATTGCGCGTATACGGCGCATACGCCAAAGCCGCCTTCAATGAAGATGGCGAAATGATCCACATGATTGAACGCTTGGTCTCTGAAACGGACCGCGTCACCCCCTCCCGGCTCAACGCTGGCATCGCCGTATTTGCCGCCGCCCGTAGTGTTTTCGGCAATCAAGCACCATTTGTGCGCGCGGCGAAAACCGAGGGCGTTATGACCACGTTCACCGCACCTGATTTCTACTATCAGGCGCCAACGGCTGAGCGCGTCGCCATTGCTCGTGAAAACGGTGCGCTTGAGGAAGGTTTTCTCGTCGAACTCTGGCGCAATAGCGATAATATGCTGTACCACGTCCTTGTTGATGGTCTCGGGCGGATTGTTTCCAGCGAGCTACGAACTCATAGTGACAGTTACCGCATCTTCCCCGACCATCCGGGGATAACAAACCAGGTGACCGTCAATGGCCCCGGTAACGGGAATTCCCAATCACCGAACGGATGGCTCGGCAGCGGAACGCAGAATTCCGTTCGCATCTCGGGGAATAATGTTTTCGCTTACCTCGATCGGAACGCGAATAACGCGCCGGATGGCGGCGGCCGCACGATATCCAGCGGCAACTTTACGACCTCGGCCAATTTATCACAAACGCCAACATCATCGGCAAATCAAGAAGTCGCGGTTCAAAACCTGTTCTACTTCAATAATCTTATCCATGACCGGCTTTATAGCTACGGCTTTGTTGAGGGCTCCGGCAACTTCCAAGAGAACAATTTTGGTCGCGGCGGTGCTGGATCTGATAGCGTCAATGCAGAAGCGCAGGATGGATCTGGCACGAACAACGCGAACTTTGCGACGCCGGGCGACGGATCAAACCCCCGGATGCAGATGTTCTTGTGGACGTTTACGAACCCTGACCGGGATTCAGGCCTCGACAGTGATGTCATTTGGCATGAATATGGTCACGGCCTTACATGGCGGATGATCGGTCAGATGAGCGGCAACGTGCCCGGCGCAATCGGCGAAGGCATGGGGGATGTTCTTGCGATTATCCATAACGATGACGACGCCGTCGGCGAGTACTCATTCAATAACTCCCGGGGTATCCGTTCGTCACGTTATGGCGCGCATCAGGACACGATCGGCGACTTCAATTCCTCTCGCGGCGTGCACCGTAACGGCGAAATTATCGCTGCCGCCATTTGGGATATGTGGCAGATCTACCAAGCTAATGGCTTCGGCGTTGATACAATCATGAGCGATATTGTCGGTGGGATGAACTTTATCCCATCTGCGCCCGATTATTTCGAGATGCGGGACGGTTTCCTTGCGGAAGCGCCCGCGGGTCGCGATTGCTTTATCTGGGAGGCCTTTGCCGCAAAAGGCATGGGGGCCGGCGGCAGCATGAATAGCGCCGGCACCTCCATTCAAGAATCGTTTGCGGTGCCGTCAAGCTGCAGCGGACAAACACCGCCACCGGCCGGGCTAGAACTTGACAGCCTCAGCGCCTCCAGCCGCCGCACGAGCGGATCGCGTTGGGAAGCAACGGTGAGAGCTGGCGTCACCGAAGGCGGACAAGGCGCTCCGAACGTCGTGGTCTCCATTACAACGGATCGCGGTGCATCCGGCTCATGCACAACCAATTCGAGCGGCGTGTGTTCAGCAAGGTTGCGCAATATCTCTCGATCTAGCGTGAGCAGCGTGACGTTTACGATCACGGCGCTTGACGGCGATCAAAATGCGGAAGGCGTACCGGCCTCCGTGACCGCGTTCCGCCGTTAGTAAAATAAAGCCGTAGCACACACTAAAAGACCGGCCCCGGGTTTCGGGGCCGGTCGCAACAAATACCGAATAAGGATGCTGTTATCGACGCGACCGCGCCCGGATGTAACGCACGGTGCCGGTTTTAGACCGCATCACCATTGTATGGGTGTTGACGTAGCCGGGTTCCCATTTCACGCCATCAAGCATGGTGCCATTGGTGACGCCAGTTGCGGCGAACATGACGTCCCCCGAGGCAAGATCCATCAGATCATATTTACGGGTAAGATCGGTGATCCCTGCTTTTTCAGCACGCCCCCGTTCGTCATCATTTCGGAAAACGAGCCGCCCTTGCATTTGTCCGCCTACGCAGCGCAACGCCGCGGCGGCAAGAACACCTTCCGGCGCGCCGCCCTGGCCAACATACATATCGATGCCCGTATGGGCCTCCGTCGTGTGGAAAACGCCGGCGACGTCCCCGTCGGGGATCAAAAACACCCTCGCCTTTAATTTGCGTGCGCCCGCGATGATATGCTCGTGGCGTTCGCGGTCGAGGACGCAGAGCGTCACCTCAGACGCGTCAACGCCCTTGGCCTTCGCGACGGACTGAATGTTGTCTTCCACCGATGCGTCAAGATCGACGACGCCCGCCGGGAAATCTGGGCCCACCGCAATCTTGTCCATGTAAACGTCTGGCGCGTGGAGAAGCGTGCCGCCCTGGGCCATGGCCACCACCGCAAGGGCGTTTGCCATCGCTTTTGCGGTCAAGGTGGTGCCTTCCAGCGGGTCAAGAGCGATATCGACTTTCGGGCCTTTGCCGTCTCCGACTTTTTCGCCGATATAGAGCATCGGCGCTTCGTCGCGTTCGCCCTCGCCGATGACGACCGTGCCGTCCATGTGGAGCATGTTGAAGGCCTCGCGTAAGGCGGACACCGCCGCCTGGTCGGCCCCTTCTTTATCGCCGCGCCCGATCATTTTCGAGGCTGCGACCGCGGCCGCCTCCGTGCAGCGCCCCACTTCCATCGTAAAAACGCGGTCGAGAAAATCCTGATCAGCCATGCCATAACTCCCGTAGTAAATCTTGGAGAGGCTATGGCCTAAGTCATCCCAAAAGTCGATGAGCGACAGGGACGCCCCCTTAGAAACGATAACTGGCGCCGATTTCCGCCGAATGAAAGCCGATCGCTTGTTCTCTCAATGCGCCGAGATAGCGATAAGATGTCTCTATCGCGAACCGATCCGTTACTCGGGTCTCAAACCCAACGACGCCGCTATACCCTGCCGCGAGGTTGCCGTTTGTCACTTTCGTCACGCTGTCATCGACGACCGTTTCGAAATAACTGGGGCCGATACCCGCTTCAAAAAAAGGCGTAACAAGACGGGTGCGATATTCCATCCGCGCGGAGATAAGTCCCGATAGCCCCCAAAACGCTTGATCGATGGGCACACCGACGACATCGATTTCTGAGGCTTCGCGTTGCCAGACGATATTGGGTTGGAGATACCAGGCGATGCGGCCACTCCCGGCGATTTTCCGGCGGTAGCCAAAGGATGCGCCGATGGCGTCAACATCGAGCGCACCATCGGATGTATGAGCGCCGAAGACATAGGACCCCCGCGCGAACACGCCATTGCCATATTGGCCGTAGATTGACCCCCCGGAGACCGACCCATTGCGTTTCGCTTTGCGCTGGGAGGCGCGACGGGCTTCAGCAGCCTGCTCTTTGATGGCCTTCTCCCGCTCATAGGCTTCGCGCTCGGCCTCGGTCCGCTTTTTCTTTTTCCAAAACTTCAAACCAGCTTCGGCCATCACAGCCGTATCGACCGGCCCTTCTGCCGCCGCGCTCGGCGCACTAATACCCATCAGGGCCGCCGCGCCAACAGCGCCAATCGGCCTCATGATGGATGCGTTCTTGTTCAATTTCACCATTACCCTACCCCGCGCCTCGCTCAGATCTCGCTCAAGTCTCACTTTGGCCCCTCTGCGGACCCGATCACTCGCGCCGGAAGAGTGACCGAAAGCTTATAATCCGCGGTTAACGCGCGTTTACAAATTGGACAGGGTGCGGAGAGGGTTTAGTGATGGTGTTTGACTTCTAAAGCGTCAACTTAGATAGGCCGAGCCAAGAGTTGATTGCTGACGCTATCGGCATTGCTATTCGTCGAGGCTGTGCACCACCAGCAAAACTTGCTCCAGGAAATCGCTGGAATGGATAGCGGGAATGGGACTCGGGTACATTGACCGTTAATGCTCACGCTACAGACTAAATTAACCGCCAAACATCGCCGCTTGATTCGTCTTTGACGAGATCGATCCTGCTTCCGTCGAAATGATACGCCAAATGCCGTCCCTGCACCGGCAAACCGACGACATTCGGCCAGAAGGCGCCGAGGCATTCACCGCCCGCATCGCGCACGCTTGGAAACACGATGCCGTTTGACCCGCCGGATCGCAGCGTTCGCGCCAAGTCCTGCGACGCCGCGTAATCGTCTGGCGCGAGACAATCCTCGAAATCGCTGTCGCCCCTTATGTCGTGAAACGCATTATCGACTGCGCCGACCAGCTCACGCATTTGCGCCAGCCATCCAGGGTCTTCGTTGGTTGCACTAAAAAACTGACCTTTGTGATAAGCCGTCTCGGCGACAGCGGTGTCGAACGATTTTGCAACATAGTAGGCGCCGAATGTGCCATCGTCGAACCGTCCTGCCCATTCGGGGCTGACATGAACAAATGGCGCCATCACATAACTTGCACCGGCGCCAGCGACGCGTCGTTCAGGCGGCACAAGATCAAGCCGACCTATGCTTTCATTGATGCGTGGATTAGTGCGCGCTTCGGCACCGGCGAGAAGCTCCCAGTCGCGCGGATCAGCGATGTCCTCAAAGAGATCGACGGGCGGATAGCGCGAGGAAATAATCCGCCGCGCATCAGGCCAGTTGATGGTTGAGACCGTGGGCTCTCTGGTCATCCGCGCGCGGCGTCCAGATAGTGCCGCACACGGAAGAGGTCGGTGAGATACCCGCCAAGCATGATGTCGAGCGCAGACTGCCCACCAAAGGCGCGGTTCGGCTTCTTCACCCACTCATAGACGCGCGCTTTTTCGGTGAAGAGAATGCGCAGGGCTTTATGAATGCCCATCAACACCGAGAGCCGGGTTTTCTGATCAATGGTAAGACGGCCGATTTCGCTATCTTTCCACCGCGCATAGGTGCGCTTGGAAACCCCGCCCAGCAGCACGCAGGCTTGCGCATCGGTGATGCCCCAATGGCCGAAGAGGTTGACCGCGGCGCGCGCCATGGCCTCGCCCTCGTCATCGGTGATGGTGGCGACGGCATCAGTTGGCAGGGCTTTTTCGACCAATTGCAGCGGCATTGAAGGCTCCATCTCGTTCTCTCCCCAATATAGGCTTTATTCGCCAATTGGCAATATTTTATAAACTAAATGCCATTTTGCATATCATGGAGATGTGGCCCTCACAGGGCAAAAAACACCCTAAAATGCTGTTCCTAATCGTTTTTTTCTAGAATACAGCTGACACAAGCATATCAGCGACCGGGGCGTTTCCGCTTCTCAACTGGGCCAGCTCTTTCGTCATGGTCGGCTTCGCCTGGAGGGTGGAACGGAGGGCCTTGTCACCGAGAAGCGCCCCAACCGCGACTGCATGACATGCGGCAGGCCCTTCCACAGCGAGGGCAACCACAACCGCATGTGCGACCGCTGCCGACAGAACACCGGCGCGATGATATAGGCGCGGAGCACAGCGCCACCGTGTGGGGAACAGCCTTCTCCGTGCTTGTCAACGAACCATGTTCCACAATTTCTGAAGCTCAAAAATCACTTGAAATTGTTCTTGTTTTGTTCTAATCAACAATGAGTGGTAATTTCTGAGAAAACTAGTCTATATCCAGTAGATCTTGAAGCTACGGATATAAATGGATGATTTCCCGTAAATCTTTGACTGTTCATTATAGACGGCTCTCTGATGCGACTAATGCTTTCTCAGGAACTTCACTTGAAGACGCGATTAGAAACGCTGTCGAACACAAAATCGAAGGAACTAGGCTGAAATCTAGCTGGAAGTTGAGAGCATTTGATCCTTCACCCGGTCAAAGTGATACCTATCTAATGAATCTCTACCACGATGACTCAGAAACAGTTTTTGGAGACCTGACCCAATACACTGAGGGCCACATGCAGGCCCTGCTGGATCAACAACCTGACAAGCCATCACTTAGTGTAGAACAGCAACCCGCCCCGACGGGAAAAGAATACATCCACTCGATTATGTATTGGCTCGTGAAAGACAATCACGTGTTCGTTTTCCAAAGTCGGTCTTTGTCCACGAAGAACCTAGAACAATATCTGACGTGGCTACTTAAGGACCGAGCTGGAGCAATCCAAACTACTGGACAAGTCATTTTGGACGCGAAGTTTGACGCGGCTGACGTTGGCGGTGACCTAGATGACATTCGGGAAATCATTGTCGGCGGAAACACGACATCACTTAAGCCAGGAGAAACTGAAGACAAGAAACCTAAAGAGGTTCAGGAAGTTGAAGCCTTCAAAGAAGCAGCAACAAAACGGACATGGAGGGAGAAAGCAGTTGAGGTGCTTCGTGCAATCATGAACAACGAAGCAGATGTCCAGGAATTTCTTGGAAGCATTCCAGACGACGCGTCACTCCAAGTGGATGTACACATCGGTTACAAAACTAAACGCCGAAAAGCTTCGCGTGCACCTATGCAGCATGCACTGAGAAATTTGCCTGAAGGCGAGGTTACGGCTGTAGGAAAGACAGGAATATTAACAGGCAACGATATCCGGTTGAGCTATCCTGTTCGCGTTGCGATGGTTGGAAGTCTAATTAATCCGAAGGATGCCAGGGAAAAGTTGTTTTCTGCTTACAAACACTTTGTCGAAAATGGTAAGATTGAACCATAGAAATGCGTAGGTTGTGGGGTCATATCTCGACGAGATGGCAGTTTGCTTCGGCTGCTCTACTTTCGATCTTGGCTGGCTTCAATCTCGATCCGGCGATATTCGAAGATGTGACATCCGAATTGATTTCTTTCTTCAGTATCCAAGCGGCCTCTGTCCTTCCCGCGATGATATTCACGGTCGGTATACTGAAATCGGAGGGGATCACACTTGTTGATGTTGACCGATACCACGTAGCACTCCGTAGACAGCTTATATTTTGGATAACACTGCTAGCTTTTGATTTTGCCGCTGTTGCTTTCCTTATCCTTGGAAAGATCCATGATTGGAAGCTGACATTCGAGTTCACGCGTGTAAATTTCTTCCACGATGCGACTTGGATAATTGCGTTCGGCATTACTCTATTTGGCTCTATGGCAGCTTTGCGAACGTTTTCTGCCATGCGTGGCATGATCAGCCTCTTAAACCTGAACAGTGAGCTCACAAAGAACGCCATAATAGAAAGAAACCGGGTTGGTTTCGATGATCTGGAACGCAAGGTCGCATTGACACCGTTCGAAACACCAGATGACTTTGGACGTATTACCGATGAGCCTTAGATTGTGTCGAGTTTCTATTCAGTTTCCCGCATTTCGCGCCAGAAACTAATCGATCACCTAAGTCATTGTAATTGCTGGAGCGGGTAGCGGGAATCGAACCCGCATATTCAGCTTGGAAGGCTGCTGCTCTACCATTGAGCTATACCCGCAAAAGCCCTTCTTCATAGCGTTGTCAGATCGGGTTGCAAGGGGAATTTACTTCCCAAAGCGGCCTGTAATGGCATTCGGCGCAGGCGGGCGCTCCTGTTGCTACCTGATCACCACCGCAGAATGACAAACCTGCGGTGGCCAATGCTATTCAAAAAGGCGCGCTGTACCCTTCAATCGCCGCCCCTAGATGCTCCGCGCGATCAACAGCTTCATAATTTCGTTTGTACCGCCATAGATGCGCTGGACGCGGGCGTCAGCGTACATCCGGCTGATGGGGTACTCGTCCATATATCCATAGCCGCCGAAAAGCTGGAGGCATTCGTCGATGGTTTCGTTCTCAAGATCGGAGATCAGCATTTTCGACATAGAGGCGGTCGACGCGTCGAGCTTGCCCTTAATGAGTTGATCCGTACAGTAATCAACAAACACGCGCGCCATCGTCGCTTTGGCTTTGTATTCGGCGAGTTTAAACTGGGTGTTTTGGAATTTGAAAATTGGACGTCCAAAGGCCTCGCGTTCTTTGACGTAGTTGATCGTCAATTCCAGCGCCCGCTCGATGCCGGCCATGCCTTGCACCGCAATTTGATGGCGCTCTTGGGGCAACTGTTCCATCAGCTGGAAAAAACCTTGGCCTTCCGCCGTGCCAAGCAAGTTCTCGGTCGGAATTTTTACATCGTTAAAGAACAGCTCGGAGGTGTCTTGGGCTTTATTGCCGAGTTTTTTCAAATTGCGGCCACGCTCAAAACCGTCCACCTCATCAGTTTCCACCGCCATGAGAGAAATCCCTGTCGCGCCCTCTTTTGGGTCGGTCTTGGAGACGACAAGAATAAAGTTCGCTGTCTGACCATTTGTGATGAATGTCTTTTGGCCGTTTAAGACGTACTGATTGCCGGACTTTAGCGCTGTGGTGCGCACGGACTGAAGGTCCGATCCCGTTCCTGGCTCTGACATGGCGATGGCGCCGATTAACTCGCCCGTCGCCATTTTGGGCAGCCAGCGCTGTTTTTGTTCTTCGGTGCCATAGTGCTGGATGTAAGGCGCGACGATGCAGTTATGAAGCGCAGCACCGAAGCCTTCGACGCCGCATTTTACTTGCTGCTCGATAAAGACCTGCTCATGGCCGAAATGCCCACCGGCGCCGCCATATTCCTCCGGCATGGACATACAGAGCATGCCGGCTTCACCAGTTTTCTCCCACGCCCAGCGATCAACGCAGCCTTGGTCCCGCCATTTCTCGACATGGGGGGTCAATTCTCGTGTGAAGAATTTGGCCGCCTCATCTTCAAAGAGCACCAATTCATCAGATTTCCAGGCGGGTTTTTCGGTTTGCAACACAGACATTTCTATCACGCTCCTGAGGTAATCCGGCGACCGGATCACGATTTGTTTGGCGCGGATCTTAGAGATCGGCGCCGCTCGCACAATAATGCTGAGCAGCGCAAATTCGTCTGAGTTAAGAAGTCACCGGCAGCTGACAACTTGGCGTGGAGGCGGCGATGTCGCGCTCGTCGCTGTTCATATCGGCGTCAATATGGGCGAAGAGCGGCGTGGAGAGATATCGTTCACCTGTGTCGGGCAGCATGCACAGGATGACGCTTCCCTCCGGCGCCGTCTTCGCAACCGCGAGCGCCGTTGCAAATGTTGAACCGCCGGAAATGCCGGTGAAGATCCCTTCTTGGGAAGCAAGGTCCCGAGCGCAGGCCATCCCCTCCTCGCCCGTCACGCTTTTGACGTCATCATACGCGCCGGCGTTCACCGCCTGTTCCGTGATGAGCGGAATGAAATCGGGGGTCCAACCCTGGATCGGATGGGGATTCCAAGCTGGGTGGCTGACATCGGCGGCGCCATCGGGGCGGCGCTCCTGGGGGCGGCCATCTTGCAGCAAGGCGGCGGGCTCCGGCTCACTTACAACAATTTTGATTTCCGGACGTTCAGCTCTTAACGCGCGGGCAACGCCATTTAGGGTGCCGCCTGTGCCATATCCGGTCACCCAGTAATCGAGCCGATCACCTTCGAAGTCGCGCAAAATTTCCCGGGCTGTTGTTTGCTCATGCATGTCCGGGTTAGCAGGGTTTTCAAACTGGCGGGTTTGAAACCAACCATGTTCTTCCGCAAGTTCACGAGCCTTTTTGACCATGCCCGCCCCACGCTCCGCCGCCGGCGTGATGATCACCTTCGCGCCTAAGAACCGCATCAATTTTCGCCGTTCGACGCTAAATGGCTCCGCCATGGTGATCACCAGCGGATACCCCTTCGCTGCGCAGACCATGGCCAGGCCAATGCCGGTATTACCGCTCGTCGCTTCGACAACTGTTTGACCGGGCTTCAAGGCGCCCGAGGCTTCCGCCGCTTCGATAACACCGAGCGCCAGGCGATCCTTCACAGAACCTAGCGGATTAAACGCCTCCACCTTTACAAAAAGATCAACATGGGATGGGGCTAAACGATTGATGCGAACGCAAGGCGTATCCCCAATCAGGTCGAGGATCGTGTCCACTTTACGCTTTTGAGCGCTTACTTCTCTTTGCATGATGGTGTCTCCCATAAGGACGCCGGGGCGATGCGTGAAAAGCATGAGCCCATCGCCCTGATTTTTACTCACGGGAGTCTACCTTGTGAACCTTTGCAGAAAAAGGCCACAATCATCCGTTTGCGGTGAATAAGTGAGAGAACGTTCTTACGCGTTCAGGGCATTAGCCATCAGCCAATGGTCGCGAACAACGCTGAGCCATAGGTAATGATAACAGCGGCTGCAAAACCGACAGCTGTCAGGAAAAGCAAGCCTTTTGCCGCCTCCCCTGCGCCCAATTGGTTCATAAGCCAAGCAGCCGCGAAAACCACAGACGCTAAACTAATAATCCCGAGGAAGGTTGCTACTAGACCCATTATAAAAGCCCCTTTAGACGCCGCATATTTACAACGAGCAAATTCCCAAAGAGCCAACGCATCAAACAAGGAACCTGCAAAGAGCCGACGCTTCCCCATCGCCGGTATGTTATATAATTACACTTTACAAAAGTGGTGTCGAGGTTTCGACTAAGAATTTTTACGCTTTATTAAGAATTCTCAATGGAGCAAGGCGACGCTCTCGCCACAACCGAAATTTACTATCCTAGGTAGCGGCGGGCCCGTCCGCATAGTTGCTCGCGAAGTACAACAATGGCGCGCCAGGCTGTGAATCAAAGGCGATCACTTTCGCGATAAGAATGACATGATCCCCGGCCTCATGGCATTCGACAAGCTCGCAATCAAAGCCCGCCAGCCTTTTTTTCAAGAGCGGCGCCCCACTATTTTGGCTTTCGAAAAGGTCCTTTTCCGCCGGGACATCCGCACGCTGCGCAAACCGATTTGAGATCGCTTCCTGGTCATTATGTAGGACGCTGACACCGTACCCGGCAGCTTTAGTGAAATAATCATAGGCGGTCGCGCTTTTCTCCAAGCACCAGAGGACTAATGGCGGCTCCAAGGAAACCGACGCAAAAGAGTTAATCGTGATCGCAACGATGTCGCCGTTATCTTTGAACGCAGACGCAACCGCCACGCCGGTCGCAAAGCGACCAAAAGCGGTCTTGAGAGGGCGGTGCGGGTCAGTCATCGGCGATTTCATCCTGTCGGGGTAGAGGTGTCATTGATGAGCATCGCTGAAGGGACCGTCCAATGGGCGAATAGCCGCTGCTAACAATGGATAACACTCTGAAAAAACTTAACTCTTGTGCCGTTATCACCAAACGGGGCAAATAAAAAGCTGATATGGCGGCGCGCAGAGGGCCCTTTCCGGCGGGAAGGGCGTCCTTCGCCCGATATGGAGCGATGAGATAGCAACCGTAATTGATATGATGGCGGGGTCGCCATGGCAGATGTGGGGAACCCTCGTGGTGATCCTGGCCACAGTGGTTGCGTTCAGCCTGGATCGATATTCGCTGGAGCTTGTCTCTGCGGCGTCTTTGGTGGCGCTGTTGCTGTTGTTCACCCTGACACCGGTGGATGCTGAAAACGGCGCAAAAGCCCTCGACTACCAGACACTTCTCATGGGTTTCGCGAGCCCCGCCCTCTTCGCTATTATTGGCCTTCTGATTATTGGCCAGGGAATGTTTCAGTCCGGAGCGTTAGAGCATCCGACCGAGCGTTTGCTGACCCTTTATGATAAGCGCCCCCTGACGACCATTGGTCTGGTTTTCGTCTTCGTCATGCTGGTCAGTGCGTTCTTGAACAACACGCCCGTGGTGGTGATGTTCATCCCCATCATGGCGGCGTTAGCGGCCCAGAGTAAGATCCCCGCCTCCCGCCTAATGCTGCCCCTGTCCTACCTGTCGATATTCGGCGGGATGACGACGGTGATCGGGTCCTCCACCAATCTTCTCGCGGCCCAATCCTATGCTGTCACCGTGCCCGGCAATTCCATAGGGTTTTTTGAGCTGACACCCCTTGGGTTGGTGCTCGCGCTGGTGGGGATCATCTATATGCTAACGGCGGGACGCGCGCTTCTGCCGGATCATCAAACGCCGAAGGCGGAACAAGACAATGAGCGCGAGGGCAAACAGTTTATCGCGCAAATAGAGCTGACCCGCGGCAATCCGTTGATTGGTATTTCGCCGATTGCGGGGCTCTTCCCGGATTTGCCCGATGTCACGGTGCGGATGGTGCAACGTCGCGAAGACGCCATCCTGCCTCCTTTCGAGGATTTGAAACTACGCAATGGCGATGTCCTGATCATCGCAGCAACGCGATCCACTCTGCGCAATCTCTTGAAGTCTAAACCAGAACTCCTCGACGGCATGACTGCGGAAATTACCTTAGAGGATGAAGAAACAGGCGCACGCCCCCGCGCGCAATTGACCATCGTCGAAGCGATTATCGCGCCCGGAAGCCGAATGATCGGCCGTACAATCGGCCAGATTGGTTTTCACTATCAAACCAATTGCGTGATCCTGGGCATTGAACGACGAAGTCGAATGGTGCGCGCGCAAATGAACGCCTTGCGCCTGGAGACCGGGGACGTCCTCCTTATTCTGGGCGATATCAATGATATCCGCGCGCTTCGGGCGGACCGCGATATTCTCCTTCTCGAACGCTCGATGGAAGGCCTCCCCGACGCCCGCAATGCGAGAATAACGTCCGCCATTTTCGCCGCCGTTATCCTATCGGTGACCTCCGGCCTCTTGCCCATTGCCGTCGCCGCGATCGCGGGCGCCGCGGCCATCGTCGGCACCGGTTGTTTAAATGTGCGCCAAGCCGCCCGGGCGATCGACCGGCGCATTTACCTCCTCATAGGGGTCTCTCTTGCCATGGGCGCGGCCCTCCAAAACACCGGCGGCGCGGCGCTGATCGGGGAATCGGTGGCGGCGCTATCGGCCGGTTTTGGGCCCATATTTCTCATGTCGGCGTTTTTTATTGTGTGTGCGGCCATCACTAACGTTCTGTCCAATAATGCGACAGCCGTCTTGTTCACGCCGATCGCCGTCAGCGCCGCCAACAGCGCCGGTCTCGACCCTCATGTTCTGGTCCTCACCGTGATCTTCGGCGCGAATTGTTCGTTCGCTACGCCGGTCGCCTATCAGACGAATCTCTTGGTTTTCGCCCCTGGACGCTATCGGTTCCGCGATTTCGTCAATGTCGGCGCGCCGCTTATTGTCGTCTTATGGATTGTTTATACCCTAGTCGCGCCTTTCTACTTCCATCTGATTGGACGCCTTTAGATCACGCAAAGTTTGTTTTACTTGCGTGATAATCCTGACGATGCTCATAAAATGAGACAATCGTCATGACGGCATGGAGAACAGATGTGGAAATTATATCGGGAACATCGATAGTATGTTTGCTGTTCCGATAAGGCGTCGCTAACATTCATGGTCTAGGATGCGCTCATGAGTAATGAAGACGTCAGCCGCCGCCTTGGACTTGAAGGCGGCGATTTCTATGTGACCAGCCCCGCCCCTTGTCCCTATTTGAAAGGCAAAGAGGAGCGGAAGGTCTTTTCGTATCTAAATGGGCCATCTGCGCCGTCCGTCAACTCCATGCTGACACGGCGTGGATTTCGCCGATCACAAAACATCATCTACCTTCCGGCTTGCGAAGGCTGCTCAGCCTGCCAACCGGTGCGGATTGTGGTTGATGACTTTGACCTAAGTAAATCACGGCGTCGCATATTATCTCGCAATGGCGATGTCACACGTCGGCTTCGCGCCCCGCGCGCGACAAGCGAGCAATTTTCGATCCTGCGCGGTTACCTCGACGATCGCCATGCCGCCGGCGGCATGGCCGATATGACGGTGTTGGATTACGCCTCCATGGTTGAAGAAACCGCCGTTGACACGTTGATGGTGGAATATCGTAATCCATCTTATACGGATGACTTGAATCCTAATGGTCGGCTGATTGCCTGCGCCCTGACGGACCGCCTGACCGATGGCCTATCGATGGTGTATTCTTTCTTCGAGCCAGACGAAGCCGCCCGAAGCCTTGGGGCTTACATGATCCTCGATCACATTGCCCTCGCCGCCGATCTTGGATTGCCTTATGTCTATCTCGGTTATTGGGTCAACGGCTCGGCAAAGATGGACTACAAACAACGCTACCAGCCGCTGGAAAAACTAACCGCGGCCGGCTGGGTTCGGATGGATAAAACATCTGAGAACGAGGCTGACGGCTAAGCCCTTCGCCCTTCCCATTCGCCCTATTCCTGCTTAACGTCTGTTCTAACATTAGAAATTAAGAACGGGCGGAAACTCACGTGATCAATAGACGACGCATGTTGGCGACGGGCGCCATCGGCGCAACGGGGCTTGCCGCATGCGATTGCGGTGTGCCGGCGGGTGTAGACGGGGCCGCTATCACCGGTTCAATCGAGCCGCGAGAGCTAAAAATGGTCACCACCTGGCCGAAGGATTTTCCGGGCCTTGGCACCATGGCGGAGCGCACGGCGCAATTCATCACGGAAATGAGCGGCGGCGCCCTTCGGGTAAAGGTCTACGCCGCCGGGGAACTCGTCAGCGCTTTTGAAAGCTTTGACGCCGTTTCCACCGGCGCGGCGGATCTTTATCATGGCGCTGAATATTATTGGGTGGGAAAGGCCAAAGCCTATCCGTTCTTCACCGCCGTTCCCTTTGGCATGACCGCTGTTGAAATCATGGCGTGGACGGAATTCGGCGGCGGCCACGAATTGTGGGACGAGCTTGCCGCGCAATTTAACATCAAGCCGTTTATCGCCGGCAATACCGGCCACCAAATGGGCGGCTGGTATAAAGAGCCCATCAACTCCCTAGAAGATCTGCGCGGCCGAAAGATCCGCATGCCCGGCCTCGGCGGAGAAGTCTTGCGCCGGGTCGGCGCCTCGGCCGTCGCCATCTCTGGCGGGGAGATTTATCAAGCGCTGCAATCGGGCGCGATTGATGGGACGGAATGGGTGGGGCCATGGAATGACCTCGCGTTTGGGTTTTACCGGGAGGCGAAATACTATTATTGGCCCGGCTTCCACGAACCAGGCGCCCAGCTTGCCGTCGGCATGAACCTCGATTTGTGGAACAGCTTGACCCTGCAAGAAAAGTCCATTGTTCGCGGCGCCTGTCACCAGGCAAACCATTTGGCTTTGGCGGAGTACGGCCATTTCAATTCCGCAGGCCTCGACCAATTGATTGAGGAGCATGGCGTACAACTGCGCGAGATGCCCGACGAAGTCATGGCAGCGCTGGCGCGGGAAACCAAAGTCGTTCTTGAGGAAACAGCGCAAACGGATGATATTTCCGCGCGTATCTATGAAAGCTACAAACAATCCCTGGAACGCTCCCAGAAATGGGGCCGGATTTCTGATGAAGCCTTTATGGCGGTGCGCCGCGATGTGTTTTCGCTGTAAATCATGATCAATCTTGTCGGCACAATTCTGAACATGACGGCCGCTGCAGTCCTGTTCCCAGTTCTTCTTTTACCGCTCGCATCATTGGCATCGACACGGATGGGCGCAAAGGGCGTACTTGTTTGGTTGGCCATGGTGATTGGAGTCATCCTCGTCTGCATCGCCTTCGCGATCCTAGCGCCGCGATTGTGGTCACCAGAACAGGGGATCGGCGCAGCACTTACAAATAGCCTTCTGTTGTTCGCACCGGCGCTTAGCCTGTTGACCGCCGTCATCGCCCGCACCGGCGGCCCTGGCGTCGCCGTGTCCAGCCTTGTGGGCCCTCTAGAAAAAATCATTCGCCTGACCGGCCGCGCGACGCTCATGCTGATATACGCCATGGCGTTAATTCAGTTCACCGTTGTTATTCTAAGATATGTCTTTGGGCTGAATTTTATCGCGATGCAGGAGAGTGTGACCTATCTCCATGGTGCTGTTTTTCTCCTCGCGGCGGGATACGCCCTCCTGACAAATGACCATGTCCGGGTGGATATTTTCTACAGCCAAATGCCCGAGCGCCGGCGCGCCATGATTGACCTGGCGGGTACTTACCTCTTCCTGTTTCCCTTTTGCCTCGTGCTTCTTTGGAGCGCGGGCCCCTATGTCGGCAATTCCTGGGACGCCTTAGAAGGGTCAGCAGAACAATCCGGCATCCAGGCCATCTTTTTGTTGAAAAGCCTGATCCCGATTTACGGCGTGCTTCTGCTCGCCGCTGGTTTCGTCTTGGCGGCGCGGGCGGCCGAAACCCTTCGGTCCCGGTCGAATGTCTCCACCACCGCCAGTGAGGCGCAATCATGATTGACGCTCAAGGATGGTGCCTTTGCGCAGCGACAGGCTGGCTCGATGTCGCCATGATCGTCGCCCTTTGTGGATTTATTCTCGCCGGCTATCCAGTGGCGTTCAGCCTCGCCGGCACGGCGCTAATTTTCGCCGTGATTGGCCTGACCTTCGGGGTCTTTGACGTTTCATTTCTGCAGCCCCTCCCCCAACGGATCCATGGCGCCGTCCTCAACACAACGCTCATCGCCGTGCCGATGTTCATTCTGATGGGAGTCATCCTGGAAAAATCCAAAATTGCTGAAGAGCTCTTGGATGAAATGGCCAAGCTGTTTGGCGCGATGCGCGGCGGGCTCGGCCTGTCGGTGACCCTCGTCGGCGCCCTCCTTGCGGCGTCGACCGGTATCGTTGGTGCGACCGTCGTCACCATGGGGCTCCTCAGCCTGCCCACCATGTTACGACGAGGCTACGATCCTGCTTTTGCGACGGGCTCGATCGCGGCGGCGGGCACTCTGGGACAGATTATTCCGCCCTCCATCGTTTTGATCCTGTTGGGCGACGTCATTTCAAACGCCTATCAAAAAGCACAGCTGCAGCAGGGGGTGTTTGCGCCGGAAACGGTTTCTGTTGGCGATCTTTTCGCGGGCGCGCTCCTACCGGGGCTCATGCTGGTGGGGCTTTATCTCACCTATCAAATCGGGATCGCTCTTTTTCAAGGCCATAAAGCGCCGGCGATTCCAGCCGCCGAACTGGGCTCTCGGAAGGATGTTTGGCGCGCCGCGCTGAAAACCCTCCCACCGCCGCTTATCCTCATCCTCGCGGTTCTAGGCTCCATCTTGGCCGGGGCGGCGACACCAACGGAAGCGGCGAGCGTCGGCGCGATTGGGGCGTTAATCATCGCCGGCGCGCGCCTTGCCCCACCCGGCTGGATGGGACGAGCGCCGATCATTCTAAGCGCCGTCGCTATCGCGCTTCTCCTCGCCCTGAATAGCACCCTTGATCTAAGAATAGGCCGCGAAAGCGCGAGCGCGATTGAGCAAGCAGGCATTTTATTGGCGATGGGGCTCTGTCTCTTAATCGCATGGGGTGTCTTTATGGCGCTGAGGGCCCTGCGCCAAGCGAAGGTTTTTTCAGCAATCGCTGATCAGTCGGTCCGCGTGACAACGATGGTGTTTGCCATTCTCATCGGCGCGGCCATGTTTTCTCTCGTCTTCCGGGGGCTCGGCGGGGAGGAAACTGTCGCCGCCGCCCTTGCCGCCATGCCGGGGGGCGTCATCGGCGCCATGATCGGCGTGATGCTGATCATGTTCCTCCTTGGCTTTTTCCTCGATTTTATCGAGATCACCTTCGTGGTGGTCCCCCTCGTCGCGCCGGCCCTTCTCCTGATGGGGCTCGACCCAATCTGGCTCGGCGTCATGATGGCGATTAATCTGCAAACGTCTTTTCTCACGCCGCCTTTTGGATTTGCTCTTTTTTATCTCCGCGGCGTTGCCCCGCCCGAAATAAAGACCGGCGACATATACCGTGGCGCGCTGCCCTTTATCGCCATTCAAATTCTAGCCCTAACGCTTCTGGCGCTATTCCCGCAGATTGCAACATGGCTGCCCAGCGTGATCTATGGATAGGCGCCGGCAACAATTCTTATTTTCGAAGCATCACTTCACGGGCTTCATTTATTTTCGCCGCCAAATAATCAGTACCCCCTTTATCGGGATGAAGCTGCGCGATTAGCTTTTTATGGGCTGATTTAACAGCGTCAGAGTCGGCCGTCTCGTCGACGCCGAGAACGGAAGCTGCTTCCGATTTCGATAAGGCCGTTTTCGCAGGCGCAGTCATCGCGCCGCCTGAGCGGGCTTCGTCTTCCTTCATCGCCCGTTCACGCCACATCTCAATCGCAGTGACGCCGCCAGCAGCAAGGAGCAGCATGAAGGCTAGCGGCAACAATTTCGCAACAAAGAGCGCTGCTGCGAGGCCAAGCCATACGACCCCTTTAAAAAGGGTCACATTGCGCGCCGACATTCCCTTGCCGGTCGCATTGCGCCACAAGAGCCAACCGGCGCCGCCAAACGCGGCCAGAAAAGCGAGGGTTCCCAAAAACCCCATTACCATCACCTATGAAAATTCGCCGACAACGCCAGATACGCCTGCGCCTTTGACGGATGCAATAGGATCATGCCCGAGGGGGCGCACAAAGAAAACCACCCACGGCACGCCGTTTTGCCAAGTTCTTTAAAGGACTACCGTCAGACGAAAACTCGATTAGGCGGCCGCCTGGCCATCTTTCAAACCGCTTTCGACCTTGGGCAGGTTCAACATGGCGATCAGCGAACGGATTTCCAACCGCGCTGTCACATGGCTCATAGTGGAGAGGCGAATAGGCGCTTCAGGCCCGCCAAGATCCAATAAGGTTAGTCCGTTTGGAAAGAGCTCGCGGTAGATCACCCGGTCGCCAAACCCTCTGGCGAGACGGAAACCAATCCGACCGGACAAATCCTCGAGCTTTTCGCCCATATGCTTTTTATTATTCGCTCGGGTTGCCGAAAGGCGGTTGCGCATCACCACCCAATCTATACCGCCCGGAACGCCGGCCATGGCGCGCCGTTTTCGCGCCGCCCAGACCATCTCACTGTAAAGACTAGGTCCAACCACGTCGCCGGTCTTCGGGTCGAGACGCGCCAACAAGTCAAAGTCGACGAAGCTGTCATTCAGAGGGGAGATAATCGTGTCGGCATGGGCGTGAGCAAGGCGCGACAGATGGGTGTCGGCGCCCGGGCAATCAATCACAACAAAGTCGCAATGACCGAGCGCGGAAAGCTGCGCGGTGAAATTCTCGGTTTCTTGTTTCTTAGAGGCCTCACGGCTATCGAGCACTGATGGCGTCACCATAGGCGCTTCAGGAAACGCCATCTCAATGCCTTTTGATTCACAAAAATGACGGCGGTTCTCAAGATACCGGTTAAGACTGCGCTGGCGCATATCAAGATCGATCGCCGCAACCTTCGAGCCGCCTTTCATCAGCGCTACGATGATGTGCATGGCGGCGGTTGATTTACCGGAGCCACCTTTTTCGTTGCCAAGAACAATAACGTGCGTCACGAGCGTCTGTTTCCTTTTCGGCGCACCGGGACGCCGTAAAAAATTGCTTAATTTTGACGGCGCTGACGCAACCGTTCAAATCCCATTAACCCCGCAAGGCGTACCGTAGCGATCCAGTGAGACACTAACTCGGCGAGTTTGACGCCTGCTGCAAAAACCTATGGCGAAATCTGACGTGATTCTAAGCAACGCGAGAGAGCAGACGCCTTTTGTTACACGCTCATTTCGATTGCCATCCATGGTGGCCAACCTTGCTCGCTTATCGTTGATTCTCGCCATCCTCGCAGCGCCTCTCTGGTCGTCCAGCGCTGTCAAAGCCGATATCTTGATCTCCCCCCTGCGTCAGGTCCTCACCCCTGGCGCTGGGAATGCTGTGTTTACAATCTCCAACCCCTCCGATCGTATCGTCGATGTGCGCATTAGTTGGATTGACCTCACCGCCACCGCGACCGGATATCGCGACGCATCGCCAGAAGAACGCGCCGCCATTAGCGCGGCGCCTTTTTTAACTCTGAGCCCGGCATTCCATCGGTTACAACCAGGCGCCAGAGAGACCGTCACGGTCTCTCTTAGGGGTGATCTTGTAGTTCCGCGTGGCGAGAGGCGATCTCATTTATTGTTCGAATCAGCCGCCCACCGGACCAATCTGCAAAAAATAAGCAGCGGTTTGGAAGCCGATATCGGGCTCAGTGTTTCCGCACCGGTGATCTTACGGTCGCAAAACACCGCACCGGGAAGCGCCAGTTTCACAGCTACCCGCCTCGTGCGAGATGACAAGGGCGACCTAGTGCTGGAGACGACCCTCAAGCGAAAAGGTCTCCATTCAACATTTGGCCGATTGGACGTCGAGATGACCCAAGAGGGGGAGAAAATTCCCCGTCGACTATCAACCCTCGCGAACGCCGCCGTCTTTACCGATATTTCGGAACGGACCTTTTCCCTTCCCCTCGGGGTCTCGGAGTTGCCCAAGAGCATTCTCAAAACGCGCTATCTCGGCGCAGCAGAATATGAGGGCAAAGTGATTGCGGAAAAGCGATTTTCGATCGCCGCGCCAGAATAACCCGTCATCCGGGTTTCTAGCGAAATTTAAGCGATCAACTGCGCCCACCAAGCGATAAGTGCTCGCCGGAAAACCCAACCACTCGGCAATACTGTCCCCGGGAGGTGAGATTTTTACAAAGCTTTTTCGCTGTCCCTTCAGCGGAAAATCCACCGGCGATAAGACGCAGATAAGCGCCCTGGCCAGCGATCGTGACGTTTTCCACTCTTGGCTCCAAGAGCCCTAATTCGTCAGGGTTTTTTCGCTGAAGCTCCTGCCATCCTGAACGGGCGTCTTCTTTTTTACGGTAAGAATCTAGATGCACGCCCCATAACACGCTCGATAACTCAATTTCATCGCTAACGGCCTCGTTCTCAAAGGACGATTCGGCATTGGCGAATGTCGGTTGCACCAGCCTCGGCGCTTCCTGGATCGCATCATCTGCGTTGGCGAGGTCCTGCTCTGGGTCAGGGGCCGAGATCACTGGTCGTTGCACTGGTTTCGGCGCCGTCCGAGACGTCGCCAATCCTTGCTGATCCGCCACCGCCTTTTGTTTCGTTTTCACGCTTTCGACGATGGCGTCGGCTTCCTTTAAGCTCCGCTTCAACTGCAGGACCTGGCGTTGTAGGCGCGCATTTTCCTGTTGAAGACTAGATACCTTAGCCTGCATGGCTGTCGTATCGGCGAATGACCAATTTAACTCGCTCGGCGATTGGCCCGTAACGGCTTCGGAGCTCGACCCTCCCAAGCTCGAACAGCCTGTCGCAAACAAAATCCCCCCCAGCCAGAATAGTTTGGACAAAAGTTTCTTCATGAAGCCGTCTCAACACCGTGCCCCGGAGTGCACTCCAAAAACCGTAATATACAATCATAATCAAGGAAGAGGCCGCCGACCATCCCCTGATTGAAAAAAACGCCCACAGAATGCCCGTTTAAGGAGGCGTAAAGCGTTAGATCAGGATCCGCAGCTTTTTTCGTTGTCAGATGATCGATCATTATTAAAGACTTGCCCTTCGCAATTGTTTCGTCGGTCGGGCATTCATCAAACCGATATTTCGGCGTTATGCTAATCAATGCGATGGCCGCTGGTGCAACACAACCAAGAAAAGAACTTCAATTTATGTCGATAGCCGATTCTTCTTCTATCTCACGTAACCAGGGCCCGTTTGGCATCGTGCGCACGGTCAAGGCGCTGCGCGCGCGCGTGGAACAATGGAAAAGCGAAGGACGGACGGTCGCGCTTGTCCCCACGATGGGCGCGCTACATGCCGGTCACCTCAGCCTTGTCCACCATGGGAGAAAAATCGCCGACAAAACCGTCGCGAGCATTTTCGTCAATCCATCGCAATTTGCGCCCCATGAGGATTTAGCCACCTATCCACGGGATGAAGAGGCTGATTTCGACATGCTGAAAAACGCTGGCTGTGACCTGGCTTACGCCCCTGACGCACAAGCGATGTATCCGCCAGGATATCAAACCTCAGTCACCGTCACCGACATCTCCCAAGGCCTCTGCGGCGCCTCCCGTCCGCATTTTTTTGGCGGCGTCGCCACGGTTGTCTGTAAGTTGCTCAATCAAAGTCGGCCCGACATGGCGATATTCGGCGAGAAAGATTTTCAACAATTGCTGGTCATCCGCCGGATGGTCCGTGACCTTGATATGGGCATGGATATCATTGGCGCGCCGATCATCAGAGAACCAGATGGCCTCGCCATGTCGTCGCGCAACGCCTATCTGAGCAAAGACGAACGCGCGATCGCGCCAGCTTTGTTCCGTACTTTGAAAGAAACCGCGGAACAGCTGCGCGACGGCAAGGATATTGAAGCCGCCCTTGAAACCGCAAGGCGCAATTTGGCAGCGGATGGCATTACTGAGATTGACTATCTGGAGGTTCGCCAGACGGAGCCGTTCGAGACCGTCTCTGCAGGACCATTGACCGCGCTGACGGCAAACGAACCCAAAGGCGGTGGGCGCGGGCACAACGAATACAGGTTGTTCGCCGCCGCCCAATTGGGACGAACACGTCTTATCGACAACATCGCTATTCTGTAAAAAGCCCCGCCGTTATCCCGCCACCGGCGCCCTTTCCTTCCGAAAGGTCTTAAATCTCACTGGCGCAGTCGGGCTCTTTTTTTGCAGAAGGCCGACCTGACCAAATCTGGCTGTTCCACCTTTTACCCCGATGGCAACAAACGCCAGAATATCGCCGACACCATCATTGTCGAAATCAGCATGGGCGATTTCCTGCAGACGAGCTGTTTGGTCCTCCATGTCCATGCGCCACAGGCCAGGCCCGTCGGAAAGCATGGTGGTCGGGACAGGGTCTTGCGCTTTATCGATCAGCGCAGCAGCTTCATCATCGGCCACAACACCCTCTCCGCTTAGCGCGCCCTTACCTACTGAACCGCCGTCAACCACACCGTCATCCACCACACCATCGGCGCGCGTTTCTATCCCGTCAGAAATGGTAGGCGCTTCCACCATCCGAAACGGCGGCCCTTCAACGATGCTTTGCGCTTCGTCCACGGACAAAGCGCGGCCAGCGAAATAAGTCACCTCTGGTTCAACGGCCGCGAGAAGACTGTCGAGTACGCCGCACGCCCTGACAAAATACGCCTGCCGACGCATTTCTCGATTTGACAGGGCGAACCAGCTTTTTTCGATCTTTTCGTCGTAGCCAATGCATGTTTTGACAACGGCAAGGGGGGCGAGATCATCTTTCGGGTCGGCCAGCGTGACGGTGATTGGCGAGCCTTCACCTCTCAAAACGGGGCGCTCCCGGAACGCAAGGAAAACATCGCGGTCGTAACATCCTTCCGACAGGCCTTCGACCAAAGGAACATCACTTGAGAGGCAGATTTTCTCTAACAGCGGCCGTTCCTTCTCTTCTGGCCCCGCGACCAGTTGAGCGCCGCCAAGAGCCGCCGCCGCACTCGCCAGCGCCCCAGCGCCAAGGATCGCGGCGCGACCCCGCTGAGCGGTACGATCTGTTACGACGTTTCCACGCGCGGCACTTCGAAAATAGTAATTTGAACTATCTTTATGCTCAGCCATAGCGGCATTCACTTTCATATTGTCTCGACCAAAATATCCAAAACACTTGTTTCGCGCCAATTCGCTTAAAGCAACCCCAACTCGGCCAATTGCGCCCGCAAAGCCGGCGGCGGCGCCCCCGCGCCGCCATCGCGACGGTTGGATAGGTCGTCTGGCGCATCGGACGCAGGTAAGTAGCGCCATCCCTGAAACGCACGCTTGCCTTGAGCTTCCGTCGGAATGACGGGCGGATCAAGCACAATTCGGCATTTTTTTATGCCGTCAACATCGGTGAAATCTTGCAAATCAAGCAGTTTCTGCCGAACCAAGATAACGCCTTTGATCACCCAGTAGAGCGATCCGCCAGCCAATAGCTCATCACCTCTTTTAGGAAACATCCGGGTCTCGTGGTCATGAACCGATCCTAACCCTCTTTTCTTGTTGAATGCGGTGCGGCGTTTCACCCAACCTTCAAAATTCTCAACACTCTGTGTACCAACGCTTAGCTTTACAAGATGGAGTGACGCCGATGACATTCTTTAGATGGTCTCCCAAACGGGACGATTTTAAAGGGTTAACCCGCGCGAACACGGCAAGACTGCGTCAATGAGAGAAAGTCCGCACCACGATGAAAGTCTGCTTCATAGCGCGCTTTTTGTTGACAGATAACGCGAAGCCCTATTCGACGATGCGCAACCTGGCCAATTCGCGGGCGCGCTGGCGCTTTAGATCATGACGCGCCGTGCGTTTCACCAAAATATACATGATAAAGTAGGACATCGCCGCGCCAATCGCGACAAGCCACATGGGCAAATTATCGAAGAGCTTCACAATCTGACCATAGCTCAGCCCCAGCATGCTCGCGACAGCCGGAAACTCCTGCCCGACTAAAAGCGCGCCGCCAAGACCAGTCAAAGAAAGCGCCAATACGCCGGCCATCGCAGCGCCAATGGTGACACCCATATCGGCATGCTCTTCGGCTTTAGAAATAATCATTTTCGACGGCTCGCCGCCTAAGGCTTGGGCCGCAGCGAACAAGGCACGACCGCGGGCCGCGCGCTCTTCTTCGGAGAGGGAAATCTCTCCGTCAACGGCGTCTTTATCAATCGACAAGATTGGCGTTGATTTCAGTTCTCGGTCGGTCACGAAATCAAGCTCACATTCGGCCGCCGGCTGCACATCCGATGTCGGCACCACAAGGGACGCATCCGTCGGCATCAAAAAGAGGGATTTCTCCGCCGCGCGCCGGCGCACAAGGCCGTCGAGCGTGACCAGCTCTCCGTTGACGCGCGCGCGCGACCACATCTCAAAGGCCTTAGCGGCAGCCAGTTTATCGCCTTCGTTCAATTTACGGAGCACCGTGGAGCGGCGCCAATTCGCTTCACCGATATTGAAGATCAATGAAACAACCGCGTCATGCTCATTTTGGTTGAGTGGTGCGCGCACCGTATCGGCGATCAACGCTTCAATCGGCTGGACGTCATCTCGCAATAAGCGTTCAGCATCAATCTCCGTGACGTTCATGCCGTGACGGGCCGATGATGTGTGGCCATAGCCAACGGTCCACTCTTCGTTCGGCGTATAATGAGCCGACATCCGAAGACCTTCGTAGCCTTTGATGAGGTTAAGTCCGGTATCCCCCGTCTTCAGCACGTTTTCACACCCCTGCTCACAACTCGTCTTTTCGACCTGGGCTTCGATCCGCCCTCGCGATTTCCGATCCGAAAAACAACTTCTCGATCCTCAGATTCGCGTTAATCTTCCATTAACTAGCACGGACGGGGCGCTATGTGTAGCTCAGGCGAGAACTCAAGGGCGTCCCATTTCGGGAGCGTGACCAGGAAGCCTCATCGATCCTACCGGCGCGGCCCAACAGAAATCCCCAGATTCCCATCGTGAGCAGTCAAAATATAAAGGCGAAACAGAAAAAATCGCCAATTTATCGGGGGTTTTCTGCCTGAAAACGCGCACTGGTTGCAAGAACCGCATGGTGAAGCGAGCCATTGACTGGCATGGGACTTGGGTGGGTTTAGGAGCATTTAGGCGAGTAGGTGAAAAATGTACGGAAACAGCGTTGTAAACATTATTGCGGCTTTGATTATCGCCGCAGCGATCCTCTGGACCGGCGGCTTGAACCCGCAAAAAAAGCAATCCTTAGACAAAGCGGCGATCGAAGAGATTTACGAGCGCGCCTTAGCGGACGCTCGCAAAGATCTCGCGAATAGCTGCGGCTGCGATGACATAGCCCCCCAAGCTGACACGAAGGCTGGGGACGACGCCGGCGATGAGACAAGCGCCCCAAACGGTTCTGAAGAGAAAGCCTCGAAAGACAGCGAAAACAAAGGGCAAGAAGGTTCTTTTTAGACGCCCGCCCCGTTCCCTCTTCCCTGCCTGGCGATGGCGCCAGCACGGCGAATGGAACGCGGCGGGCGCCCCAAGACCGCAAATCGCTAGAGGGCTCTCTTGATGGACAAAGGGGCGAACCAAGGGATGCCGCCCCCTCAGCGCCCACGGCGCCAGTTGTTGATGACCAACCCCATTTGACAGATATCGGCCGACCAAAGGCCGTGACGACACCGGTCACCTTGCCAAACGCATCGGCGCTCCCGCGCCCCTCCGCAACGCTTTCACCACCGCGTTCAGCGGCCGCCACGCCAGCGGTCAGAACACCCCTTGGCGGTAAACGGCAGCAAGAAAACGACGGTTCCGAAGAGTAATTCGGGTCAAAAAAGCGCTGGTGATGGCTCTCATCACCATCTTGCGACCGGCCCAGGACTAACAACCTCTAGTCATGGGCCGGCAAATGGGTCACATCTTCCCGGTGAATGATCACGTCGGATCACCCGTTTCCAATAGACTCAAGAGGTTGCTTCTCTCCCATGACAGCGTCCCCGATCGCCCGTCCATCGGCCCAAACCAACACGCCGTTCAATTCCGCCCTAGACGCCATTGGCAATACGCCGCTCATCAAGCTCAAACGCGCCTCGGAAGAAACGGGTTGTACGATCCTCGGCAAAGCGGAATTTATGAACCCGGGCCAATCGGTCAAAGATCGCGCGGCCCTTGGGATTATTCGAGATGCGGAGAAGAACGGGCGGCTAAAACCCGGCGGCTTGATTGTTGAGGGCACAGCCGGCAACACCGGCATTGGCCTCGCGATGGTGGCCGGCATCCTTGGGTATCGCGCGAAGATCGTCTTTCCGCGGACCCAAAGTGAGGAGAAAAAACAGACGATCCGCCTCCTCGGGGCGGAACTCATCGAAGTTGACGCCGTTCCTTATGCGGATCCAAAAAACTACGTGCGCTATTCGGGAAGCCTTGCCGAGGAGTTATCCGCCACAGAGCCAAACGGCGTTCTCTGGGCGAACCAGTTTGACAACACGGCGAACCGCGACGCCCATTACAACACCACGGGCCCAGAAATTTGGGCCCAGACCGATGGGAAAGTCGACGCCTTTACCTGCGCCGTCGGCTCCGGCGGCACTCTTGGCGGGGTGACCCTCGCCCTTAAAGAACGCAACAACGATATCCGCTGTGTTTTGACGGATCCGGGCGGCTCAAAATTGTATAGCTGGGTAAAAAACGGCGAGTTAGCGACCGAGGGCGGCTCCATCACAGAGGGTATCGGTCAAGGCCGCGTTACGGCGAATCTAGAAGGCCTCTCTTTTGACGACGCTTATCGCGTACCGGACACCGAAGTGCTCGATATTCTCTTTAAGCTGGTCCAAGAAGAAGGCCTTTGCCTTGGCGGATCGGCGGGGGTCAACATCGCTGGCGCCACGCGGCTCGCCAAAGATTTGGGTCCCGGCCATACCATCGTCACCATCCTTTGCGATTACGGCAATCGGTATGCGTCAAAACTCTACAACCCCGATTTTCTGCGTTCCAAAAATCTGCCAACGCCGCCCTGGATGGGGTAGCGCTTTAGCGGTCGCGGGGCGTTTCAGCTAAAGTGTTTCGCACCGAGCCTTCGGTAGTCGAAAAAATGAGCACTCACAATTCGTTCCGTGCGCATTGCCGTTCTCGACACTTTTTTCGGGGCAAGCTTCATTGCATCAGCTCGGACACCGAACGCTTGCGCACGCTCGCCTTTCTGGCGCCGGCTGGTGAGCGGTCTATACATCTAGCAGGGGTAGTTTTGTCGATCCCACTATTTCTTTTCGCCTAGATCACAGAAATAGCCCACTGACAAAGGGCAATGTCGCCCGCCCGTGGGTCGTCCGTACAATGCTTGTCGCTGATAAAAAACGCAACTCGGACTATGCGTGTGCTGAATCGTATTTCTGTTCATTATCGCTGATTGCCGACTTTTTATTTTTTCCACCGATAATTGCAATTTAGCACACTCCTCTAACTCAGGTTAAGATTATTAACTAAAAACGTCATTTTGGTTAAGAATCTTAATTTACAGCGGCATGGAATTCCATTAATTATGTGTGCGCACAATCAGTGCACCGACGTAAATAGAATATCCTTGTGTAGGGTTTCTATTTTTAAATTGAAGATAGAAAAGAGAGAACTAAAATGAAAATCGAAGAAAAAGAAATCGGCACAGAGCTTCCGCTGGAGGAACTAGAGCAAGTTTCTGGCGGAGATTACCATACGCCACCCCCTCCTCTTCCAGATTTTTGGGGCGCTTAATTCGTTGATTTCAATTGATTTGATCATCGATTGAGACAACCGAGGGAGTAAATCGTTTTACTCCCTCTTTTTCTTTTCCAAGCCGTCCATTTTACCGAGATTATTTGCATCGAAAAATTGTGTTTCCAAGGTACACAATAGGGAGACTTTCCAATGTTCGATAGTATCATATGGAAAATAGAATCAAATGCCCACGACCTAGAAATAGAGTGGCGTAAGGTCGGCTATGATCATGATATGTTTACAGAATTGGCGGTTGAATTTCTAAAAAAATTGAATCTTCACCAAGACATTACGCTGGCGTCTTTGCTTGCTTGGGATCTCACAACCACGGAACACGAGCGATATAGAGCTACCGGCTTTGGCCAACCGGCAATACGCCTTTATTCTCATTCATTGTTTTTTATCGAAGCCCTTCCTTGGCTGGAATCGACAACATCAATTCACGAACATTCGTTTTCAGGCGCTTTTCAGGTTTTAGAGGGAAGCTCTCTTCAAAGCCGTTGGCGCTTCATTGAAGAATCACGAATGGGTCGTACAATGAAAATTGGTGACGTGACATTAAGGGACTGGGAATTGCTTAAAGCTGGCGATGTACGTCCAATTTATCAAGGCGTAGAGTCGGCACACGCCCTTTTTCATTTGCAATACCCATCGCTAAGCCTCGTCATTCGCACCCTCGGTCCATCTAAAGGAATACTGCAATATGATTACGTCGGCCGGCGATTAGCAATACCATTTACAAGCCCGGTCCATAGCGATAGTGCGGTGACAAACAAATACCAACAAAGTTTAAATACGGCCTATAAGACACAGAGCTTGGATGATTTTGAAAACCTATTTGAGAGTTTCATTGCTACGCGCGACGAAGAAACCATCTTGCGAACGCTCTTTTCAATTTCATGGCTTGAAGAATTAGGCAAAACAAAAGAACGACTTGCACGTTTAGAAACAATGCTGAACAATCGTTCAATCACTAAAAATAGCAATGTTATTTTGTCGGCACTGAAAGATCGGTACAGTGATCGCGACACACTAGCACTTAGACGTCGATACCAAAGCGCGAAACACCGTTTGTTTTTCGGCATGGTGAATTTGATTAAATCGAAATCTGCAATCTTGCAGGCATTCGCGGAGTTTTTGCCGACCGACACACCGGAAGTATCTTTGTTCGATCTATTGATCGATATGATAGAGATTTCGGAAAATGGTGGGGCGGAAATTCTCGGCGTTAATATCGAACGTGACGACGACAACCCCATGATCAGCACGCCCGAAGAGATTTGGAGAGCCGTTTTAAATGCTATCATCCTCGATAACGCTACCGACCCTTCCGCCTTCAACAACGCTTTAGAGGCGCATCTTCCCGAGCAGGACGTGAGTCAATTCTCCGCAGAATTCGAAGCACTAAGGCAGATGTTGCAGCGCTCCGACTATTTTGGTTTTTTGTTCAATGAAGAAGCGACACCCAGCGTATCTTCCCGTGCGATGGATCCCGCCCGCACGTTAGTCAACGCTTAAACCACCCGCCGCTTGATTAACACGGTGAAGCGGCTCAACCGGTAATTCCCAAAAAGACGGGCGCCGCCGAAGCGCCGCCCGCCCTGTTAGGGTTACGATACCAATCCCAGAGACTTAGTCGTCGTTCCGCAGGCGGCGACGCACCGGCTCGAGCCGTTCAACCTGGCCCCGTAATTCGCCCGACGGGACAGCGGTTGTGTGAAGATTGTAGTAGATGCCGCCATTGTTGATTTCGTCGACCAAATCTCTGACCGAGTAAATGCCGCATGGGCCGCCATCGGCGGGAAAGTCGCGGTTACGGATGGTCGCCACCACGCGGTTAGAGTCAAGCGTTGCAAATTCGCTATTATCGTTGGCTACGGCGACAAGATCGATCAACCCGAGGGCGATTGGGCCATTTTGTCCGGCCACGTTGCAATGCAAATGGAGGCGCGTGAAGGCGCCATCAAGATTGCTAAACGTGAATTTAAATTCAGCCCGACGCCGGTTACTTTCGACTTGGATAATGCCATTGGCAAATCCATTTGAGACAACCGGCGGCACTTCCTGGTCGCCTTCAAGAACGGTTTTCGACCCCACCATAAAGCGAACGTCATTTCTGTCATCTGCCAACGCTGATGTTGCAGGCAAGCTCAGCATGGCAGCGATCAATAGGCTTCTAATCATGGTCTTCACTTTCCAAAGTTATGTTGACGAGCCCCTTCCCTCACTCTCCGGACGGTCGAAAAAGCGGAGAAAAATGCTCAAGACCACTCTTTGACGGCTCATGGCGGGCGACGGTTCATTAAAAATCAAGATTTTGTTAACGATGATTATCGCGCGATTGAGCCGCCTTTGGGCGCACGGCCCTTTTGTCGGCGACACGAAAGTGCTTTTAGAATCGACACTTCGTCAAACACGGCCTAACAAATTGATTTTTGCTTTTAAGAGACATGTCTCTGGATTACCGCTGGCCTCATGGAACAGACACGCGACGTCACGATCACCTATTTGCAGCAAACCGATAAGCCGAGCTTCGCCGCCATTGCAAAACCTCATGGGCAAACGGCGATCCTGCGCGTTCTCGAGCCGCCGATCCATTATTATCGCTACCTGTATGACGTTGTCGGGTCATCCTATTATTGGAGCAGTCGTAAACTCCTCACCGACGACGCCCTTATCCAGGTTATTCATGACCCGAACACCTATATCTATGTCCTTTATATGAATGGATCACCCGCCGGGTTTTCAGAGTTCGATCGCCGCGACCCCCAAGACGTGGAAATAAAATTCTTCGGCCTTGCGCCAGAATTCACTGGGAAAGGGCTTAGCCGCTGGTTTTTGGCGCAAATTCTCGACCTGATCTGGGGCTTTGCGCCCAAGAGAGTGCGTCTGGAGACATGCACCCTTGATCATCCAGCAGCCTTACCCCTGTACCAAAAGATGGGATTTACGGTATTTGATCAGCGCAAAGGAAGCATCGACGTCTCCGGCTAGCGGCCCTTGCCAACCACGATGGAGACGCCTGGGGCGTTAATGAAGCAGCCACGAGTGGTGCGTTCCATCGCACTAGGACCAAAACAGTAGGACGAGAGCAAAAACTATCCCATGAAGGAGCCGACAAAACTCATCGCGGCGGGCCGCCCCCACCGACGGCCGAACCACCCGGTAAACCATCCGGTTGAACGCGCCTCCACCCTTCTTTTTCCGACCTATGACGATTACACGGCGGGGCGCGCTTCGATCGCCTATGGGCGGCTAGGCACCAGCACCCATCGCGCGCTGGAAGAGGCGATCACAAGCCTTGAGGGCGGCGTGGAAACGCGCCTGGCGTCTTCCGGGTTGCAAGCCTGTGTCGCGTCCATTTTGGCTTTTGTCGGCGCCGGCGATCACGTGCTCATCACGGACGCCGCCTACGATCCCACGCGAAAATTCGCCCTGCGGTTTTTAAATCGCTTTGGCGTGGACGTGGTTTTTTACGACCCTCAGATTGGCGAAGGTATCGCTGATCTGATGACGGACAAAACCAAGGTGATCTTTGCTGAAAGCCCAGGCTCTCTAACCTTTGAAGTACAGGATATTCCGGCCCTCGCCAAAGCCGCGCGCGCTGGCGGCGCGAAACTTATCGTCGATAACACCTGGTCTGGCGGGGTTTACTTCAAACCCCTCGCCCACGGCGCAGATGTCAGCGTGCAAGCCGCCACGAAATATCTCGTGGGCCATTCCGACTGCCTCATGGGGGCGATCACCAGCGCCGATGAGGCGACCGCGAAGGCGATCTTTATGGCGCTCTTGCAACTGGGCTCTAACGTATCCGCTGACGACGCCTATCTGACCCTGCGCGGCATGCGCACCCTCAGCACCCGAATGCCGCGCCATCAGGAAAATGGCTTGGCCCTCGCAAAATGGCTGGCGAAGAGGCCGGAAGTCGCAACCGTGTTGCACCCAGCGCTCAAGAGCTGTCCGGGTCATGATTTATGGAAGCGCGATTTCACCGGCGCATCGGGCCTATTCGGCGTGATCTTGGAGCCGACGCCGCTGGGCGCGATTAAAGCATTCTGCAACGACTTTCGGCTGTTCGGCATGGGCTTTTCCTGGGGCGGGTTTGAGAGCCTTTGTATTCACGTCGACCCTGCAAAGGACCGCACCGCCACCCCATGGACCCAAGAAGGACCCGTGCTGCGGTTTCACGCCGGGCTTGAAGACGTGAATGATTTGATTACGGATTTGGAGCATGCTTTTCTCGCAATGAAGCGCGCGAAAGATACTAGCTAAAACGACCATCATGGCATGGCGCAATCGATACGCCGTTTGGAGAGTGACATGAAGCAACTGCCCCCACCTGCCCTTGGATTGATCGCCTTGCTATCAGGGTGTCAAACAATGGGCCCGAATGGTGGAAAACTCATCCGCATCGAAACGATGCCGCCGGGCGCGATTGTGAGCATTCAAAATGCTGGCGAATGCGAAACGCCCTGCACAATCGAACTTGATGGTCCGCGGCGGGTGAATCTCGCGCGCATTGGGTATAAGAAAAAAGAAATCTACGTCACCCTTGATAAAAGCCGCGTGCGTGTCGATTTGGAGCCCGTCGCGCCAACAGCCGATGTCGACGCGCAATCGTTGCCAGAGCTTTGACCCCACCAACGTTTTTAATACACTGTTAAGTAAATGATCGGTTGGCGGTTTCGTTCGGACCACCAAACACGCAGAAGGCCGGCATTGCTAAGGCAGAATAAAAAATAAACCGCTCGACATTCCTAGGTTTTTCGGGGCATTCGCGAACCCCGGCGTAAAATTTAACTATTCCCGATAATTTTATCGATCCACTCGACGATTTAAACCCTTTTCTCTCCACAAATTAGAAAAAATTAGGGCGCCCTCTCTTCAAGGGTAAGACCCGGCGAACCACACCCCCCGTGCTTTGTTTCGCCGCCGAGGAGGCGACGCAAAGAGCTACACCTACCCGTTCCAACCGGCTAATCGGGCTGAGTAACCTCTCCCGTTCTGCGTTCGGAATATTCATCAACGAATGCGTGTTTGAGCAAGTGAATTCCGATGATGGGCAACCGGTGAAAAACGGCCATCACTCGGTGTTACATCAGGATAATTATCACGCCAATTTTCTATCGAAGATCGGAATTCTTCAAATTAACCAATTTTTTGTCCGAAAAATTAATGATCCTGGGAAATTATGGAGCGTGCAAATACGCGCTCTGCATTAGGGTCATCGGGTGGAAAACAAAATGCATTGCCGGTTTTTTAAAAATCGCTCCGGGAATATCTCTCTGATAGCTGGGCTGCTTTTGGTGCCGGTCCTGCTTATCGCTGGGGCGGGCATCGACTACATGCGCATCGTTTCGGCGAAATCAAAACTACAATCCGCCCTGGACGGCGCGGCGCTAGCCGCGGCATCCCTTTCGAACAATCAAGATCCAAATATTGTCGTTACGGAATATGTTCGATCAAATCTAAAAAATGACCCTGAATTGGCGAGTTTGGTGACGGTTACGACAACGCCCGCTTCCAATAACTCATCCAATCAACGCACGATTGGCGTGACAGCGCAGGCGGACCTTCCAACTCATTTTCTGAAACTGGCCGGTTTTGACACTCTTTCGGTCAGTGTGACGAGCCAGTCTCACCAATCTGCAACCAGTATCGAAATTTCCTTGGCGGTTGACATCTCCAGTTCGATGGGCGGGGCCAAGTTACAAGCGTTGAAAGATGCTGCTAATTCATTCGTTGATGAGATCTTCGATGATGGTGGCACGAGAATTTCGGTTAATCTGATCCCCTTTGGCGGCTCGGTAAACTTAGGTGATCTTTACGATGATGTTGTCGTCACTGAAGCAAGCGCGACGGTCGAGCCAACAGCAAGCGCATATCCTGACGATGCCCTGGGCATTGTGAACGGTAGTTTTCGGTGGCCGGCCGTCGGCAATGCATGCGTCGAAATGCGTGAAGAAGACTTCGATGCATCAAGAATCCCAAACAACTCTAGGTCTCAAGTACCGCCGTTCTGGATATGGTGGAACAACCACCCATGGTGCCCCGCCGAAACAAGCGCGGTGGTGGCCAATTCGAATAACGTCAATACACTGAAAAATAGAATAAGAGACTTGACCCTTTCCGATGGAACAGGACTTGATATCGCGGTGGCTTGGGGATTAAAGATGCTGTCCCCCGCCTATCGGGGCTATCTGGGCGGGGATTTTTCAGACCGTCCAGGGGACTACGATCCTGCAACGCGAACGAAAATCTTGGTGATTATGTCAGATGGCAGGGTCGCTAAGCAAGTGCGCCCATTGGACCCCACAATTGGCAATCTTCATGTCGATGCCGGATTGGTCAACAAAGCGCCAACGGTAACCCCAAACCACCATCAAGGAAACACCGGGTACAACCAAAATCGCCTTAACAATACGCCATATCCGGCTGGGGATATTAGCGATACAGTAAATGATCACACGGGCATTGGACATTTCAAGAAACTCTGTGGGCTAGCGGCGGCTGACGATATCATCGTATATACCGTTGGCTTTCAAATCATGGCGAACAGCGTTGCCGATCAAACACTGGCAGACTGCGCGACAGATCCAAGCAAATATTACTTCGTTGAATCCCTCGACATTAAATCTGCATTCAAATCTATCGCCGCGACGATTACGGCGCTGAGGCTATCAGCATAGGCGGGTTTAGCAAAACGACGATGTTTCTATTCTGTTTAGTCATTCGCCGCTTGACCCATGATACTCGAGGGGCGGCCGCGTTAGAATTTGCGATAACCGGCCCGTTATTTATTGCCCTGATCTTGGCGATGATCGAAACGGGTGTCGTGACAATGAAGATTGCCCTTCTCGACAATGCCGTGGCTGAAGCGGCAAGGATCGTTTATACTGGCGGGCTTAACGGCAGCACAACCGGGCAATCGGACCTAGAGGATTTCATCTGTAAAAAAGCTGTATTGTTCTCTCGGTGCAAAGAAAATATCGTCATTGAACTGACACCAATTGGGCAATTTAACAATCAGCCGAACACCGCACCAACATGTTTCGATTCAACAGGCAGCGTCGATGTAAAACCCGTCACCGCTTTCAATGCAGGAGCGCGGTCTGAAGTGATGTTTATGCGCGTTTGCATGACAACCGCGGTTATCACGCCAGGGTTAGGCGCCGGCGTCGGATTGAGGAAAAGCAATCTAAATCCAAACCGTCGACAGATAATCACTCAATCGGCGTTCTTGAACGAACCATTTTAGCGTATGCTGGGAATTCATGAAACAGATTAGTCGCATAAAGAGCTTATCTACCAATACATCCGGAACCGCTTCGATAGAATTCGCGTTCATTGCGCCGGTTTTCATCCTGCTGTTTCTGGGGTCATTCGTGCTCTTTGACACCATTCGGGCTAAACGTATTGTATCGAATTCCACAATCGTTGTTTCGGACCTCGTTACGCGCCTCGTAGAAGTTGACGAGACAACACTCCAAGATGTCTATACGGCTGGCGATGCGTTGTTGGGTGAGTTCCGCGACAATTCTTCCATCGACTATACGATTACAAGCGTCACCAACCCTCTGGGAAATCAGGACGACCCTGTGGTTGTTTGGAGTCGGTCAACCGACAGCGCGCTTGTTGTTGAGACCGCTGATCTTCAGGCGTTCGATCTTCCGAGCATGAACGACGGCGAAACAATGATCTTGGTCCAAGCGGAAGGGACCGTGAAGCCAAAACTCAGTTTCACATCGAGTTTGCTGGGCCGGATTGGCATGGGCGCATCAATTGATGTCGACGAAGTCGTGACGCGCCGCCCCCGGCTGGTGAGAGAGATCTGCCTTCACAATGCCAATGACAGTGTGATTTGCAGCAACACCCACACATAATTTCGCTGAGCTAACCTCAACACGGCGACTTACGTTACTGGCTTGAGGATTAAAAGTTGACGAAAACGCACGCAATCGACCGCGCGTTTTACGGTCAAAGCAAGCTTTCAATTTAATTGACAAACTCGCCTGCCCGCAGCATTGCTGTTGGCAGGTGGCGCCCCGTAACGGGGCTAAGAGGGAAGCCGGTGGGAATCCGGCGCTGTACCCGCAACTGTTAGCTGGTAGCTGACGGCCAACAACGTCACTGGGGCATAGGCCATTTTGGCGCCTGCCCTGGGAAGACGGCCGGAAGCGTTGATCGGTGAGCCAGGAAACCTGCCATCGCGTCGTTCGTCCGGAGGCCGGGAAGAGCTCTCCGAGGGCGGGAAGGTCAGACAGAACGCGTTGCACCTCTCCTTAGAAACGACATCGGAAAAACCTGGCCGCCCGCGTGATTTTTCAATCATTGGGCCAACGATATCGTTTTGATACGCGCTATCCCCGACAGGCGGCATGGCGTGAGGAGAAGAAAGTCATGACGCCTAAAATAGCACTTTTGAGCGCCCTTTCCTTTTCATTGAGCAGCCAAATGCTGCTTGCGCCGAGTGTGGCAGCCCAAACCGACGCTGGAGACAATGACGGTATTGACACCATCATTGTCACGGGCACACGATTTGAAACACCAATTGATCAGATAGGACGGTCTGTTTCTGTACTGACGGTTGATGATATTGAAACCCGGCAACAACGGTTCATTTTTGACGCCCTGAATGCCGTTCCTGGCGTGCAGGTCATCAGGTCAGGCAGTTTCGGCGGGTTATCAAGCGTTTCGTTGCGCGGTTTGCCGAGTGACCAGACGCTGGTCGTCCAGGACGGGATTGTGTCAAACAATCCTGCGTTTTTTGGCAACACCTTCGACTTCGCCAATTTTGACGCCGCCGATGTCGAGCGCATTGAAGTGCTGCGCGGGGCGCAATCGACCCTTTACGGATCAGATGCAATCGGCGGCATTGTTAACATTATCACGAAAGACGGCCGAGAAGGCTTCGGCGGTACGGCGTTCGTGGAAGGTGGTTCGTTTGGCACGGTGCGCGGCGCGGCGACACTCCTTGGCGGGAGCGAGCGGGCGTCGGCGCGGGTCACCATCGCCGGGGTGAACACACAAGGATTCTCCGCCGCTGATGAAGCTGACGGCAATTCTGAAGACGACGGTTTCCGCAACATCACCATTTCGTCTAAGGCCCGCGCGCGGCCGGTCCAATCCTTGGAGCTTGAGGGCGTCTTCCGCTATTCTGACAGCGCCAACGAGTTCGACGGGTTCGCCCCGCCAACATTCATCTTCGGCGACAGTGACGATAGCGGCGACACCCGCGATTTATCCCTCGCCGGTTCAGCCACCCATACCTTATTCGGCGGACGCCTCGAAAACCGATTCCGCGTCACCTATTATGACAGCGCGATCCTCAACGAGGGCGGCGGGTTCGTCACGTTCGATGCCCAGGGCGATCGTCTCTCCTACGAATATCAGGGAACGGCTCGTCCCGTCGATGCGATTTCCATAATCGGCGGCTTTGAGTTTGAACGTGAAAGGGCCGAGACGAATGCCACGCCCGGCGTTCTTTCGGTGTCGACGACCACATTCTTCGGTCTCGTCCAGCTTCGCCCAACGGATTACATTACCCTGGATGGCGGCTTCCGCGTTGACAACAATTCAGCATTTGGATCGGAAACAACCTTCACCGGATCAGCCTCCGTCCGCGTTCCTGGCACCGGGTTAACACTCCGAGGCTCCTATGCGGAAGGTTTCCAAGCGCCGACATCGGGCGAACTTAACTTTAACCTGTCGCAAGCGGACAGCTTCATTTTTGACCCTTCAATCGATCTATTCCTTGATCCTGAATCCAGCACCGGGTTTGATCTCGGTCTAGACTATACGCTGCTCGATGGACGGGTTCTTTTACAAGCAACCTACTTCAATCAAGACGTTGACGATCTTGTGACGTTTTTGTTTGTCCCAGGCGCGCCTAATTTTGGCGTCTTCAGCAATATTGAAGAGTTTGATACCGAAGGCGTCGAGGTCGCCCTTGGCGCGCAATTAACCCCGCGCCTACGCTTTAACGCTGCGTACACCTATGTTGACGCAACCAACGTCACAGCGAATACAACGGCCGGCAATCAGCCGGATCATCGCTTCAATCTTGAGCTCGCCGCTCAACCCACCGATCGCTTAACCCTCTCGGTCGGCGTCAACTACAATGGGGCGGAAATTGACGGGTTTAACACTCTAGACGCGTTCACCCTGGTTAGCGTCCGCGGTCAGTATGAGCTAAAAGACACATTTGAAATTTTCGCTCGCCTTGAGAATGCAACGAACGCTGACTACCAAGACAATTTCGGGTTTGGCACTGCGCCAATCTCAGCGTTTGGCGGCTTGCGCGCTCGGTTCTAATGGCGTCACCAAAACGAATCATTGAATGGATGGCCGCGAGCGTACTACTCGCCACGGCCATTCTTTTGTCCGCATGCGGTCAGGTAAAACCAATAGCGCCCTCCCCAGAGGCGTTGCCAGATCACCCACAGCGGATCGTCAGTCTTGACTATTGCGCCGATCAATATGTTCTAAAACTTGCCGATCGGGATCAGATCGTCGCGATTTCGCCGGATGCATTAAAAGACTTCTCCTATATGCGCGAGGCGGCCGTCGGCCTGCCCGCTGTTCGCCCGATTGTCGAAGATGTTCTTACCCAAGAGCCAGACCTTGTGGTGCGCAGTTTTGGCGGCGGGCCGAATATCACGGCGTTTCTTCAACGCGCGGGCGTGCCTGTCCTTCAGGTCGGTTGGGCGTCGAGCGTTGATAGTGAAGAGATCAGCTCAATCCCAAGCGTAGTCCAACAAATGGCTGACGGTCTTGGTCATCCTGATCGGGGCGAAGAATTGGTGAACGAATTTCGGGCTCGCCTTAACACTATTCGTACCCGACCGAATAACGACGAAGCTCTCTATATGACCCCAGGGGGCGTCACCACGGGCCCCGGGTCGCTTGTCCATGACATGTTAACGGCGGCGGGGCTCCAGAACTTTCAAACGCGCCCTGGTTGGGCGTCCCTCCCCCTGGAGCGCCTAGCCTATGAAAAGCCGGACCTCGTGGCAGCGGCGTTTTTCGAAGCAATGATGAACCAACCCAATATGTGGAGCGCATCAAGGCACCCGGTCGCGCGGGCGCAGCTATCAAATCCGAACACGGTGCCGCTGCAAGGGGCATGGACCGCTTGTGGCGGGTGGTTCATCCTTGACGCGATTGAAGCGCTCGCGGAAGGAACCCCGCAATGACCCTGAATTGGCGCAATCGGCCCTGGCTAACGCCGGCGCTTGGCGCCGCCTGCCTTGTCGCGATCTTCGCCGCCTGCCTCCTGGGCTCAACGCCCCTTGGGCCAGGGCGGGTGCTCTCCGCACTTTTCGGCGGCGGGGAAGCGGGCGACCGTCTCGTTGTTTGGTCGATCAGGCTGCCGCGCGCCCTTGCCGCCTTCCTCGTTGGCGGGGCCCTCGGCCTTAGCGGTGCAGCACTTCAGGGCCTTCTTAGAAACCCGCTGGCCGAACCCGGCGTCCTTGGCGTCTCAGCGACCGCGTCCCTCGCCGCGACCTTCGCCCTTTACTACGGCCTTGTCGCGTTCACGCCGTGGATAATGCCCATTGCCGCCATTCTCGGTGCATTGGCCGCAACCGCGCTCTTGGCTTTCGCCGCCATACGCCAACTTTCCGTGATCACCCTAATCCTCATCGGTGTTGGGCTATCGAGTTTTGCCGGCGCGGTGATGAGCCTCCTCATGAACCTTGCACCGAATCCATTTTCCCTTGCCGATTTGGTCAACTGGACCCTTGGATCCGTCGCTAATCGCAGCTTTGACGACATCTTTCTCACGCTTCCGTTTTTAGGGGTAGGCGTGGCCATCCTTCTTTACACGGGACGGGGTTTATCAGCGCTGACGTTGGGAGAAGAAGCGGCAAGCGGCGTAGGCCTCGATTTGCGCCGCCAACGCATCGCCACTGTGATCGGGGCCGGATTTGCGACCGGCGCGTCGGTCGCCCTCGCCGGGGTTATCGGATTCGTCGGCATCGTCGCGCCCCATCTTGTTCGGCCCTTTGTCGATCATGACCCGGCGCGCTCCCTCATTCCTTCGGCCCTACTCGCCGGTTTCATTCTGGTAATCGCTGACATTTGTGTAAGGATTATCCCATCGACCAACGAAATGAAGCTTGGGGTTGTCGCCGCGCTGATTGGGGCGCCGGTTTTCGTCTGGATCGCCATGCAAAGGCGCGCCATCCATGACTGATTTTGTCGCGACCGATTTAAGCTTCGGCGTCAAAGGCGCCGTACTTGTTGAAAAGGCAAGCTTCCGATTGGCGCCGGGCGAGTTCGTTGCGCTCTTGGGCCCTAATGGCGCCGGCAAAACGAGCCTTCTTAGGGCGAGCTTAGGCTTTGAGCCCCTCTCCGCCGGCGCAGCCACCTTGGCCGGCGACGACATAGTTAGTCTAAGCCCCGCGATGCGCGCACGTCGTATTTCGTATTTACCGCAAATCCGCCCCCTCGCCTGGCCAAACACGGTTCGCGATGTTGTCGCCCTTGGGCGGTTCGCCCATGGCGCCGTGCTCGGAAGATTGAGTGACATTGATGCCGCTGCCGTTGATCGGGCGATCGCGGCATGCGCGCTGAGCGACATTCAACATCGACGGACTGATACTCTATCAGGCGGCGAGACAGCGCGTATGCATTGCGCCCGCGCCTTTGCCGCCGAAGCGCCATTGCTGATCGCCGACGAACCGACCGCCGCCCTCGACCCGCGCCATCAATTTCGCATTCTGGACCTCATCGCCGATTTCGTGCGCCAAGGCGGCGGCGCCCTCGTGGTCTTGCACGATGTTCAATTGGCCGCTCGGTATGCGTCACGTCTCCTCTGGATGAAGAACGGAAGTATCGTCGCCGATGGCCCTTCGGCAGAAACACTGACGACTGATCGAATGGAAGTCGTTTATGGTGTTCGCGCCCGCGTGGACGGACTGAATGTATTTATAGACGGCCCGCAGTAACCCCATAGGCGCCGTGACACGCTCGCTATCAGCGTGCGGGGTTAACGCCCATGCCACATACGAAGGAGGTTCAAGCGCACGAATTCCAACTTCATTAAAGCATCGTGGGAAAGGCCACTGCCATGTTCGTGAATAAAATCCTGCAACTCAAATAAGATTTCGCGTTGTTCGGCGCTGCGGATATGGCTCTCGATAAAAGTCACGCCAACAACGCGCTCGCCGCGTGTCACCGGCGTAACGCCATGGTAGTACGTAGAGGGATAGAATACAGCTGCGCCGGCCGGTTCCTTTATGGGTGTGAATTGATCGCCCTGTTGAATGGATAATTCGCCCCCATCGTAACTCTCTGGGTCGGACAAAAATACTGTACACGATATGTCTACTCTTACCGGTGGATTCCCGGGAAGGCTTGCCGTATCGACATGGCGCCCATAGGTCATCCCCGGTTCATATTTACTGAGCAGCGGCGTCGCCAGAGATTTAGGCGTGCAGATATCACGCACCCATTCATTTCGAATGATAGCGGCCTGGAGCATTTGGGATACTTCTTGTGACGCCGCGTCTTGAGGAGAGGCTTGCAAATTTTGTTTTTGCGAAAAATCGGCATTGGTCGAATGACCATCAACGAACTGCACGCGGCTCGCCAGCACGCGTATTTTTTCAAGCTCTTCCCGCGATAGCAGGGGATTTACAACGTGGAACATCGCACCGAAACTCCCGAATCATCGGCGTTCTTTTTAAAACGATGTGGCGTGTTTCCCAAGAGGGTACCGCATAACAAATTAGTTCTGCCGGAGAACTAATCGTTAGAGCCTTGACGTCACCTCACGACGCAAAGAGCGGCGCCCGTTAACGGTCAAATCACTTTATGACGTTTGTCGGGGTGGAGCTCCTTATCAACTTGCCCATTTCTGCAGCATTTCCAACAAAAGCGCCTTCCGGAGCGGTTTTGGTAGAAAATCATCCATCCCGTTTTCTAAACAAACATCTTTGTTTTCCGACGATGCATTCGCGGTAAGCGCGATAATTGGGCGCTTTTCAACGTTATGCGCCGCCTCAAACTCACGAATTTGGCGCGTAGCTTCCAAACCGTCCATTATTGGCATGGACCAATCCATAAAGACGATATCAGGATGCTGATGCTTATAGGCCTCAAGCGCATCGGCGCCATTTTCAACAATTTGCAGATTGATATTCTGCTTCGCGAGCATTCTTTTGAACACGGTTTGGTTTGTCTTTGTATCCTCCGCAAGGAGAACATTTATGTTCTCAAGCGAGAGATCTTGTTCAATAGATTGAGCAGTTTTATCGGATTTTTCTTGCGCCGTTTTCACGTGAGAGGGTTTTAGCGGGACCGCAAAAATAAATGTTGTACCGTACCCGGATTTTGATCGAACGGTAATATCCCCATTCATGAGTTGCGCGAGTTTCTTGGAAATAGACAGACCAAGGCCGGTGCCTTCAAACTCCCGTGTTGTTTTGACGTCGACCTGTTCGAACGCGTTAAAAATTTTGCTCTGTTGATCCTTTTCAATCCCAATGCCTGTGTCGGTTATTTTCCAAATCATTAGATCTAGCTCACCTTGTGACACCCGCCTCAACGATAATTTTACACCGCCTTCATGGGTGAATTTGATCGCATTCCCAAGAATGTTGGTGAGAATCTGACGGATGCGGCCTGAATCTGCAAAGTACTCATTTTGCGGCGCAAAGATACGGGACTTGAGTTTAAGATCTTTGTTTTTTGCGGTAACGCTCAATAATTCGGCGACCTCATTTGTGATGGTAAAGACGTCGCAAGATTTTTCTACGATGGAGAATTTTCCAGATTGAATTTTCGAAAAATCTAATATGTCGTTGATGATGTTTAAAAGCGCCAAACTGGAATTCAAAATCGTATCGACATTATGCCTCTGCTCGTCTGATAGTGTGGATTCCAGAAGTATTTCTGAAAGCCCGATGATCGCATTCATCGGTGTACGTATCTCGTGACTCATATTCGCGAGAAACGCCGTTTTGGAGTGATTCGCCGCTTCAGCTTTCTCTACCGCAAGCTGGAGTTCGCTGGTTCGTTCATCAACGATTGACTCAAGATGTAATAGGGTTTTTTCGAGGGCCTTATTAGAATCGTATAATTCCCGCGCCTTTGATTCCAGCAACTCCTCGGCTTGTACTCGTATCTTCTTTTCGCGGATGAGCCGGCGTTCAAGGGACGCAATCGAGGTGGACATCGGCGTTCAAATTACTGACGCCGCGTTAGGTGAAAACGCGCCTTTGTACCGCTGCCCTCGCTCTGATCAGCAACCTCAACGTCTATTTTCTCATCAAAATAGGCAATGCACCCTTCGATGAGGCCATGAGCCAAAGCGGCGAAGGGCCGGTTTGATTGGTAGTGTAAAATAAGTTCCTTTTCGGATGGTTCTTCGTACGTAAACTTTGGCAATTCAGCTTGAGGGTAAAGGCGACGAACCTGAACATGAATCTTGTCTTCAATTCGCTTCAGAAATTGAAACGCGTCCATATCGTCTTCAAAAAATTCAGGGTACTTTTTATGAAAGCGACCAAAGAGGTGCTTACCATAAGCGTGGACGAGATCACCAACCGGGATTTCTGTTTTCTCGCTGAGCGCCGTGACAAGCGTCAACATTTCTACATGGTCATATTTTCCAACAGCGGTATATTCTCCGCCGCTGTCACAAGACTCTTCTGCAACGTCAATCAACCGATCGAAAACGTCATCCGGGAACGACGTTTCGACCATGTCCATAAACTCAGAAAACACTAACCCAAGCATGGTTTCCCCTTTGGCTCTTTGGTAACCATATACTACTATAGGTAGTGTTTATAAACTATTACAATCTTATTAACACACCTTGGCGTCGACTGGTGTTGGGAACGGAGGCTAACGTAGATCGGTATGCGTAACGATCACCATCATCCCTTAGCCGATTGGGTTTTCCCAAACGCTCGCGATCCGAGATTTGATTTTTCGACTTTTATCGACGCTTAACGAATAACAAAAATCTTTGCTTTCGCAGAATATCTCCGCCGGCGGCGCAACCTAAACCAAACAAAAGCGCCTAGCGGCGCTGAACCATTGGACGTTAAAGCGGGAGGCAAACCTAGGCGTTATTCAAAGCCAGTTTTATAGCGCGCCGTCGCTTTCCAATACCTTGCGCGCAACGCGGAAGCACTCCAGCGCTTGGGGCGCGCCGCCGTAAACGCTGAGCTTTAATCCTCTTTCGAACCGATCGTTGTCCATGTTTTATCCAAGCTTGATGGCGGTATTTTTCGTCTGGACATAATTGAAAAGCGCTTCGCACGTTTTCTACCGCCCTTATCTTGGTTTTTTATAGCCGCCAAAGGGTGTTTCCACCCCACCGGCAACCCATTCATTGACGAAGGGCGACCGATTTAGCGATACAAAAAGCATCGCGCGCTATCTAGCCTGCCAGTATCAGGCCCGCCGCCGGGTCTCGCCTCGGCGGCAAACTGATGGCGCGCGCCCTCATCACGGAGCGCCTCATTTTGCAGGGTGATCGCCAATCACGGCGTTTCGAGCAGGCGCTGAATCGTTTCCACCAAAAGTGTTTTTCCGGTCAGATTCTGACCACTCGGTCCAAGGGCGTCTCGCGCCGCCTCGCCGACCATGCCCTCGCCCACCGCCGTAATCGCCATTTGATAAAAAATGATCGGCGTAATTTCCTCGGCGCGTTCTTTGCCCACGATTTTTTCGAGGTAACTGACCGTGACCGTTTGGATAAGTTGCAATGGCGCCCCAGTATCGTCGAAATGTTCACCTTTAGACGTGAGAAAAAGCCAGGCGATCACTTTCATATTTCGCTCAGTCGTCGAAATTTCGAACAGCCTGTCAACGGCGTTTCCGACACGGCTTTTTTCGTCATCCTGTACAAACTTCACGAGCACCTGAGACAAGTCTTTTGAGACGTCGCTGAGAATGCGGGTGATTAGAGCGCTTTCAATCTCCCGCATGCCGCCAAAATGGTGGTGAACATTTGACTGAGAAATCCCGGCGACTTTGGCCAATCGCTGAAATTTAAGCTCAGACGGCCCCTCCGTAAGAAGAATTTTTTCGGCCGCATCCAAAATTTCTTCGCGTGCTTCTTCAGGGCTGCGCCGTCGGCGTTTCGTGGTGGTTTTCTTCATGCAAGCCGTTTGATCGATTAGGTCGATTATCATTAAAGGGTCTCTCATCTAGCACTACGCGAAACGTCCGACAAATAGTTAGGGGCCCCCAATGGTCAATTTCGACGTGAAATGTGAAGCGGCATCGGGCCGTTGGGACGCAACGTCGCCGTCAAATGGGGGACCGGGTCTGGTCCATCCGGCGGACTAAAGCGCACCTTTTGTGAAATTCGGGCCAAAATAACGACCGCTTCCATCATCGCCATGCGCAGGCCAATGCAGACCCGCGGCCCACCGCCAAAGGGCAGCCATTGGTATCGGTGCTGCACTTCATCACGCTCTGGCAAGAAGCGATCAGGATCGAAGATTGACGGGTCATTCCATAAATCTTGGTGACGGTGCATTGGGTAGACACCGATTAGGACAGCGTCCCCCACATCAAGATCCATGTAACAGAGTTTTGTTGGCGACATGACACGTCGCGGGATCGCTGGAACGGGAGGATATAGCCGCAAGATTTCCTTTATCACCCGCTCATGCAGGTCGAGCGCTTTTATGGTGTCGGCGGTCACCGGCCCATCCCCGATCACTCGGTCAGCTTCTTCCGCAAGCGCCTCTTGCAGTTCGGCGCTTTTCGACAACACGCACAGGGCCCATGCCAGCGTAAGCGCCGTCGTTTCATGACCCGCCCCCAAAAACGTTAAGACGTTATCGACAAGGTTTTCCGCCGAAAGCCCCTCGCCGCCTTCATCCCGCGCTTTGATAAGCAAGCCCATTAAATCACTACCAGGATCTTCTTGAGACATTCTAGCGTTAACAATTGTCGCCGCTTTGCGCTTAATCCGCGCGACAACATCCTGGACATTTGGATCAGGCGGAAAATTGACGAAGGGGATGAAATCCATAAGGCGCGCTCGCCCGATCGATTCAACAATGACGTTTGTATCTTCCCCCAACTCTTCGACCGACATGAGGGCCCCATCACCCTTCAGAAGCGTTTCAATAATCACTTCTAAGGTGGCCCGTGTCATTTCTGGCCGTATTTCCAATAGGTCTCCTGAGGATGTCGCCATTCGCTCGGCCGTTGCACGACCAACAGCATCGAAGGTTGGAATTAGCGCCTCAAGCGCTTTTGCGCGAAAGGCAGGTGATGCGGCTTGTCGTTGTTTTTTCCAATCGGTTCCTTCTGCCGTAAACAATCCGTTTCCTAGGATTGGTCTTATTCTCTCTCTGACAATATCAGCGCGCCCATAGTTTTCTGATTGCAGCACCTCCTGCACTGCCCCCGGCGCCATGACGTGGATGACCTTGCGCCCAAAGCCCCACCCTTTGATGATGGGCAAATGAAAATATTCCTCGGTATACAATGAGAGCGGGTTCTCGACGAACTTTGCCATTCGCCGCCAATTTGGCGTGGAAGACGGCAGCGCCTGATAATTTGGCGGTTCAATCGATAGGCATTGTGATGCGGACATTTGCTCACTCCTTTTGTGTCGATATTCATCAGGGCGGACATTGATCCCCGGCTAGGCAGGCCACGCCCAAAATTGTTGTTTATCGATTTTACGTTCGATAACATCTTCAATATCTGTTTTATTGATTATTTTTTCAATAGTAGACCGCAAAAAAATACCGATACTGAGAAAAAAAATGGCTGCAATTTTTGGGCGATTGAAAACGCAAAAAAGCGACGCGGCGAAATAATCTCGCCGCGTCTCATTGACCATCCCACCACTAACACGCTGGAATAGTGCAATACGGATTATTGTGTATCGGGGGCGGCGTGGGCACTCTCCCATCCGATATCTTGCGATGTAAAGGATTGCAGAACCCAATCGGCGTAAGATATCGGCATGATTGGCGTCACGCTCACCGAGAGGTCGCCGCCCTGATCGAGCCAAAGCGTAAGGCTATCTATCGTTTCGTCGATGGTGTTTTGGTCGAATGTGGGATTTTCGCTAACGGTCAAGATCCCGCGGACCGCCGTCCTAATAATCACGCTAGCGAGCACCGCCCCAGCCTCTCCGCCATTGTCGATGAGCAACGTCGTTAAGTCTTCAACCAGCCCATCATCGGCAAGCGTGAATGACGCCGTTATCAACTCAGCGGTGTCAAGATCGGAGAGAAACAGCATATCTGTTCCTGCAATTTGCTGGGCTTGCTGCTCAAGGTCGGAAATCTCGCCCGAGGTTGAAAACCCTAGACTGTCGACGACGCCAAAGGTGAATGCATCGAATGTCGTGACATCAAGCTCTGGGTCGAATTGCGTCGTGCTCTCGGTAAAGAATACCGGCGCTTCCAAGCCAAGGAAATCGATAAAGACGCCCTGCACGAAACTCCCCAAAAAGAAGTCAGGATCCACGGTAACGGCGAAGGTGGCGTTCGGCGTGTTTGTCCCGATTGCGACGCCATTCACATCCCTTGTGATGTCAGTTGAAAATGCGGAAGTTTCAAGACCCAGCCCGGCGAAGGATACTGACGCATCCGTTACGGAGAAGCCATCATGACCAGGATCAATTGGGCTGCCAATCAGGGTTGAAACCGCTTCTACGGCGACGCTATTGGCTGTCACTTCTTGCAAAAGAATTTCGATAAACGCCTGAAGCTGGTAATTGCTAATCGCGATTTCGCCAATTGAAACCCGCCCTGGAAGCAGCGGAGATAAGTTCTGAACCTCACCAGTGAAGTTGAATTGGAAATCCTGCTGCAAATCAAATCCGGCCATTTCAAAGCTCTGGGCGAGACCGCCTTCAGCGTTTGCAAATCTCAAGAAATCGACGCCAAGACGAAACTGATTGGGTTGCTCCGTGGCCAAACCGATGGGCTCTACTAGCACGTCAGCAAATTCAATCCCATCAAAGAGGGAATCGGTGAAGTCGAAGTCGCCTGGCGTCTCAAGTGAGAAAATTTGGGTCAAGAAGTTGGCGAAACTCGGGTTGACATCGGTTATTGAAACCTCCCCGAGGGTGAGCCGGTACCCGTCTGTAGAGGGGCTGCTCGTCACGCCACGGAAGGTCATGGCTTCAAATTCAACGCCGACGAGGAGATCTAAAAGGCCAGTTATCGTTACCTCATCGATAGCGATGAAGTCGCCGGTATCGGGGTCCGCAAAGAGGAGGTCACGCAGGATAACAACCTCTTCCGTCTCGTCCACCTCTGTTTCGCTAACCGTTAAAGCAGCGTTACTGCTTTCTGTCAGCATTAATTTTTCTAGCGCCGCCATGACCTGAACCGGCTCCGGCGTTGTCGGCGGCGGCGGCGGCGGTGCTGTCGATGTCGGCGGCGGTGCTGCCGATGTAGGAGGCGGCGTAATTGTAGATCCCTGCGAGCCGCTTTCGCTGCACGCTGTTAAAAGAAGAGAAGCGGTTAACGGTATCACCACGAAGTTTTTCATCGTCCAAAGCCCCATTGTTAGCATACGATTGCGATATATCGAATATATATTCGATAATAAATTTTGCAAGAGGTGATAACAATGCCGCCCAACGGGCGCCAGAATTTTTTTCTCAATTATTTCAATAAGTTAGAAAATTTCTATCTTACGGGAATTTTGCTTTCACAAAACTTTTATAGAATTTTTTTTCGGTTAATATTTCTTTTCCGCAAATAACGCCCGCTCGCCGCCATGATCAGCGAACCTATTTACATGAAAATCGACCACCTTCGCGGGACTGTTTCCAATCGAAATTCAAGGGTAACGCCGCTTAAAGTGGGACCCCCTCTTCAGACTATCGCGTCGAACAGGATCACACCTCTCGCTACGATAACGCTAAGGCTGCGTATAATCATCTGCATTTTGTTTTACGGGAGTTGTCGAACCATCATTCTGTTCGGATTGTTGACCAACCGGATTATCGCTCGCTAATTGCGCCTTTTTGACCCCATCTAGGTCCACCCCATTTGCTTGCAACACTTCTTCAAGGCGTTCTTCGGAGTCAATAATTTCATCAGTATCAGTTGGAAATGGCTTTTCTACTGGTACTAAAACAAGGATGACGGGGTTTGGAGACAAATCCAGCAAAGCGCCAGAGGCAAGATCGACCCCCAACATTAACCCGCCAAACAAAAGACCTGTTGCAGCACCCGATGCAGCAACAACGCCCGCGCCTGCGGTTGCGCCAGCCCCGTAACTCGCCAGCCCGTATGTAAGCGCACTGACGACACCATATAAAGTGGCGTAAAAACTGGTATATGTTGCGACTGTCACGAGATAGGCCCCGCTGGCGACAGCGATGGCGCCGGCGGTGCTCACGGCTTGGCCTTGCTCGCCAAATCCGCTTGTGACTTGAACCGTCGCCGGATGGTACCCGTCAAGGTTAACAGTTACTAAAAACTCAGATCGCCGGGAAACTTCAAATGAACATGGGGTTGGCGCGCAAGTATAAAACTCGGGTTCCGCCGTTGCTTCGTCATAGTCACCACTTCGCTTAAGGCGCATCGTATTTTGCCTTGAAGCGAATGTCTCAAGGTCCGTTGTGACGGACGCGCCTGACGGCTCGGTTGCAACGGAAAATTCAGTGGTCGTTCCCCGAATGGCGGTGGCGCAAGCGCTCATTGACAATGCGCCTATACAAGCCGCTGCGGAGTTCATCAATCTGCGCCAGCGCCACACGCCCTCCCCCAAACTAAGGTTTCTTGCCTCACGACCGCACTTCAACAACGCACGCGATGTATCCCGATGATAAATGACGCTCACAGCCCCTCCGTCATATCTACCGCCCATTGGGCATAGAAGATCATATTATCGAATATTTTGTCAATAATATATTAAAGGCGCGATCACCGATGTTCGAATTGGGCGCTTGCGATGCATTTTATGGGGGAATTCATCTTCCGCGGCGCTAATTCAGGGTCCCATGAACAGGCCGGGATATGAGTGTCGCGCTGGATCAGCCCGCGCAGATAGATGACCCATTTTCTGAGAGCGTTTTATCTGCCGTCCAGCGAGGCCAACCTAGTTTATATTTTTTCGTTTATTCCAGAATACAAATTATCTTTTTCGAGAGCACTTTACTATATCTCTGTACGGATTTTTTACGCCTCTAGCACCAGCGGAAAATACCACTGACGCAGACCAAACAGAATTCACCGTCAGTTTCGAATTTCAAATCGATAATGACCAGGCGCGAGCGAAAGCCCTAGATGGTATGGTATGGTCTCGTCGGGCGGCGTACAATTATCACGGACCGACGGATTGTTATTCAACTCCAATGAAGCCTCCAACAATTGGGGCGTTCAGCGAACGGCGAAACCCGGGAAATTCAACGTTGCTCCGGTGGTGGCGGAACGTTTTTGGAGGTTCGATTCTCGTACGTAGTACAAGTAAATACTGATTAACTATCAGCACCCAATATATTGTATTGCATTACGCGCAATCCCAGAAATCATTCAACCAATCCTGTTCTGTTTTCACACAATCTAACGTGATAATTTCTTTTAATTCCACCACGCCTTCCGAATCCCTTATTTTTTGGAGCGTTTCTTCTAACTCAGGCATGGTGGCGGCGAATACTTTGAGAAAATAATCAAATTCGCCGGCGCAAACATGGATTTCGCCGACGCCTTTCTCCGAACACAGTTTTTCTTTTAGGGGGACGGCATTTTCAGTTATAAAGACAGAATCTGTCTTCAATAAAACAAGAGACACCACAAGTACATTCATTTCGCTAGGATCAACGATCAAAGAATATTGGCGAATGAACTTCTTTTCCTCTAGGGACCGTATCCGATTGTGTACGGCGGGCCCAGATAACCTGAGCTTATCGGCTAATCGCGAAACTGGAATTCGACTGTTACGGGCAAGTTCACTGATTATTCGTTTGTTCGTGGGGTCCATCTTTATTCTTCCCCAACATCAGCTGCCTCAACCGCCACCAAAAGATGGGGCGCTTCCAGCGTCGTTGGATTTTTTGGTCCTCGATAAACGATCTGGTCCGACATTGCTGTTGCGAAAAGAGGATTCACCGGGCGGCGCACTTTTGACTAACAAGAGTCAAGAATCTAAACGCCCCGATGCAACCCCAAACTGTAGTCCTGTTATTATTTCGCAACTCTTACAGACAGACTCTCCAAAAGCCCTCTTGGTACGGCTCTTCAACCGCTGCTTTCAGAAGATTGTTAGACCAACTCAACGAGACATCACTGGCTCTTTGAACGCAGCAATGACAAAGACCGTACCGATTATTCAAATTTACTGTTCGCAATTCGGTCTACCACACGAAGTATGGTGCGAAGCGAATGTCGCCCTGCAATATCGAGAACCGCGGTTAACCGCGCCTTAAAGAAGACGTAGCGTAACCCATAGCAACTGCGTTGATTCTCAATCACGCAAGCCTCTGCGGTTAACTCATAAAGTTAAAAGTGGATATGTGATCATGTTCCTAAGTTCTCTCCTACTCAGTTCCGCGCGCAGAGTATCGCTGATTTTGACGATCGTCAATTAACCGTGAGCATGCGGATGGTATTTTCGTGATCACTTTTTTTACACGACGCGATCACATTTTTACTACCTTAAGATTTATACATGCCCGCCGCCCGCGCTGGCACCACAATCGAAAAATAATTGGTATCATCGGTTGGCTCCATGCAAGCAAACATCGACTAAATTAGAAATTCCTTTCATCTCCCTGACTGATGTCGCCGAATCCCAAAACCCCGATGCACCCTTAAAACGCACAGGGAGGAACGACATCATCAACTACTTTTGCGCGCAACCGCTCCACGTCACCACCATGTCGAGAGCAACAAATTCTTCAACGATGGGCGCACTGACCACTAGGTAGTCCGGCTCAAAGCCGATTCTGAAAATTCCAATACGCTCCGGTTTCGTGCCGGTTTCGTAAATGTGTAAATTTGGTCATCTGTTTTAAGTCGTGCATTTTGATGTTGCGGTTGACGAAGCCTCGCAACGCAACCGCAAACCGACGAGCCCTTAAGCATAGCAAGCCACGCGAACACGCCCTGGGTAAAACAAGTCACGAAAAAGAGCCGGCGCCGGTCAGCCAGCCGAGTTGGGGGGGGAGGATAAGAACAGTAAGACGCGCACGCATCGTCTTCGCCCCAAACACCCGCGCGGACATTTCACGACACCCCGCTAGGGGATCGGCGCCTCTCCATGGACCACGCGCACTAGGTCACGACAACCGGACCGACCAATGGACGCGAAATGCTATGGCCCGGATTGCACTCGACAGTATACGCCCCACGGACGCTACGAAACAGCGTCCATATCATGAGATTGGGCCCTCCTCCCCCACTGTTTCATTCGCTAGGCCTCCACCGGCTTCGTTGCTATTCTCCTTAATATCCATCTTTCGCTCACCGCGGTTCGGCCCGCGTCGGCCCTGAAACGCCCGTGCGTGAAGACAATATAAATAAGGCGGCTCGCCCCGACGCCTTACTATCTGAACGGAGATCCGCATTGCCGTCTTTGAGAGCCCAAGCCGTAAATTTTTATCTTCGCCGAAAAATGAAAACCCTGCCCATGGTGGATATGCCCGTAGAGAAACTTCGCGAGGTGATGGAGCGCGCAGAGGTGCCCTTTCTGCCGAAGGATATCGTCCGCGAAGCCGTAACCGAGCCCGTGCAGGGGGAATGGCATCGCCCACAGGCCTTTGCGGAGAATGGCGCCTCGGGCGCGAGGGGCCCCATGGTCCTATATTTCCACGGCGGCGGTTATGTATTCGGATCGCCAGCGACCCACCAATCATTGACCTTCGCTCTCGCCAAGAAAACCGGGGTGCCGGTATTCTCCAGCATTTATCGTCTGGCGCCGGAGCATCCCTGCCCGGCGGCCATCGACGATGCTGTGGCGACCTATGAATGGCTCCTCAGCGAAGGGCGCCAGGCGAGCGAAATCGTGATTGGCGGCGATTCCGCCGGCGGCGGCTTGAGCATGGCGTTGTTGCAGGCGTTAAAAGAAAAAGGGCGCCCCCTGCCGGCCGGGGCCTTTCTCTATTCGCCTTGGGTCGACCTAAAAGACGGCGGCCCCTCTATGGAGGAGAACGCCGAGAGCGACGTCATGTTCCAAACCCAGAACATCCGCCGTGGGGCCGCCCGATATGCGGGCGCGCTGGCGTTGGATGATCCGCGCGTGTCCCCTGTCTATGGCGATTTCGAGGGGCTCCCGCCCCTGCAAGTGTTCGTCAGCAAAAGCGAAATGTTGCGCGATAGCGCCACCCTCCTCATCGAAAAAGCAAAGGACGCAGGCGTCTCCGTCGAGGTCATCTCAAAGGACGGACTGGCCCATGTCTGGCCCGTCTTTACGCCGCTCATGCCAGAAGCGGTAAAAGCCGTTGATCAAACCGTCGCCTTTATTAAAGATAGATGGGCGGGCGAGGCGTCATAACGCCAAGAAGAGGCGCGCCACCAGGAGGGGACATGGCCGACGCGAAAAAGAGACGGTTTTTAAAATCCGATATGGCGAGGCTGATTTTCGCCGTCACCCTTGATGTATTGGATTTCACCATCGGGCGCCTGTTCGGCGCGGGGATGATCATCGACGCCCTGTTCGCCGCCATCGCCTTCATGGTTTGGGGCCCCGCCGGATTGATCGCGCTTTGGGAGTTAGCGGACCCATCAGAGCAAATCGATGGCTTTGTCCCGACCATGACGCTGATCGCCCTTAGTCAGATGGGCAAAGGCGAAAAGGCCGATAAGCAAACGAAACCGAAGAAAACGCCAGAGCTTACCGATCACGCCGGTGAATTTTGAGATTTTGCCTTAGTTTGCGTGCTGATGACTGCTGTTGGACCGTCGCAGACACTCCAAGTTTTGAGATTGAACGGCAGTTTGTCCTCGAAGCGGTCGTGGGCGACGGCTCAAATGATCGGCGGAAATTCGCCAAAAGCAGTCATAGCCCGAAAGGCTGTGAACGGCCATTTAGAATTAGGATCGAGCTTCTAGTTCTATTCTGCCGGTTTGATCCTCTCTTCAATGCTCAGAAGTTGGCGGTACTCATCGAGAAGTGGATTACTTTCGGTTATCGGGTTTCTCATCGATACGATGTAAAAACCGCTTTCCTCGTTATCTACCAACTCTTCGATTTTAGAAAGGATTGACGCCATATCTGGGTATATTGAGTTATATGAACTGCCTGAAGTTTCATTGATTTGCGCTTGTGAATAACGATTACGAAGATAGCTAATAGCGTCCTTCGCTTGATCAAAACGTCCGACCAAGCGCAATTGATTGATGTGTGCTACAATATGTTGGATGTGAGCTTCCGCAGATTGATTTGTCAGCGCAAGGCACGTGCGGCCCTCTTCTATTGCTTCATTATTATAAGAGTTTTCTAACTCCTCATTTCCAAAAAACCGTGCTTCAAATGCAGCTAAGCGGATACGATTGGCTTTCGTGCACGCCAATCCTTCATCAATGCTACGCGCCAAGAGTGATCTGTACACAATGTAGCTACTTACATTCTCTTTGGCGTTTGTTATAAAGAATTGTTGGGCGAAAATCGCGCTTAATTCAATTAGCTCTTTTTCGGAATAAACGAGTTTTGATATTGGAAACCCATTAGAGGGGCATTGCGGAACCGGCCAAGGGTTTGGTATATTTGCCCCCGCGACGTCCGGGTCAGTAAAAAAAGTGCCGCCTAAGGAAATTTTTGTCCAGAATGCTTGCCTCGGTATTGTAGCAGTAAACTCTTCCCCTCCTAACGGACAACGCATTTTTAATTCAACCATTGAAAACGGATGCCCATTCATGTCTCGTTCTACTGTCAGGGCCGGTTCTTGAAGATCAACCGCAAGGTATACCGTCTCGTTGCCTAGAAGCACGGGCGGCGGGCGTAGTGTCAAATTGGGGGACGAAGAGCATGCAGCTGAAATTAGTATACTAAGTCCTATCAAACCGTTGCGACAGCATTTCCGTAAATGGTGATATGACATTTCAAAAAGCAACCTTTCGCCTCAGCAAGTCCGGAAATATATGGGCTTTAACAATAGCTGACTGGCAGAAATATGATAGACAGCAGCCATTTTCTTGCAGAGTAGCTACGGCAAAATAGGGCCAAAAGTGCCCGTCCATTGCCTCAGTTTCCTATGTCCGGTTTTACCCCCAAAGCCGCCGAACAGGTTTCGAATATGGACGGCAAAATTTGGCAAGGTAACCACCATCGAATTCCAACTGAGGCATGGTCGATCGCGAAGATAGATTGACGGGCGGGACACAAAAAAGCCGCCGGAACGATCCAGCGGCTTTCAAATCTGTTAACGATGCGGCGCAGCGTTAGTAGCGCCCTTTGCGGCCATAGCGACGGAACGAGCCATCTTCCCAATAACTGTCGCCGTATTGCGGGTCCTCGTAGTAATAGCGATCAGAGTACCCGTCATACCGGCGGCGACCATGATCCCTTGCGCGCCCAAAACATGTGCCCGCGCGTGAACACCCTTCATACGCGCCAATGCCTGCGCCGATGAGCGCCCCATACGCCGCGCCCTTACCCGGACGACCGGCAAGAACCTCGCCGGCGATCGCGCCGCCCGCAGCGCCGAGCGCCGCGCCATAAAGAGCGCCCTCGCCCGTCGATTGGCAACCCGCCGTTAAAAGACCAAGGCTCGCCGCAGCAACCATCATCATTTTCATTTGTTTATCTCCTGTCACCCTGTTTTCCCGTGGAGGGCGCTATTCCCATCGTCGATGCGGCGCTCTCTCATGGGACGACGATCCACAGCGGCGATGGCGAGATTAGGGCGGGCATCGAGCTTAAATATGACCTTGTCGGGGCGCGCGGGACATCATCGTTAAAATGCCCAAATGCGACAAAGACACGACCAAGAAACGATCAAGATGTGATCAGGATCGCGGTCATCAGGGGGAATTGAAGGGGAAATTTTCAACCGCAATTCCAGAAAATGCGATTACCCGCTTGACCAGGCCGGCGCCGCGCGATAACGATCCGCCTCTCATAAACGGCGCAAGCGTCGTTTAGAAATGCGCGGGTGTAGCTCAGCTGGTTAGAGTGCCGGCCTGTCACGCCGGAGGTCGCGGGTTCGAGCCCCGTCACTCGCGCCATTTTCTCCCTCATTGCTTTTTACGAGAATGCTTGGGGACGGGTGTTTTTCACCGCCCCGCCCGGCGCTTTGCGCGCACGTCTTGTACGGCGGTCTTTTACCCGCGTTCTTTCAGGCGCGCCCAGCGCTCTTTGATCATTGTCGATGTCATCCGCGACCCATCTGGGGACCAGCCGGGCGGCCCGAAAACATAACCGGCCGCATCTTTTATGGATCGCGCCGAGAAAAGGTCTCGCGCGATGCCGATCCATTCATGAAACGCAACGACGAGCGGGTTAAAGCCGCCAAGGTTCTTAATGATGCCGTATCGGGGTTTTTCCCCTGCTTCCTCCGCGACAAACGTGCCGAACAGGCGATCCCAAATAATCAGTGTACCGGCGTAATTTGCATCAAGGTACTGCGGGTTCGTTGCATGGTGAACGCGGTGATGGCTCGGCGTGTTCAAGATCCATTCAAGAGGCCCTAAGCGCCCAACCATCTCGGTATGGATCCAGAATTGATAGAGCAGATTGATCGCCCCAACAAAGACGATCATGGCCGGGTCAAAGCCAACGAACACCAATGGCGTTTTAAAAAGGACCGCGCCGGTGATCCCACCGGTCCATGTCTGGCGAAGGGCCGTGGTCAGATTGTAATGCTGGGACGAATGATGAATGACATGGCTCGCCCAGAAAAACCGTCTTTCATGGCTGATACGATGCCACCAGTAATATCGCAGATCATCCAACACGAAGCACAAAAGCACCGACCACCAGGCATTTGGGATCGTCATCAGACGGTGCTCATAAACCAGCGCGAAGACAGCCAAGACAATCGCCGCTCCCCCGAACAGGGGCGCAATTTGACTGCCGAGCCCCATGATGAGGCTTGTTGCGGAATCACGGCTTTCATAGCGTCCACGCCCGGTCGTGCGCCATGCAATCATCTCAAGGACAATCAACACAATAAACGCGGGCGTCGCGAGGGTGAGGATATCGGGAAATTCCATTCAGCCAGTTTACCCGCCTAACCCCACTTCGTGAAGCCAGGCGCGCACCTCCTCCTCCGGCGCGTTAACCCGCAAACGGCGCCGAGAGGTCTCCCCCAATTCAACGACGAGGCCCTCGGAGGTGGCTGAAAACCCCGAGGGAGAGAGAGCCAGCCGTCGGGTCGCGAAATTATCGCCCATCGCAAAGACAACCACCGCCTCACCCTCGCCAGAGGCCGCGACGGCGACCTTATTATCAGCATCCAGTAACCAATGTTGAGGCTGAAAATCCGGCTCATCAAGGCCAATGCGGTCCGCCGCGGCCGCCTTCGTCACCGGCACGGTCCGCCATGCCCCGAACGCCCAAGACAAACCTACAAGAAAGGCGATCCCCCCGAGGGAGATCGCCAAATCAAGAAGCAAATTGCCCGTCATCGGGCGCTGCTGGGGTTAGCCGACGATTTCGTCATCGGAGAAGAAAAACTTGATTTCTTCGGCTGCCGTTTCTGGCGCATCGGAACCGTGGACCGAGTTCTCCCCAAGAGACAGAGCGAATTCTTTGCGGATCGTCCCTTCAGCGGCTTCAGCAGGGTTCGTGGCGCCCATGATCTCGCGATTACGCGCGATCGCGTTTTCGCCTTCCAGGACCTGCACCACGACCGGCTCTGAAATCATAAACTCCACCAGCTCTCCGAAGAATGGACGATCTTTGTGAACGCCGTAAAACCCTTCCGCCTGAGCGCGGGTCATGTGGATGCGTTTCTGGGCGACGACGCGCAGGCCGCCTTCTTCTAACTTAGCGACAACCTTACCGGTCAGGTTACGCTTCGTGGCGTCGGGCTTAATGATGGAAAAAGTGCGTTCGATGGCCATGGTCGAGTGTCCTTTGGGCTATTCCCTCAGCTGATACGCGGCGCCGGGATCTTGTGTAAACTTGGCGCGGTTCCTATCAATGCTCGTGTGTTGCGGCAAGGGCGCCGGGGCATTATCCCTCAATCTTTGGTTTCCGGTTCGCCGCGCCGCCAAATACGCGACACGTTTAGGCCCATGCTGCATATTAATGATCTAACATACCGCATCGAAGGGCGCGTCCTGTTTGATAAAGCAACGGCGATGATCGCCGGCGGATGGAAGGCCGGCTTTGTTGGGCGCAATGGCGCGGGCAAATCCACCTTGCTGAAACTGATCCGGGGCGAGATCTCCGCCGACGATGGCGATATCTCGTTACAAAAGGGCATGCGTCTCGGTGGGGTCTCGCAAGAGGCGCCCGCGACCCAAGACAGCCTTCTCCAAACCGTTTTGTCAAAAGACGAAGAACGCGCCGCCCTCCTCGCCGAAGCAGAAGATGCGTCCTTATCGCCGGAGCGGATTTCTGAGATCCATATGCGCCTCGCCGATATCGACGCTCACTCGGCCGAAGCGCGTGCGGCCGGCATTCTCTTTGGTCTTGGTTTTTCCACAGAAGAACAGGCCCGCGCTTGCGCCGATTTTTCCGGCGGCTGGCGGATGCGCGTGGCACTGGCCGGCGTTTTGTTCGCCGCACCTGATCTACTCCTCCTCGATGAGCCGACGAACTATCTCGATCTGGAAGGCGCCATGTGGTTGGAGAACTATATCCGGCGGTATCCGTATACGGCTCTTATCGTCAGCCACGACCGTGCGTTTCTGAACCGATCCGTCAGCCATATTCTCGCGCTGGAGAACACAAAACTCTCCGTGAGCCCTGGAGATTTTGATACCTATGAACGTCGCCGCGTCGAGGCGCGCGCCCAAGCCATCGCTTTTAAAACCAAGCAAGAAGCAAAACGGCGCCATATGGAAGCGTTTATTGATCGCTTTCGCGCTAAGGCCTCCAAAGCAAAACAAGCCCAAAGCCGGATCAAGGCGTTGGAGCGCATGGCGAGCATCGCCGAGCCGATTGAAGAACGCACCACGCCTTTTGAGTTTAAAAACCCCGCCGCCATGGCGCCGCCCATCGTGCGTATTGTTGACGCCGACATCGGATACGAAGAAGACAATCCGGTTTTGAAAAAAATCAATCTACGGATTGATCAAGATGATCGCATCGTGATTTTAGGGCCAAACGGTCAGGGCAAAACCACCCTGGTCAAAGCGATATCAAGTCGGTTGTCGCCGCTGAAAGGCAATGTTTTTAAACACAAAAAACTGGATATTGCCTATTTCTCTCAGCACCAAGTTGACGAGTTACGGCCCAAACAAACCGCTTACGATCATGTTCGCGATCTAATGCCCGATGGCACAGAAGCGCAAATACGGGCGCGCACGGCGGCTCTAGGCTTTGGTGCGGCGAAGGCCGACACCACGGTAGAAAAAATGTCGGGCGGCGAGAAAGCGCGGCTGCTCCTGGGGCTGATCACGTTTCACGGTGCCCATATGATTATTCTCGACGAGCCGACGAACCATCTTGATATTGACAGCCGTGAAGCGCTTTCAGCGGCTCTTAATCAGTATACAGGCGCTGTTATCTTGATTACCCATGACGCCCATCTTGCCGCTGCGGTGGCTGACCGCCTATGGCTCGTCAAAGATGGCGCCGCCGGGCCCTATGACGGGGACCTTGACGATTACCGCGCGCTTGTGTTGGAAGCCGGCAAGACAGAGGCTCAAGACAAACCTCGCGCCGTCGCGGATCAACGCTTAGAGGCGCGCCAGGCCCGGGCCGATGCGCGCGAATCGGTCGCCCCATTGAAAAAGAAAGCCGACATCTATGAAGCGAAGCTAGAGGAGCTAAACGCAATCTTGCCGAAGATTGACGCCGCTCTCGCCGACCCGTCGCTCTACGAAAACATCGCCAGACTGACAAAACTTCAAAAAGAACGCGCCGCTTTGGTCGAAGCCATTGCCAAAACAGAAGAAGATTGGCTAGGCGCGCTAGAAAAATATGAGAGCGCCCGAGACGCGGCCTCGCCCACCCCATAGCGCCGCTTGGCAAACAGGAGATAAATGATGGGAAAAAACCCGAATGATTGCGCCAATCGCGAAGAGGTCCGCGCGGAGATCGATCGACTTGACGACGCCCTTGTCGATCTGTTGGCAGAACGTTGGTCGTATCAAGATCGGATGTGGCGACTGAAACAGCTGGACGCCACGGATGTGAACGTTCCCTGGCGAAACCGGGAAGTCATCGAGCGCGTGCGCGAACGCGCTCAAAAGCGGAATATGCCACCGGAAATGACAGAAGCCCTCTGGCGCCAAATTATCGGCTGGGGCATTCAATACCAAGAAGAGCGGTTGCGCACGGATTAACCGTGCAAACCCAACCAAACCGCAACGGCGCAAATGTATTCGTAATGATAGCGCTATCATTTCGAGTGAAACAAAAGGCCCTCGTAAGAGGGCCAATGTCAGTTATACGCATACTTTTTTCTGAATTGAGAGCGCAAATGGCTTATGTCGCACACTGAGGTCAAGAGCGTTCTTTAAGAACTTGGGCCTTCAGTCGCGTTAGTTGCCCAAAAACACCAGTGGATCGATGGCCTTAAGGTTTTGCCGGATCTCAAAGTGTAATTGAGGCTCGCTCGCCGACCCCGTCTGGCCAACTTTGGCAATGACTTGCCCACGTCGCACTTTTTGCCCCTTGCGGACGATCATCGCCTCCGTATGAGCATAGGCCGTCACAAAACCATCGTCATGGCGGATCAGCAAGAGATTGCCAAAATCATCAAGCTCCGACCCGCGATAAACAACCTCGCCGTCTGCGGCGGCGCGAACAGGCGTGCCAATCGGCGCAGCGATATTGAGCCCGTCATTGCGCTCGCCATTGGAGACGCCGTATCGGGCAAGCACTGCCCCTTTAACAGGCCACCCAAACGCCCCCGACCCACTTGTTGATTTCGGGGTAGAATACGACACTGGCGTCAGACGGTCGCCCGCTTTAGGCGAACTTGTCGCGATTGCGATACCCTCCCTCGCCGGAACCCGGAGCTTATCGCCAATCGATAGTTCATACGGCGCGCGCAATTTATTGGCGCGCGCCAGCTCTTTTACACCAACGCCGGTTGAGCGGGAGATCGAATAAAGCGTGTCGCCTTTGCTCACCACGTGGGTAAGGTAGGTGCGCCGCGTTTTGCGAGACGTATTTGCCGCCGTTTGACGCGCACCAACGGCCGGCACGCGCAAAACTTGACCAATTTCCAAAGTATACGGCGCTCTTAGTCTGTTCACGTCAATAATGTCAGCTGGAGCGGCGCCAAATCTACGAGCGATCGCATAAACTGTATCGCCCCGCCGAACGATGACGTCGCGCAAATTGCCAACGCGAGAGGACGTCGCGGCGGTTTTGATCGGGCGCAGCGCAGAACTCGGCACAGCAGACCTTTCAACCTTCGCGGCATCGCCGCCGCGTCGGCGTTCCGCCAGATAGATCGGGCGAGCATTGTAATCGAAGCGCTGCGGCGGCGCTAATTCTTCGATTTCATCATTAGCGCCAATTGCTGGCTCGAAACGCGTTTCGACCGACGCCGTTTGCAGAGGCGTCACTAACACTGGCTCTGGGCGTCCCGTCGAACCAACCGCGTCGGGGGTGGAACGCTGGCGCACCGTTGCAAGCCGTTCGCGTTCAGCGGCTGTTTGAGCGGGATCGGTATAAATTCGGCCCTGCCATGCCGGTTGGGAGCCATAGACAACCGGCGCAGCCGCTTTATTAGCGCACCCCGTCAACACTGCGGCGCTCATCAAAAATAGTGCTTTCCCGACCGTCTTTTTCATTTAGGTCCCCGACAATTTAATGGTTCGAAGAATTGAATCGCATCGTTCGTTCTATGACGCATGATTCATCTGAAAATGATTCGAAAATTCCGGTTAATAAGTGGTTAAGAAAACGCGTCATTGCCTTAACAGCGCAGCAACCATGCGGGGTTAGCGAGGTTTCAAACCTAACGCTCTTTCGACGCCGCCTCTGCCACGCTCGGTCGCGTCAGACGCCATCTTTCTCGAAAACAGCCTTCAACGCCCCCAATGAACCGTGATGGGTGAGCGCCAAGTGCAGGGGCGTAATGGAGATACGACCATCATAAATGGCGCGAAGGTCAACACCAGCGGGCGGGTCTGATAATTTCCCGGAATACCCAAACCAATAATACATACCGCCGCGCAGATCCTTTCGCTCTTCTGAAAAGAGCGACAACACATCTCGCTGGCCCTGCTCGGTAATTTCAATCGGTCCGACGTCGTCAGGGTCTTTATCGGGGAAATTGACGTTCATCACCACATCCGCGGGCCATCCAGCCGCCAACAATTTACGGATGATGTCAGCGCCATAAGCCTCGGGCGTGGCCCATCGCGCGGTCTCTCTAGAAAAACGTGCAAGCGACAAGGCGATCGATGGGATACCAAGGGTCATGCCCTGAAACGCTGCCGCGATCGTCCCAGACAGAGTGACATCTTCGGCGAGATTCTGCCCGTTATTCACCCCGGACAATACGAGGTCAGGTTTCTTGTCGCTAATCAGGCGCGTCACCGCCATGGTGACCGCATCGGTTGGCGTGCCCGTTACTGAAAAACGCTTATCATTATACTGACGCACGCGAATGGGGCTTGAGAGACTTAGCGCCCGGGCGGCGCCAGATTGTTCCTCATGGGGCGCCACCACCCATACATCATCCGATAATTCATGGGCGATTTGAATGAGACTTTCCAAACCACGCGCGTGAATACCGTCGTCATTGGAACAAAGAATACGCATTAAGAAACCCGCTCTATTTTTTCCAAACCACCCAAATAACCCCGGAGGACATCGGGCACAACAACTGATCCATCAGCTTGCTGATAATTCTCAAGTACCGCAACAAGGGTCCGCCCGACGGCCAGACCAGATCCGTTTAACGTATGAACCGGCGACGTCGCCTTCTCGCCCGCTGCGCGATAGCGCGCTTTCATTCGCCGCGCCTGAAAGGGGCCGCAGTTCGAACAAGAAGAGATTTCCCGATACCGCCCCTGCCCCGGCAGCCACACCTCAAGGTCATATGTTTTTCTTGCAGCAAACCCCATATCGCCAGTGCAAAGCCGCATTGTACGATAGGCGAGGCCCAATTTTTGAAGGATGGTTTCCGCCGCGCCAGTCATTCGGTCCAGTTCGTCATCGGATTGATCAGGCGTCGTAATCGACACCATTTCAACCTTCGAAAATTGGTGCACCCGGATCATACCACGCGTGTCGCGGCCGGCTGATCCCGCTTCTGATCGAAAGCATGGGGTCCAGGCCGTAAATCGCTTTGGTAATTCCTCTTCTGAAAGGATTGCTTTGGCGACTATATTCGTCAGAGAAACTTCCGCCGTCGGAATGAGCCAATGATCGCCCGTCGTCTCGAAGAGGTCTTCTTTGAATTTTGGCAACTGCCCCGTGCCAAACAGGGCGTCGTCTTTCACCAACACTGGCGGCGCGCATTCTTCATAGCCGAACTCCCCCGTATGGGTATCAAGCATAAAGTTCGCCAAGGCGCGCTCAAGGCGGGCCAACTGGCCTTTCAACAACACAAACCGCGCGCCCGACATTTGCGCGGCGGTTTCAAAATCCATCTGGCCCATGGCCTCGCCCAGATCAAAATGTTCCTTAGCGTCAGGGAGCGCTGGCGGCTCGCCCCATCGCCTGACTTCAACATTGTCATTTTCGTCCGCGCCCTCAGGCGTATCATCCGCAGGGATGTTCGGGAGGCGGGCGAGAATATCCGTCGCGGCGCCCAGGTGCTTGTCGCGCTCAGCTTCGGTCGACGGCATTTCTTTTTTGATCTCGTCGACTTCCGCCATCAGGCGCTGGGCTTCATCCTCGTCGCCCTTGCCTTTAGCAGCGCCGATGGCTTTGGAGGCCTTATTGCGTCGACCTTGGAGTTCTTCCAGGACGACCGTCAGCCGGCGCGCTTCCTTATCGAGAGCAAGAATCTCTGCCGCTTGGGGCGCAAGACCACGACGCGCGAGGCCGGCATCGAAGGCTTCCGGGTTTTCCCTAATTTCTTTTAGGTCGTGCATGGCTAATCTTTCACTCACTTCTCGCTCAGAGCGCCTCGGTTGAAGGCAACAGGCGCTCTATACCGAGGGCCGCCCACCGCTAAAAGGGGGGATCGTCATCATAAATTCGATAGAGGGCGGCGCGCTGGTGTTTATAGGATTTCGGGGACTATTGCGCCCTACTCCGCTTGGGCCGGCGCATCATCGCCGCCGTCAACGGAGGCCGCCAAACTCTCCTGCGCTTTTCGGGTCGCAACACGAACCGACAGGATCGAGACTTCATAGAGCCCAAAAATACACATGCCCAACACCAGCTGACTGAAAGGATCCGGGGGCGTCAAAAATGCAGCGACAATAAAGATACCGACAAGGGCATAACGTCGGTTATTGACCAACAGCTCAGGCGTGACAAAACCCGCCCGCGCTAACAGCGTTAAAAACACCGGCAGCTGAAACGCGAACCCAAAGGCGAGAATGAGGGTCGTCACAAGGGTGAGGTATTCCCCAACCCGCGTCAAAAGCTCGTAATTCGCCGGCGCATCGCCGCCGGCCTGGGCTTCAAACCCAACGGCGAAGCGCATGACGAACGGCATCATCACAAAATAGACCAGGCTCGCCCCGATCGTAAAAAGAACGGGCATCGCCGCAAGAAATGGGGCGGCTGCTGAACGCTCCCGCCGGTAAAGCCCCGGCGCGACAAATGCGTAGATTTGGTAGGCGATGACAGGTGAGGTCAGCGCGATTGCAGCGAAGACAGCCAACCGCACGCGCGTGAAGAAGAATTCCAGCGGCGCAAAATACAGCGTTGGGTCTTTTCCCGCCGTTGGTCCGCCTTGGGCCTGGGCCACCGCCTCCACATAGGGGATAATCAAAAAATTGTAGATGTGCTTTGAAAAGATAAAGCAGAAAACAAAAGCGACAGCGATCGCCGCCATCATAATGAGGAGGCGCTGACGCAATTCAGCGAGATGATCGAGGAGCGGCGCCGAAGAGGCGGCTAGCTCATCTTCCTCGGTCAACTCCTTACTGACGGTCGCCACTTGCTTGGAGGCGTCTGTTGCCCGCTTCCCCTTTAGTTTCTCTATCCAGGATGACGGCAACATTAGACGCTGCGCCCCTCTTTAACGGGGCCATGAACCGGCGGTTCAATCGCCGGGGAAAGGTCATCATCCTCGTCGTCATCTAATCCGCCCACGGCGTTTTCGCTGTCTTCGAGACCGTCTTCGACGTCATCATCATTATATTCTTGATGATAGGGGTCCTGCGTTTCGTCGTACTCGTCTTCGTCGTCGCCAGATGCAGCGTTCGCCGTTGCGACACCCGCAGCGGCGGCTCCTGCCCCTGCGCCTTTGGCGACGGCCGCGTTGATGTTTTTGGTTTCTTCACTCAAGGCGTCTGAAACGGGCTTCACAGCGTCTTCAATGTCTTTGCGGGCCTGGGAAAACGCATTCTGCGTCCGCAGCGTTTCAAGCTCCTCGCGCATTTCCTTCAGCTCGGTTTCGTGGGCCATCTCATCGAAGGCCGCACGAAATTCATTCGCCATGCGACGCGCCTGTGCGCCAAGCTGGCCGACGCTGCGCAGGAGTTTAGGCAGGTCGTTCGGGCCAACCACCACAAGGGCGATCGCCGCGACCAGCATCAGTTCAAAAAATCCAAATTGCGGCAATAAAGGCATGTTCGCCCTAAAGGTTTCATCGCCCTAGCAACAAACAAGAGCGATGCCGGATGAACCGCCGTTAAGCGTCTTTCGCCTTTTCAGGCTCGACACTCGGCGTCACATCTTTTGCGTCAGCAGCGCGATCTTCAAGGGACTTGTCTTCGTCCTGAAGACCTTTGCGAAAGGCTTTGATCCCTTTTGCAAAATCACCCATCAACGATGATACTTTGCCGCCCCCGCCGAACAAAAGAAGGGCCAGCACAATAATAATGGCAATCTGCCAAGGACCTATGGCGCCCATACCGAAAAATCTCTCCTCACGCCTAACGCAGGCTTAGTTAAAGGGCCGTCGCATATCGACGACGATCGCGCAAGCAGCGCAGCCTCAATGCTTCCTACATTTGGGATACTTAGCCCGCGATGCCCGCCAGGGCAAACCTAATGGTGGAATACTGATCACGCAGTGAAGGATAAATAGTAAATTTAGCCAATCAGGGCTGACGAAAACGACCGTTTTCCACCATTAAGCCTGGTCCCCTGGGTCCTCATCCACTGCGTCCAAAAGACCTTCATCGTCCTCGGGGGCCACGTCTTCGCCCGATTCCTGGTCCGACTCACAGAAATCTTGGACGAATTCAGCGCTCTCCTCCGACACATCGTCATCCCCTTCTCCATCATCGCCGCTCACCTCTGACGGGGTGGGCACGGCAAAACTTGGCGGTAAACGCGCATCGAGAAGGCCAGCAGCTTTTAAATCCGCCATGCCAGGCAAATCACCAACGGTTTCTAGATTAAAATGCTCAAGAAAAGCCGGCGTTGTGCCGTAAAGCACCGGCCGGCCAGGGGCGTCTTTGCGCCGCCCCCGCAATCGCACCCACCCCATTTCGAGGAGTTGATCTAAGGATCCCTTGGAGACAGCGACGCCCCGGACATCTTCGATATCGGCGCGGGTGCAGGGCTGATGATAGGCAATGATCGCCAATGTTTCGAGAGCGGCGCGAGATACTTTGCGTTGCTCGGTTTTCTGCTCCTCCAACACATGGGCGACCGACGGATTTGTAATAAACCGATAACGCCCGCCTGCCTTCGACAGAACGACGCCTCGGTTTTCGTAATGTTGCTCAAGGGTCTCTAGAAGAGCCGGCACATCAGCGCCCGCGGGCAACCGCCGCACGAGACCGGCCTTGTCGATGGGCTCATTGGACGCAAACAACAACGCCTCCACCATTCTCAGATGCTCCGCCATCTGAGCGGCCGCCCAAACCGGATCTTCCGCCGCCTCATCATCGTCCGTGTCACCCACTTCCTCTGCCGTTTCTTCGTGACCTTCGGCGTCGTCATCGACGTCATCCGTTGAATCTAAAGACACGATTTCAGCGCCGCGTTCCTCGGTGGGATCTTCTGTCTCCACTACGCCCTCGTTACGAGTGGTCGCGTCTTCCCCATCATCAGAGGCGTTTTCCGGGCCCAACTCATCGGCGAGGGCTTCTTGTGCTTCGCGTACGGTCAATTGATCTAACTCTTTTGCTCTAGCGGCGTTTGGCGGCGTCATCGGTTGCGATTACCCCCTCATCTTTTGTGGGGACGCTGGCCCGCCGATTTGGCGATCTCCATCGTCCATCTCGATATCATCATCATGGGCTTGCGGCGATTGAGTCTCTTGATCGCCAACGCCATCGTCTTGTTCTGGATCAGTCATCGAAGGCGGCGGCGCCGAGGCAGGATTAAGCGCGGTCACGTTCCGGCCGACCTCCGCGTCAGCCTCGTCATTTCCCGCGCTTACGCCATCGGCGTCCTCCTGACGCGGGGTCGCGCGTTGGCGCAGATAGAGCGGTTCGTAATGCCCGAGTTGCATCAACTCGACCTTGCCGTCTTTGGCAAACTCCAGCGCAGCGTTGAACGCCGACGCAATCACAGAGGCGCGCGGCGCATCGATGTCATGCTCTGGCGCCAACAGTCTCAAATCGGTCCATTCCGGCAGCGCACCCAAAATTCGGGCTAATCGTTCACGCGCCTCTTCCACGGTGTAGACTTTAGGCGGATCAAGTTTGTAATGGCGTTCAATATTCGCGATCCGCTGTTTCGCGTAAGCCTGCAAAAGATCAAAGAGATCTGCGCGCCATTCTTGTGTCTTGACGACACGCACGCCTTCCGGCGCACCGCGCGGTGCGAAATCAACGCCGAGTTGGGGTAACTTAAATAGGGCCGCCGACGCATTGCGCATCGCCTCAAGGCGTTGCAATTGAAACGCTAGGCGCGCCGCCATTTCATCGGCGGTCGGTTCACCTTCAGCCGTATCCACCGTCGGCAGGAGCAGCTTCGATTTCAGAAATGTCAACCAAGCCGCCATGACCAAGTAATCAGCGGCGAGCTCTAACTTTCGTTGTTTTGCAGCCTCGACAAAGACAAGGTATTGCTCGACCAGCGCCAGCATGGAAATCTTCCGTAAGTCAACCTTTTGCTTACGGGCGAGGTCTAACAACAAATCAAGCGGGCCGGCATACCCATCAAGGCTAACGACAAGCGCATCTTCTGGATCTTCAGCCGGAACAGTTCTGACCGGCGCATCGAACGGTTCTTCACCCTCCGAGCCGGGGCCCGCATTCGCCAGAGCGGCTTCAGGCGCACTGCCCTCCGTTACAGCCTCTTCCGTTTCGGCCGATGGTATTGTTGCTTGTTCACTCATCTCAATCACAGGTGGCCCGATTCTTCGCCGCACCGAATGTAAAACAGACAGCAACGAAAGGCGATGTCAGCTCTCCGAGGCGTTAATGACCGCCCAGATTGCAAAAATATCTCTCAAAACAACAGTGAATTGCGCCCTGCAATGGCTTAGGCGACGGCTTAGGCAATGGCTCAACCCACCGCTTCGCCGCCAGGTTGCCCGGCGCGCGCGCGCGGGGCGGCCGCCATCAACGCTGGCTTCAACAATGTGTCCAGACGATCATATTGATCTAATAACTCTTCAACCGGCGGCATCGGCGGGAGCGCTTTTCGCGCCGCCTCGGCCCGCTCAAGGGATCTGCCCTCAAGGGCGGGCGTGACAGCCGCCGCGGCTTTTTTCTCTTCAAATGTGAAATTACAACAAAGCGCCACATCGCATCCTGCGGCGATGGCCCGCCCGGCCCGCTTTCCGATTTCCTCAGCAGACTCAGTCGTCGCAACACCATCCAACGCATGCATGCGCAGATCATCTGAAAACAGCAATCCGTCGAAACCGATCTCCCCACGGATCACGTCATTGATTACCGTTGATGACATGGTGGCGCAACGAGCCGGATCATAGGCTTCGACAACAACATGGCCCGTCATGCCAAGCAGCGTTTTGTTCAAAGACTTGAAAGGCGCAAAATCAACCACGCGCAAATCTTCCTTGCGGTCCCCAATGCGCGGCAGGGCCTCGTGGCTATCCACCATAGCCCGGCCATGGCCGGGCAGATGCTTAATCACCGGCAACGCACCGCCTTCGATCGATCCCTCGTTCCAAGCCGCCGCTAAATCCGCGACGATATCTTGATGCATGGCCAACGCGCGATCGCCAATCGCATCAGTTGTGTCAATCTGGGGCACATCCAGCATCGGCGCACAATTCACGTTCACACCAAGAGATGAAATCATCCGCGCTAAGAGAAACGCATTCAAGCGTGTCGCGTCGCGCGCTTTTGCGGGATCTAATTTATATAGCTCCCCGAAGACCGCCGGCGCAGAATGGGCGCGGAACCCATTGCCCCCATCCGCCCGATCATCGCCAGATGGCGGCCTCATTCGCTGGACACGCCCGCCTTCCTGGTCGATCAGAATGAAGACATCCTCGCGCTCGACGGCGTTCTTCAATTGATCCGTCAGGCGTCGCACCGCCTCTGGTGAGGAACAATGGTCGCGGAAAAGAATAAAGCCCGCCGGCCGAACATCCCGAAAGAAGGCAAGCTCGTCGTCAGTCGGCGTCTCACCCTCGATATCATAGATGGCGGCGCTTATTGATTGGGCTCCGGTCATTTCAGACCCTCGGGTATTGCGGGTCTGTCAGACATAACGGACTAAATCCCAGCACGACGTTCTAAATCTGTTTTATGGCTCCCTGCCGCTCGCATGAGAGCGAAGAAACCGTTTGTAGTGGCGGTTAACGCGCCCGCACCAAACAATCACCGCCGCGCTCCTTCAAGCCCGAACAGTACTCTTTCGCCGCATCCGACGATGAAAATGGTGCAATCCGTAACCTAAAATAAACGTCGTCAGCGCTCGTCGGCGGTATCACGTCGGGGCGTTTGCCATCGAGATAGTCACCCATTTTACGCGATAGGCGGGTCCACGCAGCGTCTGCTTCCTCGCTAGAGCCAACGGCCGCCACTTGCACGACATATCCACCATCATCTGTAGCAGCGGCGCTCACCGTCGGTGTAACGGATGGCGTCGTGGGCGTTGGTGTTGAAGCGACAGGTTTACGGGAAGGCGCGCTTTCTGGCGCGTTGGCCACGACTGTGCTGGCGGCGGTTGGCGACGTCGCTTGAGTACCGGCCGTAGAAACCGCAGGCGCGCCGTCATTCTCGCCGTTGTCGCCGCGTAGTTCTTCATCAGCGGCTGCGAGCGCCGCAATGCGGTCCGCAACCTCATCATCCGTCGGCGTATCGATTTGTTCCGGTGCCGCGCGCGTTAGAGGGTTATCACCCGTCGCCCCTTGCCCACCCGGCGATGGTCTGTTGACGGGCTCCTCTGGGCCCGATGCAATGACCTCAACAGGCTCCGATGGAGCGCCGTTAAATTGGTCATAGACCTCACGGTCCAAATTATCGGAGGCGTCGGCCGTTAACACGTCGTTTTCGATCTTGAGGGGTTCAGGATCCGCCGTCACATATGGTTGGTTTTGACGGGCCGCATCCAATCCATGCTGGTACGCGATCCAGACCACAGAAGCGATGGCGCCGAGCATGACAACGCCCATCAGAAGCACAACAAGACCAGACAGGCCTTCGTCTTCGTCCTCTTCTTCATCGTCTTCTATTTCGTCGTATTCTTCGTAATCGTCGTCTAACACATCGCTGGCCACACGCAGTCTCCTTAGGCTCGCCCTACCTCACCCGATGGTCGGTTATGCGGTATGACGTTCTGGCGTCTCACGGACGCGACACTCTCTCAGCTAACCACCATGTGGGAGGCTTTTTTGAGGCGTCTTTGTAGTATTCCTTCGATTGATTCTCCCTCGGCGCGAATGAGCGTAGTGCGATTTGGGGAAAGCTCTCAAATTAAACAGGGATTCGCCGGTTTGATGGTGATCAAATCGAACAGGTCCAACAACGAACCCGAAACACCAATTTTTATATCGCTTATTTGCGCGCGACAAATATCTGAACGTAATAAGTTCTGCAAAAATTAATCCTGTCAGATCGCCCGACCCAAAGTGAACAACCGATCATACTCGCGCATGGCGTAACGGTCTGTCATGCCCGCTATATAGTCGCATATCCGGCGCGCGCGGCGGTCTGGCGACAGGTCTTCAATCGCCGTCTCGACGCCTGCGCGCATCGTAAACCGCCATTCGGGCGGCAGGGTTTCTGGTTCATTGAAAAAGAGGTCGAAAAGGGATCTGACAATGCGCTTTGCTTGGCTGCGGGCGCGATTGACGGTGTAGTGCCGGTACACATTCTCATGAAGAAACTCGCGTAACCCATTCAATTCACTTTTGAATTCATCTGAAAAATCAGCTGTTGCGCGAGATGCCATGCGAATGTCATCGGGCCCAGCAGGCGCCAAGGATGCGAGCCGCCGGCGGGTCTCCGCGATCACATCAGCGACCATCGCCCCAATGAGATCAGAGACGGCCTCTGCAATCAGCACATTGCGATGAACATTAGGGTTCGCCGCCTCCACCTTGCACAACGCCGGGCCGATCAGCGGCAGCCCCCGCGCTTCTTCAAAAGAAAAAAGCCCTGCGCGAAGGCCGTCATCCACATCGTGATTATTATAGGCGATGTCATCAGCTAAGGCTGCAATCTGGGCCTCCAAGGCTGGGTAAGTATGCAGCCAAAGATCATGATCGCGGGCGTATTCAACAATCGCCGCCGGGAGCTGCTCATCGCCTTCACGGGCCAACGGCCCGACCAACGGACCGTTGTGCTTCACAACGCCTTCCAATGTTTCCCAGGTGAGGTTCAACCCGTCGAACCCAACATGGCGACGTTCGAGCTTGGTTAATAACCGCAAAGTCTGGGCGTTATGATCAAAACCATCGAACCGGGCCATGCAGTCCTTCAACACGTCCTCGCCCGTATGGCCAAAGGGCGGATGACCGAGATCGTGGGCAAGCGCGACGCATTCGGCTAAGTCTTCATCGAGCTGCAGCACCCGAGCGATGGAGCGCGAGATTTGCGCCACTTCCAGGGAATGGGTCAACCGCGTGCGGTAGTGATCGCCCTCATGGTAGATAAAAACCTGGGTTTTATGCTTGAGGCGGCGAAAGCCGGCGGAGTGGATGACCCGATCCCGGTCTCGTGAAAAAGGAGAGCGCGTAGAGCTTTCTGGCTCCTCATGACGGCGGCCGCGGGTCTTGGGCGCGTGACAGGCATATTGGGCCAACGGCGCGGGAAATGGCTGGATCTCTTGCGTCTCGCCCATTTTAGCGACCTCTATCCTTGTGATATCCGCCTTTTCGGCGCTTTTGTAATGTCCTCTCCCTCGCGGTCATCATGGAGTTCCGCGTCAATGGCAAGAACTTGGTTGCGGTAAGCGCCCATCCGACCCCTTTTTAAATGCGCTGCAACCTCCTATTTCTACGATGCGCCAACTTTGGACGGGCCGCCCCGGCCCATCACAGACAGAAGCAGTTTCCTATGACCGCCCCGACAGAAATCATCGCCAACCCCGGCATTACCGTTTCGAACCAAGCAGCGTTGCGCATCAGCGCTATCCTATCGAAGGAAGACGCTGGCGCCATGCTGCGCGTCGCCGTCAACGGCGGCGGGTGTTCCGGGTTTCAATATGAGTTCGCCATCACCAGCGAGCGTAATGACGACGACATCGCCATTGAAAAAAACGGTGTCACCGTTTTGGTCGATGAAATCTCCGCAGAGTATATGAAGGACGCTGAAATCGACTTCGCCGATGACCTGATTGGCGCCGCCTTCAAAATCAACAATCCAATGGCGACCGCCAATTGCGGATGCGGCACGAGTTTTTCCGTCTAAAGCCAATTCGTTCTAGATCTATAGGAACCAGCGCAGATGAAATTCACCGCAACCATCGCTTTCGCAACAACGACCTTCGCATTATTCAGCACCGCCTCTTCCATGGCGGCGGATCATGCTGACCAAAAAAACGACGCAGCAACGAAACCGATATCGCGACCCGGAAAAATCGCGATTGTGCCCGAGGGCAGCGAATGGGCGGTTGATGATTTTCAATTTAGCCCCGCCGTGCGCGCAGGCGATTTTGTCTTTCTCTCAGGGGTCGTCGCCAGCTTGAAGCGTGATGAACGAGGCGATCTTATTCGTCCGACGGATGATGATTACAAAAAATCTTATCGCGGCGCGTTTCAATATATCGCTAAAGTTCTCACTGAAGCGGGAGCTGATTTCGATGATATCGTCGACATGACAACCTACCATACGGATCTACGCGCCCAGGGCGACGCTTTTATGGCGGTGAAAAAAGAATTCACCAAGGCGCCCTATCCCGCTTGGACCGCCATTGATGTTGACCGCTTATGGCCTGATGGGGGCATCACGGAAATTAAAGTGACCGCTTACGCCCCGGTGGAGTGATCGTCTACTCCAACACCGTCACCACGTTCGCCCCTTCGTCCACCAACTCAGCGCCCGTTTTCCAAATATCCTTACCCGCCCATTGCGCGACAAGGCCATCTCGCCACTCAGGGTCCATTTCCGAATTCACAAAGTAATTTTCGAGAAAACGACGGCTCGCTATTCGGCGTTCAAAACCCGGCGTTTCAGCCCGCTCCCCAGTGAACACGTCATATGACGACGGCTCGTGGAACATAAAACGCGAGGAACTGGCGGCGTAACGCGTCTCGCCGCGCAAAAAAATCGGTACACACATTGAGAGACAGTCATCAAAAGCATCGACCTTGGTGTCGACTGTGTGGGTTTTCTTCATCCACTCAATCACCTCGATCGCTTCGCGGCCCTCGCGCAAAAGCCCGCCCGGGGAATCCAATTCGATCACGACCCGCCCCACCTTATCGCGCCATTCGGAGAACGCCTCTTCCAGGCGCGTTGCAAGCGGGGGATATACCTCCCCCTTCCACCGAAAAATCACGGTTCCGGGCTGTTTGCCGTCCTCCTCCACATGGAGCCCCGGTCGATTGGCGATGGCGGCTTGTTCACTGCGCCAAGCAAAATACGCCAGCACCGCAAACAGAAGTATAAGCAACAACAGATTTGGCTTTGGCATGTATTATCCTGCGATGACGCAACGGTCTGATCGGCGCCCTCTTAATGAAGAGAAAAAGAACATTATGATGAACGGATAGGTAACCTTGTCTCTTACCAATTTGGCAATTTATGCAATTGTACAACGTATTTGAGGTTATTCGTAAACGGGTGTGCACCGTGCAGCAAATTATTAAATCCATTGCGGCTGCTTGCGTGGCGGGTCTTGTGGGAACAAGCGCCGCCAACGCTGCAACGGCAAGCTTTGTGACCCCGCCGCCCGGCGATCCATCGGGTATCGTTGGCGCTTCCGACGGCGCAGGGGTCCTCCTGACCTCCGGTGACACGACGCAGATTGTTTTTTCCGAAGCGCTTGGCGCATTCGATATAGATGGCGTCACGCCGATCAATGACAGCATTACCCTTTTCCGCTTAACGGATGCGCCAGGGCTCGCGCTTGCGACGATCAGCTTTGGCCGCCTTGACGCAGGCGTTGTATCGATCGTGTCGGGCCCCTTTAGCTTTCTTTCCGGCGACACCAGCGCCCCAATTACGGGGTCCGGTTTGGCGACCACATTTGGTTGCGGCGCCGTCGGCGGGTGTAACCTGATCGAAATCACCGCCGGCGCAACGTTTTTTGGCCCGGCGTCCGGCCTCGTCATCGATGCCATTGAAATCGACGGAACGCCGTTGACGGGTCTGACGCCCGTCTCAGCCGCGCCGGAACCGACGGCCTGGGCCTTTATGATGCTTGGCTTCGCCCTTTGTGGTTGGAACGGCAAAACGGCGCGCAAGCGCCGCCAAGAAAGGGCATCACTGTCAACGGCGATTGCCGACGGCGTCGCTGCTTCGTAACGTCCGACGGCGACAGCCGTTAGGACGTTCCCATGAGCCCAACTCATACCTCCCCTTCTTCAGCAACACCGGTAGAAGACGCCGTGAAAACGCGCATCTCCACGCGCGCATTTTCGCCTGAGCCCGTCAGTGAAGAGGAAATCACAGCTCTTCTAGACGTCGCGCGTTTCGCCCCATCTGGTGGGAATTTGCAGCCATGGCGCATCCATGTCGTCATGGGACCGGCACGAGAGCGATTGTCCGCTACCGTCAAAAAGGCCATTCAGGAAAATCCGTTTGCCGATGAATCGGAAGTGCAGGTTTATCCTAAAGGCTTGTGGGAGCCCTATCGAAGCCGTCGTTACGAGATTGGCGAAGCCATGTACGCCCTTCTTGGCGTCCCGCGAGAGGATAAGGCCGCGCGCCTACAATGGCTTTTAAACAACTACGATTTTTTTGGTGCGCCAGTGGGGTTGTTCTTCTCGTTGGATCGGCGCTTTGACAAAGGTCAGTGGGCGCATCTTGGGATGCTCATGCAAACTATCGCCCTTGTCGCCCATGAGCGGGGCCTTGCCACCTGTATGCAAGAAGCCTGGATGACCCGGGCGAAAACGGTGAGCGAATTCCTTTCGCTTGACGATGAGCAACAGCTCTATTGCGGCATGGCCCTTGGTTATGCCGACACATCCGCGCCAGTGAATACGTTGCGCTCTGCGCGCGCGCCCCTCGACGAGGTTGTCACGATCCTGAGAGATTAAGGGTCATGGCTGTGCCCCCTCCCTCATCACCAGCGCGACCGATCGTCATTGCAAAACATGTTCTGATCGACGCGCCCCCATTGGACGTTTTTAAATCGGCGACATCGATTGACCCCACCGCATTTATTCGTCCGACCAAGGTGTTGCCGGGGGTCGCATCGTTCACTGGCGCTCCGGAATGGCGCAATATTGGCGATCGTCGGCGCCTTACCTTGACGGATGGGTCTAACATCCAAGAAACGTTGACTGATATTACGCCAGGGGCCGCATTCGCCTACGACGTGACAGGATTTCAAGGCCCGCTCGGAAAACTGCTTGTCGGCGCCAAAGGCCAATGGCGCGTTGCAGCAGATAACGACGACCAGACGACGCGCCTTGAATGGGAATATGTATTTTTACCCGCAAACCCTATCAGTCGGGTTCTCTTGAATGCGATAACGCGACGACTATGGCCAGCATACATGACCGGCGCCCTTCAACGCTTGAAAGAGACGGTCGAACAGGCCAAGATGGGGGCATGATCAAAATTGCGACCTATAATGTGAATTCCATCAACGCGCGATTGCCGCGGGTTCTTGAATGGCTCGATGAGGCTCAGCCTGACGTCTGTGTCCTGCAAGAGATAAAATGCGTGGATGAAAAATTCCCCGTCGCAGACTTTGAAGAGCGCGGGTTCAATGTCGCCGTCCACGGACAGAAATCCTATAATGGCGTCGCCTTCCTTTCGAAATATCCCATTGATGAGATCATGCGCGGGTTGCCGGGCGATAAAGACGACGAACAGGCGCGCTATATAGAAGCCCTCGTGATGCCCGATGCCGCCGCGCCGATCAGAGTGGGCGGACTTTATTTGCCAAATGGAAACCCGGCGCCCGGCCCGAAATATGACTACAAACTCAAGTGGATGAAACGCTTACAAAAGCGCGCGGAGAAACTGCTCAGCGAGGAAGAAACGTTTGTGCTTGCCGGTGATTATAATGTCATTCCGCAAACGGAGGACTGCTACGACCCCGGCGCCTGGGCCGATGATGCGTTGTTTCGCCAAGAAACGCGCGACGCGTTTCGCACCCTTCTCTCCCTTGGCCTCACTGATGCACTACGCCAGATAGACCCTGTTGGAGTGCGCTACACCTTCTGGGATTACCAGCGCGGGGCGTGGGCTAAAGACAATGGTATTCGCATCGACCATCTGCTCCTCAGCCCGCAAGCGGCGGACCGACTGACGGATGCGGGCGTCGATCGCAAGGCCCGCGGGCGCGAGAAAGCCTCAGACCATACGCCCGTCTGGGCGGTGATCGGCACGTAACCAGCTCCTTAATCGCGTCCCACTGCACTCGCGCTATTGCGCGAGTTCGCAATCGATGTCTGGCACAGGCAGCAGTTCGTCACTATCGTCACGCCGCAAGAGGCAATCGCCACCCAACATCATCAACGTGAACAATGTTGGTCGAACGGTGCTGCGCCCTTCGATCGGCGCTAACGGTGGCGGTAAGACAGAGATGACCGAGGATCGGGTCAAATCCCCTGGGCCGAATTGGACCTCGGCCCGATTCATCGATTTTGAAATCACGGTTTTGATGGCGGCGATGCTGGCCTCGTCCGCCTCTTGCAAGACTGCCCTTTGCGGAGAGGATAATGCCCCGTGCTTCGTGGTCTGACATCCGGGGCCGCTCACGATGACCGCGCTGAAGAGGCTGATAGCGATCGCTCTCATAGGGTTTTCTCCCGTCGCCCTGTTATTGAGCGCCGGATGGCGGGGGCGGTGTCATATCACGATTGGATTGCATCAGGCGTTCAACCGCCGAAAGCCCACTCGATTGTATTGGCGCGCCTGACGGAGCGTCGGGCGCCGTTGCGCGATTCAATCCGGCGCTGATAGAGACCGCAGGCGGTGCCGGACAGGACCCATCTTCTCGGAACTGCAACGCCGCCGCCAATAACGGCTCATCCGCGTCGCCAAGTTCGCCTTCAAAATTATCAGCCACGACACAGCCCGGCGTGAAGACGCCAAACGTCGCCGTAGAATTTATCGGCACGAACCCATCGGTATAGTCGCCAAAACCGACATCGTTGGTCCCCTGAAACTGGATTGTAAAATAGGTCTCCCCGCAATTGTCTTCCGGGAAAAAGCCGAATGGTTTGCCGCATGTTCGATCGCCAATCAGCACGACTTCAACGTTGATCCCCCGAAGCGCGTTCACAACAGATTCGCTCGCGCTACAGGTGCTTTCCGTTGACAGAACAAAAACGCGGGGCAAATCAAGCGCAGGCAACGCCTGGCCCTGGGGCGCTGAGAACCCAAGGGTTGTACTGAAGAAAGGGGTGGCCTCGTTCAACTGACCAGTTATTGGGTTAAACATGCCCGCGGCGTCATTGAAGCGCAAAAGCTCGAAGATGCGCCCGGCGGTTTGCGCCTCTCCGGCGACCATATAGGCCAGTTGCGACGCCACAAACAGCAGACCACCGCCATTGTAGCGCAGGTCAAGCACAAGATCATCGATATTCGCCGCCGCCATTTCTTCAACAGCATCAATGATAGCCTGTTCGGTTGAAAACGGGCTGAAGGTGTTGAGTAAGATATATCCAACGGGGCCGCTTGGCGTCGCAATGACGTTTGTTCGGTTGACCGGCTGCGTGACTAAATCAACAGAGGTTAAAACGATCGTTCGTGGGGCCGCAGCGCCTGGGTCCTGCACCACAAATTCATGTTGCTCACCCGCTGTCGCGGGGAACAATCCACTGTTGAGAATATCCAACTCAGCCTGGCTGGCGCCGCCATTCACAAAATCAACACCATCAATTTCCAAAATACGGGCGCCCCGGACAAAATTTGGCGCCCCATTGACAACTGCAGACGCCGGCGAATTCGGCTCGGTGAACCGAATGCGAAAATCTCTCGGCGGCGTGGTCGAAAGGGCGGCGAAACTTGCCCCATAGCCCGCGCTTGGCGCTGAAATACGCTGCGCTAGGAACTCATCAGTCGGGATGGTGAAGTGGAAATCATCGACGGGCGTACCGGAAGCCGTCACCGCGAACGTCCGCAAAATGTCAAAATATGCGAGGCGGTCACCAAAATCGGCCGGATCGCGATCTTCTACATCCGTATTAAAAAGATAGGTTTCATTCGTCCATGAACGAAGCCAGAAATTCTCTAGCAATGTTGATCCTGGCTGATCTGGGAATGCATTCCCCTCAATATCAACACCGGAACGCGGCGCCTCGCAGCGCGCTTCGAATGTTTCCGAAGGTTCAAAAAAGCCTGGAGTAAAGACCGGCGTCAGACCGGCTGACGTCGTGGGTGTTGGCGCTTGACTGGCCGGTGGCGGTGGTGGTGGCGGCGGGGTCGGCGTTGGCGAAGATCCGCCGCCACTACATCCGAGAACCGTCGCCAACATAGTAACACTGCCCAATGCGGCTTTCACCGCGCGCTGAATGTTCGACCCTCGCCGACCGATCAACCCGACCTTACATTCGGTCATAAAACCCTAGCCTCAATACACGCTACACAAATCAGGTCTTCGGAGCGTTGTCTGTGTTTTTTTCCACGTGACAGTTGTTCGCCGCCGCATTTTCCCTACACATTCACTCACAGTCAACAAATCTTCAAAAAAATCAGTCACAATCTCCGTGCCGATAGGTTCTAACGCCCCGTCGATGTATCCCCATCGGGGAATAAACCACCAATCAATCTGACTGAATCCTTGGATTAAAGAAAAATAATAACTTTTATTGTATAATACTTTTTATAATGTTTTATATTTTTTTATTACTTTTTTACTTGACACATTATCACCTCTAAAATCAATACTACACCTGCTAAGCCATATGGGATTTTTTCAGTTACTGACCTCGCGGTCACTTGCGCGAAATGACAAGCAGTGAAATACCGCCCCTATGGATTGGTCTGTAGAACAAGATGGGGCGCTGAAAGCGGTTGACCGGTGGCTTCGCAAGGGAGAGACCCAGGTCTTTCGCCTGTTTGGCTATGCTGGCGCGGGGAAGACCACCCTCGCCCGTCATTTCGCCGAACACGCGGGCGGCGAGGTCGCCTTTGCGGCTTTCACCGGGAAAGCCGCCCATGTCATGCGGACGAAGGGCTGCGTTGACGCGACGACGATCCATTCATTGATTTATCGTCCCGATACCGATGATGATGTCGCCGAAACACCAAGTTTTACCCTGCGCCGCGACGCCCCAGCCTCCACCGCTGATCTCATTGTCATCGACGAATGCTCGATGGTCGACGAAGAGCTAGGAAGGGATCTTCTTTCCTTCGGCAAACCAGTGCTGGTTTTGGGCGACCCTGCCCAATTGCCACCGGTCAGGGGGGGTGGTTTTTTCACCGAGACCGATCCCGACTACATGCTGACCGAAATCCATCGCCAGGCGGCCGACAACCCAATTATTCGCTTATCCATGGACATCCGCGAAGGCATTGAAAGTGATCTAATGGACAATGATGTCGCCAGGGTAATTTCACGCCATGACATCAACGCGGACACTATTCTTTCTGCTGATCAGGTTCTTGTTGGGGTTAACCGAACGCGCAAACGCTATAACGACCGGATAAGAGAATTAAAAGGCCATAGCGACCCGACCCCTGAAGCAATGGAGAAACTTGTCTGCCTGCGAAATAACAAACGCAAGGGCCTTCTGAACGGGGGGATCTGGAACGTCGTTTTGAAGAAGGCGCCTCGCGGCGAAAAAGCCCGGATGATCGTCGCGCCGGAAGATGGCGGTAAAAACGTATCAATCGCGGTGCCGCGCCGTATGTTCACCGAAGGGCCCGACGCCCTAACTTTTCCGGAAAAACGGGGTGCGGACGAATTTGACTTCGGTTATGCTCTTACAGTTCACAAAGCACAAGGGTCACAATGGGACCATGTGGTGCTGTTCGATGAAAGCTACGCGTTTCGCGACCACGCAAGGCGTTGGCTCTATACCGGCGTCACCCGCGCAGCCGAGCGGCTCACTCTCGTGCGTTAGAGCAATGTTCATCCATTCTCGGACAACGCGTTAGAAAAGGGTCGTGCTTGACCTTGTTTCTCGACCACGATTGACGCAAATGGCTGAATAAGGCGTGAGCCGACGGGTATCTGCTTAAGATAAAAATTGAAGTCTTTTTTATTGAATACCGTAACTTTTGGGTAGAGCTCTTCACAATTTTCAATCGACAAGTTTTTCGTTTTTTGACCGTAATACTCGGCTCATTCCCCAAAAGGTAAACTTGGGATTTACCAACTGCTGCCAAAATGACGGCGAGCAGGTATGAGGGGTTAATGTGACAACAGTCAGGAACACACTGACGAACAGCGATGTTGATCTCGCTGTTACACGCCATCAAATGACAGAGTTGAGCCGCCAATTGCCCAGTATTTTCTTTGGGTTTGGGTTTTGTTCGTTCATTGCGATTGGCCTGTTCTTTGACCACGCGCCCGTGCTTGTCAGCGCTCTCGCGTCAATTAGCTTGTTGAGCACGTGTTTGTACGCCGCATTTTGGATGCAGTTCAAACCTAATGCACTTTATGATGACGAATTCCACCATTATCGGAAACGCTCTACTGTTGCGATAATAGTATATACGTGTTTTTTAAACTGCGTAATTTTTGTTCTGAACTATTTCGCACAGCCGCAAGAACAAATAGTGCTTTTGCTCCTGAGCGCCATTTGCGCCCTTTGCGGAAGCATCGCCATTGCACCCTCTAAACGCATCAGGCGTTTTTACAGCCCTTTAGCTGTCGTTCCCTACGCCGTATTTCTTCTGTTCACTGGCGAAAGCTCACTAAAAATTCTCTCATTCATGGCGCTGATCTCGCTCCCGATTAGCAATCAACAATATGATCGGTTTACCGATAATACTGTTGCACTCGTGAAAGAGCGGTTGATAGCCAACCGAATGCAAGTCCATGCGGTTGATTCGCTCAGATCGTTTATGGAAATGGCGTCGAATTGGGCATGGGAAACCGACAGTAACCTAAGGGTGACTTATTTTTCGGATAAAATAAATGACATCCTCGGTGAAGAGGTCTCCTCGTTAGTGGGCCGCCCTCTTATGGAGCTGTTTCCGATAGGTTTTTTTGTCGGTCAAAAGGAAGAAAGACGCTATCTTTACCAATCGTTGCTGAACCGTGAAAATATTCGCTCCTTTGCCTATCAGATCAAGGATAAAGATGGCGCCATACGTACATTGGCCACGAGCATTCGTCATTTCTATGATGAAAACGGAAAGTATCAAGGCGCCCGTGGGTGGACCAGTGATATCACCATGCGGATCGAAAGCCGGAAGGAAATCGAACGCACGAACACCAAACTTGAACAAATGGTTGCACAGCGCACCAATCAACTTGCAACTCGCACCGCGTTATTAAATGAAGTCATGGAAACGATGGTCCATGGCCTCGCCATGATTGATACCGATGGTAAAATTGAGGTTTGCAACTCAAAGGCAATTTCCGTGTCCGGTCTTCCAAAAAGTATGTGGCAAGAGGGAGCGGACAGCAAAAAATTGGTTTCCATTGGCCTTAAATATGGTGTTTACGACTATGATACCTACGATGACTTTAAGTCAGCGATGGACACCGCCATGGCGATTGACGGTGAGTTTTCCGTCGTACGCCGACAGATGGATGGAAAAATCATCCTAGAGATAGCGCGACCCCGTACGAAAGGCGGCAGCGTTATTACCTATACTGATATTACAGACGCAAAAATCAGAGAGCACGAGCTGGAATCCCTATCAGACGATCTGCTTGTAGCGAAAGATGACGCCGAGGCCGCCAACAAAGCTAAATCCGAGTTTCTTGCAAACATGAGCCATGAAATTCGCACCCCCATGAATGGTGTGATCGGTATGGCGTCGTTACTTCAGGAAACCAATCTCACGCCATCACAGCGTGATATGACGGATGTCATCGTAAACTCGGGCGAAAGCCTGTTGCGAATTATCAATGATATATTGGATTTCTCTCGTCTCGAAGCCGGCAAAATGCAAACCGTATCTGAACCCTTCAACTTGCGTTCAGTCATCGAAGATGTCGCCGCCCTTCTAAATGTAAAGGTGCAGGAAAAAGGGCTTGAGCTTTTAGTACGTTATCAGCCCGGATTGGGCGCGGCGTTTATCGGCGATGAAGGGCGCATGCGCCAGGTCATTACCAATCTTCTGGGTAATGCCGTTAAATTCACAGATACTGGTCATGTCCTTCTTTCCGTCACCGGGCTGCGCCGGGGTGAAATAGCGGCGCTAGAGATAACCGTCGAGGACACAGGTTGCGGTATTCCCGCGGAAAAACTAGACGACATTTTTGCCGCCTTTGAACAGGTTGATGGTGCCGCGACCCGGCGTCATGATGGCACGGGACTTGGCCTCGCGATTACGCAGCGGCTCGTTGACGTTATGGGCGGCGAGGTTACCGCCACAAGCAGGGTCGATATCGGCTCTGCCTTTAAAGTATCCATCCCCTTACAAATCGATGAAGACATTCCCTTTGAGGAAATGCGAGTGCCGATTGATATCGGTTCTGCAAAAGTCCTTATCGTCGATGACAACGCCATCAATCGTGAGATTTTGATTGAGCAATTCGGCGCTTGGGGGCTCACGCCCGCTGCCTTCGCATCGGCAGATGCTGGCATGGACGCGGCGATCGCCGCGGCGAACGCTGGGGCGCCTTTTGATATCGCCATTATCGACCAACAAATGCCAGGCGTCGATGGCGTGACGATGGCGAAGCGTATCCGGAATATCTCTGCGACCCAGAACCTGCCGATGGTTCTTCTAACCTCGGCCGGAATAAAAGGCGATGCAGCGGGGCTCCATGATGGCGCATTTGACGCCTACCTTGTGAAACCCGCAAGGCCCTCGATGTTGTTCAACACCGTCATCTCGATCATGAACAGATGCGCCATTGAGCGGGCCTCAACAGCCTCGTCAGCGCTCTTAGCCGCCGCCGAACAAGATCAAAACTTGCAAGAGAATAAACGCAACGAGGCAGAAATACTCAAAGAAGATCGTATCTGCGCCTTTACTAAGGACGGGCGCCCGCTAAGAGTCCTCGTCGCAGAAGATAACGTCGTCAACCAAATGGTTATCCGGTCTATTCTCGAGAGTCTGAATTGCGCTGTCACCATCGCAAACAATGGTAAGGAAGCAATCGATCTTTATAGCGACCAGGCCGTTGATATCGTGCTCATGGATATTTCCATGCCCGTGATGGACGGGGAAGAGGCAACAAATCGCATTCGCTCCATACAGCGAGAAAACAACGCCCACGTTCCAATCATTGGCGTTACTGCTCATGCCATGCAGGATGATCGCAATCGATGCTTAAAAGCCGGCATGGATGACTATCTTCCGAAGCCCGTGAAACCCGAGGCAATCTGCGACATCCTCACAAAATGGACCGAAAACGCTCCTGCTGAAACGGCCCAACAAAACGGGCATGAGACCGGTCAGAAGACAGCGTAAAAAACCGTTGGGTACATGACCACCTTTCACGAGGCGTCCGCTTTGGCCATAGCGTTAGCCAGCCTGCCCGATTCCGGAGAGGGCCGCCGCTGGTTCAACCCTCAATGCCCCTTCTTCCGTTTGACGCCGCCATAGCGTTGCATAAAGGCCGTCTGACTGAACGAGATCATCATGACGCCCGGTCTCAGCGACCTTTCCATCTTCCAACACAATAATAAAGTCTGCGCTGGCGATCGTTGACAGCCGGTGGGCCACAGCAATGGTGGTGCGCCCCCGGGCCGCTTCGACCAAGGCGGCTTGCACGTCTTTTTCCGTTTCTGAATCAAGCGAGGACGTCGCCTCATCGAGCACCAAGATCGCCGGATCGAGCAGGATTGCCCGCGCAACACCCACCCGTTGCTTTTCACCGCCTGAGAGTTTTAGCCCGCGCTCACCCACCCGCGTATCCAAGCCAGACGGCAATCCATCGATAAACGGGCCCAGCTGCGCCCGGTGTGCGGCCTCCAAAATTTCTTCATCCGACGCGTCGGGCCGTGCGTAAGCTAAGTTAAACCGTAGGCTGTCATTAAATAGAACGACTTCCTGAGGGACCAGTCCCAGCGTGCGCCGAAGGGAAGTCTGCGTGACATCGCGCACGTCACGCCCATCGATCAGCACGCGGCCCCCATCGGGATCGTAAAAGCGAAACAACAACTTCAATATCGTCGACTTACCGGCGCCGCTTGGCCCCGCCAAGCCAACGAACGCGCCGGCAGGAATATCGAAATCAACGCCGTCCAACCCTTGGTCGCGCCCTTCATGGGTGAACCGAACCCCTTCGAACCGAATATCTCCCTTGGGCGATATCAACGCCTCCGCATTGGGCGCATCTTGTATATCGGGCTTTCGGTCAAGCAATTCGAAGAGCTTCTCAATATCCACCGCGCCCTGTTTAATTTCCCGCCAAGCGAACCCTAAAATATTCAAGGGACGGTAGATATTCGTCAGCATTAGAATGACGGCGGTGATATCGCCTGCTTGCAGCGCGCCATCACGAACAAGGAACGCAGCCGTCACGGCGACGGCAAAAAGCCCGAGCGTCATGATAAGTTCTTGGGCGCTGTTGAGAAGGTTCAGCGACTGCATCACGCGGACAAATTTATCCGCAAACGCACTCATCGCCGAATTAAAACGGTTGGTTTCCCGCTCTTCCGCGCCGAACGATTTAACGGTTTCAAAATTCGCCATCGTATCTAATGTGATGGCGCGTAGTTCCGTATCCGCTTCATTCATATCCCGGCGGAGCTTATTGCGCCATTCGGTGACAATAATCGTCACAAAGGCATATGCGGCCACAGTGACAATGGCGGCAAGCCCCAGGGACCAAGAGTAAAGCGCCGCCATCACGGCGGCCGCCATGGCTAATTCCACTATCGTCGGCCCGATATTGAAAGCGAGGAACCGCAACAGGTAATCCATCGCGCCGGCCCCGCGCTCAATAACCCGGTTCACCGCCCCCGCACGGCGGGTGACGTGAAATTGTAAGGATTGCGATTGGGCGTGGGCGAACGCCTCCACCGCGACCATGCGATTGGCTTCCTGGGTGACCCGGACAAAGAATGCGTCCCGCAATTGTGGCAACCCATTGGACGCGAACCGGGCCAATGCAAAGAGCACAAATGCGCCGACGAATGATGACGCGGCGACCGGCAAAGCATCGCCAGCGGTGACCTTGTTGATCCCCTCGCCCAATAAAACCGGCGCCGCCACGGCGAAAACTTTGGCAATTAAGGTCAAAACCAGGGCGAGGCCCATGCGCCAGCGCCAACGCGCCATTTGCGGACGCCACAATAGCCCGACCATCCGAGCGAGGGTGTGCTGGAAGTTTTCAGGTTTCGGGACCGGCTTATCAATCGTGGGGGGTGTCATGGCCCCTTACCTAAGGACAAGAGGGCCTAGGGACAAGCGCACCTAGGGACCGGCGGACCTGGGGACAGGCAGCGTACTCCCCAAGCGCGGATTGGTTTATAGCCCGTCGCGCCGGGATGTGTTTTTCCCTTTATGGAAGAAAAACCCCTGGAACACACGCTGTCGGCCATTTTCCTCTAGGAAGCATTTCCAACGCCGAGATCCGCGAGCGACCATCATCCGATACTCAAATCCCGGTGAAGCGCGCTTTTCACGCGATTAACAGTCTTGCTTTATCGATTTGTGAAGAGGACTACCTGAGAACCAATGCGAAACGACAGTTTCGAAAACCGAACCAAAACAATTTCGCCCAAATGGGCAATTCATTATTTTAAATGGGAGGCGTTTATGACGCGGCAGGAAATCAAGAAATGGGCGTTATCGGGCGTCGCAGCGGTGATTGGCGGGGTGGGCCTATCTACCGCTTCTGCGGAAACGCTTCTTCTGCGTGACCCTGCGATCTCCGCTGATCATATCGCTTTCGTTTATGCCGGCGATATTTGGGTGGCCGCAAAAGACGGCGCCTCTCCTCGACGTCTCACAAGCCATATCGCCAGCGAAGGCGGGCCCATTTTCTCTGATGACGGAAAAACAATCGCCTACACGGCGACTTACCAAGGCAATACGGATGTCTACACAATCCCGGTTGCTGGCGGCCAACCCACCCGACATACCTTTCACCCAGGCGCCGACGTCGCCGTTGATTGGTCTCCATCAGGAGATGCTGTCGCCTTTGTTTCCCGGCGCGAGACCTTAAGCGGTCGCTCAAACCAGCTGTTTCACACCAACGTCGCTGGCGGGTTGCCGGAAAAGCAAATGGAAGCGCGGATTTTTCGCGGCCGCTACAACGATGCTGGCGATAAAATCGCCCAATTGGCCTTTGGGCCAGCTTACAATGCACTATACGGCGGCTCATCCGGGTGGCGGGGATATCGAGGCGGTACCACGCCCAGCATCCAAATATTAGATGTAAAAGGCGAAAGCTGGGAGGAAATTCCCGGCGATCGCGTCAACGATATCGAACCCATGTGGGCCGGCGATGCCCTCTATTTCATCTCTGATCGCAGCAACGAAAATTTTAATATTCACCGCTTCGATATCGCCTCAAAAGAGATCACCAAAATCACCGAAGAATCAGTGTGGGATATTCGTGCTGCTGATATCCATGGCGATACCATTGTTTATGAGGCAGGCGGGCGACTAAAGACCCTTGATACATCCTCTGGCGCGATTACCACGCTTTCCATCACCCTCACCCCGGATTTACCACAACTTCAACCAAGCTGGAAAAATGTTCGTGGTCAGATAACCGCCGCGGATATTTCCAATAGCGGTAAACGCGTCGCGGTCACCGCACGCGGTGATGTTTTCTCAGTTCCTGTTGACGAAGGCGACACGCGGAACATCTCTTCCAGCAGCGGCGTCAGAGAATACGACAGCTTATGGTCACCAGACGGAACCCAAATCGCCTATATCGTTGAACAAAACCGTCAACAGATTCTTCGCATCGAAGACCAGTCCGGTATCGGAGAGGTTCGCGATATCACTCTCGGTCCTGATTTCTATCGGTTGCTTGATTGGGGCGGCAAAGGCCAACGGGTCGTATACCAGAACAATCACCTTGACGTTTTTGTGTTAGAGGTCTCCACAGGGCGCAGTCGGCGCATCGCCTCAGAAGCGCGCCGCCAGTTTGGCCGCTCTAACATGACCGTCGATACATCCCCCGATGGGCGCTGGATCGCCCTCGCTGTGGAACAACCAAATTTCAATCAAGACCTGTTTCTGTACGATACAATCACAACGCGTTTAACACGGGTGACTGACGGCCTTGCCGATGTCAGCGAGCCGGCCTTCAGCCCGGATGGCAAACTTCTGTACTTTACAGGATCGACAAATGCCGGTCCCACCCATGTGGGCCTCGATATGACGTCCCAGGAGCGACCCTATCGCGCCGGTATTTACGTCGCCATTTTGGAAGCAGACGGCAAATCGCCCCTATTGCCAAAAACCGGTGATGAGAACGGCGACGATAAAAAGAACGATAAGGACGAAGACGACGATAAGGAGACAAAAGGCGCCGCAATCGCCCTAGAGGGGTTAGACACCCGCATCACCGCCCTTCCCATTGCTGAGGCCGCCTATAGCGATCTTTCTGTTGGGAAGGACAACGCTCTTTACTTTGTGCAAACGGTGCAGCCAGGCGTACTGAACACGCCGCCGGGCGAAAATCCCCAAAACGCTGCAAAGCTAATGCGCTTCGACGTGGAGAAGCGCGAGGCCAAAACCCTCATGAGCGGTGTGACAGGGTTGGAGATGAGCAATGACGGCTCGAAACTCCTGGTGTCGAAAGCTGATGGATCTTTGCTTGTGGCGGATGCCGGCGAAAAAGCATCCCCGGAGCCCCTCGATCTTTCCGGCCTTCGCCTTCGCGTTGATCCAAAAGCGGAATGGGCGCAGATTTTTGATGACGTTTGGCGGATGGAAGCGTCTTACTTCTATGACCCCAACATCCATGGGCTTGATTGGGATGCAGTTTACGACCGGTACAAACCATTGCTGGCCCATGTCGGGCGTCGCGAAGATCTGAACGCTCTGATGGCGGAAATGATCGCCGAGATGCAGGCCGGTCACAATCGCCTAGGGGGCGGTGATGTCGTGCGTGAGCAAGCCCCGGATGTCGGGCTTCTCGGGGCGGATTTTGCGCTGGAGAACGGCCGCCACCGGATCAAACGCCTTTATACAGGCGAAAATTGGAACCCATTCTTGAAGGCTCCCCTTGCCGAGCCAGGGTTAGGCGTCAATGAAGGCGATTACATTCTCGCCATCAATGGGCGCGAACTTGGCGCTGGCGATAACATTTTTGAAGCACTTACGGGCACAGCCGACACGCAAACGGTCCTTCGCATTAGCTCCCAAACCAATGGCGCCAATGCCCGCGATGTCACGGTCGTTCCAACCGATACAGAGCGCGCCATTCGGCTTTGGGCCTGGGTTGAGGGCAATCGCAAAACCGTCGAAAAAGAAACAGATGGCCGGGTCGGATATGTTTATCTGCCGAACACGGCTGGCGCAGGGTATACGTTCTTTAATCGGATGTTCTTTTCCCAAACCGATAAAGACGCGCTCATTATCGATGAACGCTCCAATGGCGGCGGCCAGGCGGCGAACTACATTACCGATGTCTTGAGCCGAACCTATCTCTCCGGTTGGAAAGATCGGGACGGATTAACGTTCAACACGCCAGGCGGCGCCATGTTTGGCCCAAAACTGATGATGATCGATCAGGACGCCGGGTCCGGCGGGGACTTCCTTCCCTATAGCTTCAAGCAAATGGGTATTGGCAAATTGCTTGGCAAACGCACATGGGGCGGGCTCATCGGTATTGCGGTTAACCCCGGCCTCGTCGATGGCGGGTTCTTGACCGTGCCTTATTTCAGGTATTTCGACACCAATCAGAAATGGACCATCGAAAACGAGGGGGTCGCCCCTGATATCGATGTGGCGCTTGATCCGGTTGCGGCGAACAACGGTCGCGACACCCAGCTTGAGCGCGCCATTGAGGAAATCAAGAAAGAGCTCGCGACGAACCCGAGCCCTGTTCCAACCGAGGCGCCGCCCTACCCAACCGAACTCGGAAAGTAACAACCAACATAAAGAAATCGAAAACCCCCGCTTCTACTCAAAGCGGGGGTTTTTTAATCTAGGCGATCCACCAACATAGGGGGATGTTGATAGGTCATGTCGGCCGCGACGTAAAAATTATAACTCGCCGCTGATCAGTTTCATCACCCCAGAAAAATCGAGATCGTCTTTGCCCGCCGCTTCCATCAGCGCGTATAACGCTTCTGCTTGCGCGCCGAGGGGCGTTGGGGCCTTCGCTTTGTGGGCGGCCTCCTGGGCAAGGCGCATGTCCTTTAGCATCATTGCCGCAGCAAAGCCTGGTTGATAATCGCGATTGGATGGGGCATTCGGCACGGGGCCCGGCGCTGGGCAATAGCTCGTCATTGACCAGCTTTGACCCGAGGCCGTTGAGGAAATGTCAAAAAACGTCTGAGCGTCAAGGCCAAGTTTTTTTGCAAGATGGAATGCCTCACAGGTTCCGATCATCGAAATACCCAAGAGCATGTTGTTGCAGATTTTGGCGACCTGACCGTTGCCAGCCGCCCCGGCGTGAAAAATGTTCCGCCCCATGATGTCAAGAACTGGGCGGGCGCGTTCGAAAGCCGACGTTTCCCCACCGACCATGAAAGTCAACGTGCCCGCCGACGCAGCAGCAACACCGCCAGACACAGGCGCATCCACCATCGCGAAACCGCTATCGACCGCCTCCGCGATCACGGCGCGGGCGTTTTCTACATCAATCGTTGAAGAATCGATAAACAACGCACCATCTTGGGCATTCGCGATCACCCCTTCCGGCCCGCCATAGACCTTCCGCACATGGGCGCCCGCGGGCAACATGGAGACCACGACCTCCGCAGTCTCTACGGCCGATGCAACACTCGACGCCGTTTGACACCCCCCAGCTTGAGCCGTGTTGAGGGCTTCCGTAGACAAATCAAAGGCCGTCACGGCGTGGCCAGCCTTCGCCAAATTGACGGCCATGGGACCGCCCATATTGCCAAGACCGATAAAGGCGATGGTTGTCATGATATTCTTCTTTCCTATTGATCTTTCGAAGCGATAGAGATGTCGGTCGCCGACGCCATGGCGTTACCCGTAGCGCCTCATGCGCTCGGCGGCGCCGTTTCACGAACGGATGGTCGCTCAGAATAGGCTTTGTGAAGCGCTGAGAGTCGTGGTCGGTTCGCCATAAACTCAGTATCGGGAAAACGAAACGCGACATAGCCCAAAAGACAAACAAGCCCGATTGCGGCGATATCGAAATCATCCTCGAAAGCCGCGGCATTCGTCTCAACCCAGTCCAGCGAAGATTGCGCTTTATCAATTTGATCCGCCGCCCAATCCGGCCATCGGTACGCTTCCGGACGGAATTTCGTTTCATACATTGCGGAGACCAGCCCTTCGATGGCGCCAGTCACAACGGCATGACGGTTCAGACAGGCAAGGCGCTTCGCGCCATCGGTTGGGATCAGCGCGTTCGCCCCCCGTGCAACACCAATCGAGTTGAAATGCTCCAGAATGACTCGGCTATCGACGAGGGCGACGCCATCATCAGTCGTCAACGCCGGCACGCGTCGTAATGGGTTTACGCTCGCGCCAAAGTCCCGATTAGGCTCCGTCGGTTTGACCACAGTCGCCTCAAAATCGAGCTCAATCCCAACCTCAAGGGCGGCGATGCGGCAGGCGCGGACAAAGGGCGATGTCAATGATCCATACAATATCATGGCAACGTCAACTCGCTTTCTCCAAGGGTTTCAAAATACCGGTCAATCGCCGCCGCGCTGACATCGTCCAGGAGATCGGGCGACCATGATGGTGAACGGTCCTTGTCAATAATCTGCGCCCGGACGCCTTCAAAAAAGTCATGCCCGTCCATCACGCGCCGCACCATGCGGAATTCCATCCGCATGACATCGTCAAAGTCGAGCACCGCGCCGCGCTTCATTTGTTCAAATGTCAACATTAATGACGTCGGCGACATACGATGCAGCAGGTCGAGGGTTTCTTCCGCAAAAGACCCTCCGCGGTCCCGTAAGCCCGAAATTAAGTCGCCCAGTGTCTCTCGTCCGACAAAAATTTCCTCGATCGCCTGACGCTGGTCGTTAATCGCGCCATGCCCTGGATCTTGTGAATGGGCATCCAGGATCGCCTCAACATCGGCATGGGCGCGAACTGCGAGGCTGGTCGAGAGTAGCTTCTCTTCCAGCGCCTGCATTTGATCCGTTGGCGTATAATGGGTCGCGAGCCCCGCCGCCATGCAGTCCGCCGCTTTGGCGCGCGCGCCCGTCAAAGCATAATAAAGCCCCAATCCGTTTTTCAACCGCGGCATGAAATGTCCGCCGCCAACATCAGGAAAAAGGCCAATGCCCGTTTCGGGCATGGCGAACAGCGTACGATCGCCGGCGATCCGAAAATCGCCATGAACCGACACGCCGACGCCGCCGCCCATCGTCACACCATCAATCAATGCAACATATGGTTTTGGAAAATGATAAATCGCCGCATTATTGCGATATTCTTCACGAAAGAACTCACATGCGTGAGCGGCGTCCTTCTTGGCTTCATCGTGGAGCCACCGGATATCGCCGCCGGCACAGAACCCTTTTTCACCCGCCCCTTTAACGAGCACGGCCTTCACCGACGAGCGACCCTCCCATTCCATTAACTTGGCGCGAAACGCCGTCACCATGGGCCATGTCAGGGCATTTAAGGCTTTTGGTCGGTTGAGGGTGATGACCCCCCAATCACCATGTTCAGCGAACAAAATCTCGTCTGAAGTATCGTCAGTCAAACTGGAAACCCTTCTTTTACTCGCGCCGAAAATCGTCAAACGTTACGGGCGCCTTAGAGCGCGTAAGCACCGTTTCGTTTCGAAAGATAAAGTCACTGGCCTCGTCATCAAGGTAATCAACTTCCTTGCGACGGGTCAGGGTATCATTATCGAGGATCATTGTACGTCGTATCGTCGCCGGGCGGTTATCATCCTCTTCCTGCCCCACGAGGACTAACGTCCATCCATTGTCTTGAATTTCTTCACTCACTACGCGAAACCGCATTAATTCGATTTGGTGGTCGCGATGGAAGCTCTCCAGGAGATCACCGGTCGCGGGGTCGATTGTTGTCGTGGTGAGGATATAGACATCAAATCCCGGATCAGTAAAACGCCCCTCGCTCATAAGGAACTTTCCATCCGGCGATAACGTTAGTTTCGCCGCTTGACCGATTGCTTGGCGTTCTCCGGATTGATAATCGAGATAACTCAATTCCCCACGCCAATCGCCGGCGAGAGACGCCATGCGCGTCCAGCGATCTTCAAAAAGCCCGGGGGCGGCTGACGCTGCGCTGAAAAAAACGAAACCGGCGAGCATGATTGCAGCGAGACGGTAGATCATCAGGCCTGATACTCCTTCATTAAATCACGCGCGACAATCACTCGCATAATTTCATTCGCCCCTTCGAGAATCTGATGCACACGGACATCCCGTAGCATGCGCTCTAGCGGGTAATCACGAAGATACCCGTATCCCCCATGAACCTGCAGCGCATCATTCACCACATTGAAACCTGTATCCGTGACGAAGCGTTTAGCCATGGCGCAAAACCGCGTCGCATCGGATGTTTTGTGGTCTAGCTTCCATGCCGCTTGATAGAGCATGATGCGCGCGGCTTCCAATTCCGTCGCCATATCCGCGAGCTTGAACTGCAACGCCTGCTGCTCGTTCAACCGACGTCCAAACGCGCGACGTTCATTGGTGTAATCAAGCGCGCCTTTCAGGGCCATTGAGGCGGTGCCTAGCGAGCACGCCGCGATATTCAGACGCCCACCGTCCAAGCCCATCATGGCGAATTTAAATCCTTCGCCCTCTTCACCAAGTCGGTTGCCGACGGGTATCCGACAATCCTCGAAAGTCACGATCGCTGTCGGTTGGGAATTCCATCCCATTTTTCGTTCATTAGCGCCGAAGGAAAGACCGGGCGTTCCTTTTTCGACAAGAACCGTTGAAATCCCACGTGGACCATCTTCGCCCGTCCGCACCATGACGACATAGAGATCAGAGACACCGGCCGCCGAGATAAACGCCTTTGATCCGTTTAGAACATATTCATCGCCGTCACGAACCGCTTTGGTTTTCAGCGCCGCCGCATCGGATCCGGACCCCGGCTCGGTCAGGCAGTAACTGGAGAGCATTTCCATCGACGTCAACTTTGGACAATATTTCTGCCGCAACGCCTCTGACCCAAAACTGTCGATCATCCAGGCGCACATATTATGGATCGAGATATAGGCCGCGGTCGATGTACAGCCCCGCGACAAGGCTTCAAAAATCAACGCCGCATCTAGGCGCCCGAGCCCTGAACCACCCACATCCTCACGGGTGTAAATTCCAGCAAGTCCTAACTCCGCCGCTTGTTTGATAACGTCGACGGGAAAATGTTTCTGCTCGTCCCACTCGCCGGCATGAGGCGCAAGGGCGTCCTCGGCAAATCGGACCGCCATCTCCTGGATTGCTACTTGCTCTTCTGTGAGGGCGAAATCCATCCTGATCTCCGCTGATAATGGTCAACTATTTTCGCAATATGCTTTGACGGCGTCCATATCTTCCGCCACCGCATTTGTGATCATTCCTATTAGGAAGGGCGTTCCGAGTTTAGCCACAAAGCTGTGAGGGCGCGCGTCCATTTCCAATTTGAGGCAAGTATCACCGTTAGCCGCTGAAACCGTAAAGACGGAGTCCCAGATCGCCCCACCGGTGTCAGAAACGAGGCGAATGCGTTCGTTGGCGACGTATTCCGTTACCTCTAAGTCTGTTGACGCTTCACGCCCTTTCATGACCCGCGTTTCACGAAAACGCGTCCCAACCCCGCTCGTGGTGTCGGTTAACATTTCGACCTTTGTCAGGTGCGGTATCGCCTTTTCGAAATTTTCTATATGCGCCACGACTTCGAATACCTGTTCTATGGGAGCACCAATGAGACGTTCAACCGTAACTTTCTTCATGGCGTCTCTCCCGTAAACAAACCCGCCGTCAGGTATCTTACTTATTCTGCTCGTCGGCGGCCCCGCCTTGTTCCAATGGGTTGCCGTCAAACCCCGGCATGTCGTCCATCGGATGGTCCTGGTCGTCAGAGAGGGGCGTCATGGGACCGAGTTTTTGATTCCTGTGACGAAGCCACCGGATCAAAATATACCCTCCCAAGATTGTTATGGAGATGATCGGAAGCCAAAATTTCGCCTTTTCTCCCGCCACCACGCCGACAGTATGAAACAGCGCAAAGCTGATCGAAACATAGGTGAGCGCCGTTAACACGACAATGGCGCAAAATCTAAGGTACGGCGCTTGGAAAAAACCGCAGGCGATATAGGTGGGGATACGTGTGCCTGGGACAAAGCGCGCCATATAAAGCGTCTTGGCCAACTCCCCCCTGACGAGATCACCCGCCACTGACACGCCTGGCTTTTCCGCAAACTTATGGGCCCACTGATATTTTCGAGCGAAATAGCCGAGCCAATATTTCCAGACGTCACTCGCCGTCAGGCCGGCGAGAATGACTAGAAAAATGATCGCCACCGGCCCTTGTTGATTGAGGGAGGCGGTCGCCGCCGCAATAACCGCCGCATCTTCTTGAACGAAGGGCAACAAGAATAGGCCCGCGTAAAGCGCGAAGCCCGTCACCGTCATCAGGCTTTCGAAATCCAGCATCCTCGTTCCGTTCAGCGTTCTAAGGCCGTTCAGCGTCTCCTGGCGCGTTACGGAATATTGCCGGTGTTGGCAAGCGTCGCGTTGCGCCGCCTGCTTATGTTGCAGCGCCACAAAAAATTAGCACGACGCCGTTCATTGCGACGCCAAAAAGGCTCAAAGAATCTGACGCAATCAGGTCATTCCAGATCTCAATCGGTGGTATAACCGCTCTTCAGAGCGTACCACCTCATCGCCTGGTTTCAGCGCAAAGCCGTTTGCGCCGATTATGCCTCTAGTTCCCACCGCAGGATATTTTGGAGGTTCGGGGGCGGCCGGACGCCGAAACTCAATTGATGAGGATGACGCCTTGAACGGCTTATGCACAAGGATCGTACCGAAGAGCGTCTGACCGCCTCCAATGTTTCCTATTTTGAAATTTTCCCCTCTATTTCGGCCCGTAGCGGCCTAAATCAATCAACTTAGCCATGTAAGCCTGAGCACGCGCCATTTTCGATGGGATGATGACACCCACGAAACCTCACAATTTCCGTGAACAAATAACCTACAGGACGTTACTCCTGTTGATTTGCACTTGAACGACGCATTGGTGATATTAGCCCTCAAGAGACAACGACAAACTAAACAGTGTACGTCAATTAAATGAGAGACCAATCATGAGACAAATTTCCTTACGCTCCACCGTAACCACAATCGCAACCACGCTCGCCGCAGTCTCTGCTATGAGCGTCGCTACAGCAAACGCCGAAGACGTTTCACCTTTCGCCGCGATGAAAGCGGTAAATTTCACTGCATCGGAATTACAGACAACGGAAGGGATCAACAATGTTCATCGCCGCCTTGTCAGCGCAGCTGAATCCGTATGCGGTCTTAATCGAAGCTTCCACGAAGGGCTCGGCATTGAACGCGCCAAGCGCACATGCGTCACTCAAACCCTAGACGCTTATTTCGCCGCGACCCCAATCAAAGCGCTATCTTCTTATAATATGGCTCTGTCGCCTCGCGCACGGTACAATTCAAAACATGCCGCCGTCGCCAATTGGGGCGCGACTCCACAAGTCACGGCGCAGCTTGAGACGTTCACCCGTCAGCAATAATCCCCCCCCCGCTTCGGTTATTCCCTTCCCCCCTCCCGCCGAAGCAAAAAGCGCCTGTTGATCGTCGTGTCCCCGATCAACAGGCGTTTTTTTAGGAAGAAGATGTTTCGCCTGCGTCATCGAATTGACTTCAATAACTTTACCGGCGCGCTGATCAACAGGGATCAACCAACCCGGTTAAATTGGCTGAGTAGCCACGACAGCCAGGACTTATACCCCTCTTGATCGAAATCGGCGTCACATGCTGCTAGCACGACCGCCCGAGCCTCGTCCTCGCCGTCGATTTCCGCCAACAGCGCCGCCAGTTCCCGCGCGACTTCCTCATGACGGGCGCGCCAATCCACCATCATTTGGCGCACAGCGCTTTCAACCCCGCCATGGTCGGCGATGGTATGGGCGTTTAGATACCCACCGAGCATGGCGAAAACCGCGGGGTATTTTTGCTTTAGGGCATTGCGAACATTATCGTAGTGCCGGAGCGCCTCGGCTGCTGTCGCCGATAAATTGAGCGACTCCTCAGCGACCCCATCGATGACGGGGCCATCGCCTTGTGATCCGCCGATCTTTGGGGTGCGCAACGACTTCCAAAGTGTGACGCCGACGAGGGCAAAGACACCAATCGCGATAAGCTGCAGAACAATAATCATAGAGACCGCCTATCCCATCGTTGGGATAACAAACTCCGACCCCTGCACATCTTCAGGCCAGCGTTGGGTGATCGTTTTGATTTTTGTCCAGAACCGTACGCCCTCAGGCCCGTGTTGATTGGTGTCGCCAAAGCCGGACCGCTTCCACCCGCCAAAGGTATGGTACGAGACCGGCACGGGGATCGGAACGTTAATCCCCACCATGCCAACATTAACGCTTTGGGCGAATTCACGCGCCGCCGCGCCATTGCGCGTGAAAATAGCCACCCCGTTGCCGTATTGATGCTTGGACGGTAGCGCCACCGCGTCTTCGAAATTATCGGCGCGGGCGATTTGGAGAACCGGCCCAAAAATCTCCTCTTGGTACGAGCGGTGCTCAGGTTTCGCTCCATCCAGCAACGTCCCGCCAAGGAAGAAGCCGTTTTCATAGCCTTGCAGAGTGAAATCGCGCCCGTCCACAATGGGCGTTTGACCTTCGTCAATCGCCATCTGGATATAGCTTGCCACACGGTCGCGATGCGGGCCGGACACGAGAGGGCCAAGGTCCGAATCTTCGGAAAGCGATGGTCCGATCCGCAGGCTCTCGACCTTCGGTTTTAACATCTCAATCAGGGTTTCAGCGGTCCCCTCGCCCACGGGGACGGCGACAGGCGTCGCCATACACCGCTCACCAGCCGATCCGTAGGCGGAGCCAATGAGCTGATTGACGACATTGTTCATGTCGGCGTCGGGCAAGATGATCATGTGATTTTTAGCGCCGCCAAAAGCCTGGACCCGCTTGTGATGCTTTGCGCCGTTCTCATAGATGTAATGCGCGATATCAGAGGACCCTACAAAGGAGATCGCTTTTACTCTCGGATCCTCGATGAGGGCGTCAACGGCTTCCTTATCGCCATTGATGACATTCAAAACACCCTCGGGCGCCCCGGCCTCCATCATGAGTTCAGCAAGACGCAATGGACAGGAGGGATCCTTCTCCGAAGGCTTATTGATGAATGTGTTCCCACAGGCGATCGCAACGCCGAACATCCACATCGGGATCATCGCCGGAAAGTTAAACGGCGTAATCCCGGCGCAAACACCCAGAGGTTGGCGCATGGAATATACGTCAATCCCAGAACCGGCCGCCTCTGTGTAATCCCCTTTTTGCAGGTGGGGTATCCCGCAGGCAAACTCGATCACTTCTAACCCGCGCTGAATGTCGCCGCGCGCATCAGGTAGAATTTTGCCGTGTTCTGACGAAATAAGCTTCGCCAGGTTATCCATGTCTTTCTCAACAAGTTCTTTGAATTTAAACATGACGCGGGCGCGACGTTGCGGGTTCACCGCCGCCCAGGCGGGAAATGCTTTCTCAGCCGACGCGATCGCGTTGCTTACCTCGTCACGGCTCGCCAAGGCGACGCTCGCTTGCACATCGCCAACGGTCGGGTTGTAAATATCGCCAAACCGCCCGGAGGCGCCCGCCACCGGCGCCCCGTTGATAAAATGGCCGTGCTCTTTCGTCATGGGTAGTTTCCTCACCTTTAGTTCTCATCGATTCGAGCGAGACCCTAATCGCGCGCCGCTTTACGAGCAAGCGCCCATGACGAGTGGTAATGTATTCACTGACCGGCAGCTCTTCGCACGCTGCCAGCGCTTGAGCCCCGATTTTCCTGAGCCCGGCTTTCAAGAGACATAGGCCCATAACCAAGCCTTCGGCGCATTTGTTTAAAAGGCGCTCGAACGCTCCAAAAGACAGCGACGCAATCGATCCATTTTTGGGTATTTAAGGGATGTCGCCAAAAATGATCTACGGCTAGATCCACTGCGCCAAATGCACCAGCGGGCACGTCATGGCGCACGAGTTACCCCGTTTTCAAGCGACCGCTTACAACACCCATGAGATGGCTTGTATTTTCGCCGTCATCCGCAAGTGGCGTCGTCACACAGCGAAAACTCAGTATACGATTATTAGGAAGAAGAAGTTCATCTTCTATCATAACAGGTTCATTTTGGGCGACCGCTTCGCCAAGCACGCTTGCTACGTGATCAAGAATGGACATCGCCCATTCTTCAGATCCGGCAAGGTAAAGATCGGAGAGTTTGGCAAGCCCCTTCCCCAGATAAATGAAATACGGGAACCCGATGCTCTGTTCGACATCTACAGCAAACGCCCACCGCCAATCATCACCAAGATCGGTTTGTTGCATTTTTTCCCATGAGGGATAAAACCCACGAGCCGCGCGAGCCCAGGCGCCGATCAAACGTTCCGCCCGCCTGCGATCATACATGCCGGTTGCTTCTGGTTCTTCTAGCAACGCTTCTATTTGCATGGGTCCCCGCCCTTCCTCTACGCCTTTCGTTGATGGTATCGTGAGGAATGTAAACAAACTATGCTTTCAATAGTTTAGACACAAACTGTTAACCATGCGCATCGCTATGGGCAGCTTTTTGGTCGATCGGTTGCCGAAGCGGGCGCGCCAGCGCCACAAAACGCAAAGGGCCGCGCTTTGTGGCGTTAAACGGATAACAGGTGACCAGGGCGAGTGTTGACGTTGGTTTTTCGTTGTCACTCCATTGCACCCCGTCATCCAGAAAATCGCGAGGATCAAGACCTGACCGCCGGGCATCGACGATACGGGTCTCGATAATTTCATAAGACGTTAGCTCTCCCCCGGCGTTCGTCACATCGACACGCTCTCCAATGTCGATCTCCTCTAAAAACCGGAAATGGGTGTCGCGATGGGCCGCGATCACCGAGAGCCCGGGTTCGCCCGGATTGCTCAGCCCGTCCATCAATCCTGGGCCAAACGCCATCGCTTGACCGCTGACGCCAGATAAAACAATGGCTTGGCGTCCTAACCCCGGCACAGAGATTTTGGCCACCGGCCAAACATCCGCCCAAGGCCAAGGCTTGACCCGCCTTTTTTGTTGGCTATTCGCGTTCGCGCCAACGCTCAATGTTTTCACCCATGCCCGTTCGAGCAGAACCTGCGCCACGCCCGCTTTGGCTTTGATATAGACGCCATCGCCAAGAGAGGCGGCGCCGACCAGAAGCATCAAAATCGCGATCCCGAACCCTGCGAGCCGGCGGGGAGACAACCGCCGGCTCGCTTCGGTTGCGGTCATGATCCCGGGAAGGATGATCATGACCGCTTCCCCCACGTCGGGAAAAGAACGCGGGGCGTCACGGCGCGCTGAGGGAGAGCGCCTGAGACAAGAGAGAAAAGGAATAATCCCATGGCGATCCACAAAAGACCGCGCGTTATCTTAACGTCCGACAACAGAGCGCCTTGGGGCAGCGCGATGCCGGACTTTGCCTGGACGGGCGCCGCGGCGCTCTCCGACGATGGATCCTGCTCTTCGAATGCAAGGTCGGCAAACGCGCGTTCATCTCCCATCTGCGGCGATAGACTCGCCTTCCGCTCGCGGCGCGGAATCGCCTGACCATTGGTCTCCGGGAACACCGCGTCAAACTCCCATCCCGCCGGAAGGGAAAGGGGAACATTCTTGCTGTCCAGTTGCACATTCGCGGGACGAACCGTCTCAGGCGTCGGTTGCTGATCAACCGCCACCAAGCTTGTCAGACGGCTAATGAGGTGATGATCAAGCGCGGTTTGTAGCATTACCGGCTCGATGTCGGTGCGCGCCGCGCCCCTGGCGATTTCCAACTCAAGAGCCGCAATCTTACGCCGTGCCCAGAGTTTTGATGCGCCATTCCGCCGGGTCGCCTGGGCGAGAGGCAATTTCGCCTGCCAGGGCTGTTCGCCGATCAGCCCAGTGATCGTTGCGACGCCATTGCCAGGGGCGCCTGCGAGTTTCGCCGTGACCACCACTGGCTCTCCCCGGTAAACATCCGGCAGACGCGTCGGCCATGCATCGATGACGAGCCCCGATGGCCATTCTATCGCAAGATCGGTAACAAGCGGCGTTTCAAGTTTTTCAAACAACACCCCCATACGCGCCTTTACCTCGCTTAGGTCGCCAATATGGGTGAATGTTCCGCGCCCAAGTTCCGCCGCGCGAGACATGAAAAAACTATTGGGCGCTGAACCAATGCCGACCGTAAAAACCCGCGCGGCGCCCAACCCTTGGGCGATGGCGGCGAATAATTGGTCTTCGTTGCCAATGGCGCCATCGGTTAAAAACACCACCTGGCGAACGCGCCCGTCATTTAATCCGCCCATGGAGAGCGCCGCGTTTAGCGCCGGCAGCATATTGGTGCCGCCGCCAGCCTCAAGCCGATCCAAGTAACTAAGGGCGACCGCGACCGTATGAGGATGGGCCTGGCGGGCGGCCGGGAACAATTGCTCCATAGACGAATTAAATTGGACAATATTGAATGAGTCCGTCGGCTTTAAGCGTTCCAACGCCAGTTTCAGGCTCTCCTTGGCTTGGCGAATAGACGCCCCTCCCATGGACCCGGATGTATCGAGAACAAAGATCGCTTCTCTTTTTGACGGCGGCGCCGCGCTATCGACGGTCGGGGGCGTGACCATGGCGATGTAATACTCTTCCGCTCCAACGGATTCGACGAACAGCCCAGCGCTTGCAGCGGCGACGTCAGAGGGGCGCCAACGTAGTTCGAAGTCCCGGTCCGCCGGCACAGCCTCATCGACGAGGCGCAGTCGCGCTTTTCGGTCGCCGTTCTGGTCAATGACAATTTGATGATAGGATGAGGATATATCGGCTAGTGGGAACCCCGCGTCTAAATCCACGCTTAACGTCACCGGATTAATCGGCCCTTCAGCCTCCGCGCTCGCTTCCGGTGTAAGATAGGGTGTTGTGAAGATGTTGTTATCGGCGGTCGCATCAATTCGCCCCCACCCATCACCGCCGTTAAAAACAACGTTCTGAACAAGCGGCGCCGGGGTGTAGCGCGGCGCAACCACCATGGGAAAGCGCAAGGAAAAATCATCACCGTCAACGCGCACCGCTTCCTGGTATTCTATCTGCACCACGACAGTTTCATAAGGGCCGATATTGGCGACCGCATTGGTAAAAACGTTGGCGCGCTGTTGTTCCAACAAGCTCGCTTTTTTGCCTGCGGCCTTCGCGGCGTTGTAAATCGCTTTTGCTTTTTTCTTTTCCTCGATCTCACCTTCAATAAAGCGATCACCAATCTGTAATCGGAGCGTATCAACCGCCGACATATCCGGCAGGGGAAACGCGTAAACCCCTTCCACCCATCCGCGGGTTGGGTTTTCAAATCGTTGGGTCACGCGGGTTCGCGCAAAGGGCCCGCTGATGGTGATTTGAACGTCCGTTGCGACGCGCGGCGCCTCAAGGTACTCACCCGGTGTCGTCGTCTTTAACAACAGCGTCCCGCTTGTCGCCTCCCCCGGCGATGTCACCCGCAATTGTGCTTGCGATGCCCGTCCTTGCTCTTTCGCCCCGTATGGCGCCTGCGCGGCTCGCTCTTGGGGGCTCAGGGCTGGCGCGGCGTCTTCCGCAAGCGTTGGCGGCGTTGCGTCTGCAGGACTAAGGCTGATCGCAAGGGCGAAGAGGCCCCCGACAATCAAGCGATCAAGGAACTGCGCAATACCATATGACCGCCAGGAATGCGCGCCAGGGTCCAAGGGCGATAGAGAAAGCGGCGGAGGGACAACTCTCGGGCGATGTCGGGAAAAAGAACAAAACGAGCGGAATAGTGTTGGCCTGACGGTCACGGAAGCGGGCATGCAGTATTCTCCCAAAGCAACAATTGGATGAACCGACATATCCCGCCGAAAAGAGGAGAAAATCGCGCAAGCACGAGGTAAGGTTTGGAAGATTTTACGCCCGACCTCGGGCGGCCTTGTCTATTTCAGCCATAGTCAGGGAAATAATGGACAAAGCGCCACAATATCATCGGATTTTGACTTAGGTCCTTCTCCTCCAATCCATATCATGGTCGACGTCAGCAACGAGCATGCTTATAAGGTCGAAAATTTCACGTTGCACCGCGGCCCCACCGCTTGTCGCCTTACAGGAGTCCCCCCATGTCGACCTTAGCGCCGATTATCATTTTTATCGCCGTCTTCGCCGCCCTCAATTTTCTTGAGAAAGGCAGCATAGACTAACGATCAAGAAGATAGCGGTTTCAAAAGAAACCGGCTGTTCCGGGCGGGCGATCACAAGGGGCGTATATGGAAATCGGCGGCAATATCGCACTAGTCATTGTCGGACTTGCTATTTTGTTGATTGCAGGAGACTTGCTGGTGCGCGGGGCCGTTGGCCTGGCCATGGCGCTCAGGGTGCCAGCGTTGCTCGTCTCGTTGACGATTGTCGCCTTTGGCACCTCGGCGCCGGAAATGGTTGTCTCCATTAACGCGGTTTTATCGGGGTCAGCAGGGATCGCCCTCGGCAATATTGTTGGATCGAATATCGCCAACATTCTATTGGTGCTCGGCGCGCCAGCATTGATTTATCCAATGTCCGCCAATGTGACCGGCTTGCGCCGCCACGCCGTTGTGATGCTCGCCGCCACCGCTTTATTCGCTGGCATCGCATATACCTACGGCGCGATTGACCTTACGACCGGCGCCATTTTATTTTTCGGAATTGTCGCTTACCTGTTGTATATGGGCTTTGAAGCCATGCGCGGCGCTGATGATCCGACAAGGGATGATGTCGCGGAGTATGTGAACGACAAGGGGTTGTCGCCGCAGATATTCATGTTTCTGATTGCGGGCCTCATCGGCTTACCGTTGGGGGCACATCTACTTGTCTCGAACGGGGCCCAATTAGCCTCTCGGCTTGGGGTTGGCGAAGAATTCATCGGTCTTACCATTGTCGCCTTTGGCACCTCGCTGCCGGAGCTTGCGACCGTCATGGCCGCAGCGCTGCAAAAGAAGTCCGATGTCGCATTCGGTAATATCATCGGATCGAATATCTTTAACCTTCTCGCCGTTGGCGGCGCCGCCGGGTTGACGGGCACGGCCGTTTTCGAGCGATCATCCCTGCAAATCGACCTGCCGGTCATGATTGCGGCTGCCCTCATTGCAGGGTTTTTCGTATTTACACGGCGTAATGTGGGTTGGTTAAGCGGCCTGTTGATGACAGCCGGCTATATCGGCTTCATTGGCTTTGCGGTCGCAAAAGCGTTTTAGCGCCATGCCTGGGTCCTTCAAACGCGCCGCCCTTGTTACGGGTGCTGGTAAGAGACTTGGCCGAGCGATCGCCATCGCCCTTGGCCGCGATGGCTTCAATGTCGGCGTCCATTATCGAGGCTCGAAGGCTGAGGCCGAAGAAGTTGTTGATCTGGTGAAAGCCGACGGGGGTGAGGCCGCCGCGATCCAAGCCAATCTCTCCCAAGAGCAAGACGTCGCCGGCTTGATATCAAAAACCGTCTCCGAGATTGGCCCTTTAAGCCTGCTCGTCAACTCGGCCTCCAGTTTTGAAGACGATGGCGTCGGATCAATGACGCGCGAGAGTTATGATCTGCACATGGAGACAAATTTGCGCGCGCCGTTAAAGCTCGCCCAGGATTTTGCGCAGCAAGATTTTCTGAAGCAGACCTCCGGCAACGATAACGCCCCGGGCGTCGACGCCCTCGTGGTCAATCTCATTGATCAGCGGGTGTTAAAGCTGACGCCGCAGTTTTTGAGCTACACGCTTTCTAAAGCGGCTCTTTTCACCGTGACCAAGACATTAGCCCAGGCCCTTGGCCCCCAAGGCATCCGCGTGAATGGCATTGGGCCAGGCCCCACCATTCGCAACGCCCGCCAAAGCGAGGCGGACTTCGCTGAACAATGCGCCGCAACAGTGTTGGGTCGGGGCGCCAAACCAGATGACATTGTCAGCGCATTGCGGTTTTTAATTGCCTCCCCTGCGGTTACCGGACAGATGATTGCCGTTGACGGCGGGCAGCACCTCACCTGGCAGACGCCAGATGTTTTGGTCGCGGAGTAACAGCAGAGATTAGATGGACCACGATACCCCCCCTGCGAGAACACGCGAAACACTGCGCAAAGTCTATGTCCGCGGCCTAGAACTGTCAGCAAGCATTGGCGCTTACGCTTCTGAATACGACCGATTGCAGCCCATTCGCATTGATTTTGAGCTTGAGGTGGATGTGCCCACAGATCCTGCATCCGAAAAGCTAGAAGACATTGTTTGTTATGACGAAATGTCCCGGGCGGTGCGCGCCATCTTATCGGAGGGGCATATAAGACTGGTCGAGACATTGGCGGAACGTATCGCAAGTGTTGCTCTAGCCCATCCGATGGTGCGCGCCGCGACAATCCGGGTTGAGAAACTAACGGCGGTGAAGGACGCGGCCGCCTCTGGCGTCGAAATCCGGCGCGAGAAAATCTAGAGCCTCCCGCCCGGAGATTTTGCCGACCGCACACGTCGAACGCCCCACCCCATTGGATTTTACCCGTTTTGGCCCTAATAAACGCGATCTTGCGTTCATCTAAGGCCTTGCGCGGCCGATCCGGTCATTTTCACATTAATTAACCATGTTCGAACAACGCTACACGTTTTCTTTCGAGGCCGCCCATGAGCTGAAATCAGCAAAACCGGCGGACCCAAATCACCCCTATGCGAGGGTGCATGGCCACTCGTTCCAGGTTACCGCCATCCTACAAGCTGCCGACCTCGTCGATGATCGGTGGGTGATGGATTTCGCGACGCTGAAATCCGTATGCGCTGATATCCAAAGCCGCCTCGATCATCAGTTTCTGAACCAATTGCCAGGGTTAGAAACACCGACGCTCGAACATATCGCAAAGTGGATTTATCAGGAAATGAAAGCCCATGCGCCCGCGCTTTATCAAATCGATGCGGCACGGCCATCCCTAAACGAAATGGTCTCTTATCGTGACGACCCAAAAAGTGCGTTTTGATCAGGAAATTTATGGCTTACATGCACCTGGTAGGTAGATTCTCCGCCGCCTCGTGAGGATGCCATCGGTGCGCTTTCCGGCTCGTCCGTATCAGAAACACCTTCCCCGCTTGACGCGTCAGTGTCATCGACGGAAGGCCCTGGGTTATGGTCGTCGCGATCCAATCTTGATAGCTCCGGAAAATCCATCATCATCGTACTGCGGATGAGACCGCCGACGCCTATAAAGGCGATGAGCCCCGCCCCGGCAAACCAGATGACGAAGCGCCGCCCCGAACCACCAGGCACGAGAACGCTAAGCGTGGGATCCTCGGGGGCGACGTAAACCATGACTTGATCCCCTGGTTTCGTCGGTGGCGGCGCGCCGATGCGCCCGCGCGTTAGAAAAGCGAAACGGGCGCCTTCCAGGCCCTCTCCGTTATAAAAGTAGGCATATCGCAGGCCGCCCTTAGTGGAATTCGGCGATAGGACAACGCCGTCGACCTGCTCCCATCGGCCGCTCGCCCGCGCATAGGCGAAATCTTTCACCGCGGCATAAGCCGCCATCGCCCCGCCGGCGGCAATCGCCGCGAACAAACAAGCCGCCCAGAAGAGTTGCACAGGACTGCGCTCATGATGGGTCATGCGCCCGATCTCACTCTCACCATACGCGTCGTTTTCTTCAACGCATTGCCTATATTGGCCATGCAAAGACCACGCCTGACGTTATTTTAGTCAAACGATTGGCGAAGCCGCTGCTTTCATTCACATTTACGCCCCAAGGTGCGAACCGCTTCATTTTCATCAAGCACAACATGTCTTAATGAACTAAAAATGACGGCTGAAGACGACCTCACCCCTCCTTCCCATGAGTCGAGCGAAATAGCAGCGACAGAAGCTCTCACGGGCGCAGCGCTGATCGCCGATGAGGTGCGTCGATTGCCCGGTAAGCCGGGGGTCTATCGCATGTTGGGCGAAGACGGCGACGTTCTTTATGTCGGGAAAGCCAAAAACCTCAAAAATCGCGTCTCGAATTATGCAAAATCCGGCGGCCATTCGAACCGCATCATGCGCATGATCGCAGAGACCTGCGCGATGGAATTCGTCGTTACCGGCACCGAGACAGAGGCCCTCCTACTGGAAGCCAACCTGATCAAGCAGCTAAAGCCGCGCTACAATATTTTGCTGCGAGACGATAAGTCCTTCCCCTACATCTTAATCGCGACGGACCATGAGGCGCCGCAAATTCTCAAACACCGGGGCGCCCGCAAACGAAAGGGTGATTATTACGGCCCCTTTGCGTCCGCGGGCGCGGTGAACGCCACGCTGAACACCCTGCAAAAAGCGTTTCTCCTGCGCAGTTGCAACGACAGCGTCTATGAGGCCCGCACGCGGCCTTGTTTACTGCACCAAATCAAACGCTGCGCGGCGCCATGTGTTGATCTGATTGCCCCGGAAGACTACGGGGCGCTCATTGATCAGGCGCGGGCGTTTTTGTCGGGTGAAAATAAAACCGTACAGGAACGGTTGTCTCAGGAGATGGAGACGGCCGCCGCCGATCTAGATTTTGAACACGCCGCCGCCTTGCGGGACCGTATTCGCGCCCTCACCTATGTTCAAGGCGCACAAGACATTAACGCCGCAGGTGTGACGGAGGCGGATATTTTCGCCATCTATAGCGAAAGCGCCGCCGCCCAAGAAAACAATCAGTCTGGCGAAACGCCTGTCGGCAGCGGGACGACGGGTGGAATTGGGCATGGAAGCGGGCAGGCCTGCGTCCAAGTATTCTTCTTCCGCGCTGGGCAGAATTGGGGCAATCACGCGTTTTTCCCCAAGCATGACCGCGCTGAAACGCCTGCTGCGATTTTGTCGGCCTTTATGGCCCAGTTCTATGATGGCCGCCCGGCGCCGGGGCTCATTCTCGCCAGTGAAGAGCCGGATCAAGCGCCGTTACTCGCCGATGCGCTGACCTTGCGCGCTGGACGGAAGGTTGAGATCCGTACGCCCCATCGCGGTGAAAAGAGAGACCTCGTCGACGCCGCCCGAATGAATGCGCGAGAAGCCCTCATGCGCCGGTTGACCGAAAGCGCTTCGCAGCTGAAGAGCCTCACCCGCTTGGCTGATGTCCTCGCGTTGGATGGACCACCACAGCGCATCGAGGTCTATGACAACTCCCATATTTCGGGGACAAACGCGCTCGGCGCGATGATTGTCGCGGGGCCAGAAGGCTTCCAGAAAAATCAGTATCGAAAGTTCAACATCAAATCGACGGCGCTGGCGCCCGGCGATGATTACGCCATGATGCGCGAGGTGTTGACCCGTCGTCTCGCGCGCCTCGTCAAAGAGGGCGAAGTCGAAAACAGGCCCGACCTTTTGATCATTGATGGCGGCAAAGGTCAGCTCTCAGCGGTGCTCGATGTCATGAAGGAAATCGGGCTCGATCCGCAAACGGATGGCCCGCGGGTTGTCGCCGTCGCTAAAGGGCGCCGGGAGACGGAAACGGGCGAAAAACGTATTGATCGCACCGCCGGCGCCATCGGCGAACAGATCGTCCTGCCGGGCAGAGACCCCTTTCTTTTGCCGCCGAACGACCCGGCGCTATTTTATATCCAGCGGTTGCGGGACGAGGCCCACCGCTTCGCCATCGGCGCCCACCGGGCGAAACGCAAAAAAGCCATCAGCGCCAATCCCCTTGACGATATCGCGGGCGTCGGCGCCGCGCGCAAAAAAGCCCTCCTCCATCACTTTGGCTCAGCCAAAGCCGTCGCCCGCGCAAAACGCCAAGACCTAGAAGCAGTAGACGGCGTCTCCGCCGCGCTCGCCCAGCGGATTTATGACTTTTTCCATGAGGGGTGAGAGGCGCGGCCGTTGAGTTGTTTAGGGCTCTAGTGGCGCCCATTCTAAGTTTACCTGCTCCCCAAATAAAAAAGCCGGGCCCATGGGCCCGGCTTTCTAATTTTGATGACTAAGCTCGATTAGCCGCGGAGGTTCAGACGGAAGAAGAAGCTCCGTCCAAATATGTTCCCGCCGCCGCCAAAGGCCTGCTGTTCGATGGTCAGATCATTGTCGAGAACATTGTTCACACCGACACGAACCGCTGCGTTATCATTGAACTGATATCCAAGGGATACGTCATGTTCCACGTCACGCTGAAGGGTAAACGCAAAGCCTGGGATATCATCGCAATCACCGTCAATACGGAATTGGCAAGGGTTCACGTTATCGTCGTAAGACGCACGCCAGAAGAAGTCGAAGTTCCGATACTCCCAGGTGAAGTCAGCCACGATTTCCAATTCAGGGTCCGCGCCAACGCCAACAACGTTTGTGACCGACCCATCTGGCTGGTTAGCAATCGCGACGGTCGAGTCACGAATAGAAAGCGGTGCAAAGAAGGTCACATTCGTGCGAACGCTACCCAAATCGCGATCACCTTTGCTGACAAAGTTTACCGCATCGCGAACGTCAAAGGCATAGCGGAGCTGTCCCTGAATCGCGCGGAAATCGAACGTATCACTATTCGCGAAGCCGGAAGTACCGCTCACGATGTCAAAGCCACTGATGACCGTGCCATCTGTCGCGGTAATCACGCCAGTACGGGTGAAGTTATCACACTCCGGGGAGTCAAGCCCCTCATCAAAGCAGGTTTGCGTGAAGAAGCTGAAATCAGGTTCAGCGATCGCGTCCGTCAACGAAATGCTGATGTAGTCAGCGCCAACCGTGAGCCCTGGAACGAAATCAGGCTGCCACACGAACCCGGCCGTGAAGGAGTTACCGATTTCGAAGTTCAGGTTCGGGTTACCACCAGTCAGAAGAGGTACAGCAGCATTCACCGATGGTGTGGTGAAGACATCATCCCCAGGAGCAAGGATAAGGCCGTCCGTTGCGAGACCACCAATTGTGGTGCCGGAGCCAAATGCCGCTTGTGTAAACCCGGCCGCTTGCGCCGCCGCCACGCAGTTCTGAATTCGCGCAGAATTAGCACCGTTATCGTTAATATTACCGGCGTCACAAGGGTCACCCGTTTGGTCAAATGCTTGCGCCTGTGGTGCAAAAAGTTCCGCCAAGGATGGCTGACGAACCGACCGCGTGAAGTTACCGCGCAACGTCAAATCACCATTTAGCAGAGAGAAGGTACCGCCGGCGGTAAAGGTGTTAACGGACCCATCAAGGGCATTACCGCCGAGGTTAATTGCACTGACCGTTTCCGCCGACGCATCAATACGACGATAGGCGCCATCGATGCTCAAGCCGGAAATCAATTCAAAGCCAACGAGATTATTGACACCCAAATTGAAGTCGGAGGAAAGGACTGGAATGTTCACCTCGCCAAAATACTCAATCGAAGTCAACTCAGCTTCTGGGAAGCTTGCGATCGCCGGTTCGCGCGAAAAGCCGCCTTCGGAGAAACCGCTGGAAGCAAACGAACCAATCTCGCGACGACGTTCAAAACCGATGTTGAACTGTGACCAACCCGCAGGAAGTTTGATCGCATCACCACCGATGTAAGCGAGGAAGTCAGTTTGCGTGATAGAGCCTGATGAAAGGGCGTTACCGGTGATGAAATCAATAGCCGCCGCTTGTGCTGATCCAGCCGTGACGGGCACTTGGCCCGCAAACAGATTAACCGGCACACAGCCCGCCGCAAAACCATCGCGGGTCGGCGTATCGGTGCCATCCGTGATACCAAGCCCGGTGGTAGGGTCTGCGTCGACAGCCCCGGTTGCGTTTACATTCACCGAACAGGTGATATCGCCGGCCAGTGCGTCTGATGGGTCAATGTTTAACAACTCGCCACCGCGAATCACGTTGATGAACGGCGAATCATTTTGAGCCGTGATCAGCGCCACATTGTCGGCGTCCTGAAGGTCAGCAAGCGTCGCATCCGTCAAGGCTTGCGAATTCACGGCGTTAAAGAAGGCACCGCCGGAGATTTCTGCTTGGTTTCTAGTTTGGTTCGTACGACCGAAATTCATGGAGACTTCCCACGCGAAATTCCGTTCGCCCAAACCAAAGTCGCCTTTCAACCCACCGACGGTACGGAAAGTAGTCGTATCAACGAAGTTCGCGCCCGCATTTGGCAAAAGACCTAGATTGATACCATTTAAGAAGAAGGTATCGCCAGCACCAGCGTCAATCAACGTTTGACGGTCCGCATCGGCGATGAACGGATTGTCGATCGAAACACCAAAAGCGCCCTGGCCCTGAGCCCCGAGGAATGCGGTGTTAAATGCCGTGCCGGATTGGCTGACGAGGTCGGTACCGCTAGAATTCAAAAAGTTCGTTTCAGCGAACAATTTGATGTTATCATTAATATCGTATTTCGCCGTACTGCCGAAAACGAAACGCTCCACAGGCGCAATCGCCTCGTTAAAATCTTGCAGGTCGAAACCTGAACCACCGGAGAAGAAGAAAGCACTCGAGCCGATATTTACGCCGGGATCAAAGGTTGAAAGGCCGCCGTCCCCAGCAAAGGTCAGCGTATTGCCATTTGGGTCTTGGAAGACATTGAGACCACCCGCGATACCCGGAAGCGGTACACCCGCCGTGGGAGCAGGCAAGAAACCAAATGCGCCCTCGAGGATGTTGAAGCGTCCCTCTGGCCCTAAAATGATCGGATCGGCGCCGTTCGCAAAACCAGAAATTTGGTTGTCGAACCCTGGCACTTCGTTACCGACTGCACCGGTTACGTTATTGTACTGGATCGATGCGGTGACATTACCGCGCCCGTCACTGAAATTCGCGCCAAAAAGGCTGTTCACGGTGTAGGAAGGCGCGCTGAAATCCTGGAAGTTATCATACTGGAAAGAAAGATCGACGCCCTCGAAATCGTCCTTCAGCACGATATTGATCGTACCAGCGATCGCATCGGCGCCGTAGATCGGGGCGCCGCCAACGGAGAGAACCTCAACACGCTCAACTAAGGCTGGCGAAAAGTTGTTGATGTCAACCTGCGAACCTTCAACACGCCCGATTGGATCAGCCGTCAGAGGGTTACCGGGAACGAAGCGACGACCGTTAACAACAACGAGCGTGCGCTGCGTGCCAAGGTCGAACAGATCTAGGAAGTTCTGACCAACGTTCTGGCCGGACCCCGCCGTTACGCCGTCGATGCCGGCGCCGAAGCCAGGAATTTCATTCAAAGCGTCGGCGACGTTGTTGAAACCACGCTTATCAAATGTCTCAGCCTGAAGAACAACGGCCGGTTGAGAGATATCTTCAAAACCGCGACGTTGAATGCGAGAACCAACAACCGTGATGGAGTCTGTGACATCATCGGCACAATCTTCAGTAGCAGGATCGCAATCCTCAACCGTTTGTGCATGGGCCGGGAGGCACATGGCGAGCACAGCTGTCGACGCACCGACGCTGAGTAGTTTAAAAACATCCTGGGATAAGGATGCTGACTTCAATGATTTGCGCATTTTCCGAAAGCCCTCTTAAAGCTGCAATAATTGATGGCGGTCGTGCGCTCTCCGCCGCACTTTCCGCTCACGTTAACTAACAGTCGCCTGGCCGATTGTGTCAATTGCGTGACCGGATCAACCCTTCGTGAACCCGGGCTTTTGCCATTTTTGTGTCATTTTTACATCGGCAGCAACGTCAGTTTTCACGATATCGCAAATGTCAATTCCGTTACGATCACGATTACTTAGTTTCGACTTGTGCGTCGTCCGCCAATCGCCTGCAATGTTCTCAGGCTTGCTGTGAGAAGTGGTTTGTTCCACAACATAAAGGTAAGTTGAATTATTGAGGCCTCGAGATGATCAGGGATAGTCAAACCCGCCCATTAAAAACGACCGCCATTTTATGTGGGGTGGGCGCCCTTTTCGGCGCGATGACGATTTCACCTGCCGTCGCGCAGGAAGAAATCACAATCGAGGAAGCTCTCCAGATTTGCGCCGGGGTCCGGAATGAAAAGGACCGCCTCGATTGTTTTGAGGGCCTAGCGGCGGCATCGAAGAAAAGCACGCAAAGCGCCGCCTCTCAGGATGGCGACGAACCAACAGATGACGCACCGGCGACAGACCTCGCTGAGGATGCAACACCTGAGTTCGTTGTTCAGGACGATACGTCAGATGACGCAGCTGAGAGTGTCGCCTCAAACACCGAGGAAGCCGTGTCACCGGCGACGAGCGACGCGCCGACGGTCGCCAGCGAAGACACGCCGGGCGCCGTCGTAACAGCCGCCCCAGATGAAGAAGCAGAAACGCCCGATGAATCCGCCTCAACGCAACGCTTTGTCATCGTCCCGGCTGAACGGGCGGAAGAACTAAAAGAGCTGGAAAAGAGAACGCCCGGGCAAAAGAAAAAGCCCTATTCGGCGACCGTACGCCGAGCCTGGTTCAATGGTGAGGGACGGATGTTCATCCTTCTCACCACAAACGAGGTCTATAAACAAATCGATGGAAAGAAATTTCGCCTCCCCAAGGCGGGGGACGAGATCGCCCTGCGTCCAGGACTGGTGAGCGGTTGGTTTGTAGAGCTCAAAAAGGGCTACCCGTCGGTCAAAATGTCCCTGATTAATCGATAGCAGGTTTTCATACACAGATTTTGCGCCGCGCGCGCAGATGTGAGCGCGCTCGGCGTCTGTCATCTATTTAAGCTTGGGCAGTCAAATGCCATATCCTTCCTCACGTTTCACGACAGAAGGATTCCCCATGACCGACTTTACGATACACACCATTGAAACCGCCCCTGAAGAGTCAAAGGCTTTGTTGGAAGGCTCCCTGAAAGGCTTTGGCATGATCCCCAATCTTCATGGGGTGCTGGCCGAATCTCCCCAAGCGCTCGAGACATACAAATCTGTAGGCGATCTTTTTTCTAAGACCAGCCTCAGCAAGGTTGAACAAAATGTCGTCTGGATGACGATCAATGTGGAGCATGAATGCCATTATTGCGTGCCGCCTCACACCATGATTGCGAAATCGGCGGGCGTCGACGACGCGACGATCGAGGCACTGCGCGCTGACCAACCCCTGCCGGACACAAAACTTGAAGCGCTTCGTCAGTTTACGCTCCATTTGGTCCGCGAACGCGGCGCCGTCGCCCCCGCTGAAATGGATGCGTTCATCGCCGCTGGGTACACGAAGCAAAACATCTTAGATGTTATGGTTGGGCTCTGCCATAAGGTAATGTCGAATTATGTAAACCACCTCGCCCAGACGCCGGTGGATGCGCCGTTTGAGCAATTCGCTTGGACGCCGGCGAACAAAACCACCACGGCGGCCGAATAGTAGACCACCCTCATTTTTTTGGAGGCGAGATTGGCCCATCGGAAGGCCAATTCTCGGATTCAACGCAACGGTGCGGCGCCAGAATTTTTCTGTTAGCGCCGCGCCCAGGAACATTTTCGATATACAATCGACGTCGACCTCCATATAATTGGTGATAGGATCTTTTCGTCGTTAGTGGCATGCGTGATATGTGATCTAGGATAATTAAATTGGGGCGTCGCCGTTAAATGTCAGAGAATCCCGTTTCCCTCATCGGTCTTCCCTGGGACGCCTCATCATCCTATGCGCGCGGGCCGGCCCATGGCCCGGCGGTTATCCGGTCCCTGCTTTTTAGCGAGGCCTCCAGCCCCTGGAGCCTTTCCGGCGTGGATTGCCGGCGCGCCATTGCGGAGGATGATTTTGCTTCCCTGCCAACCGACCCCGCGGCGGCGCGGGCCGCTATTGAAGCGCGCATTGCTGACCATATCACAAAAGGCCGTAAACCGCTTTGTCTCGGCGGTGATCATTCCGTGACCTACCCGATTTTACGGGCGATGCGTGACGCCCATGGGCCGGTGAACATTCTTCATATCGATGCCCATACCGATCTTTATGAGGAATTTGACGGCGATCCCTACTCCCATGCGAGCCCGTTTGCGCGTTCTATTTTAGATGGATGCGTGAACATCCTTGTTCAAATTGGTTTACGGAGCGTTTCGCCGGATGCGCGGCGCTTTGGCGAACAGCACGGCGTTGTGATGCTCGGCGCCAATGAGTTGGACTCTATCCCCTACGACCGCCTGACGACGCCGCTTTATGTCTCGGTGGATCTTGACGGCATTGACCCTGCCTTCGCGCCCGGCGTTTCCCACCCGGAGCCCGGCGGGCTGACAAGCCGGGAGGTGATCGCCCTAATCGGCGCGTTACCCGCGCCGCTCGTCGGGGCTGATGTTGTGGAATACAACCCAGAACGGGATCAGGGTCTTATCACCGGCCATTTGGCCGCGCGCCTCGTTAAAGAACTGACCGCGAAACTGAGCGGTTAATCACCTGCGCGGGTAACTACACCACCACGCGCGGTCAGCAAAATGCCTTTATTTTTTTTAATGGCGCCCGTTTTTCGCCAATATTGTCACGTTAATGGACCCATCCATGGAGAGGGATAATCTCAGTAACCCAGAAGCTAAGGAGCTTGCATGGGGCCGGTGCATCAGCGCATGACCACGATCAAACAGGCCTTTGCAGATAAAGCGCTCGTCGTTTTTTCGGCAATGGCGCGGGTAACGCCGATCGACAAAATTCGCCAAGTTGACCCCCGTCTTTTTCAGATCAGTGTCCTATCTTCACTCTTGCTCTATGGCGTTACGACCAGTGTTTTTGACATCAAGGCCATTGAATTCATCGTCATTCTTGCGAGTGCGTTAGCCGCCCAATGGGTGGGGTGCGCGCTCTTCGCCATCCGTTTCGAAGCCCGTAGTGCGTTGATTACAACCCTCTCGCTAACGCTGCTCCTGCGTTCTGACGCCCTATGGCCGTTGGCCTTGGCGGCGGCGATCGGCGTCGGGTCAAAATTCGCGTTTCGCTTCCAGGAGAAACATATTTTCAACCCGGCAAACGCCGGCATTGTCGCCCTATTGCTAATGTCGACCTATGCCTATCACGGCATCGCCTGGACGACACCGGGGCAATGGGGCGCGGCGCTGTGGTTTGCGGCCCTCCTTGCCAGCATCGGTTTTTTTGTCACCTACAGCGCAAAAAGGCTCGACGTTCCTTTGATTTTTCTAGGGGCCCTCGCCGTCATGATGATCATCCGCGCCCTGTGGCTCGGCGACCCGGTCAGCATCCCCATGCATCGCTTGCAAAATGGGGCGCTCATTCTATTCGCCTTCTTTATGATCTCTGATCCAAAGACCACGCCGGATGGCCGAATTTCACGGGCTGTCTTCGCAATTTCGGCAGCCGCCCTCAGTTACTGGTTTATCTATCATCAGTACACTTCTGATGGGTTTTTCTACGCCCTTGCGATCATCTGTTTGTTGCGCCCATTGATCGAATTATTCGATCGCGCTCCCGCCTATGCCTGGCCAACCCATCAACCACGCAACGCCGTGACACCCCCGCCCGCCGCTCTAACACCCGCCGAATAAACACCGTTCAAGGAGAGACTTTTCATGCACCCCCTTCATGCCCCCCAACGATCAAAAAACAAATTCAAAAAGAGCCTCATCGCCGCTGCTGCTTCTGTTGCCGCTCTCACGACGGCCGGCGGCGCCATCGCGTTCTGTGGTTTTTATGTCGCCAAGGCCGATACGAAGCTTTTCAATAAGGCGTCCAAAGTCGTCTTGATGCGCGATGAGGATCGGACCGTCATCACCATGGCTAATGATTATCAAGGCGAGCTGAACGAATTTGCCATCGTCATCCCGGTGCCAGTGGTCCTCGAAGAGGGCCAGATACATGTCACCGAGAACGCAATTATCGATCACCTGGACGCCTATACGGCGCCCAGATTAGTAGAATATTTCGACGAAGACCCATGTACGCGAATCCAATTCGAACGACTGGCTACGACAGCCGCAACGGCAGACGCAGTCCCTGCGCCACAACGAAAACGCGCGGCCGAATTAGGGGTGACGATCGAAGCCGAATACACAGTCGGTGAATATGATATTCTTATTCTGTCAGCTGAAGAATCAGATGGATTGTCCACATGGCTGACGGACAATGAGTATAAAATACCCGATGGCGCCGAAAAAATTCTGGGAAGCTACATCAAACAGGGTGTCAAATTCTTCGTCGCGAAGGTGAACCTAGAGGAACAGGCAAAAACGGGTCTACAGTATTTGCGCCCGTTACAAATGGCGTTCGAAAGCCCGAAATTCATGTTGCCGATCCGACTTGGCATGGCGAATGCCGACGGCAAACAGGAATTGTTTGTCTTCGCTCTAACCCGCACGGGACGGATTGAAACGACGAATTATCGCACGGTGAAATTACCGACGGGCATGGATATCCCAGTTTATGTGAAAGAAGAATTCGGCGACTTCTATAAAGCGATGTTCGAAACCCATACGAAGCGTGAAAACGAAAATGCAGTCTTTTTAGAATACGCTTGGGATATGAACTGGTGCGACCCTTGCGCCGCTGATCCTCTGTCTAATGATGAATTGCGAGAATTGGGTGTTTATTGGCTCGATGGCGCGGCGCTGCAAAACGGTCTTTCCAGTCCGGTAAGGCGGCGGCCCCGCGGTCCTGCGGATGTTTTCGTCACCCGTCTTCATGTCTCCTATGACAACGCCCACTTCCCTGAAGATCTGATGTTCAAAGAAACCGGCGACCGCAGTAATTTCCAGGGGCGCTATGTGTTGCGCCATCCGTACAAAGGCGATGCAACATGCGCAGCGGCGGACGACTACCGCGAGGGCCTGCCAAAGCGCTTTGAATCAGAAGCCCAACAACTTGCTAATTTAACTGGATGGGACATCGACGCCATTCGCGACAAAATGAGTGTGAACGGACAATCATTTGAGAAACCGAAGAAAACGCCGTGGTGGCGGCGCATCTGGGGCGATAGCGATAAAGAACAAAAGGATGGTTAAGCGCCGCAGGCGCCGTCCGTTGGCGAGGCCATGGCGCTAATCCAGTCAGAGATCAACGCCACGCCCTCCCTATGGGTCAGGGCGCGGCCGAGCTCTGGCATCATGGCGCCCGGATCTTCTGTTTCCAGTCGATGTACGAGGATCGATTGATCAGGCGCGCCGGGGACAATGTCGAACAGATGCCCGCCGGTGCCTCGCCCCGCTGCAATGGGCGGTTTACAGAAACCATAGGCGGGCCCGTCAGCGCTTGGCGTCAAATCGAGACCAGAGGTATCCGCTGGCCCTTTCGGGTTATGACAATGGCTGCAATTGATATCGAGATAGGCCCGCGCGCGCGCAGATAAAGGCACCGTCTCATCCGTCCACACGGCATTGGCGTGTTTGGATTGCCCGGTATCATAACCGTTAAGAAGGCCATCTTCGGACCATTCCGCCAGCTGGGTGCGCCCTTCGGCGTAGCGAGATCCATGCCCTAAATGACGGGCTCGCAGGCCGATTGGCAAAATTTCTTTTGTGCTCGCATTTGTCGCGTGGCAGCCAACACATTGGTTCGTATTCGGCACAAGGTATGCAAAGTCTTTTGGCGCCGCATCAGCATCATGAAGGGTCAGCCGTTTTAATGCGCCGATGCGGGTCAATCGCGCCTCTTGCTGATTATCATCCCAGAGATAGGAGATCGCCTCCCATCCCGCATCGCGACGTACTAAGACCCGCGTTTCGATTAATCGATAGCCGCTGAGATCAAATCCGTGCGCCGAAACATCGGGGGTGGGGCCTTCGGCCACTTGAGAGAAATCTGCATTTTGAACGCCACTAGCCAGCGGGTAAAAAAACGTTTTGGTGACGACCGACCCGACGGGGAAATCAAACGGGCCGTCCGGTGAAAACCCGACCGCGCCACCGGGCGTCCAAATGGTGCGTAACTTTAGAGCGTAGTCAGAAAACAATGGCGTCGCGAGGTCATAAACCCGCACCCCATTGCCCAACACAAACCGGCCATCGCGCGCCGTCGCCATCCCCCAATCGGAAAAGCGTTGGGGCGCATCGCCCGCGATATATTGCGGCGTTAACGGCGATTGGGCTGCCCCCTGGCCTTCACCGCTGGGCCCACTGGTGGTCTCGGGCGCGGTATCACTGCACCCAAGCATGGTCAGTCCCATGATGATGATGCCGACGACTTTAAGCCAACCGAAACCCATTTACCTTCTCGCACCTGTTCAAAGCGATCGTCCGACCCTTTGGAAGACCAGTATAAGGCGTTCTTGGCGTAAACCGAAAGCGCCGCGCACAGCGCCTATTGGTCAAAGAGCGAATGGGAAGCAGCTGACAGGGTCGCCCGCCACCGCAGGTGGCGCGTTTGCTTCGCGCCGCACCAAAATTTGCGCCGCCGCAAGGGGCGCAAGGAGCGAGCTATCCTGATCAGCAAAAGGCGCGGCATGCATGACGCCGTCCCGCTCTTCCAAGCGGGCGCGCAGGAAACACTCCCGCCCCCCAGCAGCCGGCAAGGCTTCAGCCAGGGGCGCGGTGACGATCCCTTGTGGGTTGTCCTCGCCCAGTAAGGCGCCCAAAAGCGGTCGGATAAAAAGCGCGGCGCAGACGATCGCCGATGCTGGATTGCCGGGTAACCCCAGCACCAATGTATCAGCCAAACCACCAAACCAGGTGGGTTTTCCCGGTTTAACGGCCACTTTTTCAAACGCAAACTCCCCGCCGAGGGATGAAAATGCGGCCCGGCAATGATCATGGTCCCCGACGGAGGCGCCCCCGATGGGAATGATGACATCAGCCATTCGTCCCTGTTCGAACTTTTCTAAAACGGCGTCTCGTGTATCGATGGCGCGGCCAAGATATCGCGGCGCCCCGCCCCAAGCGCGGATCAACCCCTCAATCGCGAACCGATTCGATCCGATGATCTCCCCTTCGCGCGGCGCCTGGCCTGGTTCAATCAACTCGTCCCCATTATCAAAATAGGCGACCATCGGTTTGCGCCGTACGGGAACCTCAGCGTTATTTGACGCGGCGATCAGCGCAAGGTCGATGGGTGATAGCCGATCCCCCGCTCTTTTAAGAACATCGCCCTCTTTAAAATCACGGCCCGCCTTGCGAATGTTCCGAGCCGTTTCTTGCGGTTGGGTAACGGTGATGGTGTCACTGTCGCCGGACGCATGTTCCTGGATCAGAATATGATCAGCACCCGGGGGCGTTACGCCTCCGGTAAAAATCCGAACCGCCTCCTTCGCCCCGATCGAATGCAAAGACGCAGCGCCCGCGGGCGCCTCGCCAATGACACGCAACTTGGCGCCTTTCCGGCGGACATCTTCAAATCGTACAGCGAACCCGTCCATGGCGGAAGCGTCGAACGGCGGTTGGGAGATTTTTGCCACAACATCGCCCGCCAACACCCGCCCACCGGCATCGCCCACCGTTGTAGTCGTTGCTTCCAAGGGTTTGACCATTGCGATCAAATCGAGGGCTTTGTCTACGGAAATCATCGCGCGCCTTTCTTTACCCATCTTTTTTGAAATCGCCCGAAGCGCCGCCGGTTTTCTCGACTAACTCAATCGGCCCGATGATCATGGCTTTGTCCACCGCTTTGGCCATATCATAGATTGTCAAACAGGCGACCGAGACGGCCGTCAGCGCCTCCATCTCTACCCCCGTTTGGCCGTTTGTTTTGACGCGCGCATCAACGTCAATAGCGCATTTTTCATCATTATACGCCGTTTCCACTTTGACGCCTGTCAACGCCAATGGATGACATAAGGGGATGAGGTCCGCCGTCTTCTTGGCGCCGCCAATCCCCGCCAACATCGCGACCGCACCGATATCGCCTTTTTTTACGCCCTTTTCCCGGATCACGCGATAGGCCTCTGGACTGAATTGCACGCTGCCCCGCGCTCGCGCCTCGCGGGCGGTTGCCGCTTTGTCAGAGACGTCAACCATGGTCGGGCGGCCCTCAGAATCGAAATGGGTAAGGTCTGACATTCTAAACCTGTCGGTCTCTTTATTTTTCCATCAGCCTGGGCATTAACTCAACCAGATTGCAAGGCTTGTGGCGACTATCCAGCTGGTAATGAATGACCTTATCCCAGCCATCCTTCACCGCGCCATTTGACCCCGGCAATGCAAAAATGAATGTCCCCTTAGCGACGCCGGCCGTCGCGCGGGACTGCAAGGTTGACAACCCAACTGTCTCGAAACTGACCTTATGAAAGATAACCGAAAACCCTTCGATGACTTTATCGAAGAGCGGGGTCACTGCTTCCGGCGTGACATCACGCCCCGTCAGCCCTGTGCCCCCCGTCGAGATCACGACGTCCACTTGCGGATCGGCGATCCACGCGCCGATCGTTTCCTGTATAGCGGCGACGTCATCTTTCACGATGCGCCGGTCAGCCAGAATATGACCGGCTTTTTCTAATCGATCTACGAGGGTCGCGCCGGAAGTGTCGGTCTCGAAATCTCGTGTATCCGTCACGGTTAAGATTGCTATCCGTACAGGAATAAAATCCAGGCTTTCATTAATGCCATGCATAGGGGGTCTCTCAAATGTTCATCGTCGAAAAATTAAGGCCGGCGCAAATCGCGCGCGCAACGCTATGTCCAACGCGCTCGATCCTTATAATCCGCTGCGCGAGGGGAAATCCATGCGTCCCCATCAACCGTTTGCTCCTTTTTCCAAAATGGCGCATCGGTTTTCAAAAAATCCATCAGGAAATCGCAAGCCTCAAACGCCTCGCGGCGGTGATCGGCGGCTGTCGCCACCAAAACGATGGGCTCACCGGCGACGACCTCGCCGACACGGTGAATGATGAGGGAGGACCGCAGAGCCCAGCGCGCCTCGGCTTCCCGGACCGCGCCTTCAATGACCGATTGGGTCATTATTGGATGGTGATCAAGAAACAAGGCGGTCACCCGCGCCTCTTCCGGCCGAACAAGCCCGATAAAACTCGCCACCGCGCCAGCGCCGTCCGCTTTCGCCATGAAACTCGACAGCGCCGCGCCCGCATCAAAGGATTCAGACGGCAATTGGATCATGTCACCCCCCGCTGAAAGGGGGCAAAAACGCGATCTCGTCGCCGTCGTTCAATCGATGATCGCCACCGACGACGGTATTGTTCACCGCCATTTTGATGGGCGCATCCTCAACCAACGCCGCCAAATCTTCGGAGGCCTCCAAAAGATGGCGCTTCAGCCCGTCAGCCGTGATACCGTCAGAGGGTAACGCCATAACCTGTTGACGGCCCATTACATCGCTCAGGGCGCCGAAGAACAACACGGTCACCGTCACGCCCCGCCTCCCCTTATCCGCCCGTCGCGGACATAAAACGCGGCGTCGCCGGCGCTGCGCCGCGTTTTTCGATCAGAAAGTCATGCCCCTTTGGTTTACGGGTCATGGCCTCGTCTAGGGCTTCATCAAGGGCTGCGCTAAGCGCCGCCGGCGATGCATCGGGCCCGTGGGCGCGTAAAACCGCGCGAAGATCCGCCTGGTCCTGTTGGCCCAGGCACATATAAAGCTGACCGGTGCAGGTCACCCGCACGCGATTACAGCCCTCACAGAAATTTTGCGTAACCGGCGTGATAAAGCCGAGACGCCCGCCAGTTTCTTTCACCCGAACATATCGCGCCGGCCCGCCCGTGCGGTAATCCTCAGGTTCAAGAGTAAATCGCTGCTCGAGGTCGCGCCGCACATCGAGTAGAGGCGCATACTGATCGACCCGATCTTCCTCGACCTCCCCCATGGGCATCACCTCAATTAAGGTGAGATCCATGCCACGCTCATGGCACCAATTCATCAGGGATGGAATTTCATGCAAGTTCGACCCTTTAAGCGCCACCGCATTGATTTTGATTTTTAGGCCCGCGGCTAACCCTGCGTCGATCCCGGCCAACACCTTTGGCAACGCATCGCGACGCGTCAGGCGAGCAAAATTTTCCCGATCAAGCGTATCAAGAGAGACATTGATCCGCTTTACGCCAAGGGCCGCTAGTTCTTCGGCATGGGGCGCCAGCTGGGTCGCGTTCGTGGTGATCGTTAATTCGTCAAAGCGCCCATCGTGGAGCGGCCGAGATAATCCCTCAATTAGCTGCATCACGTTGCGGCGGACTAACGGCTCGCCGCCGGTCAATCGGATTTTCCGAACCCCGCGTTTAACAAACGCAAGCGCGACCTGTTCTAGCTCTTCGAGGGATAACAGCCGGGCTTTCGGTTCAAAAACGGCATTCTCCGCCATGCAGTAGGCGCAACGCAAATCACAGCGATCCGTCACCGAGAGGCGCAAATAGGTGATATGACGGCCAAATCCATCGACAAGAGGTTCTGACCTATTGGGGGCACTTTTACTCATAAATCTAGCAAGCGCATTGCGCGCCATCCTGTCAACTAGAAGCGTGACCGCATTCACCCGATCATGGGACCAGCCGCTATCTGGTGGGGGCGCCAAATCATTGCCCGCTAGGCCACAAGGGAAGGTTAGGGTCAGGCTAGGAAAGGCGCTCAACATGCCAGCGCAGATGGTCCTCGATGAAGCTAGCGATAAAGTAGTAGCTATGATCATAGCCCGGCTGCATCCGCAGGTTTAGGGGGACGCCGGCTTTTTCGCAGGCCGCCTGCAACAGCTCGGGCTTCAACTGTGCCTCCAAAAATGTGTCAGCCGCGCCTTGGTCCACCAGGAGCGCCGCTGCGCGGGCGCCATCCTCTAGGAGCGCGCACGCGTCATAGTCGCGCCAGGCGCCACGATCCTCCCCCAGATACCCGCCTAACGCTTTCTCACCCCAAGGGCAGTTTACCGGCGAAGAGATTGGGGCAAAGGCCGAAATTGATCGAAATTTCTGCGGGTTGCGCAGGCCGATGGTCAACGCGCCATGCCCGCCCATGGAATGGCCCGTGACGCCGACGCGTGCGGGGTCCACCGGAAATTGGTCTAGAACGAGGTCGTAAAGCTCCTCCTCGATATACCGCCGCATTTGGTAATGGGTGCTCCAGGGAGCTTGTGTCGCGTTCACATAGAACCCGGCGCCAAGGCCGAAATCGTAGGCCCCAACAGGGTCGTCCGGCACACCCTCCCCCCGGGGAGAGGTATCCGGCGCGATTAACACCAGCCCTAGTTCCGCAGCAATTCGTTGGGCACCAGCTTTGACAATAAAATTTTCTTCCGTACAGGTCAGGCCCGACAGCCAGAATATGGCCGGGAATGGCCCGCTTCCGTGCCGGTTTTCGGGAGGCGTATAAACCGCGAACCGCATATCACATCGGCACGCCTCACTAGGGTGGGTAAAGATTTTTTGCTGACCGCCAAAAACTGTCGCCGTCGAAATCAGGTTCATGTAAAAAACGCCTTAAAACCAAACGCTGGGCGCAAACCAAGCGCCAATTGTGAGACACATCACTGGGGCGAGATGTAAAATAGGCTCTTCTCCATATCAACGATTTTATCTGGAAGGAGAGCCCCATGGGAAAACGAATTTTTTTGATGAGCGCCGTCGCTATCCTGGCATGGCAAGCAGGCGGTGACGCGGCTTACGCAGCAAAACGATCCTGCGATGCTGAATTGCGCTTGGACTTAAAGCCACGCGGATCCCACCCGACGGGCGTTGCACTGCTCGATGCCTATTCCGCGAGCGGCGTCGCGAACACGGCGAACAAAGCACGCCGCAACGCCCGAGCCAACGCGCGTCAATGCGGCGGGAAGGTTTGGGAGGATCGTTGGAACAATTTACCAAACCCACCAGGCATTCCCTCGCAGTGCACATCATCGAACCGGGTCAAAAACTTCAACACGACCAACATCAAATGCAAAATCTTCGACGCGATATGCCATATCAAATGGCAACAGGGCCGAGGGTTTAACTCCCAGGATTATGCGCGCATCTGGCTGAAGACAACCGGCCAAACCTCATCTTGCGGCAGCGCGCATCTTTACTCTGGAAACTACGGTCTTTCGGAATGTTCGTTTACCCGGCGTGCTGAAGTGTGTGGGAACCTACCCTTGCAATTTGGCAGTCAATTCCCTCCCTATGGGAATTAAATTTTTCACAAGTAAAAACGTTTAACCACCTGAGATGGTGGACTTGATGATTTTCTCCCTATGGCAACCATCAGCCCTAATATTTTTACGGAATTTCTTAAATAGTGATAAGAGGTGACGCTCACCATATAGTCCCAAAAGACTCTGCGTATCGCCCTAATCCCCACAAGGTGTTTTAAGCGTATCGTCTGTAAGATATCTTAATATAACGCCTGCGTCACGTATCATTTGTCGTGAGACGCGTTGCGATTTTAACCACCGCGTTTCCTCTTGAATTCCACGAGCAACCACCAAGCGCGAAATGCCAGCCCAAACGATTGTCCGAGCGCAATCGCTACAGGGAAACCTAGTACAATACATCGTGGCACCCGCAAGCTCTTTCCCGGCTGCGAACGCGGTATAAATCGCCGCTCGTTCCGCATGTTCGATCACCAGATATCGATTGTCGCTGTCGATATTCTCTTTCTTGTAACCCGCAAACTCGCGCAGCCGCGGCGGTATTCGGTTCGCGGATTCAGCAACAACTAACCGGTTCCGGGTGATAACAGCGCCGACCGCTACTTCTGGTCTATCTCTAAATAAAGGGTCATCAGTATCACATGCGATTGCAAACGCTCGTTGAAGAAAAATACGATCGACATCTGTTTGAGATGCATTATTGTCTTCATTTTGACTTTCAGCATCTAGCTCGGGGGGCATGATGATCCTTACTCGTGACGAGATAAAAAAGGAAAAAATTGTTGTTGGCGCGACAGCGACTGGCGAAAGAGCCACTACGTATGACGCAACAGTAGGGAAAATTATCACAAAAAAAGGTGAATGCCGAGATAATAGCTACGCGTTATCCCAACGGGGAATTGCATGGGTGATCTCCAATGAAATTTTCAGCTTTCCCGAAAACCGCACCGGCCTAGCGACATTAAGAACAACCTGGACCAACAGAGGCATCCTCACTTTAACATTGGGCATAATCGACCCCGGTTACACTGGTCCGCTGGCAACTGCCGTTGTCAATTTCGGGCGACACGAATTTATCATTAACAAGAACGATAAATTTTTCCGTGTTCTCGTTTTAGGCCACCAAAAGGCAGAAACGCGATCAGATTTCGAATCTTTCGACGAGTATACCCGCAAAGTGCTCGGCCAAACCACAAATTTCTCAGAAACATTCCTCAGCATCGATACGCTCGCGCCGGAGATTTTACGGTCGTTGTTTTCAATGCCAAGATGGGTGGTTTATCTCAGCATCATCGCGATTTTCTTCGGTTTTTTTTCCGCAACCCTGCCAATCGGATACTCCGCCATGAATGGGATGCTGAACTTGCAGCATAAAATTGAGATCCTCGAACAACGCTTAGACGCCTTAGAAAACGAACCTGATTGATGGCCGAAACCACAGCGCGCTAAAACGTCACGACGGAGCGAATCGACTTGCCTTCATGCATTAGGTCGAAGGCGTCGTTGATCTTCTCCAATGGCACGACATGGGTGATCAAGGGATCGATCTCGATCTTTCCATTCATGTACCAGTCAACGACTTTCGGCGTGTCGGTGCGCCCGCGTGCGCCGCCAAAGGCGGTGCCTTTCCAGACTCTCCCCGTGACCAATTGAAACGGACGGGTTGAGATTTCTTTTCCCGCCTCGGCGACACCGATAATGATCGACTCCCCCCAGCCGCGATGGCAACTTTCAAGGGCTTGGCGCATGACAACCGTGTTGCCCGTGCAATCAAAGGTGTAATCAGCGCCGCCATCTGTCAGCGCCACGACTTGATCAACAACATTTTCAATCCCAATATCATTGGGATTGACGTAATCCGTCATGCCAAATTGTTCCGCCATCTCGCGTTTGGCGGGGTTGGTATCGACACCAATAATTTTGTCCGCCCCAACCATTCTTAGACCCTGGATCACGTTGAGCCCAATACCGCCTAGGCCAAATACGGCGCAATTTGCGCCCGCCTCAACACCAGCCGTCCAAACAACCGCACCGACGCCCGTGGTGACGCCGCACCCGACATAACAAACCTTTTCAAAGGGGGCGTCCTTGCGGATTTTCGCAAGGGCGATCTCAGGCAGCACCGTAAAATTAGAAAAAGTCGAACACCCCATATAGTGATAGAGGGTTTCGCCCTTGAAAGAGAACCGACTTGTGCCATCCGGCATAACGCCTTTGCCTTGTGTCGTTCGAATAGAGGTACACAGATTGCTTTTTTGAGAGAGGCAAGTTTTACACTCCCGGCATTCGGGCGTGTAAAGCGGAATAACGTGATCACCGACTTCAACGCTCGACACGCCGGGGCCGATTTCCCTGACAATCCCCGCCCCTTCATGGCCCAGAATGGAGGGGAACATGCCTTCAGAATCTTTCCCAGAGAGGGTGTAGGCGTCCGTGTGGCAAACGCCCGACGCCATTACTTCTACCAGGACCTCACCGGCCTTGGGTCCCTCGAGGTCAACCTCTTCAATTTCCAACGGTGCGTTCGGTGCTACGGCTATAGCGGCGCGTGTTTTCATGATAAAATCCGTTTTGTTCGCTCACGCAAAAATGCTCAATTACATTCTAATATGCCTGGCTCCGGTCTGAATGAGAAGACCTTCTTCGTCACTGGCGCCAAATCCAGATTTGAGTTTGTAACCACACTCCATCAACGCTGCGGCGCAACGAGCATCCTTAGATGTCGAAATCGATCAAAGAGAAACGACGGGGTCGGAGAAAAATATCTACCAAATTGGCCGCTTTATCAACCGCCGGGTGAGCGGCCTTAAAGAGTAGAGTAATCTGATGACAATCTCGCGGGGTTCGCGAAGAGACCTACGCGGCTTGGCGAGCAACGTTATCAAATTGAAAGCAACGCGGACGTCAACTCACCCGGCCCTGCAATGCTCTTCCCGCCTTTGCTTCGCCCATCTGGTGTTTCAAAAATGCAGGCAACAACGCCATCGCCCGCTTTGGCTCCAACCCGTCGGCCAGACGGAAGATGTTCTGATAGTAAAACGCCATGCCGCCGAACCCGTTTAAGGCTTTGATCAGATCGATTTTCGACTGGGGCCCCAATACCCCTGGGCCGAGGCTCAGGGCCTCCTCCCATTTGGGCAGTTGATCCCACTCACCGGATAAAAGCCGCGCCGGCCCATCCGTATCAACGCAAAGCGGTCTTCCGAGGCCAATGACATCCGCAGCACCAGTGTTCAGCGCCTCTTCCATCGCCTCAACGCTTCTAAACCCGCCCGTCACCATCAATGGCGCCTTGGCCACCTTCGCCACTTCTTCAGCATAGCGAATAAAATACGCTTCCCGAACCCGTGTTGACGATTTTATTGGCTTTTCAAAAACCGGCTCCATGCCCTCAAGACCCATCATGCGCGGTTGCTCGTAGTTTCCGCCGGATACTTCCAACAGGTCGACACCGACCTCGTTCAGGCGCTCCACAACCGACAAACAATCATCGAAGGAAAAGCCTCCCTTCTGGAAATCGGAGGAATTCAATTTCACGGACACCGGATACCCCGAACCGACTTTCGCGCGCACCGCTTCAATAATCCGCACCAATAGTCGCATTCGGTTTTCAATGGACCCGCCCCACTCATCGGTGCGCAGATTGACGAGGGGATTTAGGAACTCCGAAACAAGATAACCATGGGCGGCGTGCACCTGCACGCCCGAAAAACCGGCCGATTTCGCTGTGGAGGCGACATGGGCGAAACGGGAAATGACGTCTTCGATATCCTCGGTTGAAAGCGCGCGCGGCTTAGCGAACTGGCCGCCAGGGAGCTTAACGGGAACAGCAGAAGGCCCAACCGGCTCGGTAGCGACGATCTTCGGCGATTGACGCCCTGCATGGGAAATCTGCATCCAGATGTCGGCGCCGTTTTCAATCGCCGACGCCGCATAGGCGCTAAGCGCCGCGACAGCCTCGGGTGACTGTTCGCCGTCAATCGCCACATTGCCTGGGCGTTCAAGATACCGTCGATCAACAAGAACGTTGCCGGTGAGTAAAAGCCCCGCCCCGCCTTCGGCCCATCGCTTATACAAAGTGACGTGGCGCTGGGTCGCCCGGTTAAATGGGTCGGAAAGTCCTTCAGTCATCGCTGCCTTTGCGAGACGGTTTTTCAATCGCGCGCCGCAAGGAAGGACGATCGGATCCTTGAGTTTCATGAAGTCATCCCCGAATTCATCCCCCGCCAAAGAGCCGCCGATGAGCGGTGTCGAAGTCCCTTTACACGGGATCAAGCTCGGCCGCGCTAAAGGTTAACACAAAACTTTGAATTTATTGTCCGAGTCTCAGGTTTTGTTAACGAAGGCTCAACTCTTATTAACCAAAACCTCCCTCAAGGTCTGGTCGGTCACCCCATTGAACAAGCGACTTTGAGAGACGGAAAATTATCATGAAATTACCGCTTATCGCAATTCTGGCCGCACTGCCGGTCTCTTTAGCGGGCTCCGCTGCAGAGGCCGCCATCTTTTTCAGCGAGCCCACCGCTGGACTTGGATCAGACGCGGATTTGACGATCCTCGACTCGGAAATCTTGGTTTCGCCCCTCATCCTGCCGTTTAGCGCCGGGCTTCCTGACGCGCTGTCCATGCCAGCGTTAGCGCAGACAGGAGCGCCATCGCTCGCCGAAACGATTGATTTGGAGACCAACACGATATCGATCGATTCGAGAGAGTTTTTTGTCAATATCACCGGTGTTCCGTCGCCTGAAAGCGAGGAGATAATTTTCGATGGCTCTGCGCCATTCGACAGCAGCTTTCAGGTTTTCTTAGTGTCGGAAACGCCTGCGGTGTTCACCATTGACACGGCCTCCGAAGAAGGGGCGTCCATCGTGCCGTTGCCGGCGACGGGTCCTCTACTGCTTCTCGGCGCAGCCGCCTTGGCCGCTGGCGCCCGCGTTCGAAAAACAAGAGCAAAAGCATAATATTGGAAGCGGGGCGCTTTAGCGTCCTCGAAATCGTTTCTGCTGGCTTTGCCCGGTGCAAACCTTGGCAAGGGCCGCGGTGCCTTGCGCGCGACGTATTGTATTGGCCTCACTCCTAAGTTTGTTGCCCTTTGCCGCGAAACTGTCGAGAAAGGGGCTTAACCTTAGGACGTGGACGTGTCGGTATGGCGCGCCAATGCCTCCTTTTCTGAAAATTATATTAGGACGAAAAAGCCCTTATGGCGCCTGCCGCAAGCCCACGAAAAACCGCCGCGAAGAAATCGAGCCGCACCGCCGGCGATCTCTTTGACAACAGTTATAGCGCGAAGGATATCGAAGTCCTTGAGGGCCTGGAGCCCGTTCGCAAACGCCCGGGCATGTATATTGGCGGCACGGATGAGCGCGCCTTGCACCATCTTTTCGCCGAAGTCCTCGACAACTCCATGGACGAAGCCGTCGCGGGTCACGCTTCGCGCATTGAGGTCGAACTGACGGCGGATGGATATCTGAGCGTTACCGACAACGGGCGTGGCATTCCGGTTGATCCACACCCGAAATTTAAAAAGAAATCAGCCCTCGAAGTGATCATGACGACGCTGCATGCGGGCGGCAAATTTGAAGGCAAAGCCTACGCCACCTCGGGCGGTCTCCACGGCGTTGGGATATCCGTTGTTAACGCCTTGTCCGATGACCTCGTGGTGGAGGTCGCGCGCAGTCGCACCCTTTGGCGACAAACCTACGCCAAGGGTCTGCCTCAAACGAAACTCATAAAAGCGGGCGATGCGCCGAACCGGCGCGGGACGATGGTAAAATTCCATCCGGACCCAGAAATTTTTGGCAAAAAACTCACCTTTAAACCGGCGCGCCTTTTCCGCATGGCGCGCTCAAAAGCGTATCTGTTTGGCGGCGTCGAAATCCGTTGGAAATGCGCGCCTGACCTTATCAAAGATGATACGCCCGCCGACGCTGTCCTGAAATTCGAGCGCGGTCTTGCTGATTACCTGCAAAGCCTTGTTGGCGAGAAACCAACGGTCACCGATGAGATGTTCACCGGCAAGGTTGAACGTAAAGAGGATAACGGTCACGGCAATGTCGAATGGGCGATCACCTGGGGCATGGCGGGCTTTGGGGCCAAGGGCCAGGAGAGCGACGGTTTTTTACATTCTTATTGTAACACCATCCCCACCCAAGAAGGCGGCACCCATGAGTCCGGTTTGCGTTCCGCGCTCGCCAAAGGTCTGCGCGCCTATGCTGAGCTCGCCGGTCATAAAAAAGCAGCCGTGATGACGGCTGAAGACGTGATGACGTCCTGTGGTGGATTGCTCTCCGTCTTTGTGCGCAATCCGGAATTCCAGGGACAGACGAAAGACAAGCTCGCGACCGCCGAGGCCCAGCGCCTTACCGAGAACGCCATTCGCCCCGCCTTCGACCATTGGCTCGCTGCGCACCCAAAACAGGCGGACAGCCTTGTTGAATGGGTGGTCGAACGGGCTGAGGAACGCATGCGCCGGCGGAAGGAAAAGGAAGTCTCCCGCGCAGCGGCGACCCGCAAATTGCGGCTTCCCGGTAAGCTGGCCGACTGCACGCAAAAAGACCGCACGGGGACAGAAGTTTTCCTCGTTGAGGGTGACTCCGCCGGTGGTTCAGCCAAGCAAGCGCGGGACCGCGCGACCCAGGCGATCCTCCCCTTGCGCGGTAAGATTTTGAATGTCGCTTCCGCTTCCCGCGATAAAATTCTCGCCAACCAAGAAGTGCAGGATATCGCCCTCGCCCTGGGCGTCGGCCTTGGTCAGAAATTTGATGTTGAAGATCTGCGCTATGAGAAAATCATCATTATGACGGATGCTGATGTTGACGGCGCCCATATCGCGGCCCTTTTGATCACCTTTTTCCATCGGGAAATGCCGGAGCTTATTACCGCTGGCCGATTATATCTCGCCCAACCGCCCCTCTATCGTTTGTCAGCTGGCGGAAAGACCGTCTATGCGATGGACGATGAAGAATTGGAAAAGAAAAAGGCGAGCGAATTTCGCGCCAACCAAAAGGTTGATATCGGCCGCTTTAAGGGGCTCGGCGAAATGAACCCTGCCCAATTGAAAGAAACCACGATGTTGCCGGGCGCCCGCAGCCTTGCCCGGGTGGTGATCGCGGAAGATAAGGTTGAGCTATCAACTGATCTGGTTGAACGCTTGATGGGCAAAAAGGCCGAACCCCGCTTCCAGTTCATTCAGGAGAACGCCGCTTTCGCTCAAGAAGAATTGGATATCTGAGCGCGTGATGAAAGGCCCAAACGGCGGTTGGAAATTAAAGATCCGCCGCACGCAAGGCGGTGACGGCGCCGTAGGTCGCGACGCAATGGGGGACCAAATAGGTCAGCGCGAGTTTCCAAAGAACGGGCGTCTCCCCGGCCAGCAATAAGTCTCCCTGATTGATAACGTTCAAAACCGTTCCAACGATCAGGGCGACGATCAAAGACCGCCTCACGATATCTGGACGCAAGGCTGTCGCGATAATACTCGTCACCGGCGTCCACCCTCCGTCGCTAGATATTGGATGACCTGGGCGGCGCGGCGCGCTTCTATTTCCGTTGGCGCGATGGCCTGCGCGCGCACGGGGTGTTTATCGTCCTTTGCTTTGCCATCCTCCACGTTGCCCTCGACCTCTTCATCTTCGGCCGCCACAACCGCGTTAATGCGCCGGGTGATTTCGACCGTCCGGAGCAACTCAACATAGGTAGCCGGAAAACTCTCAACGGCGTTTTGAAACCGCGTCACGTAGCTGAAAACAGAAAAGACAATGCCGATCGCCGCCTGTTCCACCGATACCACCTGGTAAAGGGAGAACAACAAAACACCCATTAGTCCAATATTGTTCAGACCAAACATCATCACCTGCAGGTCCGACCGACGGACCTGAAACCCTGCAATGCTGGCAAAGTGCTGACGCACCCCCTCCGCAGAGCGAGCAGCGAAGACGTCTACTTCTTCCTCTAGCTGATCATTTATCTTGGCGTTGACGCGCAAGATTGACCCTGAGAAAATCGCCGATGTTACCACGATGAACGCCGCCCCGCCCAAGCACGCAAAAAAGACGGGAGCGGACAGAAAATACAAAAGCCCAAGAGAGCCGACGAGGTTAATGAAAGAGCGCAATGTCGCTGGGACGCGAAACTCAAAAAACCGCACCACCTCCCGCAGCATGTTTGCGCGCGCTGTCATGCGTGTCAGGGGCAATCCAGCGGCCTGTGACGCGGCCACGGTTTCTTCCCCAATATCGCGATAAATGCGGGTGTAAACGCGGGTATCAAAAAACCGCCGCGCGCCGCCGATGAAAAGAACAAGGACCTGAAGCCCCGCCAGATACGCAACGCCTCGCCACGCCCCTTGGGTCAGCCCATCAATCGCGAGCCCCAAAAGATAGGGCTGCATGAGCCACAAACTGGCGCTCGCGAGGATCAACCCCAAGGTGACCAGGATCGATCCCCAATATCGGCGAAAAATCCGTCCATGGGTAATATTCAGATTGACCGACTTTGGTGTTTTCTCGCCCATCGCAACGCCCCCAACAAAACCCCGAAAACCGGCCCATCATAGGCCACCCACCGGGAACGCGAACCGGTACCATAAAGACCGGTCCACGTCCTGCGCTTTTGAGACAACAGCATCAAAGATTTGCATTGGAGGATCTCGTGGAAAAGCACGACACTCTGGCCAATGATTGAGGTTGCAAATGCTGATCCTTGTTTGCGCCAGGTACCAATATTTGTATACTGATAGTATATGAAACACTTGTTGGCGGATAAAGCGAAATTACCTCGATAACCGCCTTTCATGCGGGATCGCCAAACGCACTCTCGTTGGTCATCCACCGAAAATAATCTGGTGCATGACACGCCCCGGCATAAACGCGAAAAAGCCTGCGATCCCAATCGCCCCAAAGTATAATCCAATGAGGGACCACTTATGGGCCCTGATGTCTCCTCGGCGCGCAGCCAAAAGCGCGCGCGGCACGGTGATCAGGGTCAATGGGATAAATAAGTGAATAGCACTAAAGCGCCCGCCCATAAAAGATGGGATGAAAAACGCCGCAATTGCCGTGACAACCATGAGTGTCATGAACGCGTAACCAATGGCGCGATGCAGCGGCGTACCCTTTGGCAACAAGAATTGGATTAACCCGAGGACCGCCGCCGGCACGACGGTCAAAACATGGATTTGAATCGCTAAAGATGCATCCCAAAGCGGCGCAAGTGTCATGGGGCCCCTCCCTCTTCTCGCGGTAGTATTTCCGAGAAAAAAGGGAGGGTCAAACCTGCAATGTCAATTTTCGACAAACGGTTGGCGATCAGCGTTACGCTGACAACGAATAGTCCTTGAATTGTTTGCGAAGGGATGTTTTCAGCACCTTCCCGGTCGCTCCAAGGGGAATTTCGTCTACAAACTCCACGGCGTCCGGCCAGGCGATTTTATCGAGTTTGTCCTTCAGGAATTCCTGGATTTCCGCCGCTGACGGGTCAGCGCCCTCCCGCTTTGTAACGATAAGCAGAGGCCGTTCCTGCCATTTGGGATGGTGCACGCCGATGACAGCGGCGTTCGCGACGCCCGGATGCATCAACGCAGCGTTTTCGATATCGATGGAGGAAACCCACTCCCCGCCGGTTTTAATCACGTCCTTGGACCGGTCGGTAATCTGCAGGAATCCATCTTCATCGATGTTGGCGACGTCGCCAGTATCGAACCAACCATCCGATGTCAGCGTTTCTTTTTCTGGTTTGTAGTACTCGCCCACAATCCAAGGCCCGCGCACCTGTAAATGGCCGTCATGCTCACCATCGTGGGGCAAAATTTCCCCTTCTTCAGAAACAAGACGCATATCAACTAATGGCAAAGGTCGACCCGCCTTTAATTGGTAGGGAATTTTCTCATCCGCCGACAGGGAGGCGATATGCGGTGGCAATGTGTTCACTGTACCGATTGGGCTCATCTCCGTCATACCCCAGCCCTGCTGCAACTCTACGCCATATTTCGCATAGCCGCGGATCAAGGCTTCTGGTAGAGCCGATCCACCGGATAGACCTTTTTTCAGGTAAGGCAGTGTCTTACCCGTCTGCTCTAGATATTGCAGAAGACCTAACCAAACAGTTGGCACACCGAGGGAATAGCTCACCTTTTCATTATCAAGCAATTCATAAAGACCTTCACCATCAAGACGCGGGCCTGGCAAGACGAGCTTTAACCCCGTCATCATGGCGGAGTACGGAACATTCCAGGCGTTCACATGGAACATGGGCACAACGGGCAGCACCGTATCGCCCTCGTTACAGCTCATGCCGGTAGGCAGGCAACTGGCGAAACTCTGTAAGACCGTTGATCGATGGGAATAAAGAACGCCCTTCGGGTTGCCCGTGGTGCCTGAGGTGTAACACATGGCGACGGCGGTATTTTCGTCGAAGTCGGGCCAATCAAAATCATCGCTTTCAGAGGCGATGAGGTCTTCATAGGCATCAAAACCACCATCGACGCCCTTAGCATATTCACTGTCCGACATTAGGACATAGCCTTTGACGGTTTTCAGATGGGGCTTCATCGCGCCGACAAGCGGGGCGAAGGTCGGATCAAAAAACACCCAATCATCTTCTGCATGATTGACCACGAACGTGGCATTCTGCGGCCCGAGGCGCGGATTAATCGTATGCAAGACACCGCCGAGCCCGCCTACCGCATAATACATTTCGAATTGGCGATAGGTATTCCAGCCAATAACCCCGACCCGATCCCCTTTTTTGACGCCCGCGCGTGTCAAAGCGTTCGCGAGTTGGCAGATACGTTTGTAAGCATCACGAACCGTGTATTTGTGGATCGGCCCCTCAACGGTCCTCGTCACAATTTCGGTTTTCGAGTAGACTCGTAGGGCGTGCTTCAGCAACTCCGTTGTCAGGAGCGGGCGGTCCATCATTAGTCCCTGCATGGGGCGTCCTCCACAAATTCGGCTTTCTCGCCCGCCGACAGCGGCGGTCATTAAAGCATTGTTATGGAGAGCTTTATCATCGGTCTAATGCGCTGAAGTCAAATGCCTTCGGCGCCCAAATAGGCCTTCAGTGGGACCGGAAATGAGGCGGTTTCAGGTCCGAACCAACATCGAACGCTAAAGACGGTGCTTAGGCAGCGCCGACCTTAGAGTCGGCCGCCCCGTCACCAACATCGATACCGGCATCGATATCGGTTTCGCCTTCATCGACTTTATCAGGCGCTTCTGCTGAAGGCGCCTCTGCAGGGGCCGCCGCGGTATTCGCCACATCATCAAGAACCTTCGCGATCACCGTGCGATCATAAGGCTTTAAAATGTGGAATGCAGCGCCCGCAGCTTTCGCCAGCGCAAATTGCTGCGGATCATTTTCTGTCGCGCACAGGACAATCGGCGGTCGCCGGTCAAGCGTCGCTGCGCCGCGTAGGAAATCGAGAGCGCCCATCGACGGCAGGTCCCAATCAAGAAAAACCAAATCTGGCTTTTTATCGCGAGCGATATCGAGGCCGGACGCCGCGTTTTGCGCCTCTAAGGCCTCCAGCCCGAGATCCACCGCAATTCGAGCAGTTATTTCCCTGACGATATCCGAATCCTCGACTACGAGACAGGTTTTCATTAGTGGATCTCTCCTTCGCACTACTACCCTCCTCCAAACAAGGAGCGGGTAATTTATGCTATTCCGCGTTTTGGATTGCGACGAGAAAGTCCAAATCCCGCAGCGCCCCCTTCATTTGGAATGAATATCCACTTTTTTGGTTAGCTCGCCGTTAATGCCCCACCAGAATCGGGCAGATTTTCGGCCGCGTCGCTTGGAAAATCGAGGGTCATCACCACTTTTTCTTCATGAACGGCCGCCGAAACGGCCCCGCCCGCTCGGCGCGCGGCGACGCCTGCAAGATACAATGGGGCTTGCTTCGGCTTTAAATCCGCATCGTCGCCAGCAATCGCCTTAACTGTTTCTTCGTTCAAAAAGATGCGCGGTCCGACCGTTTCGACGCAAAAACTCTGTTCGCCCTCAGCCACTCTGGTCACCGTCACGACACCGCCGCGGGGCGCGCATTCGGAGGCGGCGTGGACCAACGCAAGCAGCGCTTTAACTTCCTCTTTCGAGCCGTACCCGGATGAAATACGCCAATCTAGGTCTGCCTTTGACGAGGCAAAGAGCCCTTGCAGTAGATCGCGCGCCTCATCATAGGGGAGCGTCGCCCCGACGCCGCCAGCCTGCCCGTAAGCAAGACGGGCGAACTTCAACAACGCCACCGCTTTTTCGGTGCTGGTTTTGATCAGATCGAGGGCGTCTTCACGCATCTCCTCGTCCATTTCCGGATCACCCAGCACATCAAGGCCGGAGCTTAGCGCCCCCACAGGATTGACAAGATCATGGCAAAGCCGCGACGACATCAGAGCGGACATCCAGATTGCGTCCAATGGCGCCTCATTTTGGGAAGCCTCTTGCGTCGCGTCGGCAACGCTGTCGTCAAAAGCTTTTTCTGGGGTCATGATTGGGTTCGCGCCTCCGGTTAGATTGATCGAATTTTCTGTATGACAGATTCGCCCTGGTGGCGCGTCGGCACGGCGCTAATTCCATAAGAAAACCCCTTCTCCCAAAAGGAAGAAGGGGTCGGTCTTAAATCTTAAATATCCTCAGGATGGGCGTGTTACTTCTTCACCCATTCACCGCTGGAGTTCTGCACGCACTGACCGGGAGACGCCTGGTTGATGAGGCGTTCCGCCGTTAGCGTCGCGGTATCCTCGATCGTAACGCCGTTGCGCTCGGCAAGACGTGCATAGGCCGCTTTGCGTTGCTGGTTGACACTAGCGACCTCGCGGCGCAACGCCGCGTCCGCCCGGGCAGAGTCAATCACGCCCAAATAGCCGTCATTCCGCTCACCAACAATACATTCATCTTTAGCCGCCTCAATGGCCGGTGTCGCGGCGAAAGCCACCGACATCAACCCCGTGACAACAGCCGCCAGGGCCGCGATGATCGTTTTTGGAAAAAGTTTTAAAGACATATCGTTCATCCGTTCTCGAAGAATGATTAGAAAATATCGGGGTTTTCTGCGATGAGATCGTCGATCTCGCGCTCAAGCTTGACGCGCACTTCCCCGGAAACATTGACATTTAAATTGATTTCGATCGGCTCGTCTGGCGCTTCGACTTTAACGGTAGCGCAAGCCGTCGCCCCCGTCGCGAGCATCAAGAAAACGCCCGCGGAAAACGCATGTTGAGGTGATCGCCGGTCGATCAATCGGTGAGTAAATTGGTTCATATCTGGAAGTGCCCCCTCCTATTTGAGCCTTTGATTGACCCGAACACTAGCATTAACGACCGTCGGTTCAAAGGGCGATTACGTGTCACGGATATGGTGAAACAAAGGCGCGCCACAAGCCCTATTCGGTTTTTCGGCGTTCTTGCTCGGCCAATTCTTCTAAGGTCAACTCGATATTGTTGATGGCGTTGATTTGCTCAATCAGGCGTAAGAGCGGCGCTTTGACGGTGACCTTATAGATAAAAGGCAAGGCCACAGGCTCTTTTATCCGAGGGTCATCGAGCTGAACGACGCTGGTACCCTCGAAGTTAATCCCAAAAATCAGATCCCCATCTAAGCGTCCGTCGATGGTCGCGCTTAACGTTTCGTAGGAAATCTCCCGCAGCGCGCTGAATGCGAGATTCGTATCACCCCCCTCGCTCACGGATGCTTGGGATGAGACCGCTTGTGAAACTGCGCCGGTATAGCGAATAACCCCGGGACCAACGGCTTTTAGAACGCCGCCCTCAATGCTCGCAATGCCGTCATCGACTACCAATGGCAAAACGCCCTCAATGACGCCCTCCCCAGAGAGCCCTTCAACATTGACGAAGGCAAGGAGCTGTTTGAGATCAACATCCGCCGCTTGCAATCGGGTTGTCGCGGCCCCGCCCGTCAACGGACTAACAGAGTCGTAAGCGCCAATCGTCCCGCCAAACCAAGGAAATTCCGCATGCACAACTTTTAGCGTATCATCGCCCGGCAGTTCAAATCGAACGACGCCATTCTCCAGCTTCAAGGCATCAAGATCAACAAGGCCGATATCGATCCGCTGCTCGCCTTCGGTCGCAGCCGGCAACAAACTCTTCAACCGAATAGCGCCCTTTACGCCGCCGGTTTTCGTAACCGCAAGGCCAGGGCCCCCAAAGGATAAATCGGAAAATCCAATCTCACCGCTTGACGTTACCTCATCAGTATCCCAATCAAAACGAAAGGCAGCCGCGCCGCCTCCCTCTGCATCAAAAATAATACCCTGGGCGAGAGGCGTTAAATTCACGGGCTGCAGGCCATCGACCGAGAACAAGAGATCGTCGGCGTGATATTCTGCAAAGCCGCGCCCTGTATCCACCACGTGAACGCCGCGCCCCTTACCCAACTCGTAACCCTTTTGACCACTGCGCCCCAATGACCATGCGCTGTATGTAAATGACAACGTATCGTCGGCGAGGCGGCCTGAACCATCAACAAGAACAGGCGCAGCGAGAGGGTTTTTTCCAGTCTGGTCAATTCGCGTTTTGTCGAGGGTCATATCGGCTGTCAGCGCAGGCCCTTCGAGCTGCGCCGTCATGGACCCGTGGATCGTGGAAAAGACCAGCGCTTCGTTGAACACCACCCGACCATCGCTAAACAGCGCCGAAACATTGGATGTTTCTTCGTCAGGAAGGTAGGTGGCATCCAGTAAAATGTCGGGCGGCGCACCGGTCAATAACGTTTGGCCCAGGCGAAAAAACCCACGCTTCGTCTTCATTTCAGCGCGAACCCTGGCCGATGGCGCGTCCGCCCAATTGGCCACCAATAATGGCCCACCTTCGGCGCACGCATCCGCATCCCAAATAGACGCCGCTAGATCTTCGCTGACAATCCGAAAGCGGCCTTTATCGAAATGGATGCACCCTTCGCCGTCGGAGCCAATGGCAAGGCGCCCCTCCGACACCGACAACGACACTGAACTCGCCAGGCGTGTCTCAGCATCTTGAACAAGCATCCGGCCGACTGAGGCGCTTTTCACAACCGCCTTCGCGTCCAGAATGCCCGTGAATGTTGATTGGTCGCCTTCGCCGCCAAATTTGATCGAGGACGGGCCTAAAGACACGCCAGCCAAGGTTTGCTCCGTCACCGCCCCATCGACATCGAGCGTCCAACGGGCGCCGTCGGCTGAGAACGCCGACACGCCAAAGCGCGCCTGTGACGGCCCGGAAAGATCGAGCTGCATGGCGAGGCGTTGTCCATCGGCTGATAGGTCAAATAGCGGGTCGCCATCGATCGTCGGGGTTGGTGAACCCGGCGTTTGGTCAGGATCAATCGATGACAGCGTCAATCGATCGCCACGATCAGTGGTCAGAATAAATGGGCCGTGGGGTAATGATATTGTCGCCGCTGCCGGCGTCGCCTCAAAACGAACGGCGCCAGAAAGGGATATCGTGGAAATCGCCCCGCCGGGCAGGGCTTTCAAAGCATCGAGCGCCACCGCGTCCAAAAGCGGGGATCCAGCGGCGTTCTGCGGCGCCATCGTCACGGACGCCAACCGCACCGTGGCGGTCGTTTCTGTTTTGAAGAGATCGCCGGTTTCCAAAACTTTCGTCCAATTGGCAATGTCGCCATCAACCGTCGCATCAAGCCCTTCAATGGCGGCGCCCGCGATATCGATGTCGCCGGTCAGCGCCACGGCAAATGTGGCGGCCCCGTCCCCCACGATAGCGAGACGCCCAGTTCCGACTAAATTGCTCACCCCAATATCATCGAGCCCGGCCGCCGGCGCCGATAGAACCGCGTCGAACTCACCGCCATCGGCTGGTTCAAATTTCCCGGTCAGGGTACTTTTCGCGGAGCCACGAGGCGTTTCAACAACGGCGATTAAATCGCGGATCGTAACAACGCCAATGGGGATGTCGGCGAGAGAAAAGGTTGAGGGCCCCGATTGCTTGGCGTTATCGCCAGCGAAGGCCGTGGGCAGTTGCAATCGCCCTTGTTCATCTACCTTCGCCATCACGGTGCCCGGGCCGATGACAATGCTGTCCAGCCGCTTAGACCGAAGAAGTGTTTTCCAGTCAAAGCGCGCCTCTAGATAGTCCATATCGACCGTCGTCGTCGCGCCAGCGCGCGCTTTCAGCGATGACAGGATAATCTTCTCCCCGTCGACCGCCTCAACGTTCACGCCAACATCATCGAAGCCGGCATTGCGCAAGACGTGGCCCGCCGCCATTTCGATGAGAGGCGCGCGAAAGACCACAACGGCGCCAATCATCGCCCCGAGGACAATGATAAGCGCTGCCAGAAACAATAAGAACCGCCGCATGCCGGCTTTCCCCGCCTTTGAATTTCGCCCTTTCGGCCCCCGTCATCATATTACCATTTAACGATGACTTTTAATCTTGCCGAAAATTGCCTCAGAAAGCGAGGCGTGGCATTAAGGTTATGGACTGAATATCACTTCCCATTCGCGGCGAATAAGGGTTGATTCGCGCCTCTCCCGGTGACCATCGCCCTTTGAAATGCTGAGTCAGACGCCAGAATGAACGCGCATCGGCGTAAAGCTTGCAGTTGAGAGCCTGCAGTTGGCGACCTTGTCGTTTAGAAAAATCGCCTCTCTGTTTAATGGGGCGGAAAAGATAGTACGGACTATGTAGCGCTTATGCCGATCGATGGTTATTCGCAGTCTTATGAGGCGTTGTCTGAAACAGCCTCATCAACACATAAACGAGCGTTTCTTGCCGCGACAGCGTTTCTTGGCGTTTTCGCCAGCGGGCTCGGCGCGATTTGGCTTGCGGCGTCATCGGTGGACGCCAATGGACCGGAAACGATCGCCGCATCACCCGCTCAAAGCGCGCTTTCGGCCACGACGGCGTCGATTGATCCCCCTTTGGCGGATCGGGCTGCACCTGCCTCCGTCCAAGCTTCCGCTGACGCCTCACCTCCGGCCGCCGCGGCTCAAGCCTCCCTCGCTCCCAATCTTGGACCAAGTCTTGGATCCCGCCGTCAAGAAACGGCGGATATTGGTCGGGCCCCAGCGATCGGCGCCTCAATTCCCGCGCAGCTAGGCTTTTCAAAAAACGCCTCCGCCTCGGCCGATACGCTTTTAAACACAGCTCCATTATCGGCCCGGCTTGTCCGTGACATTCCCTCGGTTCAAAACCAGGTGCGCGTCACGCTCGGCAAAGGGGAGACGATTGTCGACGCGTTAAAAGCGGCTGGCGTCCGCGCAGGCGACCGTCATCGCGCCGCCAACGCTCTCGGCAAGCACGAAAACCTAAGACGCCTACGCGTCGGTCAGGAATTTGTTCTGACGACAGCCGTTCCTAATCGCACCTTGTTCGAACTGGAAGCCACCTTAGACCAGTCTAACGATACGCCTGATCTGCACCTCATCGCTTTGGAATATAAGCCGGACCCGGAAAACCGCGTTTTCCTCAATCGCGAGGTGCAAGATTTCTCCTTTGATAAAACGCCCGTCGCGATCACCACACGGCATTTGGCGCTGGAAGGTCAGATCGATGGCAGCCTATACGTCTCCGCCAAAGCCCTTGGCGCGACGGATAAATCCATTATCGAATTAGCGAATTTGTTCGCCTACGATGTTGATTTCCAACGTGAGATTTTCGGCGGGGACGAATTCGAAGCCGTCGTCGAGATGAAATATGACGATGAAGGCGCCCTCGTCTCCTCCGGCGATATTCTTTACGCCCGCCTGAAATGGCGTGGACAGAATAAAGAAAAGGGATATTACCGCTTCCTTGCCAAGAATGGCGGCGCTAAAGCCGATTATTTTGACGGCGCGGGCCAAAGCGCCAAACGCCTTTTGATGAAAACGCCCATCGATGGGGCGCGACTATCCTCCGGGTTCGGCACACGGAAACACCCGATCCTTGGATATCGAAAGGCCCATAAGGGCGTTGACTTTGCGGCACGGCGCGGCACCCCCGTTTACGCCGCTGGCGACGGCGTGATTGTTCGCGCCAATCGGTACGGATCTTTCGGAAACTACGTGAAGATCCGCCACGCCAATGGATATGAAACCGCCTACGCCCATTTGAATGGTTTCCGCAAAGGCATCCGCAAGGGCAAGCGCGTGGAGCAAGGCGATGTGATCGCCTATGTTGGCTCGACGGGCCGTTCCACCGGTCCCCACCTCCACTATGAGGTGCATAAGAACGGCAAGGCGGTAAACCCGCAACGCCTAAAAATCGCGACGGGCGTCGCGTTGAAGGGCGCAGATTTGGACAAGTTCAAAAAAATCCGTGATGAGATTGACGCCCTGCGAGTTGAGGACGGTCAGCCAATTGGCGAGGCCCCGGCCGTCGTTGCGGAAGACGACGCCGCCGCAACGAATGAAACGGCGCTTTAAAACAAACATCACTGTCCAAGACGGTTAGAACGCAAAAAAACGCCGGCGAAAAAAACGCCGGCGCTTTGATCAGATACCGAAAAAACAACTAGGATGAAGAGCTAGGACGGCTAAGCCCCGCTTTCCTCGCCAGTATTAGGGTTCGTCAGGAGCACCACAACGATCACGGCGACCCCAATCACCAAATAGAAAATCTTGGTGAGCCCCTCAAATCCGAACAAAAACGGCGCCGCGACCAGAACAAGAGCGGCGACAAAGTCGATAATGAGATGGACACTAAACGGTAGCAATTTGCGGGCAGACAAAGAATAGTCCGTAATTAAACTATAAACGAAAAGCCCGACACCGCCCGCAAGAGCGAGATACTGAGCAATCCCCTCAAAACCGAGCACAAACGGCCCGGCAATGAGGGTTATCGCGACAGCGTAATCGAGAAACCCGTGTACGGAGGCTGGAATAAAGCGCATGATGACATCCTTTTATTTTTTTTATTCGCCAGTTTTTAGCGACGCGACACCAAGTGGGACGCTAAATTTCGAACACCAGACATAGAATTCATCAAAATCGGCCGGATTGATGGATGCCGGGATTTCATAAACTTGCAGACCATTGTTTGATTTTAGCGGCGTGAATTCGGTTGTCTTCACAAAGCCGTCCTTACCAAAGCCCAAGGATGGTTCCGGTGCGCCATCAAGGCTGAAATTGCCTTCTAAGACAGCGACATACCCTGAAGACGTTTTTAGGATTGAGACGCCGCCTGTGGTGATGTGGTCACTGCGGCCTTCAAAAACACCGGCTTGCACAACGCTTGTCGCGGCGGCGTTCGTCGCGACTGAAGAAGCCTCAGTTTTTTCTGCAAACGCAGCATTGCTGATCGAAAGTGTCGTCGCGGCCGCGCAAGCGACCAAAAAAGATTTTTTGAACATCGTGGTATCCTCAACGTGATTGGTTGTTAGAATTCAAATTGTGGACCATTTGGTCCTCAATTGGTTATGCATATGTAGCAGCAAGACCGAATGGTCAAATAACGAAACAATCACTTAGGCGTGAGGACTAACGATGGCGCGAACAAGAGAGTTTAATGAATCGGACGCCCTAAACGCATTAAAGGACGTCTTTTGGCGCAAAGGGTTTGAAGGCGCTTCCTATGACGATCTGATGACGGCGACTAAACTCGGCAAGGGAAGTCTCTACGCCGCTTTTGGCGATAAGCGCTCGGTATATCTACGGTCGTTGAACGCCTACATCTCACAAGAAGTGGAAGCCGCTGTCCTGTTGCTCAATGGTCAGAGCGTTGGTCGGCAAAAAACAGGAAAAGCGCGGATCAACGCACTGTTGACCACTGTCATTGATGAGGTTGAGGAGCGCGGTGATCGCAAGGGGTGCTTTCTTTGTAACGCCGCCGTGGATCTCGCTCCCTTTGATAAAAATGTGGAAGCGGTCACCTTGCACGGTTTTGACCGTATGCGGAAAGGGTTCATGACCGCCCTCCAGGAATGCGCGCCAGATGTTTCGATGAATGCGGTCCCAAAACCGTCACAAGAGATAAAGATGAGGGCGGAAAACCTCTTAGCCGTTTACTTTGGTATGCGTGTTATGGCGAAAGGCGGCGCATCTGTCGCTCAATTGACGCTATCTAAAAAGGCCGCAATCGCGCAATTGTAGATCAAAGCGCTGAACGCGTCGGCCCTAATGACCGCGCGTTATATCGCGCCGCACTTCCTCAAGAAGGGTGTCTAAATCCACATCTCCGCCCGCTTGTTCCTCCAACCGCTGACGTAAACGATGAGGAAGCGCGCGCGGATTGAGGGCGTTCGGATCTAAAGGGCCGTCAGCACCCATAGCGTCTTTAATCATGTCCTTCAGTATACGTCTTTTTTCATCTTCCAGGCTCATACCCTCGCCTCCGGTTTTTCGTCAGTTCAACAAAGCGCCCGCTGGCGGCGCTGCTGGGCCATCAGCATACCCGCCCACGCCCTGGCTTGCCCGGACACGGCGCGCTTCGACGCCATTGATGGTCAGCCCATCGGCGTTGGCGGACACAATCGCGTCTTCGCCATCCGCCAACCGACCCGCAAGCAACAGATCGGCCATGGCGTCCTGAAGGTTACTCTGAATGACCCGCTTTAACGGCCTAGCGCCAAAAACCGGATCATACCCAGCGTCGGCGAGCCAAGAGCGCGCGTTGTCATCAAGAGAGATCGTGATGCGCCGATCCGCCAATAATTTGTTCAAACGAGCGATCTGAATATCAACGATCGCGTCCATGTCATGACGGGCGAGCCGATTAAAGAGAATGATCTCATCAAGCCGGTTCAGGAATTCTGGGCGAAAACGCGCGCGCACGGCCTCCATCACTTGTGGGCGAACCGCGTCCGATGTTTCCCCCTCATTTTGATTGGCTAGGTGCTCCGCTCCAAGATTAGACGTCAAGATGATCAGGGTGTTTTTGAAATTTACCGTGCGGCCCTGCCCATCGGTCAACCGGCCGTCATCCAACACTTGCAAAAGAACATTGAAAACATCCGGATGGGCTTTTTCAACTTCATCAAACAAGATAACTTGATAGGGTCTGCGCCGCACCGTTTCCGTCAACGCGCCCCCTTCTTCGTAACCAACATAGCCAGGCGGCGCGCCAATGAGCCTTGCGATGGAGTGTTTTTCCATAAACTCCGACATATCGATGCGCGCAATTGCGGTGTCATCGTCGAACAAAAACCCGGCAAGCGCTTTCGTCAGTTCGGTCTTCCCAACACCCGTCGGACCGAGGAATAAGAACGACCCGATGGGACGGTTCGGATCCTGCAGCCCAGCACGCGCGCGCCGCACCGCGGCAGAGACAGCCTCAACTGCATCGCGCTGACCGACAACCCGCCGACCAATCGCTTCTTCCATGCGTAGAAGTTTTTCTTTTTCGCCTTCCAGCATTTTATCGACGGGCACGCCTGTCCAACGGGAAACGACGGACGCGATATGCTCCGGATCCACCACTTCTTGAACAAGCTCGCCCCGTCCACCTTTTTTGTCGGAGGCGGCTTCGGCTTCAGTCAATTGCTTTTCCAGAGCGGGGATAACGCCGTATTTTAACTCCGACGCGCCGGCAAGGTCGCTGCGCCGTTCCGCCTCAACAAGTTGCTGGCGGGCGCGATCCAATTCCTCTTTGACTTTCGTTGAGGAGGCAAGGCGATCTTTTTCCGCGCGCCACCGCGCCGTGATCGCTTCGGAGTCTTCTTCAAGATCCGCCAATTCGGTTTCAAGCTTTTCAAGCCGCGCCCGCGACGCGTCATCGCTTTCTTTCTTTAGCGCTTCGCGCTCGATCTTTAGTTGAATAATGCGCCGATCGATTTCATCAAGTTCCTCGGGCTTAGAATCAACCTCCATGCGCAATCGCGAAGCCGCTTCATCGACAAGGTCAATCGCTTTGTCCGGCAAAAAGCGGTCTGTGATATACCGGTTTGATAACGTTGCGGCCGAGACGATGGCGCTGTCAGCGATGCGCACGCCATGATGCAACTCATATTTTTCTTTCAGCCCACGAAGGATAGAGATCGTATCTTCCACCGTGGGTTCTTCCACCATGACAGACTGGAAACGGCGCGCGAGAGCCGCGTCTTTCTCAACATATTTACGGTATTCATCCAGCGTGGTGGCGCCAACGCAATGCAGCTCTCCGCGGGCAAGGGCGGGCTTTAGGAGGTTTGACGCATCCATCGCGCCGTCCGTTTTGCCGGCGCCCACAAGGGTGTGCATTTCATCGATGAACAAAATAATTTGTCCGTCTGCGCCCGTGACCTCAGACAACACCGCCTTCAAGCGTTCTTCAAACTCGCCGCGGTATTTTGCACCCGCGATGAGCGCGCCCATATCCAACGCCAATAATTGTTTGTTTTTGAGGCTCTCCGGCACATCGCCATTGACAATACGCTGGGCGAGCCCCTCGGCAATCGCCGTTTTACCAACGCCGGGTTCGCCGATCAGCACCGGGTTATTCTTTGTACGGCGGGAGAGTACCTGCATAGCGCGTCGGATTTCTTCATCGCGCCCGATCACAGGGTCAAGCTTGCCCTCCCGGGCCGCTTCCGTCAGGTCGCGGGCATACCGGGTCAGAGCGTCATATCCGTCTTCCGCAGAGGCGGTATCGGCTTTGCGGCCTTTGCGTAAATCCTCTACGGCGCGATCTAATCCGGCGGCGTTCGCCCCGGCGTCCTTCAGGATTTTAGCTGCCCCGCCCTCTTTTGTTTGCGCGAGCGCCGCCAATAAGGCTTCTACAGAGACAAACGCATCGCCGCTTTTCTTGGCGCGTTGCTCTGCATTCGCAAAAACTTTCGCCGTCGCTGGCGTGAGATAAAGTTGTCCATTGCCGCCTTCGACCTTCGGCGCTGTTTTCAATACCGTTTCGGTGTCCGCCAACGCCTTTTCAGGTGCTGCGCCAGCGCTGCGCAATAGGTTCGCGGCAAGCCCTTCGGGATCATCCAATAGGGCCTTTAATACATGTTCCGGTGTGAATTGCTGATGGTTCTCGCGTAAAGCGATGCCTTGCGCCGCTTGGATTAATCCTCGAGCGCGATCGGTGTAGTTCTCAAATTGCATAAAGCGCGGACCTTTCTGAAAGCGTCAACACTGTTGGCGCGCCCCTATAACGGCGACGCACGCGTGACTTTCAGATAAGGCCGATGAGCACGTATACAAGATCTAACGTCGATAAAACCCCGCCATCAGCAAGCCGCAATAGCAGTAAAGCAAGTCGCAACGCTATCGGCGGTCACCACAAACTTTACCGCAAACCACCAAAAAAATGCGTCGGCGATTACGCTTTCGGGGTCATCGAGGTTAAGCGCTGGTTACCTCTTCAGGGACAGGCGCCGTTTCTTCTTCAGCGGCTTCCGCTTTACGCGGACGACGTCGACGCCGTGTCGCTGGTTTATCGTCGCTTTCGGCTTTGGCGTTTTCACTGCTGCGCGATGGCGGACGGCCCCGACGCGGGCGAGGTTTTTCCTCCGCTTCAACCGACGGCACCGAGCTTTCTTCTTCCGCCTCTTCGGCCGGCATATCGACGATCACCTCGCTTGGCGCGTCGTCCTGGTTATCGGCTGATTCAGCCGCCACATCGTTTTCGTCGCCCGGCTCTTCCTGGCCACGGCGCTCTGGGCGCGAATTCCGACGGTCGCGATTGTTTGATCGATCTTGCTGGTTAGCGCGGTCACCACCAGAACGGTTATTTTGGTCCTGGTTTTCGCCAGCGGCGTCAGAATCAGCGCCATCGTTTGCGGTCGCCTGATTTGGTTGCATGGAGCGAATAAGACGGAAGTAATGCTCTGCGTGCTGCAAATAGTTTTCCGCTTTAACCCGGTCCCCACTGGACGCCGCATCCCGCGCGAGAGAGAGATATTTATCGTAAATTTGATTCGCGGTTCCACGAATGCGGACATCCGGCCCATTCGAATCATACGCTCGGTTAGGATTCACCCCTTGGCGGCGGCGTTGGTTGCGGCCACGCTTCATTTTATTACCTGTCTTTTGTTATTTAACATGTTCTCATTATCCACGAACTAAACCTTCGCGTTCGTCACTGCCTGCTTCGGCATGGCAGGACACCCGCTGATCCCGAAAAAGACGATTTACCATCGTCGTTCTTCGCTTCGGCGCGCTTCCCTCACAGAGTTTAACTCGATGACGAGCATGCGCTTTGCACAAAGCGTTGTTGAAAAAGTTATCCAGCGTCTATGGCTGACTTCCGGTTGTACGTTTCTTCCGGCCCCGCGCTATTTTAGCGCCTGTTTAGAATTTCCTGAAATCGAGGATTATCTAATAGCGAGCGATTACTCTATCTGCGTCGCGTATCCTGATAATAGCGCCTAAGAGCGCCGATGCAATGTTTTTTTAAAACAGAACAGGGTTACCGTTTGATTACAATGACGCGAGGACGCGCGGACAAATCGTTTTTTAGGGAAATTTCAGCGCAGGCGAAGGCTTCACGCGCCAATTCTACGATTCTCCGCGATTGTCCGACCCCAAATTCCATGACGATTACGCCGCTAGGCCGAAGGAATCGTGCCGAATCAGTGAGAATAGAAGGGTATTCCTGCAGCCCATCATGCCCGCCGAATAAGGCTCCAGCATCCTCATATTCACGCACATCGCGCGCGAGCGAAGCACGGTCAGCCTCGGCAATATAGGGCGGGTTCGTCAGGATAAGATCGAAAGTATTGATATCGGCCTCGCCTAAGGCGCGCCCCCAATCACCGCATTTCAGCGTAGCCCGACCGGAAAGGCCCAACCGGTCGAGATTCCTTTTTGCATATTCCAGCGCGACCGGCCGACGATCGACGCCAACCCCTGTTGCGCAAGGACGCTCTGACAAAAACGCCGCTAATAAGCACCCGCTCCCGACCCCGAGATCGAGCACGCGCAAAATGGTCTGCTTATCCGGGAAAGCCTCCAACGCCGCTTCAATCAACGTTTCGCTGTCAGCGCGCGGAACAAGAACGCCCTCCCCCACTTCGAATTCGAGGCTCCAGAACTCGCGTCGGCCGATAATATAAGCAATAGGTTCACCCGCGCGGCGCCGGTTCACCATCGCCTCCATTTCCTGGCGCTGCTTAGCGCTCAGGTGATTGGCGGCATGCAGAATAAGACCTGCGTCATCAAGCCCCGTGACATGTTTCGCCAGAAGGCGCGCATCTAAGGTCGGGGTATCGGTTTCCGTGAGCGTTGACGCAGCAAGCCGTATCGCTTCTTCAATCGTCATGACCGCTTATTCAAAGCACTGCCCGACACGATCGGACGCTCTTTACGCGTCATCTTGCATCTCAGCAAGCCGATCAGCGCGATCCTGGGTGATCAGCGCATCCACTAGTTCGTCGAGCGCTGACCCCTCGATCACTTCGTCCAGCTTATAAAGGGTAAGGTTAATACGATGATCTGTCACCCGACTCTGGGGGAAATTATAGGTTCGGATGCGTTCGGAACGATCGCCAGATCCGACCATGCCTTTGCGTTGCGCGGCGCGTTCCGCATCGGCGCGCGCGCGCTCTAAATCATATAGTCGGGCCCGCAGGACCTTCATCGCTTTGGCTTTGTTTTTATGCTGAGATTTTTCATCCTGTTGGATCACTACAACACCCGATGGAAGGTGGGTGATGCGAACCGCCGAATCCGTCGTGTTCACCGATTGACCGCCAGGGCCCGATGCGCGGAACACATCAATCCTAAGGTCCGATTCGCTCAACTCAATATCGACTTCCTCCGGCTCCGGCAGCACGGCCACCGTCGCGGCAGAGGTATGAACGCGCCCTTGTGTCTCCGTCGCCGGCACGCGCTGCACGCGGTGACCGCCAGCTTCAAACTTCATCCGGGCGAAAACACCGTCCCCAGAAACGTTCGCTTGGACTTCTTTGATCCCGCCCATTTCTGATTCAGACATGGAAAGAACTTCGACGCGCCATCCGTTCACCTGGGAAAAGCGCTGATACATGCGGAACAAATCCGCCGCGAATAACGCCGCTTCATCGCCGCCGGTGCCCGCGCGCACCTCCAAGATAACACTTGAATCATCCGCCTTGTCCTTCGGCAGCAACATGACCTGGAGATCATATTCCGCCTTCGGCTCTTTTTCGGCCAATTCGCCAAGCTCGTCCTTGGCCATCTCCGCCATTTCGGGATCATCGCCTGCAGAGAGTTCTTTTAACTCTTCAATCTGCCGGCGAATGGAAGAAAGCTCTTTCGCGCCCTCAGCAACCGCACGTAACTCACCATGCTCTTTGGACAGACGAATAATTTCATCCGCTTCTGTCGCGCTCGTCATCGCGGTTTCTAATTTTTCGAACCGCTCAACAATCGCGTCAAGCTTCGATTGGGGGATTTGAGACACGTCCCTCTTTTCTTTCTTCTAAAATGGGAGCAGCGACATCGGCGAGCCTTAATACCCGCCGCGCGTCACTGTTCGTTCACCCCGTGGGTTATTCGGCCGCGACGGTCGCCTCGCTATCGGCGTTCGCCGCACGCATTTCCTCGGCGCGCTTTTCAACAAGATCAACAAGGTGGTCAACGATATCGTCGTTATCAATTCGATGGTCTACCGCGCCGTTGATATAGACCATGCCATGTTCTTTACCGGCGCCGCCGCCGGTGAAACCAAGATTGGTTTCACGCGCTTCGCCGGGGCCGTTAACAACGCACCCAATAACCGACAACGTGATCGGCTCCGAGATATGAGCAAGACGCTCTTCCAACGTCTCAACCGTTTTGATGACTTCGAAGCCCTGACGGGCGCATGACGGACACGAAATGACGTTCACACCGCGATGGCGCAAACCAAGGGATTTCAAGATATCAAAACCGACTTTGATTTCTTCAACCGGATCAGCAGACAGGGAGACGCGAATGGTATCGCCAATCCCCGCCCATAGAAGCGAGCCCATGCCGATGGCTGTTTTCACCGAACCAATGCGGAACCCGCCAGCTTCGGTCACTCCAAGATGCAAGGGACAATCAATCGCTTCCGAAAGAGCCTGGTACGCCGCCACGGTGAGGAAGACGTCGGAGGCTTTCACGGAGATTTTGAACTCATGAAAGTCGTTGTCTTGGAGAATGCGCGCATGGTCGAGGGCGCTTTCCACCATCGCGTCTGGGCATGGCTCGCCATATTTCTCCAACAGATCCTTCTCTAACGAACCGCCGTTCACGCCGATGCGCATTGAACAGCCGTGGTCCTTCGCCGCTTTAATGACCTCGCGAACACGATCTTCAGACCCGATATTGCCAGGATTAATGCGCAGACAGGCCGCACCGCCCTCTGCCGCTTCAATACCGCGTTTGTAGTGGAAATGGATGTCGGCGACGATGGGCACGGGGCTGTGCTTGCAGATCTCCTTCATCGCGGCTGTTGATTCCACATCTGGGCAGGAGACTCGGACAATATCTGCGCCCGCTTCAGCGATTTCATTCACCTGACGGATCGTCGCCTGAGCGTCCGATGTCAGCGTGTTGGTCATGGACTGCACCGCAATCGGGGCATCACCCCCAACCGGTACATTTCCAACCATAATTTGACGGCTTTTACGGCGCTCAATGTCACGCCATGGGCGAATAGACATCTGATAATTCCCTTAAAATAAGGCGCCTCAGCAGGCCGGTCGACGCCCTCGCAGACTGTTAATCTGCGACCCTAATCACACCGGGCCAACTTTACGGGCTCGCTGAGGAAGTCAAGCCCTGATTGATCAAGTTAGGCGCAAAGAGCGTCGCCCTTTCCGAGCGAAACCGCCGAAAAGTGGATCGCGGCTTTATGCGGGGCGATGGAATTGGAATTGAAAACGCTGATCAAAAGCTGGTTTCGCCGCGCCATCGACAGTGCGAGGGGAGAAGCGCCATTGGCGAAGGGCATTTAACGCCGCCCGTTCAAAACAAGGATTTGACGCATCGATGATCCGCTCGCTCGCCACGGCGCCCGTGGCGGTGACGGTAAACGCAACGCCAATCGTTTCTATTGGCGCGGCGCCAGCTTCGCATTGGGGCGGATAAATCGGCTCAATCTGCTCAAACGCCGATGCTTCAATAACGACCGCTGGCGCGCCGAGCGCCGCCACATTTGGCGCAAAGCCCGCCAATGCTGCGGTCTCTGCTGTTTCATTCGCCGCCGTTGGCGCGTCAAAGTTAAACGGGGCCTGCACATCCCGGGGACGCGTTATCCAAAAAGCGCACCATAAAATGAAGGCGAGAACAGCGATAACAGCTAAGAATGAGAGTTCCGGGCGTTCAATATCGCCCATCGGCTCGCTCGCAACGGGCGTAGGCGATTGTTCAGGTTGGACCTGCGACTTCGATTGATACCCGGCCTCTTCTTTAAAGCGTTGCACGATGTGGTCAGGCGATAACCCCAAAGCATCCGCATACGTTTTAACAAACCCAATCGCAAACGCCTTTGATGGCAACTTATCAATGGCCATCGCCTCGATGGCTTCCAGATAATCTAGTTTGACGTGAATGCGGCTGGAAATCGCCGAGAGACTGCCGCCCTGCTGTTGGCGCACCGCTTCCAAGTAAGGCCCAACGGCGAGGAAATTTGCAGGGTCTAGCTCTTCGGGATGGCGTCGCGCCCGGACGTCATCAATTTCCACAATCTCAGCTGACCTTTTGCCAGAGGACATCGCTGTTTCCATTATGTTACTTTCACATCATAGCGCACCAGCCCCGAAAAGACACGCCCAGGGACCGAGCTTAAACCTCTTCCTCATCAAATTCTAACCAGCGTTCGGCAAGAAATTGTTACGATTGGCCTTGGAAATTCCTGCGTTTCGCAATTTGAGGATAAATTACGTTCGATTGATGATCGCCGCCATCGATAGCGGCGCTGACACGACTAATTATCCGCCAATATGCGATGAGTCTTATGGTTAAAAAGAAGAATTCAATACCGAGACCGACGTAAACCAAGTTTTATGCTTCGACCGGAACGCCTTTTTGACGCAGATATAGTGATAAATCGCGCCGCACCCCGCCTTCCGGCGATATGCCGGCGCTGGTCCCGCCACGGCCCACGCCATCAAGCCGCTGCGCAATCCAAGTGGACAGATCGTCGGCGTCACAATTTCGAATTAGCCGGCGTAGAGGACCGATGGCTGATGCTGAGACCGAAAACCGCCGCAACCCGATGCCGATCATCGCGGCCGCAACGATGGGATCGACGACTTGCTCCCCGCAATAGGAAAGGGGCGTATTTTGGGCGGCGGCGCCATCAACAATTCGCTTCACAAAAGAAAGAAAACCGGCATCGAGAACGTCATAACGTCGGTTCACGTTTTCTGTTTCCCGGTCTGCCGCAAAATAGAATTGCGCTAAATCATTGCCGCCAATCGACAGAAAATCGCAAGCGCCCGCTAACTGCTGTACGCGCCACGCGGCGGCCGGCGTTTCAATCATGGCGCCGATATGAATGCTTTTTGGAACACGCTGGTCATGGCGTTTGCGAAGCTCGATTTCTCGTTCCAAAAGCTCTCTGGCGAAGGTCATTTCCTCAGCGAGGGTGACCATCGGAAACATCACATAAAGATCGCGACCGACACCCGCGCCCAAAAGCGCGCGTAACTGCGGACGCAAGAAGCCCGGCCGGTCCATGGCCATTCGCAATCCACGCCAGCCCATGGCGGGGTTTTGCTCTTGAGGGCGTTCCATGTAATCAGCCGTTTTGTCGCTACCAAGATCGGCTGTCCTGAACACCACCGGTTGGCCGGCGGACAAATCTAGGATTTCATTATAGAGCTTTTGTTGGGCGCTAACTCGCGGCAATTGATGGCCAATTAAGAACTGTAACTCCGTTCGAAAGAGCCCGACGCCGCCTGCGCCCGTAGAAGCAAGGTGCGTCATGTCGACCGTTAAGCCGGCATTCATCAACAGGTCAATGCTCACGCCATCCTGTGTGACAATGGGTAGGTCTTTTTCTTTTAGGTAGGCCGCCCGTTGTTCCGACTGCAGTGCTTTTTTCTGCTCATAGCTGCTGACGACATCGGCCGTGGGGCGAATATGCACATCGCCCACATCGCCATCGACAATGACCACATCGCCCTCTTCAGCCAACGTCAATACATCGGCGATGTCGGTCACCAATGGCAGGTTCAATGCGCGCGCGACAATCGCCACATGAGAGGTCGCCGACGCCTCAGCCACAACGAGCGCCTTCAGAGCGGTATGGTCATATTCCAGAAGATCCGCTGGCCCGATCATTCGTGCAAAGATGACGGCGTTCGGTGGTAGTTTGCCGCTAAGGACAGGATCGCCCGATAAATGGCGCAAGAGGCGATAGGCAAGATCATCAAGATCATGCATCCGTTCGCGTAGATAGGGGTCCCTCGCCTCCTCCATCCGTTTGCGGTTTTGATTGCGCACTTGTTCGACAGCGGACTCAGCGGTCAGCCCGGTAACGACCGCTGCCCGCAATCGATCACCCCACCCTTTATCATGGGCGAACAAACGATAGGCTTCCAACACCTCCCGTGGCGCAGCACCGATATGGGGCGAGTCGAAGGTTGAGCCTTGCAACATTTTATCGATTGACTCGCGCAATTCCTGAAGCGCTTCTTCAAGGCGCTGAAGCTCCGCCCCCGTATCACTGGAGAACACTTTGTGGCTGGGGGTCGGCGCCTCATGGAAGGCCACGACCCCAATCGCGACGCCCGTCGCCACACCAACCCCGACCGCATGGTCAGGACGGCGCAACACTTCGCCAACATCGCGGGTTGTTGTTTCATCGAACAACTCACCAGAGGCGGCGATTTCCGCCAATAGGAGCGCGACCGCTTGGGCGGCCTCAACTTCCCCGTCACCATAGCGCCTGCTCCGGGTATTTTGCAGAACAAGAACCCCCAGCGCTTTGCCCGAGCGAATTAATGGAACACCGAGAAAAGAGTGAAGCGGGTCCTCCCCCGTCTCTGGACGATAGGAAAACGCCGGATGAAGCGGGGCATCTGCTGTGACCAAGGGACGGAGCGTCTCACCGACTTGCCCAACAAGCCCCTCTCCCCAGCGCAGCCGCGTTTTATGGACGGCTTCCCGGTTCAACCCTTCCGACGCATACAGCTCCAACTCATCGTTCGGAAGACGAAGGTAAATCGAACAGACATCCGCGTCGACATGGGCCGCGATCAATCGCGTCAAATCATCAAGACGTTCCTGGGCCGTCGCCTCATGGGCGACGATGTCATGCATATGACGCATGAGAACGGCAATATCCCGCACCGACGGCGCGTCATCTGAGACATTGTCCAAAACTGATTTATCTTGCGTCATGATCAAATTTCACTGGCGGCTCGATTTTTGCCCCGCCCTAAACGGTTAATGAGCCACCGCGCCATCAAGCCCATAAGCCTGATGCAGGGTGCGCACCGCCAGTTCAGCATACTCTGAATCAATCAACACGCTGATTTTAATCTCCGACGTTGAGATATTGTGAATGTTGATGCCGCGTTCTGCGAGCGCATGGAACATCGTGGACGCCACCCCGGTGTGGGAGCGCATGCCGACGCCGATGACTGATACCTTTGCGACGTTCTTTTCGGGTTTCAAATCCCCATAACCGATTTCGTCTTCGGCACGGCGCAAAACATCCGTCGCCTGATCCAACTCACTTTCATTCATCGTGAACGAGATATTGGCGCCGGAGGCCCGCGCCGGACTTTGGACAATCATATCAACGTTAACGCCGCCCTCCGCGAGCAGCGCGAAGATCCGGGCGGCGCGCCCTGGTTCGTCGGGCACCGATAGGAGGTTAATTTTCGCCTCATCGCGCGAGAGGGTCACGGCGCTGACGATTTTCTTTTCCACGATATTCTCCTCATCGCATATCAACGTACCGGCGCCAGGCGCATCAACGGGGTCAAAACTTGATAATACCCGCAACGGCACTCGATACGCCATAGCGACTTCGACAGACCGCGTCTGCAGAACTTTTGCCCCGAGGGACGCCATTTCCAGCATTTCTTCGTAGGAAATTCGATCAAGGCGTTGCGCATGGCGTTCAATGCGCGGGTCAGTCGTGTAGACGCCGTCAACATCCGTGTAAATATCACAACGAGCCGCCTCTGTCGCCGCCGCTAACGCGACCGCCGTCGTGTCGGACCCGCCCCGCCCAAGCGTCGCGATGCGCCCATCGGGCGCTATTCCCTGGAACCCCGCAATAATGGCGATCTCACCGCCTTCCGTGGCGTCGTTCAGGACATCCGCCTCAATGCCTTCGATACGCGCCTTGCCGTGCCTATTATCCGTACGCAGTGGGATCTGCCAGCCCTGCCACGAGCGCGCGCGGTATCCGCGATGTTGGAGAACTTGGGCGAGCAACCCCGATGTTACCTGTTCCCCGCTGGAGACAACCGCATCGTACTCGACTTGGCGTGCATCAAGCGCAGGATCCGGCGCGCCGGCCTCCGTGCATAGGCTGACAAGACGATTGGTCTCGCCGGCCATGGCCGAGACTGTCGCGACGACGGCATGCCCCGCATCGGCTTCACGCGCGACAATTTCGGCGACATGGCGAATGCGCTCTAAATCGGCCACCGAGGTGCCGCCAAATTTCATCACAATCCGCGCCATCGTACAGACCGCCTTTTTTCTAACACGCACGAACCGAAGTGAGAGGCGCCTCTCAATGCACCGCGACAAAGGCAGCCAATCGCCTTATCGACCTGACTTGTGTAAATTAGCGGTGCTCGGTTCCGATAGGAAACGACGTGATCTACTGAGACCAAGCGGCGCGCGCAAGGCGTCGCCCCGATATCGCGATAAAATCCTCGCCAGCAGGGTGGATCATCGCGCGATTAGCGCATTCTTGCGAATTTGGAGTCATGATGACCGCCGCCTCTTCTTCCCAGTCACGAGAATCCTCCAGCGCCAATGGGCCGACCATTGATCCTTCGGAGATCGAAAAATTCACCGCCATGGCCGATGAATGGTGGGACCCATTCGGTAAATTCAAACCTTTGCATAAGTTCAACCCGATCCGCCTGGCGTATATCCGGGATGCGATTTGCACTCATTTTGGCCGCGACCGGCGTGATAAACGCCCGCTGAAGGATCTGCGGCTGTTGGATGTCGGCTGCGGCGGCGGCCTTGTCGCAGAACCCATGGCGCGCCTCGGCGCGACGGTGACCGGCATTGATGCAGCGGAGCGAAACATTAAAACGGCGGCCGTCCACGCCGATCAATCGGGCCTTGCCATAGACTATCGCGTGACGACGATCGAGAGCTTGATCGCAACGGACGAGAAGCCGTTTGATATCGTCTTGAATTTAGAAGCCGTCGAACATGTCGCCGATGTCAGCCTGTTTCTTCAATCCTCGGCCAACGCGATCCGCCCAGGCGGGATGATGATCGTCTCCACCATCAATCGCACCATGAAGGCCTTCGCCCTCGCCAAGGTTGGCGCCGAATATGTTCTTGGATGGTTGCCCCGCGGCACCCATGACCCGCGCAAATTCGTCAAACCAGAGGAAGTCGATGGGGCGCTAACGGCCGCCGGCATGACCATCACCACCAAGGCCGGGATGAGTTATAACCCATTGATGGACGTCTGGGCCGTCAGCGAGGATCTCGCGGTGAACTACATGACTGTCGCGACGAAAGCCGACTGACCCCGAAACAATAGCAGCACACGGAAAGGCGCCGCCCTTACACGCTCTGAAAACCGGCGCGGGTAAGCGGTAGTTCACGCACACGCCTTCCAGACGCCGCAAAGATCGCGTTCGTGAGAGCCGGCGCCACTGGCGGCGTCGCCGGCTCGCCCAAGCCGCCTGGTGGAAGTCCGTTATCCATGAAAAAGACGGGCTGTTTAGGCGCATTGCGCAATTTGATCATGTCGTAATCGGGGAAATTCTGTTGCACGATCTCGCCGTTCTCCAGCGTAATTTCCCCAAAGAAAACGGCGGACAAGGCAAAGATCACCGAGGAGTGGATCTGGGCCTCTGCCGCACTCGGATTAATCACCTGGCCGCAATCAACAACCGATGTTAGTTGATGGAGACGCACGCGGTCTCCGTCTTCGATGGTAATTTCGGCAACCTGCCCGACAATTGACCCGAAACTATCGACAATGGCGACGCCCTGAGCCGCGCCCGGTGTCGATGGCCGCCCCCAGTTCGCTTCGTCGGCCAATCGTTCCAAAACCGCGCGATGACGCTCATCCGATTTATGGGCAAGGCGGAATGCAAGCGGATCGGCCTTTGCTTTATGGGCGAGCTCATCGATGAAGCTTTCATTGAAAAAGCCCATTTGGGTAAAATCAACGCTGCGCCAAGCACCGATGGGAATCGGACTTTCGTAAGGATGGCGCGCAATGCGTTTGTTCGGTGTGTCATATTGAAATGCGTAGGGCATCTCAGAATCCGGCATGCCCGCATCGGAGTAAACATAGGCATGTTCTATCGCGCTGATCTTTCCTTCATCGACCACACCGCGCATGCGGGAGACGATCGCCGGGCGATAGAAATCGTTGCCCATATCTTGTTCACGCGACCAGATGAGTTTGACGGGCGTTCCGATTTCCGCCGCCACGCGGGCCGCTTGGATCACATTATCTGTCCGTGAGCGACGCCCAAAGCCGCCGCCGAGATAAGCGTTGTGAACAACAACGTCGCTTTTGTTTAAGCCCAAGGCCGCGGCCGTATCATCACGCGCGACAATCGGATTTTGGTGCCCCACCCAAAGCTCGCATTTACCGTCATGCACATGGGCCGTGCAGTTCATTGGCTCCATGGTGGCGTGCGCGAGATAAGGCACGGCGTATTCGGCGAATAGGGTCTCATCGGACGTTAAAATCGCCGGCGCATCGCCAATTTTTTCCATAACCTCTGCCTGAGAGGTTTCTGAAAGTCGGGCGTCATGGCTCGTCCTTAGCCCTGCGCTTGTCAGGCTCGGATCTCCGCCTTCCCATTTAATGTCAAGCTGGCTAAGGGCGTTTGACGCCTCCCAATAACTATCCGAGACGACCACCACGGCGTTGCCAAGGTCGACGATCTGCGCCGCCCCCCTTTTCGGATTTGCGACCGAAACAACGCGTGCGCCAAAAACGGGCGCTTGGGCGATAGCGGCGTATTTCATATCCGGCACGATGATATCCATACCGAACATTGCCTCGCCGGTCACCTTCGCCGGAATATCAAGGCGAGGTTTTGGAGCGCCAACGATTTTATAATCAGCCGGAGATTTCAACACAGGCTTGAGATTGGGGGCGAACTTGGCCGCCCCCGCTGCGAACGCGCCAAAGGGCGCTGAGCGCTGGGTGTCGTCGTGGTAGAGAGTGCTCGCCTCAGCACGAATAGTGCGAAACGGCACGCCCCATTCTTTCGCCGCAGCCCGCATGAGCATCTCGCGCGCGGCGGCGCCGGCGCGGCGCATGCCGTGATATCCGGTTAAGCGGATCGCCGTACTGCCGCCGGTCAATTGACCGACAAGGCCCTTGGCGAGCTGCAAAAATGTAAAATCGAGCATGTTATAGGCGAACGCTGGAATGCGCGCGCCCTCACCGACGATGTACCCGCGACCAAGATCGCTATTGATGTATTCATCCATAGCCGGCGCCTGTTCGATTGAAACGGTATCCCAGTCCGCTTCCATTTCTTCCGCCAGCATCTGGGCAAGGCCCGTTCCAACGCCTTGGCCCATTTCAGAGTGCGGAATAATGACTGTCAGCTTATTGTCGGGGGTTAGTTTGACCCATGTATTGAGGATCGCCTCATCGCCCTCAGCGACGCCGTCCTGGTAAATTTTCAGGCGGTTGGGCGATAACGCCAATCCAAGGGCGACCCCGCCCCCCACGACGCCAGCGGAGACTAGGAAGCTGCGACGTGCAATTTTTCCGATATCGCGTTTTTCGCCGGAACCCGTCTTTTGTTCATTAGCCATGGTTTAACCCTCCCGCCGGGCGCGGGCGGCAGCGTGTATCGCCGTCCTGACACGTTCATAGGTGCCGCATCGGCAGATATTTGTGATGGCGTTATCGATATCCTCATCGCTCGGAGAAGGGTTTTCATCGAGCAATGCTTCCACCGCCATGATCATCCCAGATTGGCAGTAGCCGCATTGCGGCGTCTGATGCTCGATCCAAGCGGCTTGCACCGCTGACGGCGCCCCCGATGGCGATGCGACCCCTTCAATTGTTTTGATCGTCGCGCCTTCAACCGCCGCCACAGGTAGCACGCAAGTGCGCGTCGCCACGCCATCCACGTGGACGGTACAGGCGCCGCAGGCCGCGATACCGCATCCAAACTTCGTGCCGGTCAGCTGCAATTTTTCTCTTAAAACCCATAATAGCGGCATATCTGGCGGCGCATCGATCGAGGTCGCCTTGCCATTCAATGTGAAGGACGTCGTCATCTGTTCGCCTCTCGTCAAATCGCTGGATGGATAGTATGGATAACGTACTATATCCGATTTTAGATCACTTCGAAACCTCTGTCATTTCAGGATAGCAGCTTTGTGGCGGCGTTCCCTCAGCGCTGTATTGTTGATTGAAACGAATAAAATTTGAATCGAATTTCAAGCACCAACCGCTTCGCGCCAATGGCGTCGGCAAAGCGATACATATTCTGATTTCTCCACGCTGATCTGTGCGCCGTCGATGACCGTCTTCCCTGCAGCATCACGGCGCAAGTTCATCGTCGCTTTTCGTCCGCAATGACAAATCGTGCGAGCCTCGCGCAAATCATCTGCGATAGCCAAAAGCGCTGCCGCGCCATCGAACAGCGCGCCTTGAAAATCCGTACGCAATCCATAACATAAAACGGGCACGCTTAAATCGTCCACGACGCGCGCAAGGGTCCACACTTGATCCTTAGACAGAAATTGCGCCTCATCAATAAACACTGCATCAAGGCGATTTTCGTTTTCAAGCGCCGCCTGTTTTTCGATGGCCGAAAAGATGTCAGTGTCGTCACGAAAAAGATGGGCGGGTTCTTTAAGCCCAATGCGCGATTCAATTACGCCTTGGTCAAGGCCATTATCCCGGTTGGCATGCCCCGATGTCCACAGCATCACCGACATGCCCTGCTCGCGGTAATTATGCGCCGCTTGAAGAAGGATCGCCGATTTACCAGCGTTCATCGCGCTATAGGTAAAATAAAGTTTGGCCATCGAAGCCCCCTTTTTATGGAATTTATTGCGACGCCCCGTTTTGGGCGCCTGTCACAGATCCCGCGGCGCAGCGGCGTCGATGATTGGCGAAAGCACCGACAATTTCTCCTCGAGGATCCGGCTCATTTCTTCATAGCCTTCACGGGTCGCGTGCTCATATTTTCGCCAATCCCGCAGCTGGACCCCGGCAACATCCGGGGTTGCCAGAATATCCGGCGTCGGGCGGCCTGGCTCTTCATCATCGTGGACCGTCGCTGTCCGCATCAAAAGCGGGACAATGGGCGGCGCAGCGCGCAGCCCATGGCGGCGCATCCACCCAAAAAATCCGGGCGGTGATCGATAGGGGTCAGCTGAAAACGTCGCCCGCCGGCTAACATCAACGCCAATTGTGACGCCTCTGTGCCAATTCGCCATGTAGTCGATCGGAAAATTGTTCACGACCGCGCCGTCAACCAGCACCGCCTCCCCCGTGACAACAGGCGGCAGAACTCCGGGCAGCGCGATGCTCGCGCGCAATGCCTCCCGCAGCAGGCCACGCCGATGAACATACGCCGCGCCAGAGGTCAAATCTGTCGAGACACACAGGAAAGGCAACTGCATTTCTTCGATTTTAATATCACCGAAATGGCGTTCCAACCGCTCATCCACCAAGCGCCCTCGGGTTAACGCCACTACCGGCAGAACATGGTCTGCCAACGGATTAGAACTTACAAAACTATCTTTGATCCGCTCTTCAATTTCCTCGCGCCCCCAGCCCATGGCGACGCACGCGCCCACGATAGCGCCCATAGACGTCGCTGCAACGAAATCGACGGGCGCGCCCGTCTCAAACAACGCCCGGACCGCGCCAATATGAGCATAGGCCCGCGCGCCGCCGCCAGACAGCACGAGGCCGACAGTCAGCCCGGCAAGCGCCCGGGTTAATCTGCTCACGGATCGGCGACTGCCGCCCGGGGGTGTCCAATGGAAAATACGCGCTGCGTCGACGGCCCGCGCCCAATCGCCAACAGCGCCGGTTGACTGACCTTCATGAACCACAACGAGATCCACAAGCCGAAACCGACGCGCCGGAGAATCCGGCGTGGGGCTTAATGGCAGCGGGTTCGGCGGGCGCGCATCGCGACGAGCGAAGACGAAAAACCGATCCGCGTGGCGCAACGCGAAACGATATAACGGCGCACCGCCTACGCTGCACGGCAACAGCACGATATCGGCGCTGTCTTCAATGGATTCCAACGCCTGGGTGCTTCTGGAAAGATCGCCCTCCCCCAACAGCGCGCATCGCTTGCCCAGAGATCGCAATTCGTCCGCAATCTGAGCTGCAACACGCCCAATATCGATCGAGGGCGACGACGCGATCAGGGCAAAGACACGCGGGCCCGCGCGCTGGAAGCTTGCCTTTGGATAGCGCGCGCGATGGGCGAGAACTCGGCCGATCGCCGAGGCAAAACCAGCATCGCTCTCAAAGAGTTCATCAAACAACCCATGAGGAATTTTCAGAATTTCGCAATCACGTAACGCGACCGCCGCCGCCCTATGGACGTCGTCGTTGAGAATTGACATTTCGGCTAAGGGATCACCGGCGCGACAATATCCGATAATGCGCTCTACTTCTGGTCCATCGCCATCGGGGTCCGGGCGCACGATCACCAACCGACCGGTTAGAATGATGTAGACACCATCGGCGGCTTCGCCAGCGTCATAAAGAAGGGCGCCGCCAGGTAATGAAAACCACGAGGCCTCACGCGCGAGGCGCTGTCTAGTCTCGAGGGAGCTGTGAGCTAATAATCCGGTCGCCAATCGTTCTTGGAGGGAAGCATTCATGGCTGGCTTTGATGCGCCTTTTTCAGTCGCCACTCTTAAGGCGCGCTTAGTTTAGTTTGTTTTTCGACACCGAAACGCCGTTCCGGACATCATCAATCTGTTCGGGCTGCGCACTAGCGGTTTTTTTGGCGGGCTCAAGGGTTTCACGCTTACGCTGCGCGACACTCTTCGGAATCGCCGCGCCCGCAATGTCGCTAGCCTTCTCGGGGGACGCACCACCCGGCACTGGCGCGATCGCGACGCCCTCCTCGACCAATTCTTTTGCTTCCGACGGCGTTGCTTCGCCAAAAATTTGGCGTTCTGACGTTTCCCCATAGTGCATGCGACGCGCTTCTTCCGGAAAGCTCTCGCCGACATAGTCAAAGTTCTTTTCGATGTAAGCGCGAGCACGATCCGCCGCCTCAGCGACTTGGGCTTTCACTTCTTGCAACCGAGCCTCCCGGCGAGAGGCGTTTTGCAATGCGCGCGGCGCTTTATCGCCTCGGCGTGAGACGGCCGGCGCCATGATGGCCTTTCGCGTCTCCGCCGTTTCGCATACCGGGCAGATCACCTCTTCGGCAGCTGCCTGGCGATCATAATCCTCACTGGATCGGAACCATCCTTCAAAGACATGCCCGTCAACACAAACAAGTTGATACTTTATCATGACCTAATAGTGGAGACTTCGTAAGATTGTTCAAGCCCGAGCGCCGGAATTCGCTGTCGCGCTTCGAGGGCTTTGGCCGGATCAATCTCCGCCAAGACAACGCCTGGATCGTCATGGTTCAACTCTGCAAGAACATCGCCCCAAGGGCCGATAATCAGCGAATGGCCATAGGTTTCTCGACCATCTTCATGCCGCCCCCCTTGGGCGGGGGCCATGACGAAAGCCCCACACTCAATGGCGCGTGCTTTGAGTAGCGTATGCCAATGGGCTTGGCCTGTTTGACGGGTAAAGGCCGCCGGCGCGCAAAGCAGCGTGGCGCCGGCTTGCGCCAATCCTCGATATAAATGAGGAAATCTTAAATCATAGCAGATGGATAGCCCGATTTTCGCAAATGGCGCCTCAACAACAATGGCGCGGTCTCCCGGTGCATAAACTGCCGATTCCCGCCATGTCTCACCGCCCGGCAACTGAACGTCGAACATGTGGATTTTATCGTAGCGGGCCGCGATTTCTCCGGTTGGCGAGAATAGATACGCTCTGTTCGCGATCGCCGGGGGGCCGCCCTTGGCAAAGTCAGCCAATTTCACGGCAGCGGAGCCCAACAGGATCCAGACGGCTTTATCAGCAGCCATTTTCGCAAAAGCGGCGATTTCAGGCGGATCTATCCCTCGCGGCAAAGACGCGCTGAGACGGGCGGGATCTTTATCGACCGCCGTGGTCATTTCCGGCGTGGCGATGAATCGAGCGCCTTGGTCGGCGGCATCGGAAATCAGCTCGAGGGCGTGGTGCGTGTTTTGGGCCCTATCGATGCCCGAGCGCATTTGAACGCAGGCCGCGAGAAAAGGCCCTTGGGCGTTGTCGCTCACGCGGCCAAAAGCTCATCGAGCTTGCCGGCCTGGTCTAGGGCGAAAAGATCATCACATCCGCCGACATGGGTTTCCCCGATAAAAATCTGCGGATAGGTGCGTTTGCCATTGGATTTGGCCAGCATTTCCTCGCGCTTCGCTTTATTGAAGGCGGCGGAGATTTCCTCGACCTCAGCGCCCTTCTTCTTCAACAACGACATGGCGCGCACGCAAAAAGGACATAGGGGCTTTGTGTAGACGACGACGGGCTTCATTGTTCGTTACTCTTTTTCGCAATGGGCCGAGCAACTCGGCCGGTGTGTGGCTGAAAGGGTCGTTGGCCTAGCTATATGGCGCGCTGACCAGATTTTACAACACGCCCCAGAACCACCGCGCTCACGCGCGCCGCGCCGGCCCTTTTTAAGGCGCGAGAACAGGCCGATAGGGTGGCCCCGGTGGTGAAAACATCATCGATCAAAACAATGTGTGCATCGTCAATCGCCGCCTTCGCATGGTCATTGACCCGGAACGCGCCAGCGACGTTACGTCGGCGGGCGTCAGCAGAAAGCCCGTCTTGGGTGCGGGTCTGGCGAATACGCCGCAATCCGTTAGATAGGTATGCCGCCCTGTTGTGGCGCGCAAACGTCCTCGCCAGCAAATCCGACTGATTGAACCGCCGCTCCAAAAGGCGTCGCCAATGGAGCGGCGTCGCCATGACAATGGCCCCATCCATAGGCAGGTCCTGGGTCGCGCGGGATAGCCATGCTGCAAGCAGCGGGGCCAGCTCAGTCTTGTCGCTATGCTTAAAAGGGACGATGAGCCGGCGTGATGCCTCGTCATAAACAACGGCCGCCCGCGCTTCATCAAAAGCCGGCGGTTCAGCGATACAGGACGGGCAAACAGAACCGTCACCGTAATCCATTGCAAAAGGCACAGCGCACCGAACACAATAGGGAGGTGTAATGAACTGAATACTTCCCCATGCTTTGGGGCTTAACATGCCCTGCGTCGTGACGCGGTCTTCGGTGACCGGACAAATCGGCGGTAAAGTGCCATCAAGGGCGCGGCCCAGACCATTTCCAACAGCCCGCCAAATACCGTTTTCGTTCATATTCGCCCCAGAACCCCCGAAGGCCTTATTTTTGAGACTACTCGCCGACGATTTTTCTATGGGAAAGTCGAGGCTGCGGCAATCGAGAACGAATCCAGGGCGGCGCCTTACCGACCATGCAGTCCTCTTTTGGATGTGTTCGCAATCGCATATGATGCCATTTTGTTATTGACCGTAAGTCCCCTCAATGTCCGCTGGATCACCGCCTTTTGATCGTTCTTTGTACCGCCGTCGTCGTGATCGGTCTGCTCCCGAAAACATTGCGCCGCGCCCTTCTACCGACTTTTTGCACCGCCGCGCTATGCAGGATGTTGTCGAGCGGCTGGAGAGTGTAACACGGGATTTCCCCCGTGCTCTGATGATCGGCGCATGTGGTTTTCAACATTTGCTGACGGAACGGTGCGGCGTTGGAAACGTAACGCTCTCTGACCTCAGCGCTCGGCGGTTAAACACACCGACCGCGCCCTCTTGCGCTACGCCCCTTTATGGCGACGACAATGACCGTATTGGCAACACGCTTGTTCAGTGTGACGAGGAATTCCTTCCGTTTGCCGATGAGAGCTTTGACTTGATTGTCAGCTTACTCGGGCTACACCATGTCAATGACCCCGTTGGCGCCCTCATTCAGATGCGCCGCGCACTAAAGCCCGACGGGCTCATGCTCTGTGTGTTATTCGCGGAGAATACGCTTCACGAATGGAAAAACGCGCTCACGGAAGCGGAGGTCGACGTGACCGGGGCGCTATGCCCCCGGGTCACGCCCTTCGCGACTATTCAAGATTTAGGCGCCGCCATGCAGCGCGCCGGGTTTGCTCTGCCGGTCGTTGATGTGGATCGCGTCAACGTCACCTACCAACAACCGCTTCGGTTGCTGCATGATTTGAGAGGCATGGGGGAAATGAGCATCCGGACGGTGTTTGGCCGTGGGATTCGCAAGGACGTATTGGCGCGCGCCCTGCAAGCGATTGAGGGGCAGACCATCTCTTTTGATCTTGTGACGTTGACCGGATGGGCGCCCCACGAAAGCCAACAAAAACCGTTGAAGCCAGGGTCAGCCAAAGCGTCGATGCGCGATGCCGTTTTACAGCAAGACAACGACGCGCCGATTAAATAACTCCGTCAGGCGATTTCAATAGGCGTCGTATAGATTTGATTTGAATTAGTCCCTCGGCGCGTTTCGTCGGTCCGAAATCGTTGACTCAATTTCGGAATAATTATCAACGATCTCTCCCGATAGCGCGCGAAAAGTGGCGACGAGCGCGGCGCCGATCATCGCAGTGATCATACCATACTCAATGGCGGTTGCGCCCGATTCTTCTTCTAAGAAACGTGAAAACAATTTTTGGCAGCTCCCCGATGTCAAAAGCTCTCTCATAGCAAATCCCTCAACACTGCGGCGAGCGGTTTATCAGCCGGCGCCAAATCGTAGTCCTTAAACCGTGTTGGCCTTACCCATGACAGTTCGGGCGCCTCTATCGGTTTTGGAATGCCTTCCCATTTTCGACAGGCGAACAATGGCATCAAAAGGTGAACGCCTGCTAAACTATATTCGTCCTCTTTGTTCGTCCCTTGCGCTAACGAACACGAGGCAAATGAAACCGGGGCGAGGCACGAGGCCTCCACATTGATATCAAGCTCCTCCTTTAGCTCTCGTACCAAAGCTTGTTCAGGCGTTTCGCCGTTTTGCAGCTTTCCGCCCGGGAATTCCCAGTGTCCACCGTGGGCCTTTTCCATCGGCCGTTGGGCGAGAAGCACCCGCCCATCTCGATCAATTAAGGCGCCCGCCGCCACAATTAGGAGCTTCGCCATATTTATGCCTTAATCTTTAGGTCGCAAACCTTGCTGAAACGTTACTTATTTTAAAATCGCCAACCGCGAATTCCGAACATCGCTGATTTTGTGGGAATTGGCTCGCTTCAAAGGGCTTATCGCAGGCGAGCCGCTATTCACTCAATCTCACCTTGCGCCTCTGGATTGTAGAAAATGACGTCATGGCGATCCCGGAGAGATTGCAACGTGGCATCGACGGCCTTCATCGCCAAGAAATCTTCAATCCTGCCCCGCACCGCTTCAAGACCGATGCTGGACGATGGCTGGCGGTCTAAGACCTGAAGCACATGCCACCCATGCTCCGTAGCGAAAATCGGGGCGAACTCACCTGGTGTTGTGGAAAAGGCAGCGCGTGAAAGAGCTGGCGCAACCGTGTACCGCGTGAACGGATCCATTTTCCCGCCTTGACCAGCAGAAGCCCGATCAGAAGAAAGTTCTTTCGCGAGGGACGCAAAGTCTCCTCCATCAGCGATCGCCGCTAACACCGCTTCAGCGTCCTCTGCCGAGGCGACAACGATCTGACGGGCAATCACCTCGTCGCCAAGACGGACCACATCAGCTTGGGAGCGATACAATTGTTCCACGAGGTCGGGAGAGGATGCGTCTTTGACCCGCGCGTCGAGAAAAGCGCTGGCGAGAATCCGGTCACGCGCGAGATTGACCTGACGGGCGACCGAAGGATCACGCATCATGCCCGCTTCCTCCGCCGCCTGCGCAATCAGACGCTGTTCGATGTGGCGTTGCACTAGCCCGCGGTCAAACGCCGCCTGAGGGGTCAGCATGCTTTCGCCATCGATCAGACCAGCGGCGAACGCTGACGCGGCGACATCACTTAAATGGATGTACCGTCCTTGAATGCGCGCCAAAATCGGATCCTCAAGATCGATCGGCGCGACTTCGGGGGCATCGAACGCCCCCAGAGACTGAGATTCAGCCCGACGCACTTCGTCGATTATCCACAAGGATGAAACGATCAAGACAACTCCGGATCCGGCGAAATACGCCCGGCCACCGCGGCTTGGCAGCCATCGAACAAAATCAATTGCCGAATCGCCAAGCAGTCCAATCGTCGCCGCGAGCACACCATATACGGCACGCCAAGCATGGAGCGCCCCATGCCAAAGCGCGGCGTCTAACGCGCCGGCCAAGCGCCAAACGGTGGCAATCCCGCGCCCCGTAATGTGGAACACAAAATCCAAGCCCGCGCCTATCCAAGCGAACAATTTGCGCAAGAGACCATCTCCCGACGCAACGTCACTATCCGGGGGGGAAGATTTCGGAACGGCAGAATGAGCGCTCGCCGATGGCCTGCGCGGCGGCGGTTCCGCGGACCAGACGTCGCTCGGCGTTGAGTCACCTTGAGTCCCGCGCCACTGAGTTGTCATCGCACCCTACTCAAACAACAAAAAATATCGCTAACCATCATCATAAAGGAGCGGGCTTAAAACTGTCATTAGGGAGTTCGATCTTTGGTGGTTTTCTATAGTGAGTCTTTCGTTAAGAAGTCATCTTTTAAAAAACCGCTTTGAGAGAAAAACGCAGCCAAACTTGTTTTGGCAGGGCCGCTCGATCACGTGACAGCCCCTCCCCGGTTCGTTGACAGCACCAGGCGCCGACACTATCTCTCCAGCACCTACACGGTCTGAAACATGTCAGGGAATTCCCGGGCATCAGCCATTTTTCTTGTCCGCTGCTCGCCAGGGTTTGCGGTCGCTCAGCGCGACGTCCGCACGTCGCCGTGACGCGGCCGGGTGATCACCCATTATGGCGCTTTTTGAGGAATAGCCTTCCATGGCTTTTATGGGTCTCGCAAAGAAAATTTTCGGCTCATCCAATGACCGCCGATTAAAACCATACTGGAAGCGGGTCGAGGCGATAAACGCGCAAGAAGAAGAGATCGCCGCTCTCAGCGACGCGCAAATCATTGAGCGGACCGAAAAACTGAAAGAACGCTATCAGGGCGGAGAATCCTTAGACGATCTCTTGGAAGACGCCTTCGCCACCGTGCGCGAGGCGGCCAAGCGCGCCCTCGGACAGCGCCACTATGACGTTCAGATGCTAGGCGGCATGGTGCTGCACAATGGCGGCATCGCGGAGATGAAGACGGGCGAAGGGAAAACCCTCGTCGCAACCCTGCCTGTTTATCTCAACGCGTTGGCCGGTAAGGGCGTTCACGTCGTCACGGTCAACGATTACCTCGCCAGTCGCGACGCGGAATGGATGGGCCGGGTTTACGAACGCTTGGGCATGACGACCGGCTGTATCGTCCACGGACTCACAGACACCGAACGCCGCCACGCCTATGGGTGCGACATCACCTATGGCACCAACAACGAATACGGCTTCGACTATCTGCGGGACAATATGAAGTCCTCCGTGGAGGAAATGGTTCAACGCGGTCACTTTTTCGCGATTGTCGACGAGGTCGATTCGATTCTGATCGACGAGGCCCGCACGCCGTTGATCATATCAGGGCCGACGGATGATAAATCCGAACTATACAAGACCATCGACGGCTTTATGCCGACCCTTGAGGCCGAAGATTTTGAGATCGATGAAAAAGCCAGATCCGTTACGCTGACGGAGGAAGGCAATGAGAAAGTGGAGGGTCTTTTAAAGGAAGCGGACCTCCTTCAGGGCGATAGCCTTTACGACGCCGTCAACATTTCCATTGTTCACCATGTGAACCAGGCGGTGAAAGCCCACAAGACGTTCCAACGGGATAAAGACTACATCGTGCGCGACGATAAAGTTGTGATCATCGATGAGTTCACCGGTCGGATGATGGATGGTCGGCGTTGGTCCGAAGGTCTTCACCAAGCGGTGGAAGCAAAGGAAAACGTCACGATCCAACCGGAGAATCAGACCCTCGCCTCTATCACCTTCCAAAACTATTTCCGCCTTTATGACACCCTGGCCGGCATGACTGGTACGGCGCTGACGGAAGAGGCCGAATTCGAAGACATCTACAGCCTGAAAACGGCTGAAATCCCGACGAACCGACCGATCGCCCGTGACGACATGGACGATGAACTGTACATGACGGAGGCGGAGAAAAATAAAGCAATCGCCATCCAGATCGCCGACTGCCAAGAACGCGGCCAACCGGTTCTCGTCGGCACCGTTTCCATTGAAAAATCCGAAGAGCTTTCCGACCTACTTCACGACAAAAAATTCTGGCGCAGCGTGTCTAAATCGCTGGAAGAGCGCGCGGGTGAACTGAAAGAAAAGCACAAAGAAGAAAAGGACGCGCTCTTGGCCCGCGCCGCCTATATTGGCAGCTTGGCGGACAAAAAAGTTCCCGTGCCGCATAACGTCTTGAACGCGCGCTTCCACGAACAAGAAGCCGAAATCGTGGCCGATGCCGGCGCACCGGGCGCTGTCACCATCGCCACCAACATGGCCGGACGCGGTACTGATATTCAGTTGGGCGGCTCTGTCGATAAGGCGTTGATGGAATCCCTCGAAGAGGGAGACACAGAAGAAACCATCGCCAAAAAGCGCGAAGAAATCGAAGCGCGCATTGAAGACCAAAAGCAAAAAGCCCTCGACGCTGGCGGTCTTTTTGTTTTGGCGACCGAGCGCCATGAAAGCCGGCGCATCGATAACCAGCTGCGCGGCCGCTCTGGCCGTCAGGGTGACCCGGGCGGTACGAAGTTCTTCCTCTCCTTGGAAGATGATCTGATGCGCATTTTCGGCACCGGCATGGAGAAAATGCTGAAGCGCTTCGGCATCCAACCCGATGAATCCATCGAACACCCATGGTTTACCAAAGCTGTGGAGACGGCGCAGAAAAAAGTCGAACAACGCAATTACGATATCCGTAAGAACGTTCTAAAATTCGACGATGTTGTGAACGATCAGCGTAAAGCGATTTTTGAACAGCGCATTGAATTCATGTCGTCAGAAACCGTTGACGATATTATCAACGACATGCGCGAGCAGCTCGTGAATGACTTGGTCGCGACCCACATTCCGCCTAAATCCTATACTGAACAATGGAATGTTGACGGCCTGGAGAAAGATCTATCAGACATCTTCGGGCGCGACTTCCCCGTCAAAAAATGGGCGGCCGAAGAAGGCGTCGCCGATACGGAAATCATCGAAAAGCTCGATGATATGACCCGCGGCAGCCAGGCGACAAAAACCTTCGAGGTTGGCGAAGAGAATATGCGCCGGGTGGAAAAAATGATCCTCCTCCATGTTCTCGATACGAATTGGCGTGAACATTTGCAGCAACTTGACCATTTGCGCTCCGTTGTATGGATGCGCGGCCACGCCCAACGCGACCCGGTGAACGAGTTCAAAACGGAAGCCTTCGCATTGTTCGAAAGCCTCCTTGATGACCTGCGCCGCGACGTCGTGCGCACCATTATGAATGTCCAAGTTCGCCAGGAAGCACCGGTCGCGCCAGAGCCCCGGGACATTCCGATGACAGAGACCCATCTTGATCCGCTGACGGGCGAAAACGAGATGGCCCATGCTGGCGGCGCGCCGCTTGCGGATGCACGGCCTAGCGCCGCGCCTACCGGTAAACGCGCCGCTGCCCCCATCAAAAAGGGAAGCTCCGCCGGGCTTAACACCATGTCAGCGAAGGCGCGGGCTCAAGGCGTTGACCTGAATGATCCATCAACCTGGACAAGCGTACCGCGCAATGCCCCGTGCCCCTGCGGCTCCGGCAAGAAGTATAAGCACTGCCACGGCGCGATGTTGTAAACGGCGGACCGGGGAAAACCCCTGAAATTTGGCCCTGCGACGCCAAAAAATGCACATGAACGCAGCCGCCACCTTGCGAGGCGGCTTGAGCTGTCAATATTTTCGCACCAATTCACGCCTGACGACGTAGTATCCAATTGGATGACCTTCCAAATGTGAAGCCACGACAGCGATTGTGGTAGGATGACCATTTGGGGACAGGAAAGGAAAACGATTGGACTTCGCCTCTCCACTCTTCTTTAGACGATTGGGCCGCGCTTTTGGCGCAGCGCTCTTTTTACTCGTCACGAGTTTTAGTGGGGCGAATGCGCAGGACTTGCCCCCGCCCGTTGACCGGGCGCTTCAGGAGGCAGAAGCCAATGCCGATCTGCGCCTCTCCTACACTATGGCGTTTCGATGGCTCATAGACGGCGCAGTCGACAAAAGGGTGGTCGCCCGGTTTGACGCCGTATCGGAAGAATGGACCTTTTTAGACGGCGCCTTGGAAGACCTTTCACACCGCGCCCGCAAAAAATTCCGTACCTACCAACGCCTGGAGTCGAAACCTGGCGGGCTCGTATATGCAGAGTACCGACCTTTTCTTGCCGACGTCACCCCGACCCTCGAAACAGATCAGCACCGCGCCTACAGCTTTCGCAGCGCCCAGCCGCCAGCATCCATCGCCGAAAGAGGACCCGTCGACACGACGCTCATCGTCAGCAAGACCCATGGCGGCATCGAACGATACGCCATCAAAACGACGGCGCCCTTCAAGCCAAACGCCGCATCCAGACTTGACGATTTTGTTTTTGAACAAACCTTCGAACGCGCTGCCCCCGATAGCCCGCCTCTGATGACTCGTCTTTACTGGCGCCTGAAAGGAACGCGGCTCCTTGCTATCCTCGACGAAGAATTCGATATCGAATTTTACGATTTTAGGATCGTGCGGTAGGCGCGTTCCAAGAAAATGGCTGCGCCGAGCAAATTTGGCGCCCGTAGGCACTCGGCATTTCCCCAAGGGGTTTAGTAGGCAGCGTCAGGTGGCCATTCGATGTGCACTCGCGCCGTGACATATGGTAAATCCGTCACGCAGCAACTCGAAGCCAAACTGATGACAAAGACCTTCATCCAAATAGCTGGAAACGGCTTTGTCGGTCGAGAGACATCGAGACGGCTCGCCGCCCATGGACAAAACATTCTGGTTCATCATACGGGCGCAAGAGAAATTCCACGGTCCGCACGGATCTGCGAAGTGCGCACAACGCCATCGCCGCTTCCCATTGTGACGTTTCCAGATGAGGTCGTCCGGCAAGCCCAAGGCGCCACGGTAATTCACTTTAATTGCATGGGGCGGGCGGATGCACGGGCGTTTGTGAACGCCTTCGGCGGCCTCGCAAAACGCCTTGTACTGATCTCCTCGTGCGATGTTTATCGCAGCTACGGCCTTTTCGTGGGCGCTGAAAACGGGCCGCTCGAAGCGATGCCCTTATCTGAAGACAGCGCGCTTCGATCGGTACGGTACCCCTATCGGCGCCAAGGGCAGTCAAAGGAAGACCTTTTATTTTGGTACGATAAGATTGACGCTGAGGAGGAATTTCGCAGGACTGAATCTGAATGGACAATTCTTCGCCTCCCGAAAGTTTTTGGCGAAGAAGGAAATAAAGACTTAGCCACAATCTATGGGTTTCAGTCTCAACCAAATTGGCGATGGACCCATGGTCACATCACGAACGTCGCCGAGGCAATTAGTCTTGCAGCCCGACATCGGAAAGCGGCGAATGAAGTATTCAATATCGGTGAGGAAGAAACACCGACAATGGGTGAGCGGCTAAGCGTGCTGCCGCCGCGCCCTAATTTTCCACCCAATTCCAATGACGCTCGTTTTGAGCACCATCTCCATATCAATACATCAAAGATTCGGACGCTGCTTGGTTTTAAGGAAATTAAGAATGAGCGCGAGGAAATGCGCAAGCTTGCCGCGTCGTTCCACGAGGGATGAACTAGCGGACAAATGGGACGCAACGCATTGTCGAGACACCATGTGAAACAAATTCGGTCTCGATATTCCTTCGTCTACCTCGAAGACCTATTTTCGCCAACCCAACGCCTCTCTTCCTATAAGTCCTTATACTGATGCTTTTCGGCGCGCGCGCCCGGATGAGTACAAGCGCCAAGGTGGGCGGGGCCGACGGTTTGCACATATTTGTAATGCGCGCCCGTACCATAGACATTTTCTTTTGGGATAAACGCAGCGCGGCGATTGGCGATTTCTTCGTCCGATAGTTTTACGTCGATGACACCTTTATCAGCATCGATCCGAATCACATCGCCATCGCGCAATAGCCCGATGGGGCCGCCTTCGGCTGCTTCAGGCCCAACATGGCCGATGCAAAACCCCCGCGTTGCGCCAGAAAAACGACCATCGGTGACGAGAGCAACCTTCTCGCCCATGCCCTGTCCGTAAATCGCCGCCGTCGTCGCCAGCATTTCGCGCATGCCGGGCCCGCCCTTCGGGCCTTCATAGCGGATGACGAGGACATCGCCCTCTGCATATTCCTCGGCGACAACAGCGGCATAAGCGGCGTCTTCGGAATCAAAAACCCGCGCCGGACCTTCAAAGACGAGGTTCTTCATGCCGGCAATTTTTACGATCGCGCCATCCGGCGCCAAGGAGCCTTTCAACGCCACAACGCCGCCGGTCGCCATCAACGGTTTGTCGACGGGATAAATGACCTTCTGATCAGGGTTAAAAACGACGCCGTCCAAATTCTCTTCGATTGTCTTACCCGTCACCGTCATGCAGTCGCCATGGATATATCCACCGTCGAGCATTGTCCGCATCAGGATCGGCATGCCGCCCGCTTCGGCCATGTCCTTCGCCACATAACGCCCGCCCGGTTTTAAGTCTGCGAGATACGGCGTGCGCCGAAAGATCTCCGCCACATCTTCAAGGGCGAAATCGATGCCCGCTTCATTCGCCATCGCGGGCAAATGAAGCGCCGCATTCGTGGAACCGCCGGTCGCCGCAACCACCGCAGCAGCGTTCTCAAACGCTTTGCGCGTGCAGATTTCCCGGGGCAGCAATTGGCGCTCAATATTGTCCATCACCGCCGTCCCGGCGGCGCGACCATAGGCGTCGCGGGATTGGTCGGGCGCGGGTAAGGCGCTTGAAAATGGCACCGCAAGGCCAATCGCTTCGGCGACGCAGGCCATTGTATTGGCGGTAAACTGTCCACCGCAGGCCCCAGCCGACGGGCACGCGACCTTTTCAAGGTCACGAATATCCGCATCGCTCATTTTGCCGGCCGCATGCTCCCCCACCGCTTCAAAGACATCGAGCACCGTTACGTCCTCGCCCTTGAAGCAGCCTGGCAGAATCGAGCCGCCATAGTAGAAAACGCTCGGAATATTAAGGCGCAGCATCGCCATCATCATACCGGGTAAGGATTTATCGCACCCCGCAAGCCCGACCAGCGCGTCATAGGAATGTCCCCGAACCGTCAACTCAACGCTGTCGGCAATAACGTCCCTTGATACGAGTGAAGAGCGCATGCCTTCGGTGCCCATGGCGATGCCGTCGGTGACGGTGATGGTGCAGAACTCAAACGGTGTGCCGTCTTTACTCCTGACGCCCTCTTTCACAGCCTGGGCCTGGCGCATCAGGGCGGTGTTACACGGCGCCGCCTCGTTCCAACAGGAGGCGACGGCGACGAAAGGCTGTTCGATCTCCGTCTCCGTCAACCCCATAGCATAGTAGTAAGAACGTTGCGGCGCCTTACCGGCGCCGACGGAAACGTGCCGCGAAGGGAGGGTTGATTTATCGACCATGATGTCCATCCAATTTTTCGTTAATTGACGTTATTAGCGCCAAACTGGTTCGAAATCGACCAGTTGCGGGTGCTTTGCGACAAGCGGTCTCGCCAACAACGCGGGCCTCCGGCATGATGATCCCACATAAAGGTCAATGGGGTATGCGCTAACGCATCAGGAATTGGCCGCTATAATAACCCAGAGGGCGTCATAACCGAACTAAAGGAAAGAATGTCGCCATGCTGAAAATAATTGTCCCAGCCATCGCCCTTACCATGATCGCCGCGCCAGTCCATGCAAAACAGTTTTCATTCCAATACAAAACTTATGAGCTGGAGAATACCAAAGCGGCGGAAGGACTTTATCGTCGATTGGAGCGCCGCGTTAAAAATTTCTGCACCAGCAGCGGACGCAAAACGATCGCCCAGGGCAACGCCGAACGCCAGTGTATGACGAGCACCCTGCGGGACGCCGTCGCTGATATTAACCACCCGGTTGTCAATCGTATGCACGCGCGCGCTCACGATGGCGCGCAAGAATACGCCCGATATTAAGCGCATACAAACTATATCAGCTGATACGGCCTACCCCCGCCCCGCCGCCAAAAGCAGCGGGGCAACCCGTTTGCCAACCCTGTTGACATCGACGCATTCGCTCTGCGCTTTCGCTGATGTTGCACGGCCACTATCGGCTGAGAAGGCGACGGCGCTCCCCTCACATTGACGCTTGCGTCTTCGGGGCGTCAGCGCCATAAGCTGCGCGTTTAATGTGGAGAGGAAAAACCCGATGCGCTCATCCGGTAGAAGCTTTAATGAATGTCGCCCTGTCTCTCTAGAACCTGGGGTGGCGAAACATGCCGAAGGCTCCTGCCTGGTGAAGTTTGGGGAAACCCATGTTCTGTGCACGGCCTCCTGGGATGAGACGACGCCGCCCTGGCTGCGCGGCCAGGGGCGCGGCTGGGTAACCGCCGAATACGGGATGCTGCCACGCGCCACCCATGAGCGGATGCGCCGCGAAGCCAAGAACGGCCAATCCGGTCGGACGCAAGAAATTCAACGCCTGATTGGCCGCTCTCTTCGCGCGGTGGTCGACCTGAAAGCCCTAGGCGAGCGACAAATTCTCATCGACTGCGACGTCATCCAGGCCGATGGCGGCACACGCACAGCGGCGATCACTGGCGCTTGGGTGGCGCTGAAACAGTGCTGTGACTGGGCGGTTCGCGACGGAGTCATTAAATCAAGCCCGATCACAGAATCCGTCTGCGCCATTTCATGCGGCATCGTCGGCGGAGCCCCGGTGATGGATCTCGACTATGTGGAAGATTCATCCGCTGATGTGGATATGAATTTTGTCATTACCGGCGCCGGCGGCCTCGTCGAAATTCAAGGCACGGCCGAAGGCGCTCCATTCTCAGAAGACCATCTCACAGCGCTTTTGAGCCTTGCTAAACAAGCCTGCACCGATCTTACCGCATTGCAGCAAAACGCCCTTTAATCAACAATCAACGCCCCCCCGTTTGGACGGCCCTGGTTTCCGGGCCCTTTTCTTGAGGCCCGTTTCTTCGGACAACGTCTCAGGCAAGTAAGAGCGCTAAATGCGTCTCATCGCCAAAAGAACAGTAGCGCGAGACAAAACGCTCCTGTAGGTCTGCCTGTCTGATCACCGCTTAATCCTGGGGTATGGTTAACGGTTTTCTTTCACGAGCAAGCGCCAGTTTAAAGGTTCTGGTAGGGTCCTTGCTTCGCGAGTGATTCGGTTGTGTTCGCGGGTCGTGTATGGTTGCCCACCGAGCAAACCCCTGAACAGGGCGACAGAAAACAGGCCAGAAGGGAAACTCCGTCATTGTCAGTTGACGCGGAAGATTTGGAAAAGACGTCCAAGGGCAAGCATATTGTCGACGTCCTGATCGAAGAGCGCGCGCCAAACATGGTCGCCTCCCGATTCTGGCCGCTTTACCGCACCCTTTTGTACCCCCTCCTAAAAGAACCCAAAGCCAAGCGGATGGCCGATAGTTTTCTCGGCCTATCGGGCTGGGACGCGATGGAGCGGGTGAGCGACGTCCTTCAACTCGACATCGAACTCACGGGCCTTGAGAACGTCCCGGAAACGGGCCGCGTTCTCATCGCTGCGAATCATCCGACCGGGATCGCCGACGGCGTTGCGATGTTTGACGCGTTGAAAAGCCGCCGTCAGGACCTGAAGATTTTCGCGAATCGCGACGCGCTCCGCGTGACAGAACGTTTCGGCGAGATCATTATCCCCGTTGAGTGGGTGATCGCAAAACGAACGCGCCAACGCTCCCGCGAAACTCTAATCGCCACGAAACAAGCCTTCGAGGGCGATAACTGCGTTGTTCTCTTCCCATCCGGTCGCCTCGCGTTCATCGATGAACGCAAGATTCTGATCGAACAGGATTGGATGAACTCCATCGCCATATTCGCGCGCAAATATAATTGCCCGATCGTGCCCGTGCACATCGAATCGCGAAATTCATGGTTGTACTACTGGTTCCGCAATCTCAATTCGGAACTGCGGGATATCACCCTGTTTAACGAATTGCTGAATAAGCGCGGCAAGAAATTCAAATTCACCTTTGGCGCACCGATCCCCGCAGAGCACCTGGCCGGCGATCCCGACGCGGTCACCCTGGCACTGCGTCAGCACACCCTGGAGAATGTCACGAGCGGCGCGCCATGGACGCCATTGGCCCAAGATGAGCGCGCGCCCGACAGCATTGTTGAAACGGCGATTGAGCGGACCCACGCGACGGCGGAATAGTGACGCTCTCCAGGCCTTTGCAATTCCTAGGAGGGCTGATCCGCCACCTGTTCGGACGTCTTTTCCGATTGGCGATAGGTTAATTCCAGAAATACATCTTCCAGATCTGATTCTTCCGTAGATAGATCTTTCACCACGACGCCGCGCTCCGACAACCCACTTAATATATCTGTGACCCGCTCCGTGCTCGGACGATATGGAATAGATAACCGCCCATCAGGCGTTAACTCCACTTTCCATGGCGATAAATCAGGCGCAGCGGTGATCGGTTCCGCCGTGGTCACTTTCAAGGTCTTGCGATCAAGCGACGAAATAAGGCTCGACGTTGGCTCGCACGCCACGACCTCGCCATGGTGAATAATGCCGATTTCGTCACACAACTCCTGCGCTTCTTCCAGATAGTGAGTGGTCAGCACAATCGTAACCCCGCGCTGGTGCAACTCCCGGACATACTCCCAAAGCTGTTTGCGCAGTTCGATATCAACCCCCGCCGTTGGCTCATCAAGGATCAGCACTGGCGGTTGGTGTACCATCGCCTTCGCCACCAACAGTCGGCGTTTCATACCGCCCGACAACATGCGCACATAGGCGTCCGCCTTATCGCTTAGACCAAGCGCCGCTAGTATTTCGTCAGATTTTCGTTCCGCCTTAGGAACGCCGAACAACCCCGCTTGGATTTCCATCGCCTCTTTTGGCGTGAAATACACATCCATATTGAGTTCCTGGGGGACAACCCCGATCGCAGCGCGCGACTGGCGAGGATTTTGATCGATATCAAACCCCCAGACCGACACCTGACCCTCGCTTTTGTTAACGAGCCCCGCCAGGATATTGATGAAGGTGGACTTGCCCGCGCCGTTTGGCCCCAAAAGCCCAAAGATTGATCCCGCCTTGATGGAAAGATCGATCCCCTTCAACGCGACCTTCGGGGGCGACTTTTTGGTCCCCGCATAGGTCTTTTTCAGTCCCTTGGCGACGATGGCATTGGCAGGCTTGGCGACTGTGTTTGAGGCGGAGGTGGTCGACATAAGCGTGAAAAATCTCTCTGTTTCTCCGTCTGGATATCGAGTGGGCGCCCTCCCCGTCAACGCGTCGACGCCGCTTTCATGCAAAAACGGTGACGGCCTGACCCCGCCCTGCCTTTCAACCTGGCGAAAAGGCCCTTACGAGACCCCGCTTGACCAAGGCCGCCGGTTCGCCCAGATAACCACTCACGATAGACAAATATCGCCGCCCATTCGTGCAACGGTGCTGGCGCTGAGGAAAACAAGATGAACGCCCCCGAGAGTAAAACCCCGGATTCCCAGAAGGTCATTTACGTCGATCGGCATCGGATTTCATGCGATGGCGGGGGCGGCGCCCTTGGGCACCCAAAGGTCTGGTACTCGCTCGAGGATGGCGAAGCGGCGTGCGGCTATTGCGGGCGTAAATTTATCTATGATCCGGCCAAAGCAGGATCCTAAAATTCCTCGGCCGTTGCTAAACGGGACTACGCCTTCGCAAGTCGCCAGATTTCCTTCGCTTTTGGCGGCGAGGCATTCAAAAGCGAATTTTTGAAAATTCGGCCCATATAACGCGCCAAAATTAGGGCGAAGACGAGCATCAAAATCGTCGCGCCAATGATTTCCCACATGGGCGGGTCCGAAGCGATGCGCATCATCACGGCATAGGGGGTGTAGATCGGGATCCAGGTGAGGATCGACGCGACAAGCCCGTTCGGATTTTGGAACATCATGACCACGAAAGGCATCGGCGCAAATACGATGATCATCAACGGACCCATATAGGTTTGCGCGTCCTGCAAGGTGTTGGATAAAGCGCCGATCGCCAAGAAAATCATGGCGAAGATGAAATAGGCGCTCAAGAAATAGAACACAAAGACCGGCAACAGGTTAGACCGGAACAATGCTGCAATGGCCTCCCCGGCGAAATCGCCGCCCGATAGGCCAGTGAGCGCCGATGCGATCGCCCCCAACAAAAAGACCGTCGGCATGGTCAAACCAACGCAAGCGATGCCGATGAGTTTGCCAAACATCAATTGATCCGCCGTCACAGACGACAAGAGGACTTCGACAATCTTGTTGGAGCGTTCCTCGATCGTATTGGTCAGCAGCGGGTTGCCTACGGCAAACACCACCACCAACAAGGAATAAGTCAGAATGCCTGGTAAAATCGCAGTCTCCAAGCGCTCGCGGCGATCGAGCGCCGCATCAGCCTGAGGCCGGTCAGGACGGAACGACTGTATGGGCGCTTCAACATCCGCGAGCCGTTTTAAATCCTCTTCACTCAGACCAAATTCCGCCGCCGCTTCACGCCGTAACAGTACGGATATCGCTCGGGAGATGGCGATCTCTAAGGCGGGGTCGGTAATGCTCGCACTCCAAAACTCGATCTGTGGCGCTCCTTCTGCGCCGCTAAACCCTTCCGGGATGATGATCGCCGCGAAAAGGGGGACACCCTCTAGCGCTGGATAAGGTTCTTCCCCAAGGAGATAGGGCCGCAGAATCTCCGCCGCCGCCTCTGGCGCGCCCGAAGCAGCAAGCTCTTCGGTCAACGTCGCACGAACAAAACGCTCCTTAGGCTCGACAAAAGTCGGCGCGCCATTTTTTAGATAAGGCCCGGCAATATCAGCCGCCGCCGATGCGCCGCCAGAGCTGGTAAACGCATCGAGGCGTTTGTTCGTAATAGCGGCCGATCCAAATGGAAACGGTAATTCTTCAGGTTTTATCTTGGTACGGTCTATTGAGGTTTCAAGATAGAAATCCCACGCTGCCAAGGTGGACCGCGCCCGTTGCTTAGCGAGTTGGACATCGATCTGGGCCTCGTACTCACCGGTCATGTCATAGACGACAAAATGGCGAACAGGGCGCGCTTTTTCGATCAAAGTGAGGAGCCCGGTCCCGACGACAAGGACGATCGGCAGCATTACCAGGAAAAGGAGGAACCCGCGCGTAAAGACATATTGCTTGTATTCGCGCCAAGCGACGAGGAGCGTGCTTCTCATGCCGCGGCCTCTCTTTCTGGCGAGGGGCCTTTAGGAGGGGCCGCCCGGCCGGGCGCGGCGGCGTCACCTGCAAGGGCGACAAATATTTCATGGAGGGAGGCCGGCATGAGATCAAAGCGTGTGAGAGGAATTCCCGCCTCAACAGCGGCTCTCAAGATTTCTTGCGGGTCCACACCTTCCTGCATATTCACCGTGTACTCACCTTCCGATGATGTCGTCTCGTGGTCTTCAACGCCGTAGACGCCGGGAAGCGACACGAGACGCTCCTTCGCGACGGGCGTGCGCACAACAAGATGGGGCGGAAACGCCTCTCGCGCTTGGGCTAGCGTGCCATCAAACCGCTTCTCCCCCTGGGCGAGGATCAGGAAACGATCACAAAGGCGCTCCGCATGCTCCATAACATGGGTTGAAAAGAGAATTGTTTTGCCTTGATCGCGCAAGCGGCGAATAAGGGTTTCCAAAGTCGCCTGATTGATCGGATCGAGCCCGGAAAATGGTTCATCCAAGATGAGGAGATCCGGATCATGGGCGATCGTCGACAAAAGCTGAACTTTTTGCGCCATGCCCTTGGAGAGGGCTTCATTCTTGGAGCGGGCGAAATCGCCAAGATCGAACTCTTCCAGCAATGAATAGGCGCGCGCTTTTGCCTCTTTGCCAGAAAGCCCCCGCAACTGGGCAAAATAGGCAATCGTATCGACCGCCTTCATCTTGCGGTAAAGACCGCGCTCTTCCGGCAAGTACCCAACGCGGCGGCGCACAGGCCCGGCGCTTGGCGCCCCCAGAATACTAATCGCGCCGGCGCTTGGCTGGATGATGTCGAGCATCATGCGCAAGGTGGTGGTTTTGCCGGCGCCATTGGGGCCTAAAAACCCAAAAATCTCGCCCTCATCGACCCGGAAGGAAAGATCCCGAACAGCCTGGAAGCCGCCAAAGTTTTTGGCGACGGCGTCTAATTCCAGAACGGCTGGCGCCAGCCCAGCATGTGACAAAGGAATCCCCTCAGATTAGCCCAATTCAACAAAGAAGCAGTTGGACCGCATCCTCATTAAGAAAGAGATAAGCATGCTTTTCCGCAAGTAAAAGGAGCGGCGACCCACCGATCATTCACAATAGGGCATTCACAATCGAAATGAGATTACCACTCGCCGGTATTTTCCATGCTCGCCCAGGGCTCTTGCGGGGGTAAGTGATCCCCCTCCTGGAGGAGCTCGACGGAGATACCATCGGGTGAGCGCACAAACGCCATATGCCCATCACGCGGCGGTCGGTTGATGACCACGCCGCCCTCTTTCAGACGCTGGCAGGTCTCATAAATATTGTCGACCCGATAGGCGAGATGGCCGAAGTTGCGGCCGCCATCGTATTCTTCGGGATCCCAGTTATAGGTCAGCTCCACCAGGGGGGCTTTGTTCTCCTTGGCGGCGGCGACATCGCCGGGCGCAGCGAGAAAAACAAGGGTGAACCGGCCCGCTTCAACGTCAAAGCGGTTCACTTCAACAAGGCCGAGTTTTTCGCAATAGAAATCGAGCGATGCGTCCAGGTCTTTTACCCGCACCATGGTGTGAAGATATCTCATGGCCTTCGCCCCCCTTTTTAATCTCGGTGCCGAATAATCTCGTCGCGGAGATATCCGGGCCGCCTTTTGTGGTAAAAACGCATAAAGACCGCAACGATGGAAAGCCACGCGGCCACCACCCCGAAGTAATAATAAAACCCGGCAAAGTCACGTGCGATATAAAGAGCGCGTTCTTCACGCTCTGCTTGGGCGGCGCTCGTGCCCCCCTCGCCCAGGGGTACATATCTCGCCAGATCCGCCGGCTGCGGGATGACGCCGATGCTCTCCCCGATCCATATCGCCCCGCTCAAGACACCAAAAACAAATGGCAACGCCAGAACAAACGCCGCTATTGAAGCAAGAAGATACTTAGGAAACCGGGGAAAGTTTGCTGTGCGGTAAAGCTCATTGAATTTTTCGCGCGTAAGGCCTTCGATAAACTCCGGCTCATCCCGTTCATATCGTTCCCAGGCAACGTCGGATCCGACACGGATATCCTCCTCAACACGCTGCGCCCAAAGCCAATAGGCGCCGGCCACGCCAGCCGCGATGAGAATTAAGAAAATAACGGCCATCATCTATCGCGGCCCCTTCACGCACGCTCGTAGTGTTGTAGCACGCCGCCCTGGTTCGCCACCGCCTGTTGTAGAGCTTCGCCAAACGCGACGCGTTCTTCAGGCGACAAAAACGCGCCGAGAAAAAGAACGCGCCCCTTGCTCACCACCCGCACACAGGATTGATGGTCGTCAGGATCATCGATAAAAACGCGGGTCCAGGCAGTTTGTAGCTTCCACCGCGTCTCATGGCCCGACGGTAGAACGCGCGACACCAGCATGACGCCATCAGCCACGCGAACACGCTCATGCAATCGGCCCTGGCGATAGCTGATTTTAAACGCAAGCCACACCAGGAGGATATCAAGGCCGCTAAACCCGATCACGGGCCACGCCCCGAGGGTGTAGAAAAAAAGCCCAAGGGTCAGATTCACCGCAATGACAATGCCCATGACAATGGCAAAGCCAGTGCTCGGCAGCGATCGGTTGGGAAAAAGGAGTGCTTCATAGACCCCCTCCGCCGTTGGATCAGGGGCCGGCGGTCGATCATACCGAACGCGCCCGATTAAGGTCGGGGGCATCGTCTCGATCGGGGTTCCAACCGGTTTTAGGAAAGAAACTTTGCTCATGGAAAAATCATAATTCTTCTCGCCCCGGCCCGCCAGCCGCATCGAGAGGTGAAGGCCTGTGACTCATTGCACCCGGTGGGGTAGAAAGTCCCCAAACCGTAAGAGAATCATTAAGCTTCATGGCTAAAAAACTAACCCGCGCGAAGGCGGCGACCCTCTATAATCGTCTGCAATCCGCCGCCCCCGCCCCCGAAACAGAGCTGAATTATAAAGACCCCTACACGCTGCTTGTCGCTGTCACCCTGTCGGCGCAAGCAACAGATATCGGGGTTAACCGCGCCACCGGGCCGTTATTCAAGGTGGCTGATACGCCGCAGAAGATGGTCGCCCTCGGTGTCGAGAAACTTGGCGATTACATCAAAACCATCGGCCTGTGGCGCAACAAAGCGAAAAACGTCATTGCCCTGTCGCAGATCCTTCTCGATCAACATGATGGCATGGTGCCGCAAGATCGCGACGCTTTGGAAGAACTACCAGGCGTTGGCCGTAAAACCGCGAATGTGGTCTGCAATGTCGCCTTCGGCCAGCCGACCATCGCCGTCGACACCCATATTTTCCGCATCGGCAATCGCACGGGACTGGCGCCGGGAAAAACGCCCCTTGAGGTGGAAAAAGGCCTGGAGCGTATCACGCCGGAGGAATATCTTCTCCATGCTCACCATTGGTTGATTTTACACGGCCGCTATGTGTGTAAGGCGCGCACGCCGGATTGCCCGATCTGCAAGATAAATGACATTTGTCTCTACAAGGATAAAACCGGCGATGAGCCGCGAAATGGGCCGACAAACAAGACGACAAAGAAACCAGCCAAGAAAACGGCCAAAAACAAGGGAAAGAAAAAGGCGGTAAAAAAAACACGGGCCAAGAAAACCGTTAAAAAGAAACGGCCAGCATAAAACCAATCCGAGAGAAAGACAGCGTCATGAATACCTCTACCGCCGATCGCGTGATCATCGCCCTCGATACACCGACCGCCGGAGATGCGCGCGCCATCGTCAAAGACCTGGGCGATGCCGGCATCTTTTACAAAATTGGCTATCAGCTCATGCCTATCGGCGGGCTTGACCTCGCAATGGAGCTGACCGCCCAAAGAAAAAAAGTCTTCCTAGATTTTAAATTTCACGATATCGGCGCCACCGTCGAAAAGGGCGTGCGGTCAGTGCGTCAATTGGGCGGAGAATTCCTGACCGTTCACGCCGAGAGCGATGTAATGAAAGCCGCTGTCGCAGGACGCGAAGACGACCCAAGATTAAAAATTCTCGCCGTCACGGTCCTGACGAGTTTGACCCAGCAGAGCCTCACGGAAAACGGCGTGACCATGGCGCTGGAGGATCTCGTGTTGAAACGCGCTGAACGAGCGGCGGAAATCGGCATCGACGGCGTGGTCGCCTCTGCAAAAGAAGCCGACGCCATTAAGACCCGCTTCGGCGACGCGTTGACGATTGTCACCCCCGGCGTCCGCCCTATCGGGGCAAACGCCGATGACCAAGCCCGCATTGTCACCCCCGCCGACGCCATTAGGGCCGGGGCCGACCATCTCGTGATTGGCCGCCCCATTACGGCGGTCACCGAAAAACGCGCCGCTCTACAAGCTATTCTAACGGAAATTGGAGATGTCAGCGCATAGTCCCGATTATGCCCTTCCGAGGCCTTTTCCAGTCAAGCAAACCCGCATTTGGCGAATGCGGCCATTGCGGAACGCGAAAAAGTGGTAAAAACTGGTCGTTGGCGACCTTATCTTCCAGATGCAGCCAGGGTGCCGTACACTGAGCCGGAAAAGCCATAACCATAAAGATGCAGAATGGGGCGCAAATTGCATCGCGGCTGAACAATCCGCCGAGCAAACCGGCGACGCCTAGGAGGAATGGGCAATGGATGACGCAACAATCGTCGATCTGAAGCAGGATAAAACCGTCAATAACCGCATTGAAAGGCGGTCTCGTCGATCCATATTCAAGGCGTTTCTGGAAACAGCGTCGAAAAAAGGCGCAAAGACCATTACCGCCATTGATGGCGACGGGCGCAAATTCACCTATGGCGAGATCGCGCGCGCCGCGTTTGCGCTCGGTGGACCCATCGCCAGGATGACGAAACCAGGCGAAAAAGTCGGCATCCTGATGCCAACGGGCGCCGGCGGCGTCATTGCACTATTCGCCACTCAATCGCGGGGCCGCGTGCCCGCCATGATGAATTTCACCTCCGGTGCGCAAAACTTAAAAGCCGCCGCCAAAGCGGCACAATTCACCAAAGTCATCACCGCTCACAAGTTCATTGAAATTGGCGGTTTGCATGGGTTGATTGAAGATCTCTCCGACACCTTGGAATTCCATTATTTGGAAGATATGCGCGAGGGGCTCAAGCCCGTAGATAAAATCCGTGCGCTGTTGGGCCCGATGCTCCCTTCCCTTCATAGCGCCAATCCAAGCCCCGATGATGATGGCGTGATTTTATTCACATCCGGCACCGAAGGCGCGCCAAAAGGCGTTGTTCTCTCCCACCGCAACATTATCGCCAACACCCAGCAGATCGCAGAGCATGTTGAAATTCTGTCTACCGATATATTCTTCAATCCACTGCCGATGTTTCATTGCTATGGCCTAACCGCCGGCACCTTGTGGCCCATGATTGTCGGCTATCCAGTGGTTCTTCACCCCTCGCCGTTGCAAACAAAAATCATCCCGAAGCGGATTTTTGATTCAGGTGCGACGGTGCTATTCGCAACCGATACATTCTTGCAGCAATATATGCGCGCCAGCACCGAGGGCGGCATGAGTTCGCTTCGCCTGGCCGTTTGCGGCGCCGAGCGCGTGAAGGATGAAACGCGCCAAGCAGCGGAGCGACGCTTTTCTTTTGAGGTCTTAGAAGGCTATGGCGTGACTGAGGCGTCGCCCGTTCTCGCGGCCAACCAGCCTGGCGACATTCGCTCCGGCACCGTGGGTCAATTACTGCCAACAGTCGAAGCAAAACTGCAGCCGGTTGAAGGCCTTGAGGGCGGACGGTTATTCGTCAGGGGCCCGAACGTTATGAAAGGATATATCCGGCCGGATAATCCAGGCGTCCTCGAGCCGTTGGAAGACGGATGGCACGATACCGGCGATGTCGTCGCCATTGACGCCGAGGGTTATGTCACCATTAAAGGCCGGGTGAAACGCTTTGCCAAAATCGGCGGTGAAATGGTCTCCCTCGCCGTGGTTGAAAATTGTGCAACGGCCGTTTGGCCAGACAATATGCACGCCGCCACAGTGCTGAACGACAAACGCAAGGGCGAACAGGTGGTATTGATCACCGATCATCCGGAGCCTGATCGCGCCCTCCTCCTCGCTTGGGCGCAATCCCATGGCGTGCCGGAAATTGCGGTTCCGAAAAAGCTTTTCCACGTCGACAATGTGCCGGTCCTCGGCACGGGCAAGCTCGATTATGTCAACGTCAAAAAACTCGCGGAAGAAGCGCTGAGCGCGACGGCTCAGCCGGCGACGCCAACGGAACCGACAAAACAAGATTTAAAAGAGCAGCGCGAAGCAGAGAAACAGCGGCGCAAAGAAGAGAAAAAAGCTCAGCGAGAATTACAAAAAGAAACAAAACGCCTCGCCAAGGAAGAGAAAACCGGCGAGAAGCCAGCGCCGCTCAAAAATCATGCCGATGAAGAGGAAACCCCTCCCGAGGACGATGAGAGCGTCTCTCCGCCGGAGGCCGCCAATGATGACGAACCTCCTGTAAGTAACGCCGCTGAGTAGCGACGTCCCCGACCATTAACTGGCCCGACCATTAACTGGTTAGTTGCTGGGCGATCGCCGGCAAGCCAATCGCCAACGCGACACTGATGATCAAGCCGATCAACGCCTTTACAGCGTCGGCGTGAACGTTGTCCGCCGCTTCGATGACGTCTTCTTCTTCCAACCGGAACGCTGACCACAATTTGCTCTGGGTTAACCCTTGAGCCAAGACGGTCACGACCAGTAAGGCGAGGATCGCGTACAATCCCATCATGTCCGCGGGCAGAAAATTCATTGCCTTTACATCGCGTGGCCCGCCCCCGATGAAGATGTATAAGAACATCATAATAGTCAGCAGCGGGAAAAATTTCGTTGCTAACCGGAAGGCTCTGTTCGCGCCCTCCGTCGACATGATCTGACCACCGCGCGCCGTCCGCCCTGGTTCTACGCCAATGAACACATACCGGAAGAGCGTGATGAGAAAGCCAGAAATGGCATCCCACAAATCATGAAAGAGGCGCGCGGCGCCCCGCTCAGATGAAAGATCGATATGGCGGATGACAAATTCTCGTCCCGCAATCAATCCGAGGAACACCCATGTCGTCGACATCGGGATGTTGCTAACGCCTTTGAAATACCAAAGGAGCCAGGCGAACATAAAATCGATGATCGTCGCCGATCGAATATCCGACACATTGCGTTTGGACTTCAAAATGCGCTGGACCGGACCACCCGCGTTCGCAAAGGTGACGCCCAAGAGGAACGTGACGAGCGCGATCGAGGCGATCGCCTCCATAAGGGTCAACTCACGCGGCAAGAAAACATATATGTTCGCGAAATCCTGGGACAGCCATTGCCACCAGAGGAACCCTGTAGAGGCCCATTGGAGAACCACCCAGACCGGGTTGTGCTCATGATCTTTCGTCGCGATGAAAAACCGCTCAAGCGTCGGAGTAACAAGCAAGTAGACGCCGCCGCCGACTAAAAACGCTACGCCATATCCCACCAGCGACTTTTCCAACATGCTTGTGAGGTTCGCCGATGCAACGGCGAAAATGGTCAGCACCATGAAGGTGGTCGACACAGGGATACCCGTGCGTGTCAACAAAAGAAGAACCAGCGGCGGCAATGCGTGGTACCATTGAATCTCGATTTCGGGGTACCGATCAAGGCGGCCGTAGGACGGGTCACCCTGATACCACCCCCAAAAGAACGCCGCGATCAGAATCAGCGCCGCGAAGACATAAAGAACCTGCCACGGATATCGCCGATTGGAATTGATGAATGTTCCTAAAGTCTGTAGCGCGTCGTTCCCAACAACGGCGTATGCCGCGAATAGAAACCCAAGCATCGCCCAGACGCCGATATCAAACCCCATTGCCCGCCCTTTCGCATTTCGGCTGCGGTGATTAAAGCCACCGGATTAGTCCCCAGATTATGCATCACCTTAGCGTTTCTTGTATCGCTTTTGTGACGTTAGGGGTGCAATAAGGCCGAAATAGGAGGAAAAGATTTTCGGAACAACTTTCCTTCACCTGTGGGGTCAAGGGTCATCGCTTCGTCAACCCTTTGCGTACAATAATTGTGCTTAAACGCCCCACCCAAAGCTGAACGCGCCATTCCGCCGCCATTTTTGGCAAAACCAACAAGACAGATAACCTTTCGAACATATGCAAGCCCCAGCGCCTCGCCCGAGCGACCCCCATCTCCCCGCCGATCATCCACCTGTCGCCCCCGCAAAGATCGGCGTATTAATTGTCAATCTCGGCACGCCGGAGGAAGCGACCGCGCCATCTGTGCGGCGCTATTTGCGGGAGTTCCTGAGCGACGAGCGGATTGTTGATTACCCCCGCATCTTTTGGTTGCCCCTGTTGCACGGCGTCATTTTGAATACCCGGCCCGCTAAGACCGCGCGCGCCTATGCCTCGATTTGGCGCGAGGCGGAAAACGAATCACCCCTTCGCTATTTTACTCGAAACGCCAGCCGAAACTTACAAACGGCCCTGGGCGATGACATCCGCGTCGATTGGGCGATGCGATATGGCGCGCCAGCGATTAGCGATCGCATCCAGGCGTTAAAATCCGAAGGGGTGGAGCGCCTGCTTGTCGTTCCGCTTTATCCACAATATTCCGCGACAACGACCGCGAGCGTTCATGATGAGGTTTTTGACGCCCTCAAAGCCATGCGCTGGCAACCCGCCTTGCGACTCGCCCCCGCTTTTCACGACGACGCGGCCTATATAAAAGGCCTGGCGGAGACGACCCGAAACGCTCTTGCGGATCTCGATTTTGAGCCTGAGCGTATTCTCCTGTCGTTCCATGGCATCCCCAAGCGCCTTTTTGAGGCAGGCGATCCCTATCATTGCCATTGCGCGAAAACGGCTCGGCTGTTGCGCGAGGAAATGCGCTGGAGCGACACGTTCGCCCCCCTCACCTTCCAATCGCGTTTCGGCCCGGAAGAATGGCTGAAACCGGCGACCGATGCGGCGATCGAAGAGATGGCGGCGCAAGGAGTAAAAAAAATCGCAGTCCTAACGCCCGGCTTTGTCGCCGATTGTATTGAGACCCTTGAAGAAATCGGCATTGCCGGGGAAGAGGCGTTTCAGGCCGCCGGCGGTGAGCGCCTTAGTGCCTTGCCTTGCCTCAACGACTCGCCAAGCATGACCCATCTGCTAGAAACGCTAACAATGCGGGAGCTTGCCGGATGGGCGCCCCTGGGTGGGTAACCGAGGAATTGCCAGAGCTTCCGCTGGGACGATAAAGCACAACACCGCGAGGGATCTTTTCCATGGAACTTCTCAGCACCCCTGAATTCTGGGGCAGCCTATTGACGCTCACCTTTTTGGAGGTGGTGCTCGGCATCGATAATCTTCTTTTTGTGTCCATCGCCGTCAGCAAGCTGGCTGGGCCGCAACAAGAAAGAGCACGCCGCATTGGCATCTGGGGCGCCATGGCCCTTCGCATTCTCATGCTGGGCGCGATATTTTGGATCATCCGGCTCGACGCCGCCCCTATTTTCCATCTGCCAGATTTCGTCGTTTCGATTTTCGCCCATGGTGATGAACACGCCAAAGAAGCGATCAGCGGCATCACGATAAAAGACCTCATCCTGCTTGGCGGCGGGCTCTTCCTCCTTTGGAAAGGCACCCAGGAAATTCACTCCGCGGTCGAAGGGACAGGGCATGAATCGGAAAAGGCGGCGGAAACGTTTACGGCTGTCGTGATCCAGCTCTTCATCATCAACACCGTATTCTCCCTCGACAGCGTCATCACCGCCGTCGGCATGACGGATATTTTAAGCGTCATGATCATCGCTATCGTGTTGTCGACCATTGTAATGGCGGTCGCCGCCAATCCCTTGGGCGCTTTTATCGACCGACACCCCACCACGAAAATGCTGGCGCTCTCCTTCATTTTGTTGGTCGGGGTCGCGCTTGTCGCCGACGGCGCTGGATTCCATATCCCTCGTGGATATCTCTATTTCGCCATCGCCTTCTCTCTCTTTGTGGAAGTGCTGAACATCCGCGCGCGCCGAAAAACCGATGGTAAAAACGCCCCGGTTCATACGGCGGCGCATTAATTTGGCGCCTGGTCTCCTAAACAATGGGCCGGGAAGGGATGAATGAGGCCTGATCGTGAAGGTATTCTACTCAGATCAGTTTGACCTCGCTCTTCCCCCCGGCCACCGTTTTCCGGGACGCAAATATGGAATGCTCCGCCGGGCTCTTCTCGACGAAGGCGTTTTGGGGTCGGCGCAACTTCATCCATCGCCGTCGGCCAGCCGCGAGGAATTGTTGCGCGCCCATGATGGTGACTACATCGACGCAATAGAAGATGGGTCGATCGACCCATCGGCGATGCGGCGCATTGGCTTTCCCTGGTCACCCCATATTCCTCGCCGCGCCAACGCCACCATGGGCGGGGCCATCGCTGCCGCGCGCCACGCCCTAAACGATGGGATCGCGGGTCAACTGGCTGGCGGCACCCATCATGCCCATCGAGCCTTTGGGTCGGGATATTGCGTGTTTAATGATTTCGCCGTCGCCGGTTTAACAATGCTGGACGAAGGCCTTGTTGACCGCATCGCCATCATCGACCTCGATGTTCATCAGGGTGACGGGAACGCGGCGATCCTAGCGTCAGACCCGCGGATTTTCATCTTTTCCATCCATGGGGAGAAGAACTTTCCATTTCGCAAGGTCCCCTCTGATCTTGATATCGCGCTGCCTGATGGGGTCCAAGATGAGGCTTATCTCGACGCTCTTACTGAGCATTTGCCATCGGTCTGGGCGTTCAATCCTGATCTCATTCTCTTCCAAGCGGGTGTCGATCCCTTGGCGGTGGACAAGCTAGGCCGAATGGCGCTTACCCATGAAGGCCTGATGGCGCGAGATAAGATGGTGTTGTCGCAGGCCAAGGCGCGCGGCATCCCCGTTTCCATGGCAATCGGCGGCGGGTATGCCGATCCGATCAGCGCAACTGTGACGGCCTATGTGAACACTTATCGGGTGGCCGCCGATCTGTACGGACTTTCGCGATGAAGAGCGTCGATCTTTTGCTGTTGCGCCATGCGAAATCCAGTTGGGATGATCCCGATCTTTCAGACTTCGACCGCCCACTGAACAAACGCGGCCGTCACGATGCGCCACGCATTGGTGCTGAGATTGCGCGCCGCAACCTCATGCCGGATTTCGTCCTTTGCTCCTCCGCCCAGCGAACGCGAGAGACGTTTAAGCGCCTTACCCCATCCCTGCCCGGCAAACCAAAGCGGTCGTTCGTTGACGACCTCTATCTTGCCGATGAGGAAGCCATCCTTGGGGCCATTGCGACCCTACTGTCGAAAACCAACAGCCCCCGTGTGATGGTTATCGGCCATAATCCGGGTCTTGAAGATCTAGCGGAATTGATCGCGGACCCCGCTTTTTCCCGTCAACAAGATTTGTCTACGATGAAGGACAAATTTCCAACCGCAGCCCTCGCGGTGTTTCGGGCGCCCCTTGATCACATCGCAAGCTCGGCGGCGTTATCGTCAGTGGAAAACTGGCGCCATCGCGCGCGGCTATTGCACTTTATTCGCCCCCGGGATTTAGCGAATGGTGGGTAACAATCACTAGTTAATACAAATTTGAATTAAATTATTCGACCCACCTTCCCTTTTAATATTGATAGTTGTTATAGTTTTTACTTTGGAGCGCTTGGATTTGCCGAACGCCCGCGCCATGAAGGGGGGCGTCTCATGAGAAATAAATCACTTCCACAACAAGTCACAATTGCTGCGTTTTGCGCCTTTGCAATCGCGGGGAGCCTGCCAGTGGCGCAGGCTTTCGCATCGGAACCAGCGCCAACGCTGACCTATCGACCTGCCTCCGGAGAAGATCTCAGCGAAGAAGATCTCGCCTCCTATAACGAGTTCTTGGCTGGGCTTTCACCGTTGCAAGGCGCAATTGAGCTCACCAAAGCCAATGCGGTTATCGACGTTCCGGCGTCGCATTATTTTCTCGAGACGGAAGCGGCGCGAAATGTTCTTGAAAACGCTTGGGGTAACCCGCCTGATCCTGATGTTCTAGGCATGATTTTTCCAGCCTCCTTCACGCCGATCGATGACGGCGCCTGGGGCGCCATCGTCTATTACCGCAATGACGGCTATGTCAGCGACGAGGATGCTGCCAAAATTGACTACGACGAGATGATGCGGGACTTTAAAAAGGGCCAAGTCGATAGCAATGAATGGCGTACGCAGAACGGCTATGATCCAATTGATATCGTCGGGTGGGCCGAACGCCCTCATTATGATGCGGATACCAACAAACTGTATTGGGCGCGTGAATTGAAATTTGGCGACGCCGAGATTAACACCCTCAACTACGACATCAGGGTTTTGGGGCGTCGCGGCGCACTGACGATGTCATTCGTCGCTAATATGGATGCGCTTGATGATGTGCGCCGCAATGCGCCGACTTTCTTGCAAATGGCGTCATTTAATCCAGGCGCAACCTATGCTGAGTATCAGCCTGGCGTTGATAAAAAAGCCGCCTATGGCATTGCGGGCCTCATTGGCGGGGCGGCGCTGGCGAAGAAGACAGGCCTCCTAGCGGCGATCCTGTTATTCGGCAAAAAATTCATTGTTTTGATCGTCGCCGGCATCATTGGCCTATTTGGCGCCGCCAGGAAAATGTTGACGGGCAAGAGCTAACTGACGCTGGTTTAGCGCCCTCGCAAAATTCAAACACTCTTTTCAACCCCGGCATATTCGCCGGGGTTGAATGTTTTCGGCCAGCACGCTTCTAGCCATACGCATTCCTCTAGCGATAAAAATGCGCGTTCCTATAATTTTGATGCGATATCCCCTGGCCCTTTAAAACCACCTAATGTTAATTGTGCGAGCGCAATATGGAGGTTGGGGCGTGTCAAATTTCTTCGATAAACTGCTTGGCGGTGTCAAAAAAACAGCCGGCGTCACGCCGTCTCAGCCGGGCGCCGAGTCAGCCGATTCCACGACCGTGTCGGCGTCGCCCTCAGCATCTGCCGGCGCCACAGATAAGGCGTCTGCGAGCGCCTTGACCTGGCATAAAGTGGCCGAACCGAATTCATTGCCGGAAGGGCGCGTGACCACGGTGACTGCCGGCGCCAAGACCTTAGCGCTCGTTCATTTTGATGGTCAGTACGCCGCAATGGATAATCGATGCCCTCACCAGGGCGGCCCCCTGGGCGAGGGATCTATTGAAATAGGCGTCGAGAACGAGAACGGCGAAAAGCAATGCTGGCTACGTTGCCCATGGCATGGATGGGACTTCGATCCCCTCACCGGTAAACCGCCAGGCGGTCACGAGGACACGGGCCAGGAGATGTTTCCCGTCGAGGCGCGCGCGGATGGGATTTATGTGGGCGTCCCGCCGGAGCCCGCGCATGAACGCACATCAACCGATGTAATTGCAGAGACCTTTGTGAACTGGGGCGTCAAAACCGTCTTCGGCATGGTGGGGCACTCAAACCTCGGGCTTGCAGATGCCTTTCGACGCCGCGAAGAGGCGGGTGAAATGACCTATTTCGGCATCCGCCACGAGGGCGCGGCGTCGTTCGCCGCCTCGGGCTATGCGAAATTATCGGGTAAGCCCGCCGCCTGTCTTTCCATCGCGGGGCCTGGCGCCACGAATCTCATGACAGGCTTATGGGATGCGAAAGTTGACCGTGCACCGATTATCGCCTGCCCCGGTCAAGTCCAGACCCAAGTCTTCTCTCCGTTTGCGTTCCAAGATATCGACCTATCGAGCGCCTTTGCCCCCGTCGCGGCGTTTAACCAACTTGTCCTCCACGCCAGCAACTACGCTGAGATCGCAAACCTTGCCGTTAAAACCGCCATCGTTGAGCGCGATGTCTCTGTCCTCATCTTCCCAGATGACGCCCAGACGTTGCCCGCCGGCGCCACACCAGCAGGGGTGCCCCAGGGCCGCATTGTAACGCCCCGTATGGCGCCGCCTAATGACGTCCTCGATGGGGCGAGCAAACAGCTTCGACAAGCAAAGCGCCCCATCATTATCGTGGGCTACGGCGCCCGGGACGCCATGCCGGCCGTCATCGATCTGGCGGAGTATCTGCAATGCCCCGTCCTGACGACGTTCAAAGGCAAAGGGCAAATTCCTGACAGCCACCCCCATGCCGGCGGCGTCCTTGGCCGGTCCGGCACCCCGATCGCCTCCTGGTTCATGAACGAATGCGATCTGATCATCGCCATCGGCGCATCGTTCTCGCACCACACCGGTATTGAACCGACGAAGCCCATCATGCAGATCGACTTTGACCGCATGCATCTTGGCAAAGGCCATAAGGTGGATTTCCCCATTTGGGGCGAAATCAATGAAACATTGACCCTATTGAAAAACGGCCGCACTGGCCGCCCGCAAGCGATCGACCAACGCCCCGAAATTCGCCAACGATGGTCAATCTGGCGCGCAGAAAAAGCAAGTCGCCAACAGGATAACCGCGGTAAAGGCATCAACGCCGCCGCGTTGTTCGAGGCGATGACACGCCTCGTCCCCGCAAACGCGGTGATGCCCGTTGATGTTGGCAATAATACCTATTCCTTTGGTCGATATTTTGAACCGACGGGTCAACGCATCCTGATGTCAGGCTATCTTGGGTCTATCGGCTTCGGTTTTCCCGCCGCCATGGGCGCCTGGGCGGCGACGCAAGATTTCGATGAATATGCAGGCCGCAAGGTCGTTTCTATTTCTGGCGATGGCGGATTTGGTCAGTATGCGATGGAATTCACCACCGCCGTTCATTATAATATGGATATTTGCCATATCATCATGAACAACTGCGAGCTTGGAAAAATCTCCAAAGAACAACGCGCCGGCGAATGGCCGGTTTGGCAGACGAGCCTGACAAACCCAAATTTTGCTGACTTCGCCGTCTCCTGCGGCGGCATGGGGTTGCGCGTCAGCGATAGCGCGGACCTTGATGACGTCCTCAAGCGCGCCATCGCCCATAAAGGACCCGCTCTCGTGGAAGTGATGACCGACGCTGAACTGGTCTGATCAGCGCGGGGGTTGTAATCCTCGCGCGCCGACCAATTTTAGGGCGATCATTTTATCTATCCACTCAGCAATTTACGGAAGGCGCTTCTTATGTCTGAGGCCTATACCCCGCCGAAAGTCTGGAAATGGGATGAAGAAAGCGGCGGTCGTTTCGCCAGCATCAACCGCCCCATTGCCGGCGCAACCCACGATAAAGACCTGCCCGTCGGCAAACACCCGTTACAGCTTTATTCCCTCGCCACGCCCAACGGCGTGAAAGCAACCGTGATGTTGGAGGAGCTGTTGGAAGCTGGCGTTAAAGAAGCAGAATACGACGCCTGGATCATCAACATCTTAGAAGGGGATCAGTTCGGATCAGGTTTTGTCGCCGTCAATCCGAACTCAAAAATACCTGCGTTGATGGATCATTCAACTCCAACGCCGACCCGCGTTTTTGAATCCGCCTCCATTGTTCTCTATCTCGCGGAAAAATTCGGCAAGTTCCTGCCGACGGACCCGGCCCTGCGCGCGGAATGCCTTTCATGGGTGTTTTGGCAGATGGGGTCAGCGCCTTATCTCGGCGGCGGCTTCGGCCATTTTTACGCCTATGCGCCTGAAAAATTTGAGTATCCCATCAATCGTTTCACCATGGAGGTGAAACGCCAATTAGACCTCCTGGACCGTCACTTGGCGGATCATCAGTATATTTGCGGGGATGAGTATACGATCGCGGATATCTCGATTGCCCCGTGGTATGGCGCGACGGCAAAAGGCCTTATGTATGACGCCGCAGAATTTCTTGATGTGACTAGTTATAAACACCTTAATCGGTGGGCGGATGAGTTCTTTGACCGTCCGGCCGTGAAGCGTGGCCGCATGGTGAACCGCGCCTGGGGCGAGCCGGCAGAGCAGCTGCGCGAGCGCCACGACGCCAGTGATTTCGAAACGAAAACTTGGGATAAAATCGGCGACGATAACGATAAACCTCTCGTTTAGGGCGCGACTTCTACCAGATCTAAATCATCGGTGACTGTCTCTTTTTTTGCGAAAGGGCCCTGCCCAAGGTACGGTCTCCTCAATTATTTGAGGAGGCCGTTATTTCTATTCTGACGAAAATTCGCGCGCTTGGACCGGGCGCCCTCGTCGCCGCCGCGTTTATCGGGCCTGGCACGGTGACAACCGCGACCCTCGCTGGCGCCCAATATGGATACGCCCTCGCCTGGGCTCTCCTATTCGCGACAATTGCCGCGATCGTCCTGCAAGAAATGGCCGCAAAACTTGGCGTGATCGGACGGATCGGCCTTGGAGAAGCCATCGCCAATCGGCAATCTCCACCGGCCCTGCGCTACGCCGCCACCGGCCTTGTCATCGCCGCTCTTTTTGTCGGCAACGCCGCCTATGAAGGCGGGAACTTAGCCGGCGCCGCCCTTGGATTGGAGGCGGCCTTCGATGCAACGGACCAACGACGCCTCATCGTGATCGTTTTATCGCTGATGGCCGGTGGCCTCCTGATGGCAGGCGGGTACAAATTGATTGAGAAAGTTCTGCTGGCGGCCGTTTTTCTGATGTCCCTCGCGTTTGGCGCCGCGCTTTTTGTCATTCAACCGGATTGGGGCGCACTTTTGACTGGGCTCTTACGCCCAAGTTTTCCGCCGGGGGCGCTCCCCCTTGTTCTCGCCCTTATCGGGACCACGATTGTTCCGTATAATTTATTTTTACACGCCGCCGCCGCTCGCCGCCGATGGCCAAAAGCCAACTCCAATAACGACACCAAAATATCGTTACAGGAAGCCCAACTTGATACCCGATTATCCATCGGCCTTGGGGGCGCTGTATCGATCTTCATCCTATCAACGGCGGCGGCGAGCCTTTTCCAGAGCGGTTTGGAGATCAACAACGCCGCAGACATGGCCCGCCAATTGGAGCCAGCGTTCGGCGCCTACGCCAAATGGCTTCTCGCGGCGGGCCTTTTCGCCGCCGGGCTATCCTCGGCAGTGACCGCGCCCCTTGCCACGGGGTTCGCCGCCGCAGAGTTGTTTGGGTTTGAGAGCGACCCAAAAGCCGCGCGCTTCCGGATGGTCGCCGGGCTCGTACTCGTCGCCGGCGCCATTGTCGCCGCGACGGGTATACGTCCTGTTCAGGTCATCCTTTTCGCGCAGATCGCCAACGGTATTTTGCTGCCGATCATCGCGGTCTTTTTATTGATCGCCGCCAACCGAAAACGACTCCTTGGCGCTCATGTGAACGGTCTCTTGGCCAATATCGCAGGCGGAGCTGTGGTGATCATCGCGATCGTTCTGGGCATCCGCGGCGTTTTGCGCGCATTCGGTGTTCTCTAGATTAACCGTAGGCCCCATAAAAATGGGCGATGCCTGCACTTGTTTCACGGATTAGGTCAGCGCACTCCCTTAAAGGCGTGATGACACTGGTCTCGATTTCCGGATAACCGGCATCCACTTCTCCGGGTGCATCTGCTTCTTCCGTCAAATCATCAGGGGACAAAGCCCCCTCATGGGAAACCGGGAAAATCGCCTCCACCAAATCCGCAACGGTGTCAAAATCTAACGCGAGGGCCTGATCGATCAAATCGGCGAGCTGAACCTCATGACGCGCCGAAAACGCCGGTAGGCCAGCCACCAATGACCAACCGCGCATCACCACGGCCATACGCATCGCATGCAGAATATAGAGGTCTTTCGGCAATGGCTCATGGCCTCGTTCGGCAGCGCCGGCAGAAGGGGCGACAAAACTGTCAAACCTACGCCGGTCGGCGCTGAAATGATTTGCAAGACGCCCCAGCGAAATATCGAGCCCCGCCGCCGTCGTTCGCTCCGCCAACAGATCATAGGCCTTTGCGGCGACCGGTGACGCTGCGTGCCGCGCTCGAATGGTCCAGAATGACGGATCAAACATGCCGCTATAGCCGCGCAAAATCGCAAGGCTAGTCAAATCGCGGGCGGTCTTCGCCATTTTCACAGCCCCCTGCATCCGCGGAGAAGCCTTTAGTAACGCTTCAAAACGTTCCGGATCCTGGCCCGCAACAGCGCCAAGGCCGCCAACGACGTTGGCCGGCGCCGCCAATTGTTGCAGGATCGCGTTATGAGGAATCGCGCGAAGGGAACGGGCTATATCCCCCACCGATGTCCCGCTCTGTCGTCGTGTTTTGCGTGAACCGGTTTTTAATAAAAGGTTGGGCCCGAAGCTGGACAATCCTGCCTGATAGGCGGGCATGCGGAACATTTCTTCCTGCCAACGCTTGATGCCGCGATAGACATCCCAGGAGTAATTGATGTCTTGATAAAAGAGATCGTCTTTATCAGCGGCCGGTTCATCAAACGCCCAACTCGCCATTGCCCGAACGGTCGCGGCGGCAAGGGTTGCATTCCCAAAATGTAGAAAACCATCGCCGCCCTGGAAGCTGCTTTCGGCATTCACCGGAATGCCCGCTTTTGCAAAGCGCGCCCGCGACCACGGCGTCAGCAAATGATCAAAGCGCTCATTCAATGATCCGGGGAAACCACCGCGCCCCATGGATTCGCCATGGGTGTTGAAGACAAGCGCCTCCACCCCCGTTACTTCTCGCGCCTCCATCTCCCGCGCCAGCAAAACATGCAGGCGCTCGATTGCGAGATCGGCGGCAATCTGGCCCATAAACCGTCCGCTATCGGAAAACCCAAGCTGGATCGCGATGCGACCCCGGTTCTTGATGTAATCGATGAACGCCGGCTCATCGAGAAGGCGTTCCAGAAAACGCCCGCCCCCTTCCATCGCCTCGGGGGTTTCAAAAAGCGGCGAGACGTCAACGTGGCGGTCTACGCCATAGAGCTTGGTTAGATAAACCGCGCCCATGATCGTCGCCGGCGCCTCACATTCCGCAATCAAGAAACGGATCGGCGTATCGGCATCCACATGCTTGACGAACTGCGCGCACAACATCAATTGGCGCCGCGCCGTCATCCGTTCATTGAACACCGATGCAAAATTGATGCGGCGGGGTTGGTCATTCGCCGCCATCGCCGCATTCGCCGCCGACGCCAGGGTTGAGCGATCGCTGAACTCCCTCTCCCGTGTCAGTCCCAAATCACGACGTAGGGCGGAGCGCACCTGGGCGGCGTTCACCCGCAAATGAATACGGCCGAGCCCCAGACCATAATTGATCATGGCGGCCTTCACGCCAAGGAGCAACGCGGCGATTGCATCATCGGGCGCACCCGCGATCAGCGCATCCAATTCCGAAATTGGCCCCTTAAGAGAGGTAATTTTTCCAGGATGATCGTCGGTCAACATATTCGCCGCCGCGATAACGTTCGCCGGATCTTCTAAATCCTTGGCGAAGGCCTCACCTTCCTTTTCGCTCACAAGGGCGCCGTCCTGCAAGGCGGCGATCAGTCGATCGTGGCGCCCTTGCAGATCATCACTAAATCCATCAGCGGTAATAGCTTGGAGGCGTTCAGCATACCGCTTCAACTGTTGCGCTTTTTCCTCGAGTCTCAACCGAAAGGTCTGCGCCCAATGGATGTCCGTGCGCCCATCGAGGTCGTATCCAACCCAGGTCGCCAAACTAATCGGTGTAGGTACAACCTCTTTCCAAGCCTCAGGGTAGCGGCCGCGCATCCAGCCGATGAGCTCGCTCGTTAAATCGTCGATTGCATCTTGCGCCAACGACAACGCGCTCACCGCTTCAGCGTGCTCGTCGAAAAGCGTGATATCAAAATCAGGCGCTGTGGAACACTCTTCGAGCACATCGAGAAAGATGCCTTTATCCTCGGCCGTTCGATCGCTACTGCCATAGGTCGCCATCGCAGCGCGCACTTTGGCGGGGTTAGCGAAGGTCGGATGAGCGGTAAAAACAACGCCCGCATGAGCGCGCTCAAGGGCGTTCTTCACTACGTCAAACGGAGCATCCTCATATGCGGCCATCAACTTGTCAGCGTTTATTTCGCGCACAGGGCATGAAAAATGCGCGTCATGAAAACGGTCCACGCGGGCGAGGCATGCATTCTTATTAATGTCATTCATCAGCTGTCGAAGCATTGAAAAATCGATTTCGTCCCGCTTTAGGCTTTCATCGAGTTGAAACGCCAATCGGCGCACACCGTTTGCCAGAGGGTCAGACGAAACATCCACCGCCGAGGGGCCCAGCTGTTCGAGGCAGGTTTCTCGGAGGCGTTTAGCGGCTGGTGAAAACGTGGTTGATTCAGATTTCGGGTCGGTCATGCATAAGCCATCTTTATAAAATTTAGTTTTCTGTCGCGCTTAGCGTTTGATTCAACGCCACGCGCCATCCATTGCGCAACGCATTCCGCGCTTCTTCCCCGAGGGATGGGGTAAATATCGCGTCACGTTGCCGATCGCGTCGGAAGGTTTCAAAGTCATCGTATATACCGGCCTTCACCCCCGCGAGATACGCAGATCCCAATGCGGTCGTCTCCAGCACGGTCGGGCGCTCTACCGGGCGATGCAGAATATCGCTCAGAAACTGCATCAACCAGTTGTTGGCGACCATGCCGCCATCGACTTTTAATGTCTCAACGACAGCGCCGTCTGCCGCCATCGCATCAAGAAGGTCCGCCGTTTGATAGGCAACGGATTCAAGGGTTGCGCGGGCAATTTCGCGACGCCCCGACCCCCTCGTTAATCCCGTCAGAACACCCCGCGCATCGGCCGCCCAATGGGGCGCGCCAAGACCGGCAAAAGCGGGCACAAGATAAACGCCGCCTGACGATGGGATGCTTCGCGCCAACTCCTCTGTCTGCGCTGCATTATCAACGATTTTCAATTGATCGCGCAACCACTGAACCGCCGCGCCCGCGACAAAGATCGACCCCTCAAGGGCGTAATAGGCTTTACCGTTAATTCGTCTCGAGATTGTTGTAAGGAGGCGATTTTGCGACGGGCGCGCTGACTCCCCCGTTTCCGCGAGAATAAAACAGCCTGTACCATAAGTGCTTTTTACGTCGCCTGGCTCGAAACACCCCTGCCCCACGGCCGCCGCTTGTTGGTCTCCGACCATGGCGTAAATGGGAATGGCCCGACCGAAATGCGACGGGTCTGTCTCGCCAAACTCGTCCATTGTATCGCATACATGGGGCAAACACGCTGCCGGCGCTTTGAAGAGCTCCAGTAACGATTGATCCCATTCATTCGTATGAATATTAAATAAACTCGTGCGGCTAGCATTCGTTGCATCCGTCGCATGACGCCCGCCCGTCAACCGCGCCAGCAGAAACGCATCAACGGTGCCAAAGGCAAGTTTGCCAGCTTCCGCCGCCGCTCTCGCGCCCCCCACGTTATCCAGCAGGTAAGCAAGCTTGGTCGCCGAGAAATACGGATCAAGCAGCAATCCTGTGCGCTCTTGCACAAGCTCTTCTGCCCCATTTTGCTTTAAATCGCGGCATATATCCGCCGTGCGCCGATCTTGCCACACAATGGCATTGGCGACGGGTTTTAGGCTGTCTTTCTCCCAAAGGCATGTTGTCTCCCGCTGGTTCGTTACCCCGATCGCCACCACAACGCCGCCTTTTGCTTCGGCATCCTCCACGGCGCGTTTCGCGGTGCGAAGGGTCGTGCGCCAGATATCTTCAAGGTCATGCTCCACCCAGCCTTCGCGAGGGAAAATCTGAGGAAACTCTTCCTGCGCGACGGCGACAATCGCCGCCTGATCGTCAAAAACGATGGCGCGACTTGAGGTGGTGCCTTGATCAAGGGCGAGGATCAGCGGTTTCGTCATTCATGGTCCTTTGCAATGTTTTCCCGATAGCTTTTGGCGCGCCGCCAACCTGATGGGAAGCAAAAACTCTCGAATAGAAGGTTGTTAGGGTCCGCCGCAATAAATGAGATGCCTTATGCAGAACACGCATACAAAGATAGATACCTAACGTTACTGGCTCCAAAGCACACTCTCAGCCGCTACACCCGACAAAAAAAACCGGTTGCCAAATCAGAATAGCCATTCTAATATTAGAACGACCATTCTAACCACTTTACTTGAAGCCCTAGCATCGTTTGCAGAATTAATTATGCGACCGGATGAACGTGAAAAAACTCTGTCTAGCGCCATCGACGTTTTTTGGCGCCATGGCTACGAAGACACGAAGATGGAAGACGTGGTTCTTGCGACGGGGCTCAATCGCTATACCCTTTACTCAAATTTTGGCGGCAAGCGGGATCTGTTTCTGGAGGCATTGCGTCACTATAAATGCCAAAGCGGCGATATTTTATGGGACGGCCTTGATGATGACGCCCTGCCCCCGCTGAGCGCGCTAAGGCGCGTTGCGGCCTACATTATTCACCAAATGCAGAGCTACCAGGCGGGCTGTCTTTTATGCAACGTCGCCGCCCAGGAGGCGCGCAAAGACCCGATCATTGCCGAACGGGTTCAGGAATTCATTGCAGTCATCGAAAACAGCATGGTAATCGCGATGGAGCGTGCAGCACAACGGGGGGAACTGGCGCCATGGTTGACGCCCAATCGCGCGGCCTCGCTTTTCATGACAATGAAACTTGGCTGCGGCGCGAAAGCGGCGGCAGGGGCAAGCCTGACCGAAATGCTTAACGATCTAGAGGCGTGCCTGTCTCTTCTCGCGAACGGCAACGAAAAAGCTTATGCCAGTATCGATGGTCTTTATTCGGATTCAGGGGGAACAAAAAAATGTGATCAACCGGAATTACTGACATCGTTTTAACAAAAACTGGAAATACACAATACAGTAATTTAGCGCTTCTACCTAAGTTAGGAACGCGCTCAATCGCGGTATCGGCTTGAAACCTATCGATATGAAACAGCGACTAAACAACCTGGATATGTTTGCCATCAACCTCGGTGAGGCGATGATACGCCTTCGCTTCCTCGTGATCGTCATTTTAGTCGCGGCCATCGGATATATCGGCACGGGCGCGCAGAACCTTAGCTTCACCTCGAACTACAGAGTATTTTTCTCAAAAGAGAATCCAGAGCTGCAGAACTTCGAAAACCTGCAACAAATTTACACGAAAACGGATAATATTTCTTACATCATCACGCCCAAGGAGGGAGGCGACGCCTTCACACGTGATGTATTGGCCGCTGTCATTACGTTGACAGAGGGCGGCTGGTCACTGCCATATAGCGCGCGCGTCGATTCCCTTACTAATTTTCAGTACACCTATGCTATCGGCGACGAGCTTATTGTCGAAGATTTGATGCCGGATCCGAGCGCTTTAAGCGACGAAGAACTGGAAGAAAAGCGCGCGATCGCCCTCAGCGAACCATTGCTTCGCAATCAGTTGCTGACAGCGGATAGCAGCGCCGTAAACGTCAACGTCACCATCAACTACCCAGAGACCTCACCCCAGGAAGTGCCAGAGACTGCGAGCGCCGCGCGTGCTTTACGCGATCAAGTCCGCGAAGCGCATCCCAATCTGAATATCTATATGTCGGGCTCTTCAATGCTCAATACAGCATTCAGCGAGGCCGTCTTAAATGACTTACAGACCCTGGTGCCGGGGATGTTCGTTCTTATTTTCGTGGCGGTGGGCATCGCGGTACGATCTTTCTCCATGACCTTCGCCGTGAGCATGGTGGTCGCTTTGTCCACTATTGCCGCCATGGGGTGGGCTGGTTTCGTCGGGATAGAGCTTGCCGGTCCGTCACCGAGCGCCACCGTGATCATCATGACCTTAGCGGTCGCCGATTCGATCCATATCCTGATGTCAGTTCGCGCCGCAATGCGCCGAGGAAACGATAAACACGCGGCTATCGTGGATGCGGTACGGGTCAATTTGTTGCCCGTTACCATCACCTCCCTTACGACGGCTATTGGGTTTCTCGCCCTTAATTTCTCCGACAGCCCGCCGTTTCGGGATTTAGGCAATATCACCGCTGTTGGTATTGTGGTCGCGTGGGTCTTATCGCTCACCCTGTTGCCGGCATTGATCTCTATCCTGCCGTTCCGCGTCCCGGCCCGTCCGGCGGATGCGGGCCATGTCTCTTTCATGGAGAAATTGGGTGGATTTGTCGTGGGGCTCGCCGCCCCACTGTTTCTTGCGACCGCCGCTCTCGGCGTTTGGTTGACCCTTCAGATTCCACAATTGGAGCTGACGGACAATTTCCGAACCTATTTCGATCGACGAATTGAGTTCCGCCAGGATTCCGACGCAACGTTAGACTACTTTGGCTTTTATCCCGTTGAGTTTTCAATTCCCGCCGGCGAACCGGGGGACGTAAACAACCCCGCGTTTCTTAAAAAACTTGACGCTTTCACAAAATGGGCCGGAGAGCAAAAGCACGTCACCCATGTGTACAGCATGTCGGACATTATGAAACGCCTAAACAAAAATATGAATGGCGACGATCCGGCATTTTATCGATTACCCGAGGACAAGGAACTCGCCGCACAGTATCTTCTGCTATTCGAATTATCGTTACCCTATGGCCTTGATCTCAACGATCGAATTAATATCGAAAAATCCGCAACACGGGTCACGATCACCTTCACCGGTAGCGCCGCATCGGCGGAAACGCGCACGTTTCTAAACCGCGCCGATGATTGGTTTACGGAAAATGCGCCAGAGCACCGCAGTTTCGGCACCGGCCCCACAATCATGTTTGCCTTTATTGCTCAACGCAACGTGGAGAGCATGGTGAAGGGCACAACGATTGCCGTCATCGCGATCGCCGTGATTATGACGATTGCGCTGCGCAGCGTTACGATGGGCCTTCTGAGTATTATTCCCAATGCCGTGCCAATTCTCGCCGGCTTCGGTGTTTGGGCGCTGCTGGTGGGAGAAATTGGGTTTTCCGTTGCCGCGGTCGCCAGCCTTTCGCTCGGTATTGTGATCGATGATACGACGCACTTCCTGGCCAAATACGTCCGAGGACGGCGGGACCAAGGTCTCGATGGACCTAGTGCAATCCGCTATGCCTTCGATACCGTGGGGTCTGCCCTTGTGGCAACAACAACCATCTTGCTGGCTGGATTTATGCTGTTGATGCTGTCCGCCTTTAAAATTAATTTCGAAATGGGGGCGCTCACCAGCATTACAATCGCGTTCGCCCTATTTTTCGATATGCTGCTGTTACCCGGTTTGCTACTACTAATTAGTCGTGCATCGGACAAGACGACAAAAGGAGAGCCCAGTGCGTCAGAGTTTTCGTAAAATTTGTTTGATTGGCATTACTGCGATACCTACTGTATTCGGTGCACAGAGCGTTGCCGCTCAAGATCAGGACGGTACGGCTGTTGAAGGCGCAATTGGGGATACGCCCGAAGCCCAAAAGGGATACGAGATCTCCGCCCGAAGCGACCGGTCAGACAACGGCTTTGGCGACAGCCGCGTGAATGCAAAGATGGTCTTGCGCAATGCGGCCGGGCAGGAAACGACGCGGGAGTTCTCTTTCGCCACCCTGGAAAAAGAGGATGAAACTGTCGGCGATAAATCCCTTATCATCTTCCAATCCCCACGGGATGTTGAAGGCACCGCCCTCCTTTCTCACGCAAAGATCCTCGACCCAGATCTGCAATGGCTTTTTCTCCCGGCGTTAAAGCGCGTGAAGCGCATTTCATCACGAAATAAATCAGGCGCGTTTGTGGGGTCAGAGTTTGCGTTCGAAGATTTCACCATCACTGAACTGAACAAATACACCTATACCTATGTTGGCGAAGAACCTTGTGGCGAAATGACCTGCGACGTCATTGAGCGTTTCCCGCGCTATGAAAATTCAGGTTACACCAAGCAGAAATCTTGGGTCGACCAAGAGGTTTTCCAAGCGCGCAAAGTTGAGTTTTATGATCGTAAGAATGCGCTTTTGAAAACACTGGTGCTCAGCGAATACCGAGACTATGACGGCGTTTGGCGCGCCCATAATCTGACGATGACCAATCAGCAAACACAAAAAGAAACAGAACTTGTCTATGATGAGTTCAAATTTAAAAACGATTTGAAAGCTTCCGACTTTCAACAAAACATCCTGACACGACTTCCATAACGCAAGCGGCTGACCACCATCAAAACGGGTTCAGCCCAACTGATCGACGCCGTTGGGAGAGAGAAATGGCGAAGTCAATACGAAGAGAATCCCTGTGTGTCGCTGGCGTCGCCTTATGCGCATCGCCAGTGGCCGCGGCCAATATCGATCTAGATCTCGCGGTCGCGTTTGAAACGCGGTACTTCCCCGAAGAGCCGATGTTTGCCGGGCAGTTAGAGGATTTCCAACCATCCCTCACTATTGCGCCGGAATTGGGTTGGTCATCAGAAGACCGCACCCATCAGATCGTTTTTGAACCGTTTTTTCGCCTTGATGGGCAAGATGACGAGCGAACCCATTTCGATGTTCGCGAAGCCTACTACCGCTATAACGCGGACAACTGGTCCGTCACCCTAGGCGCTGCGAAAGTATTCTGGGGGCGTGCGGAATCACGCCATCTCGTTGACATCATCAATCAAACCGACGCCGTGGAAGATATCGATGAGGAGGATAAGCTTGGCCAGCCCATGGTCAATTTGACCCTCCGACCCGAATGGGGGACCGTTGATCTCTTTGTCATGACCGGGTTCCGGGACCGCACGTTCCCCGGGCGCACCGGGCGTCTGCGGTTTGAACTTCCCGTTGATACGGATAATCCAATCTTCGAAGCGGACGCCCGGCGGCTCGCGCCAGATTTCGCGGCGCGGTATTCCCATTATATCGGAAACTGGGATTTCGGTATTTCTGGTTTTTATGGCACATCGCGCGAAGCCCGATTCGCCATTGATATTGCGAATGACCGGATTTTACCGGTTTACGATCGCATCGCCCAAGGTTCGATTGACCTTCAGTACACAAAAGATGCCTGGCTCTGGAAACTTGAAGGGATTGTTCGCGAGGGGCAAGGCGATACATTTTTCGCCGGCGTCGGTGGTTTTGAATACACCGCCTATCAACTCTTCGGCACAAACGCCGATCTGGGCCTGATTGCAGAATACAATTATGACGGTCGCGACGATGGCGTTGGCTTAGAGAGCTTTAATGATGGCCCATTGACAGACCCCGTGCCCACCCTTGAGGCGCCGGTCACGGTTTTTGATAATGACGTCTTCTTGGGCGGTCGTTTGGCGTTAAACGACGTCCAAGATACATCGCTCCTAACCGGCGTATCGATTGATGCAGAAGAGCGATCAATTGGCATGTTTGTCGAAGGGCAGCGTCGTTTTGGCCAAAATTGGACGGCGGAAATAGAAGCCCGGCTGTTCTTGAATCCAAATGAAAATGATATCGCCAGCACCTTTCGCGACGATGATTTCATTACCTTCCGCTTAACGCGTTATTTCTGACGGGCGCTTAACTGTGGCGCCTTTGGCATTCCGGGCCCCTCACCTAGAATGTCATAGTGCGCAACGCGCGCGATTGGCGTTCTTTTCCCGGAGGATCCAGAAAATACTCTGTACAGAGCATGGATCAGATCGATTGAGGCCTCGCGCGCGATAACCCCTAGAATATGCCCCCCCGCTAGGAGGACGCCTTTCACCGTGCCTGAAATTTTCGAAACGCCAATACGACGCCGATAAAAAACCGGTGTTTCAGCGCAACGCAATCCAGCCTTTAACGCACGGACCTGCATCTCCACCGTCCACCCAAAGGTTTTCGCTGAAAGGTCTAAAGACCGAAGCGCCTGCGTTCGAATGGCGCGAAAAGGCCCGAGATCGGTAAACGCCGAGCCCCAAAATAACCGCATCAGAAACGCCGCCAAATGGTTGCCAAAGCGCTGGGGCGGCGTCAACGCGCCCTGCTCTACGAGGCTTGCTTGCCGGTTGTCATGTGCTCTTTTCGGCGACAACCGTGAGCCAATGACAAAATCAGCCTCATCACGAAGGATTGGCGCCGCAATCCGCGGAAGGTCATCAGGATTGTCAGCCCCGTCACCATCCAAAAAAACCAAAATATCCGCCTGCGGTTCCACCTCTTGAACGGCCGCAATCCCAGCTAGGCAAGAGCGGCCATATCCTGCTTTTGGTTCGTGCACAACAAAAGCACCCGCTTCGGCGGCAATCAACGCCGTATCATCGGTTGATCCATTGTCAACGACAATGACCCGAGCGACGTCATCGACCACACTGCGGACAACGTCACCAATTGCCAGTTCCTCGTTAAGGGCAGGAATGATGACGACTATGCGTTCACGATCAGACAGCATCGCGGCGCCTCCGTTTCATCAACAAAAAAACAATGGGCGGGGTCAAAAACTCTATTGGCGCGAGCGTGGCGTTAAACAACGCTGTCGCATCATGTAAGCCGAAATGATACCGCGCGTAATAGAGCGGCAAAACGACCACAAAACTCGCTGTCGCCATTCGAAGGGGGGCGGAAGAAACAAACGGTAAAAAAACCGATACCCACAAGAAATACCAGGGATAGCCCGTTGGCGAAAAGGCGAACAACGCCAGCACCGTCACCATCACATAGGCGCCCAATAAATTTTGGTCCTTACTCGATCCATCTGGCCGGATACGCCATGCTAAACCAATAGATAAACCGACGATGGATATCGCCAACAAGATGCGGGCGAGCGACCCAATTTCTCCTCCCAGTGTATGAAGCAGCGTGGAAAAAACCGGGAAGAAAAAAGAATTCACCTGCCAAGTTTCAGCGTAGGCGAACAGTCCGCTATTCACACCCGTCGCGATGGTGATCAACATCGGCCCGAGAACAAGCGCCACACAAAACGTAAAAATGAGCGCGACACCTAAATCAGATCGCCAATAACGCGCGGAAAATCTAACTAGAAACGGTGCAAGCAAGATCGGCCAAAATTTGACGCCCGCCGCGCCCGCCAAGGCGGCGCTTGCCCATCCGCGCCGCCCCGCCCGTAACAACCAGATGAATCCAATCAGAAAAGGCGCAAGTAGCGCATCCATATGAGCGCCGTTGAAAATGGTGAAAATCAACAATGGATTCCACCAATATAACAGCGCCCATAATCGCGACCTGCCAAAGGCCTGTAACGCCCCTAGCAATAGCCCGAATGCGACGAGATCGCTCAGCAGCAAAACAAACCGCCATGCATCCAAGTTATACGGCGCTAATTGATGGGCAAGTGCAAACGCAGCTTGGGCGATGGGCGGATAAATCGTCGTTACATAGGGGTAGTTTATCGTCTCCAATAAACCATCGGCTTCTTTGGCCTCCCGGCTTACGCGCTCATAATCTTCCCTGAGACGCTCATCACCACCATACCCGCCACTTAACTCATCATTATAAAGAACATTTGCTGGCGTAAACAAATAAGGGTTGACCCCAGCGCTAACAATAGCGCCATCCCATAGATACCGACGCCAATCATCTTCTAAGATTGTCTCTGGGCCGCCAAAGAAAATGCCGCGCATCGCCAGCCCTAAGGCCAGGATGATCCACCATTGCCTATTGGTCAGCGCGCCGTTAGCCGGAATAGAATGCGATAAAAACGCATACGCGCCGCCCGCCCCCATTAATAGGGCGATAAGAATAAACGTCGCCCATCCGGGCGCATACGCGCCATAGGGAAAAAACGGGGCGATGAACCGAACCACCATCATCGCTAACAGTAAAAAGGCGGCGATCGCAAAAAGCGACCGCCGCCATGAAATAGCAGATGATTTTTGGAGCTGCATTGCCCCGATCACGTTTCCACTCAACCGCGATAGAGCAGCCATCCCAGGCGAAAAGGCGCTAAATTGTAGTCGCCTTCCCACGGTCTAGGCTCCATACATCAGAATTGAGATCAAGAACCGCCGCCGGATGGCGCTTGCCGCCCGAGGCCACCCGCCCCGACCTGACGCTGTTGACGCACGACATGCTCGTCGAGAGCGTAATCGAATTTAGCGGCCGAAATAGAGGTCGCATCACTGAGCGAGTTTTGTAGTCGCCCCTCGGCCAGAGATTGCAGATGAGCGACAACCGCCCCGTCATCGCCACCGAAGAGCGCCTCTTTATACCATAGGTAAACAGCGGAAACGCTCGCGGTCCCGGATTTAACCCGGACGGACCTGCGCGCATTCACATATTTCGCGCCCTCCTCTTTGAGGTCATCGCGAATGCTTGCGCCGCGGAAAGCGGTTCGGCGCAACGCCGGTCCACCCTTAGAACCCTGATACAACCCATAGAGAACATTCGCATCATCCGCAAAATGACGAAGGAGAATCTCCTGTTCGATATCAGCGATTGAAACGGGAACCTCTTGAACCGTTACCCGCTTTCGAGTCCACATTTCCCCTGGGTTGGCCGCATCGCCCCGTTCGCGCTTGATGGTGCGCCCTGGATCATCGGCGGCGATTGCGCGAACAATGAGAATATTGCGCAGATTGAGCCAATACGCCAATTGCTCATCGCGTGAAAAACTGGCTGGCTGGATGTTCGCCAAGGCATTTGTAAATTGATTTAGGAAAATAACGCCCTGAGGTCTCAACCCGGCATAAAATACATTGGTACGCGAACCACGCTTAAAACTAAAACGGTCCATCAACGTATCAAAGGCTTCGTAATCAATGGCGCGTTCGCTGTCCGCATTAAAGGCTTGAAACTTGTCAAAAGCACTCTGGGCGAATGCCGGCGACGCAACACCTGCCGACACAAAACCCGCTACCGCGCCGCCTAACACGGCTCTCCTATCCATCGTTATCATTTCGCTTCTCTCCACATGGTGCGATGCGTTTTCACTTCGCCGGCATATTCTTCAATGGCCTCACGAATGGCAAAACATATGTCTTGACGTTTTCGTGATGGCGCAAGAATTGGCATTAAGCCCCGGCGGCCAGCGCTAGCCAATCAGTTCTCGGTAAGTAGTTATTAAAATTTCAGTTTTTTTAGTCGCGCGGAGACCGGCGGCCATTGAATCGTTGACAACACCCTGCTGATCAAGGCCAGCGGGGCTTTGCTTCTGCCGAATGACGTCATCGTTTTTATACGAATTTGCGAAATCCGGGATGACCGCGGCCCCGAACGGTTATCGCAACGCTGTGACTCGTCGATCGACACATTCGATTTGAAAACTCGCCTGTTCTGCCCGGTCCAATTCAGGGTTTTCTAAAGGCCGAGCGCCGACATATTCATCGTTGCGGCATTGTAGCTCGTCTGGGCCAATCGACCATTGAGAAGCGCTCGTATCGCTCTGATCTCAGCGTCGGCGGCGCTTTCCTCACGAATATTGACAAGGAAAAAATTGCTCGCGCCAAAAGAAAACTTTCGGCGCTCCGCCTCGACCATAACGTTCGCTTGGGCAACCTCATTTCTGGCGAGGGTAAAGACGCGAAGAGCCGTTGTGACATCAATCAGGATATTGCTTAGTTCGACTGATATTTGGTCTTCCGTACGCTGTTGGCGTAGCTCTGCGGCGCGTAACTCGGCTCTTGCTCGTTGAAGGCGACCACGCGCCTCGCGACGCTGAAACGGCACAGAAAAACGAAAGCCGACCACAGTATCAGTTGAATCCCTTGATATTCCGCCTTCTGCGATATTGCCAACATCACGCGAGACCTGGACACTGAAATCAAAGTCAGGCTTCAACTCGTTTTCACCAAGGCGAACTTTGTTACGGGCCCGATCGATTGCGACCCGCAAGTTCCTCAATTCCGGTCGATTTTTGAGGACCTGATTGATATCGGATTGAAAGAGAAAATTGGTGTCCGCAAGGTTTGGAAGATGTCGCCGTTCTGGGAGTTGATTAGTAGTTGGAACAATGAGGTTTCCCGCGCCATCTCGTAAGAAGAACGAAAGGGCGTTTGAAGCGATCGTAAAGTTACGCTCGGCTTCCGCCACGAGTGTTTCGCGACGAATAACATTTTGCTGATTTTCAGTGAGAGCCAACTCCGGCAAGGCGCCTTGTCGAACTTGCTCCTCCAGGCCCTCAACACGATCTTGGGCGATTTTCAACAAAGCACGATAGGTTTTGAATTCTTGTCCCGCAGCGACCCATCGCCAATACGCGTTTAACGCCTGCAACTGCACCCCAATCTGAGTGAGGATGACATCGAGATTTGCCTGTTCTGAGGCAAGGCGCGCATCTTGTACCCGAAATCGTCTTTGATCAAATGAACGATCCCGCAAGAGCGAGAAAATCGCACCGACTTTGAATTCTCCGCCTGTGTTAGTGAAGTTAATATCCTCATAGATCGGAAATGTTCCATCTGAAACCCGATACCCGCCATATACTTCACTCCCCGCAAAGCGCAGATTGCGACGTAGCTCCGTATTTAAAACCGAGCCCGTCCAAAAACCCGTCGCACGATCAAATCCATCTGCGTTAAACACAAGATCAAAAGCGCCATCGGCGCTTAGCACATCACCACGGGCGGCGCGTCTGCGGGCGATGCTCTCTAGGATATCGGGGAAGCGCTCGGCCGAGTTTAGCAAGACCTGTTGCGGCAGGAGCGGCCCTCCTATCATGGTTTGAAAATTTGATCCCCGTGTCTCGACCGGTGAGATCTCACCCGAAACAGGGGCAACGACTTCGATGGTCGTCGACCAAGCGCGCCCACCCAAGAAATGGCTCAAAGCGATCAGAATAATCAAAAATATACGCATCGTGATATTCACTGGGTTGACGACGGAACTTGCTTCGGCAATTCAGGGGGGAAATTGTTCATCTGACGCCAGAGCTCATAGCCGACAGGGACGGTTTCAAGCAAAATCCATGACCGAACAGCCGCCCCAAATCTTACATAACGGTCTTCCGGCCACGGAATAGCGTCATTGGGGTCCTCCGCGATGAGCACGCGAAACCGACCATTCGGTTGCGCTGATGGATCAACAGCAGAAACAATTCCGCCAAACGTGCCCACCGCGACCGACGGCCAGCCGCTGAATTGCACCGCAGGCCAGCCTTCAAATTGGATGCGCGCCTTCGCGCCTGGCTGAACAAGGGCAATATCCCGGCCATCGACGAATATCTCAACGACGCGTTCAGGCGCCTCTGGCACAAACGTCGCCAAAATATCACCCGCAGTAACATATGTCGCAACGTCCCCGGCGTTGACGCTTAAGATAACGCCATTGCGCGGGGCCGTGACAAGCTGGACCGACTGACGAGATAGATTGACGTCAAGCTGGGTTAGTCCGGCGCTTGCTTCGGCTACCCTGCCCTTAAATTCTTCAACACGGATCTGCGCTTGTTCAAAATCACGACGCGCCGCTAAACCGCTTTCATAGAGGTCTTTCATTCGATCTAAATCGAGTTGCGCCGTCGCAAGCCCTGAACGGGCTGCGCGAATTTGCTCCTCTACCTGTGTGCGCTCGCTTTGAAGGCGTTGAATAAGGTTCGGGTCATTATCGACAATTCGCACAATTGGGTCGCCCTTGGTTACGATACTGCCATCGCGCACGAACCATTCATCAATTCGGCCAGAAACGAGCGCATTGATATCTTGTTGTCGATCATTAGGGTTCAGAGCTGTTACGACACCCGCCCCTGCCGTCGTCTGCACCCAAGGTGCTTTGACTAAAAAAAAGATGACCGCAATGATCGCGAATAATAATATTATCGATACCATACGGAATAGTCGTGGCGTCTTGGTCTGCGCAAGGGCGGTAAAGTGTTTAATATGTTGTTCGCGAAACGGCATGACTTCACCCTTCAATCAAACTAAGCGTTTGTGCGCTCGATAATTGAGGCGCCGTTGGCGCTCGCGCGGGCGCCCCATACGCTGTGATGCAAAATTCATCGAAGGTCTCAAAGAACCTCTGCTGCGAACTTTCCATGTAAAGAAATGTGTCAAACCCGATATCGACGCGACGATTTGAAAAATAGATCACTGTCGTGTTCGTCTCAGCGCGCAGCGCTGCAATCGAGGCGCGCAAATGATCCTCTTCCAAAAGATCGAATAGCTCATTCAGTATCAGGACACGTGGCTTTACAATGAGGGCATTCGCTAACTTCAACTGCAACGTCTCGGTTGGCGACAAGGGCCATCCGGTGGATGCAATCTCTGTATCTAAACCTTTTTCCAATTCAGTGATCGTTTGCGAAAGACCAACGGTGTCAAGCGCAGCGAAGAGTTTTTTGGTACATCCATCCTCGCAGGATAGCTTAAGGTACTCGCGGACCGTCATCCCGATAAAAGAGATACGATTGATCACGTACAAATCTGTTCGCAGATGATGAACGTCAATTTCAAGCAAATCTATCCCGCCGAGCTTTATGAACCCGCCGTTTGGAAGTGCATGCCGCCGAAGCAACCCGGTGAACAGGCGTTGCAAGCCGTGATTGCTCGTTGCCGCAATGACCGTGGCGCCCGTCGGTATTTCAAAATCGAATAAAGCTGGTTGTTGGCGGGCGTCGCCCTTTAGTTGGTGGAAGGCAAGCGTATGATCGCCGCCAGTAATCGGATCGCTACCTTTTGGCTCTTCTTGTTCCACATCGAAAAACAACGAGAGTTCTTCGACGGCGGCGCATAGGTCGTAAAAATAGGTAAGATAGACCCCAAGCTGGGACACGCCAAAAAACGCCGCCGTTAAAACGAGTTCCGCCGCCACGAGTTGACCAAGTGTCAGTTGGTTTTGGATAACCAGCCATCCCCCAAGCCCCAACAATGTTGCGCTTGCGGCGGCATAAATCATCAAGAACGAAAGGGTCTGTGCGAAGTGGCGGCGAAAATGGCGCTTATGACTCTCGATATAGGTTTTTGTGTATTCGTTTGTTTGGTCTAGGGCATAGTCGATACGTTTCTGAGATTTGAAAAACCCGTCAGAGGCGCCAAGCCGCTCCAACCAGGCGGCCGTCTTGTGTTTCGCTTGGGAGAGATTGATCGCCGACCGGATGGCGCTGCCTCCCCATAACAACCAGACGAGCCATATCAATCCTATAAGAACGAGATTGAAGACCATGAACAGCGGATGATAGAGCGAGACGAGAACAAAGCCGACGCCCGCCTGTAAGATGACGGTAAATCCCCCAATGAACAGAACAGGCACCGCTTTTTGAACACCCACAATATCGAAATATCGATTGAAGAGCGCAGTGCGCGAAGCGTCATCAAAAAATGGGTTTTGGGCGTAAACGGATCGGAGTGAAATTTCCGCAACCATGCGGGCGTAAAAGCGCCGTCCAAAAAGTTCCATTAAGTGGATGCGTAGCGCATTTAGCAGTCCTGACACCAACAAAAGGGCAAAGAGCGCCATAGAAAGAAACACGAGTGGCGCCGTGAGCGCGGTGTTAGCGACCGTGTTGATAAGCATCTGAACGGAAATGGGTGTCGCCAGGGAAAGCAGGCTGATACCAATCCCGTAAATTATCGCGAGCCAATAGAAGTTCCCCTCCGGACGCAGAATTTTAAAAAATAGTTCGAAAAACTGTCCGAGCGAAAGGGGTTTGGCTGCAGCCGACATGAAAGACCTTGGGATATTACTTGAGATTCACAAAAATGAGCGCGGGATACCTGACCTTGCGTAGATGGGGAGGGGAATATGATCAGGCACCCCGCGCATCCACACCCTTGAGGGGCCATCAAAGATGTGGGTGTTTGCCAGCAAAGACTTAAAACTACCTGTTAACCATAATGATTTCCGTGCCTATCGTCTTTCGTTGACAACTAAATGGCGCGAGCCTATCCATAATTCAAATTGAAAAATATTTTTTCTTCGATAGTTTTTTACTATGGATCGAGAACGTTATGCGGCCAACGTTAAGACAGCTTCAGTACCTTGTTGCGATCGCGGACACGGGCACATTTGGAGGGGCGGCGAAAAGATTACATGTCAGTCAGCCGAGCCTTTCAACGCAGCTGGCGGAGATGGAATCAGAGCTTTCCTGCATCCTCGTCGAACGCGGGCGGCACGGAGCGTTGTTAACGCCTGTCGGCGAGGAAGTCGCTCGGCGCGCGCGTTTCATCCTAAGCGAAATTGAAGACGTAAAAGCGGTGACACGAGAGAGAATGACCGGCCTTGCTGGCCGCATAAGGTTGGGCGTTTTGCCTTCTGTTGGGCCGTATCTTCTTCCGTCGGCGACGAAAAAACTGCATGAGACGTTTCCTGACTTACGATTGTCCGTGCGAGAAGAAAGCACAATTGACCTGGAAGCGCACTTAGTGAGTGGCCAACTCGACGTCGTTATCTCGACAGCGGATGATCATTCATCACACGCATCGGATTTTCTTTTTGAAGAAACTCTCTGGATTTGCGCCGCATCAGATGATCCGCTTGCAAAAGAAAAAGGCGGCGTCAATCTGAGCAATTTAAAGGGGCGCCCATTGTTAACGCTTGGACCAGGGCATCGTTTTGGACAACTGATTGCCGAGCTCGCGCGCAAATCAGGAGCCTATGTTAGTGATGAATATCAAGGAACAAGCCTTGACGCCACAAGGCAAATGGCGGTGATGGGTGCTGGCATCGCTGTCCTCCCCAGCCTTTATGTAAAAATGGAAGCACAACGCGACAAAGACATAACGCTAAGACCGATTTCTCACAGGCTTGCGAAGCGAAACATTTCCCTGATCTGGCGGCAAAAATCGCCTCTTTCCCAAAAGTTCAAAATGCTAGCCAAGCACTTTAGAGAAACGGCGCAGCAATTATTGTAAATTTGGACATCGCACCCGGATTGATGGTGCAGAAATTACTGTTAGGTTTTGCCCACCAGTATCGGAAGGTCATCAGTATACACGGTAAGTGGAAAATGTTGGGTGCGGGAGTAGGATTTGAACCTACGACCTTCAGGTTATGAGCCTGACGAGCTACCGGACTGCTCCATCCCGCGTCAACACTCAGCAGCGTTTTATGGGTGTATCACCTTCACCGCCGCTGGCAGAGCATCGTGATATAACGAACCAAGCCCCGCCCTGCAAGGGTTTTCTTGCGCCGAATGAGGATTTCGATCGACCACCAACATCTCAATTGCCGCAGCGATTGTCGAAACAGCGGAGAGAAGACTGGTGTTAAGCAGGCTCGAAAACAACGATGTAAAAATCTTTGAGCCCATCGACTATAGGCTC